>JAJFIK010000001.1 GCA_021775005.1 Rhodospirillales bacterium
CGAAACGGGGTTGTTCGCCGCCAACCAAACGCGAGCACGATAATTGAACTCGCGAATGTCAGCGGATGTAACGTGGCGTAGGGACACGGTGACCCGCGTTGCCTGTCGATCCGCGTCAAGGCGGTCGGCGATATCGTTCCCTGCAGGAAGGCTGAGTTCATAGAGCAATAGGTATTGTGCAATGGTATCACGAGATTGCGGCAGCGAACCCGGGCTGGCACCAGGGGTCAGCGCCACATTAAGCTGCATCATCTTGTCGCTCATGGAGGTGACATGTTCCACGCCAGGCTGCTCGCGCAGCCAATTTGTGAAATTGTCTAAACGGGCAAAATAAGCCGGGTCATTGATACCATTGCTTTCACCGCTCTCAAACGCGAACTCCAGCAGGTTAAGCCCCGTTAGGTTATCCTCGGCGAAGTCTGAGGCCTGGCGATATTCAAACCCTTTATCGAAGTAGCGGATGAAATCGTCGTCAGCGCGGATGTTGAACGCGCCGGTCACGGCAAAGGTGGCCAAACCAATGGTGAATAACAGCACCAGGGCGCGCCGGCGATCAATGATCTCAAACACGCGGGTAAGTAACGCTGCGGGAATGGTTCGCGGTTTAATGTTAAGGCGGCGCAAAACCGGGGGGATAGCGTATAACGCCAGCACCAGAGCGATCGCCAGCCCAACAGCGACGGTATTGCCTAAAAACCGCAAAGGCGGTGAGGCGGCAAAGTTCATGCACAAAAAGCCCAGCATGGTGGTCAATATGGTGATGATGATAGCGTTGCGCGTCTCATCGAGCGCTATGTCGACGGCCTCCGATGTCGTGTCTGTCCGCGCGCGTGCCATCTGCACGCCGCTCATGAGGTGGATAATACTCGCCAGCCCTAACGTCATGATGATGATAGGGGCGGCCACAGTTGCGGGATTTAGAATATGCCCAACCCATCCCGCAGCGCCCATCGCCCCCACACAGCAAAGCGCTAAATAGACCGTCAGGATACCAAACAACTTCAGGTCACGTAGGAAGATCAAGGCGATAAGAGCGACGAACAGGAAGGCCAACGGGATGAGGCCTGATATGTCTCTATGAGCGCTTTCTGCAAATGCGTTCATAAGAGCAATGTTGCCGGTGACATATATCGAAACGCCGGGGTGCTCCGCTTCAATATTTAGCAGAAGATCGTCCACCCCCGCCATGATCTCAGCAATTTCCGCCGTGGCCTCCGGGGGAATAATGAAAAGCGCATTGATCCCGGTATAGCGTCCTTCCTGATCGACCAGCAGCCCGGACAACCAGGGCTCGGCGAGAATTTGTTCCTGGGCATGGGCTAAGGCACGGGCTGTTTGCGGCAAGCCATCGACGGCCAAGGGCACAACACCAAATTCATCGTTTGTGCTGATAATCAACGGAAAATTGGTAAGGGAATCCACCCGGCTGACATGCGGCAGCCGCCAAGCGCGATCAGTGATGTCATCAATGGCAGCCAAGGCCTCGGCGGTGAACACGCCGGTTGAGCCGGGGTCGACCACGAACAACAGGTTATTGTTTTGGGCGAAACGGGCCTCAAAAGCTTCAAGATCAAGGCGCACGGGGTTTTCTGGACCGGCGAGCACGCGGGTCTCAGCGGAGACGCGCAGATTTACAACGCCCATCGCCAATACAATCGTTGGGAGAATGGCCAACCAAAACCACACCCAGTGATGGCCGCTACGCTTTTTCTTGCCACTCACGGTTTTGCTATACCCCCACGAAGCGTCATATTGCCTGTATAAATTAACGTTTCGGATACACTAATTGCCTTAATTTGCGTTAGTGATTGGTTAACAACTCGACACTCCAACCATTGCGGGTAAGCTATTTTATTTTCCTGGGGGCAATTGTGAACCGAGTAAATTTTAGGGCGTACGAAGAACTTCAAGGCGCCAGCCACCGGCGCGTGCAGTATCGATCACCGCGATTTACCTCGACGGTGCTATTTCCATTGGAGAGCCCAAAAGTTCATATGCTCGGCGGTGAGTTTGAACTCGACGATCTCTCCATGACCGGATTGGCGGTACTGTCCGCCAATGACAATGCGCTAAACGTTGGCGTGGCGACAACAATTGAACTTGTCTGTGGCACCAGTAAGATTTTTCGAAGTGAAGCGCGGATTGTGCGCAGCGCCCCCCATGGTGAGGCAACTCAGCTCGGGCTCAAACTTGAGGGCGGTTATATTGACATTGCGCGCCTGTGTGATGCCCATCGCCAGCACCTCATTGCGCGTGAACTTGTGCCCGGATTTTCCAGGGCCATGGACATTGTTCCCACTGACTTTCGCCGCGCCTGCGCCGACGCCCTGGATATGGTGCGCTCCTGCAAGCCCTTCTTGGACAAAGTTGAGCTGGAGAACAGCGGCGAGGAGCATCTTCTTCTTGATGCCGTTGAAAAAGAGCTTACGCCCGCCTGGATGGCGCTTTGCAACGAGATTGATCAGATCCTTGCGCGCGTGGCTGACGATGACATGACCATGCGCGAACTCAAGCGTTATGCGGAACGGGTCGTAACCCCGGAGTTTTGCGTCGGTCCGATTTGGGAGCGGGCCTACAACAAGCCGCTCGGCTATCCCGGTGATTTTGGCATTCTTGATTACATATACCGCTCGCGCGATGCGGGGGCGTCGCTCTATGGTCGTTTGCTCCACCGGCTTGGTCTGGCGTCGCTGGAATGCGTACGCACCCGCATGGTCATGATGCGAGATATTTTATCCAAAGAATTGGCGCGCCATGACGTGAGTGACCCATTGCAGGTAATCTCCATTGGTTGTGGCGCGTCGGAGGAAATCAGGCAAGCCTTGCTGGGGCCTGTATCGCGCCCGGCGGAATTCACGTTGATTGATCAGGATGATCGCGCGCTGGATGCCTCTTTTGAGAGGATCTATCCAGAAACCATGCGGCACAATGGCGTAGTGTCGCTGAATTGCTTGCAAACCGGCTTCCAACGCTTGGTTGATCCCCGCCGCATTGACCCCACTTTGCCGCCGCAGGACATTATCTATTCCCTCGGTATTCTTGATTACCTGAAGCAGCCGCGGGCCAAAAGGTTCTGTCATGCCTTGTATAGACGGCTGAAGCCCGGAGGGCGTTTGGTTGTTGCCAATGTGCAGGATCTTCCAGACAACGGTCGCTGGCGGGCGGAATGCTTGTCCGATTGGACCTTGATCTATCGCTCGCGCGAAGAGATGGAAGACCTTGCCCACGGTATTGATGGCGAGTGGGAAGTGCGAGAAGATTCAACCCGCAACATTCTCATGCTCATCGTGTGCAAACCTGAAACGGCCGCGTAGATACATTGCTATTCGCCGGCTGCGGCCAGGGCGCGCGCAACGCCCTCTTCGATGACGCGGCTTACAGGGAAGGTGGCGATGGCTGTGGTGCCCTTGCCCACTTCACTCTCCAAGACCAGGTCGCCGCCATGGGCCTGCATCATTTTGCGCGCTAAGGGCAGGCCAAGACCCGTGCCGTCATACTTCCGCGCCATGGAAGATTCAACTTGTACAAACGGCTCAAGGATCCGCGGCAGGTCATCCTCTGAAATGCCAATCCCGGTATCGCTGACGGCAATGACCAGCCCACCCTCGTCATCGCGCGTGAAGGAAACAGCCACGGTGCCGTGTTCGGGCGTAAATTTGATGGCGTTCGATAGCAGGTTGAGCAGCACCTGGCGCACGAGCCGTTCGTCCGCTTTCAGACCCACTGGGAGGTTCAGCGGGATCGGCACAAGTGTAACTTTATTGCTGTCTGCAAGGGGCTTCAGCATCTCCCGAATGGCTTGCAGCAGAGAGGTCAGATCGATGGGCGTATCGCTGACCTCGAGCTTGCCGGCGTCAGCTTTTGACAAGTCAAGAATGTCATTGATCAGGTGCAGCAGGTGGGAACCACTACCGTGAATGTGGTCGAGGTATTCCTCGTAGTTATCTGACCCAAGGGGCCCATGGATTTTCTGCTTCATAATGTCAGAGAAACCAAGGATGGCATTAAGCGGTGTTCGCAGCTCATGGCTCATCACCGCCAGGAAGTCACTCTTGGCGCGATTGGCCGCTTCGGCTTCATGGAACAAGGCGGAGTTTTTAGCACTCTCCGCTCGTAGTTTCCGCGTGTGGGAGAAGTCCTGCCGCGCGTAGAGCTGATGCCAGTAATTGGTCCACAAACACCAAAGGGCCATGGAGACGAAGAAGAATATATTATTGGCCCAAATGGAGATGGGGATGGGATTTATCACCAGGGCGCTCAGAGTGTAGACGGCCACAAGCGCAGCCGTTACCGCCGATGCCTGATAGAACCGTAGCAACGGCATGTTGCAGAAAAACGCAATGACCAGAAGAATCCCGGCGTAATAGGTTTCATTCTTTGGCGAGGGCATCACCATTGTCATAAAGATAATTCCGCCACCAGCGACTGCCATAGCGATAGCAGGCATCAGGTGGTAGCCAATTCGCGACCCGAATAGAAACCAGGCAGAAATAAAGGCGAACATGGCAAGAGAGACGACGAGGCGAATAGTGAAAATGGGAGCGGCGTCCTCGCCGAGGTAGGCAAAGTCCAGAACACCAAATGTCAGATAAACCGCAAGACCAAGGAAGGTATAGATAAGCGTCGATAGCGCGTGTTCGCGGAAGTGAACTTCCCCAAACGCGCTTTCGGTGAGCGGGTCTCGGAATCGCAGCAAGAGCGGGTCGATTTCTTTCGCATCAAACCGTTCGCCGCGGAGGACCGCCATCAAGAAGCTGAGCCTTTTGCTCAGAAACGCCATCATACTCCCGCCCAACTGTCTTTGCTCCGGCGCAAAATGGATTGCTCGCCAACATCCCCCGAGGACCGCCGCCAACGCTGGCGGGATCCTCTAATTTATGGTGCATTTGAACATACGGGTCGTTCCAAAACGGTTTCCAGCAAACGGTCCATGCCTAATGATCCGTTAACGGACGATCAAACGCACGCAGAGCGGGTTGGGGAAGTCTCAACAAATCCTTTACGCGCAATATGCTCTGCGCTGCTTTGCTGATTGCATCAAGCGTTGCGAATGAATGCTCAGGTGTAGTATTTTAAAGGCATCTGGGCGAAATGACAGGCGTGGTCGCGCGCCGCGCGCGGCGTGCGCTGATCCTCATATGATGCAAAGTGGGACACAAACCGTCATGGGCGCGGTGCCAGCACGAGCAGGCCTTGTTAACTATGCTGCGAATTTGGTTCCCTAACTTATGAACGGAAGGCCTTAACCGATACGGGTTTTGGCGTTTTCCGAAACAACAATTTGTTCCATGGAGCCGATGCTCTGGATCTCAGTTCGCACTCGATCACCAACTTTCAAAAAAGCTGGAGGGGATTTGGCGACACCGACACCCTCGGGCGTGCCAGTGAAGATCACATCGCCGACGTTTAAAGTGAACGCCTGGCTCAAATAAGCGATCTGATCATAGCAATCAAAAATCATATGGCTGGTGTTTGAATCTTGGCGCAACTCGTCATTTACCCAGCATTTGATATCAAGCCCATGGGGGTCACCAATTTCATCCGGTGTGACCAGCCAGGGCCCAATGGGAGCATGGGTGTCGAAGGACTTGCCCATGACCATAGTTGGGGTGTGGGCCTGCCAATCGCGAACGGAGAAATCGTTGCCGCAGAAAAACCCCCCGATCACTTCATGGGCGCGCTCCTTGGGAACATGCTTGCAGGTTTTGCCGATGACGAAGCAAAGCTCCGCCTCGTAGTCGAGGGCTGAGGAAACGGCAGGCATATTCACGGGGCCAAAGGGATCGTTAATGGCGCTGGTCTGCTTGTTGAACCATATTTGATGCTTCGGCGGCTCGCGTCCGGTTTCAGCAATGTGTTCACCGTAATTAAGGCCAATGGCCATAATTTTGCCTGGGCGCAGAATAGGCGCGTGCAGGGTTACGTCAGTCAGGGCAATTCTCGTGGTGGCGGATTTGGCGGCCTGGCGCACAGCTTCATGGCCCTTTTCGCCTGCCCGTAATAAGGCAATCATGTTGGGAGGTGCCTTCGGCATAACGGCTGCCAGGTCAATAATGGCCTCACCATCCAACACGCCAATGCCGGTCGAGTGCTCATGGCTAAATGTCGCAAGTTTCATAGGCGGCGTTCCTTAAAGCGGTTGCATGAGGTCTTTGGCGTCAACACTGTCATCGCCAAGCTTAGGAAGATTCAGAGTTTTCATGCCGCCGAGCACTTGCCGCGCCACCATAAATTCTTTGGGCCGGTTAATGCAGTCCGCGGCAATTAATTTCCCCGCTTTGAGGTACCAGATAACAAAGCTGCGGGTCGCTCGGGGGTCGCCGCGAACAATCACGTCATCATAACCGTCGCTGACGCCGGCGATCTTGAGTCCCAAATCAAATTGATCAGACCAGAACCACGGAACAGCATCGTAAACACGATCTTTGCCGACAATATTGGCCGCTGCGATTTTGGCTTGGTCAGCGGCATTTTGAACGGATTCAAGCCGCAAACGTCGTCCGTAAAGCGCGCTAGGGTGATTGGCGCAGTCGCCTACCGCAAAAATGTCAGGGTCCGATGTTTGGCCGTGATCATCCACGGTGATGCCGTTGTCCACCTCTAACGCGGCATCTTCTGCAAGGCCCACATTGGGAATGACGCCAATACCGACGATCACCATGTCGGCCTTGATCTGCTCTCCGCCCAAATCTACTGCCGCGAACTGGTCGTCGCCAACAAAACCTTTCACACCGGTGCCGCAGCGCACTGTGACACCTTCTTCGCTGTGGATGCGCGTGTAGAACTCCGAAACCTCAGGCGCCGTCACTCGTTGCAATACGCGGTCCATTGCTTCCAGTACAGTCACTTTGAGTCCGAGTTTGGTGAGCGATGCGGCAGCCTCCAGCCCGATATATCCGCCCCCTACGATGGCCGCAGTTTTGGCGCTGCCCACGGCCGCCTTGATGGCCTCAACATCTTCCATCGTGCGCAGATAATGGACGCCAGAGAGGTCCGCGCCAGGAATGGGGATGCGGCGCACGTCGGCGCCGGTGCACAGGATAAGCTTTGTATAGGGCAGCGTATCGCCCTGGTCGGTGGTGACGGTCTTTGCCGCGCGATCGATCCTCAAAACACGGGTGCCAAGACGAATGTCGATGCCGTGCTCGGTGTAGGATTCCGCCGGGCGGATTAGCAGTTGCTCCTCATCCATGCGGCCATCAAGGAACGCCTTGGAAAGGGGCGGGCGCTGATAAGGCGCGACCCGCTCATCGCCAATGAGGACAATGCCGCCATCCCAGCCGTCTTGCACAAGACTGGTGGCGGCCTGCGCGCCGGCGTGGCTGGCGCCAATAATGATACAATTCTTGTCTGACATGGGCCTTGGACCGGTTGAGGATGGGACCTGCATGTCCTGCCACAGCGGCGGCAAAAACAAAACCCGGCCTACTGCCGCAGCGGGGTCGATTTTATCATGGCCCAAACAAAGGGGGTCGCCCCCTTATGGATACCTGCGCCCCTGTGGCCTTTGAGGCTGGCAAACCCTTGAGTATTGAGACCGTGCAGTACAGACGCCTTCACCCTTTGAAGGGATGATCCAGAAAGCGCGTTTCCCGCCTCCTCGGCCATGAAGGCAAATCGATCCGCGCTGTAGTGGTGTATTAGTCCGCCTCGCGCACCACACGAAATCCGGCGAAGGAAAAGCGCTCACCGGCACTGCGCCACTCGCGCACATCGATGCTGATAGGCCCAGGGGTTTCCAGCCATGCGCCGCCGCGCAGGACGTATGCGGTGCAATCCTCGTCATAGCAGGTGCTGGTCCACTCCCAGACATTGCCTTGGACGTCATAGAGACCAAACGCGTTGGGCGCATACGTGCCCACGGGAGATGTGAAGATGTAGCCGTCGTTGCAGGGTTCCCCCACTTTGTTGACAAAATTCTTGCCCGAGAGGTCGTTGATATTGGCATAGATGCAAGCGTCTTCGCGGTAGCCGACCCAATAGGTCTCGCCAGTGCTTCCCGCACGCGCCGCCACCTCCCACTCAACTTCGGTGGGCAGGCGAAAGGTGTCACCGGTCTCTGCGCTACGCCAAACGAGATAAGCTTGGGCGTCGTTCCAGCTCACGCAGGCAACAGGGTGATTGCCTTCTTGCTCAAAAAGCGGGTCGCGCCAGCTTGCCTCTTCATGCCATGCCCAGCCGGTATCATTCCATGACCAACAGGGGCCAGGCGCGGTGTATCCGGTTGCATCTGTAAATTCAGCGTACTCAGCCACGGTGACTTCAAACGGCTGAACTGGCAGCGAAACTGAATCGGGCCCGCACGAAGCGAGCCCGATGCAGGTCAGAATAAATAGCGCTCTAATCAAGCCGCCGCGCCAAAGCTCACCGGCGAGAAGTCGTAGCCCAAATCATGCGCCACCGCTTCATGGGTGATCTTGCCTTCGTGCACATTCAGCCCTTGGGCCAAGTACGGGTCGTCGGCCATGGCTTTGGTCGACCCCTTTGCGGCCAGCGCCAGGACAAAGGGAATGGTCGCATTATTGAGCCCTTGGGCCGAGGTGCGCGACACCGCCCCCGGCATATTGGTGACGCAATAGTGGATCACATCGTCCACCAGATAGACCGGGTCGGCGTGGCTGGTGGGCTTGGAGGTCTCAAAACAGCCCCCTTGGTCGATGGCGATATCCACCATCACTGAGCCGCGCCGCATATTACCGACCATATTGCGGGTGATGAGCTTGGGCGCCGCCGCGCCGGGAATAAGCACCGCGCCGATAACCAAGTCGGCGTCTTCCACAAACTCTTCAATGGCCGCTTGGGTGGAATAAACCGTGCGAACACGGCTATCAAACTCGTCTTCCAGCTGACGCATGCGCGGGATCGAGCGTTCAATGACGACAACATCCGCGCCCATCCCTACGGCGATTTGTGCGGCGTTGGTTCCCGCAACGCCGCCGCCAAGTACAACAACTTTGCCGCGGTTCACGCCAGGCAACCCGCCGAGCAATACGCCGGAGCCGCCGTTTTCCTTTTCCAGCCAATGCGCGCCCACTTGCGCAGACATGCGCCCGGCAACTTCTGACATGGGGGTGAGCAAGGGCAACCTGCCATTTCTG
>JAJFIK010000002.1 GCA_021775005.1 Rhodospirillales bacterium
GGGGGTTTCCTGGGGCGGCGCCATGGCGCAGCAATTTGCCTTTCAGTATCGCAAGCGCGTGGGCAAGCTTGTGTTGGCGGCCACATCGGCGGGCATGATTATGATGCCCGGGCACCCCAGCGCGTTGGCGAAAATGGCATCACCTCGTCGCTATATGGATAGCGAATACATGATGCAGAATTTCAAGACGCTTTATGGGGAGGAGTCAGATGGCACCGGCGATTTCGCCAACGCTCTACGCGCGCCCACCTTGCGCGGCTATTTCTATCAAATGATCGCCATGATGGGTTGGACCAGCGTACCGTTCCTACCGCTCTTGCCGCAAAAAACTCTGATTATGATGGGCGACCGGGACCGCATTGTGCCTGTTGCCAATGGCCATTTTCTCAACTCACTCATTCCCCATTCCCGGCTCCATATTGTGAAAGACGGCGGGCACCTGTTTGCGATCTCCCGCATTGATGAAACCATGGCTACCATGGAACTATTTTTGGCCGAGGATGATCGTTTTTCCAGCGAGACCATGGCTGCGTAGGCGTAGATTGCCGGCCGGTGGGGCCGACGAATAATTAACTCGCGCAGAAACCAACTGCGCCGCCGGAAGAGGCTGTTATGGAACAGATGCAAGGCTTAGACGCGACCTTCGTCGCGCTGGAGCAAAAAAACACGCCGATGCACATAGGTAGTCTGTTGATCTATGACCCTGCCACCGCGCCGGGCGGGTTTGTGCGCTTTAAAGATATTCTCGAATTTGTCGGCAGCCGGTTGAAGCTTTCCAAAACCATGCGCCAATCCATGATGAAAGTGCCGTTTAATCTGGACTTTCCTTATTGGTACAATGATCCCGAATTTGATCTGGAATTTCACATCCGCCATGTGGCCCTGCCAAAGCCCGGCGATTGGCGTCAGTTGTGGATCCAATCGGCGCGAATTTTTGCGCGCCCCCTCGATCTCTCTCGCCCGCCGTGGGAATTCACCGTTGTTGAAGGCCTCGACAATGTGGACGGGGTTCCTAAGGGCTCCTATGCGCTTATTACAAAGGTGCACCATGCGGCCATTGATGGCCTTTCCGGAATCGACATCCTTAATGCGACCCACACGCTGGAGCCCTCGGTAGAGCCGCCAGCAGAGCCCGATACCTTCCGCGCTGATCGCAAACCAAATCAGGCGTCCATGTTCGCGCGCGGGTATTTCCGCGGGCTCCTGAACCCCTTGCGCCAAGTGCAGGTTCTTGGGCGCTCAGCGCCAGGCTTTGTGCGTGCCGCCAAAGGCTTTCTCAAGCAAGACTTCGATTTCAAGTCCGTCATTGAAACCCCTCGGACGCGCTTTAACAAAAAAGTATCGCCGCATCGGGTGGTGGATTGCGCTCAATTTGAACTCGCCAGTATCAAAGAAATTCGCAAGCTCATCGATGGCCCCAAAGTCAATGATGTGATGCTGGCCATTGTCGGCGGCGCTTTGCGCAAATACCTGGAAGCAAAAGACGAATTGCCGAAGACGTCTTTGACCGGGATGGCCCCGATCTCGGTTCGCGATGAAAGCGAAAAGGGCGCGATGGGCAATCAGGTGTCAGCCATGTTCGTTATGCTCGGCAGCCATATTGAAGACCCCCTTGAGCGGCTTGAAGCTGTGCACAATGAAACCGTCAAATCCAAATCCATGACCAGCGCCCTTGGCGCGCGGCAAATGACGGAAATGAGCAAGGCCATGCCGTCGCTCTATACTGGCCTCGCTGCGCGGCTCTACAGCCAACTGGGGGTCGCCAATGCGGTGAAGCCGTTCTTCAACACAGTGGTCACCAACGTTCCGGGCCCGCCCATCCCGATTTATTCAACAGGGGCTGAGCTCAAAAAGATGTTTGGGCTCTTGTGTCTTTTCGACGGCGTGGGCCTTGGCCATGTGCTGCATAGCTATCGCGATGAGATCAATGTGACTTTCACCGCCTGCCGGGAAGCGCTTCCTGATCCTGAGTTCTATGCAGAATGCCTAAACGCCTCATATCAGGAATATGTCGACCTGCTGGCGCGCGCCGCACCAACGGCGAAAACAACAACAAAACGCAAAACCGCCGCCAAACGCAAAACCGCGGCTAAGAGCAATGGCAAGGCCAGACCGGCGGCAAAACGAAGCGCGACGCCCGCAACCAAACGTTCACCAAAGCAAGACTCGTAGCGTAGGGTTCAGAGTCGCCAAACATTTGGCTCAGCAAGTTAGAGTGTCTAGTAGGGGATTAGGATAGTCGAATGATGGCGAACGAAACGATACAGCGGCCTGGGTTACACTTGGCGTTGCTGGAGGCAAGCGTTGCCCCCATTGAGATGTGGTCCCACTATTTGTCTCGGTTCTTTCTCAACCGTCTTCCAAAAGGCGATGGACATTCGGTCATTGTGCTGCCGGGATTTTTGGCAAGCGATCTCTCAACGGGGCCCATCCGCAAAGTTCTAACCACCCTTGGCTACGAAGCCAGCGGCTGGGACATGGGGCGCAATCTTCACTATGACGATGAGCGCGAACAAGGCCTGGATGATCTGCTGTACAAAGCCTATGCCGAACAAAATCGCCCGGTCTCGATCATCGGCTGGAGCTTGGGAGGGATCTTTGCCCGCGAACTGGCCAAGCGTCATCCAGATATGGTGCGCCTGGTCATCAGCCTGGGCACGCCCTTTACCGGCGACCTGCACGCCACCAATGCGCGGGCGCTTTATGCACGGGTGAACGGGGACCCAGAAACTGTAAGCCCTGATATTATCAGCCAACTCCATGTGGCGCCGCCGGTTCCCTTTACCTCGCTCTTCACCAAGACCGATGGCATTGTGCCGTGGCGCATGTCGGTACAGCACGGTGAAACTGGTCAATACGAAAATGTGCAGATCCCGGCGAGCCACATCGGTATCGGCGTGAATCCTCTTGCCATTCGTGTGGTCGCGGACCGCCTGGCACAGGCGGAAGGGGAATGGAAACCCTTTAAGGCCTCGGGCTTGAGCCGTTTTGGCTACCGCACAGAACATTAGGGGCACCGCGCGCTGGCACGATGGTGCTTTGCCTCACGCGCAAAAAGGGGCGGCCTGAGTAACGCCCCTCTGCCCCGCATAAGAGATTTCCAGATCGCGCGCTATTGAACAAACACCGGCGCACCCCACCTAGAACGTGATCACGGTTGTTGGCGTTCACCTCTTCATTGCGAATCCCTCTCTTCATTACGAATTAAAGGCCCGCTCTCATGAAAACCAAAATTCCACCGCCGATTATTACCCTGACATTTGCCGCTATTATGTGGCTCATCAGCAGCCAACTTGCTATCGGGCATGTCCTGATTCCAGGAACAAACGTCATTGCCATTTTTGTTGCCCTTGTTGGCGTTGCTGTTGTGGGCCTTGCCATAAGAGATTTCCAAAAAGCTGGCACGACGATTAATCCGCATACCCCTGCGGCCGCTTCAGAGCTTGTCAGCAAAGGTATTTTTAACCGCAGTCGCAACCCGATGTATTTGGGCATGCTGATTGTGCTCACCGCCTTCGCCATTTGGCTCGGCAGCGCGCTCAATATCGCAATGCTGATATTATTCGTCTGGTCTATGACCATGCTGCAGATCAAGCCCGAAGAAGAGGCGCTGTCCGAGGTTTTCGGTCAGGCCTATGCGGACTACCGCGCAAGAGTGCGGCGCTGGATCTAAGCCCAAGCGTTATTGCACCGGCGTGATTAGACGATGCGAATTCTCGATCAACACACCGTCAACTAGTCCAGACCTGAGCAGACGGTTTCGGTCGGGGCGGTTGTGATGGTACCGCGGGTAGCTCGCACCCGATAACAAAACGAAACGCGGGCCCCTTGGATTTCAGCTAAATGCGTACGCCGCCCCATATCGCCCCCCGGGCCGCTCACCGTCGCGATTGTTGTCCAAGCCGATGTCATGGGGAGCAGGCGCTCGATAACGAAGGCGCGCTCATTGTTTGAATTGTCCTGCCACACGAATGCCAGGCGATTTCCCCCCGCAGGCCTAACCCTCAACCGAGTTGGCGCGGCAAAAATTGCTGGCGTACCCGTCGATGAAACATCGTCCCTTGGCGCGTTTTCAGTGCTCGGATCATGGCTATCGGGGCGCGTGGAGACCCCACTTGTGTCAGACAATGACGTGCAATGGCACACAAGTTCGCCGTTATCCCGGTACTCTTTTGGGCAGTCAGTATCGTTCACGGTATGCATAGAGCCATCCCGGCCCTCCACCAGTCGATCACAGACGCCTGATTCTGCCATTTGATCACACTGGTCAGTACCGGAGCATGTGCAACGCACGTGCGCCTCCGCACCATCGTCGGTCAATTCGCAAGTGAATATGAAGTCTGGCGGCCCTTCATCGTCATCGGCTGGAACTGCGGCGGCAAAATTTTCCCCAATGCTCATCACCAGGAATACAGCGAGAGTGATAAGTACTCTATTCATCATCTATCTCCGAGAACTCCGCGTTAACGTCTCTGCCCAGCAAACCACCTGGGCACCTAGTCCAAACCAGCGCAGGCGCGTTCAGTCGGGGCCGTTGTAATGCTGCCGCGCGTTGCTCTCACCCGATAACAAAATGAAATGCGAGCACCTTCTATGATGATTGTGTGGGAACGTTGGCCCATGTCGCTGCCTGCTCCATCCACGGTGGCAATGGTTGCCCAGGCGGAGGTCATGGGGAGTAGGCGCTCAATGACAAAGCCGCGTTCATTGTTTGAATTGTCCTGCCAGGTGAACCTCAGGGTGTTACCGCCGGCATTGCTAATACTTAGGTCCGTTGGCGCGGCAAAAATTGCTGGCGTATCCGTCGATGAAACATCGTCCGTCGGAGCGTTCTCGGTGCTCGGGTTTTCCTGATCTGGGCGCTCACTGGTGCCGGGCGCTTCCATCTGCTGCCAAGTACAAAGACAGCTACCTTCGCCGGTGTTTCCATCCACTTCACAGTTGGTGTCGTCGTAGAGTGTTTCGCCCCAAGCCGTTATTTTGCATACCCCGTCATCATCCATTCTGTTGCAGCTGATAATGTCATGGCAGGCACAAACTCTGTCGCCATCTGGCATCACTGTGCAATTGTAGGTTCCGCCGTCGTTCTTGTCTTCGTCCTCACTAGAGTCAGCTGGAACGGCCAGTGCCGAACCGGCAAGGAGCCCAAACGCGGCTGCAAGGATGATCAGATATTTTTGCATATCCTCACTCCTATCCAGATAGTGTCCACGGCTTCATCGCGCAAAAGCACTCACGCGGTCGCCGCCTTGGGGTCGCCGAACAAAACGCCATTGACGGTTTCAGGGCTGATGATATTGGTGACCTCGGTGATGACGTTCGCCGGAAAGCCACTTTCTTCTGCATGGCGGCGGATCGCGGCTTCATCGTCCGCCAGGTAAATGCAGAAGGTCTTGTCGCCGGTCACGTAAGAGAGCTCCCACTTCACCCCGCCCACCTTGGCGATGGCGGCGTTGGATGTGGTCGCCGCACCTTCCAGATCGCCTGCACTGGCCTTACCGATGGCAGGGATATCCCGTTCGATGACATAGCGTTTCATGATGGTTTGCCTTGCTGTTATATAAAGACTTTCTGTATATGCTTCGTCGAAGGCCTACCGTGGCCATTCACTAATGGCTGTATTGCACAATTCCCGATGGTCATTGAGTGATTTTATCTACACATATGGATAGATATTCTTTATACCAGTGGGATGAAGACATCTCATCTCACCGCGCTGCGGGCGCTGGAAGCCACGTTGCGCACAGGAAATTTCCGCTCGGCGGCGGCTGAGCTTGGGGTCACCGCTGCTGCGGTGGGCCAACAAGTGAGCAAGCTCGAAGATTATGTCGGGCAGAAACTTTTTCTGCGCACGCCCCAAGGGGTGCAGCCAACAGAGCGCGCAAATCAAATTGGCGATCGGCTGACATCAGGGTTCCTCACCATCAGCGAGGCCCTTGCCGGATTAAAGTCCCAGCGGCCTAAAAATCGCCTGGCCATATCCATGTCGCAAACCACAGCTGAGAAGTGGCTCTGCCCGCGACTTTCAAATTTTTATGCCTTGGGAATTTCAGGCGATTTCCGCATTGATACAATGGATCGTTTTGTTAATCTTTATACCGACGACTTTGATCTTGCCATACGGTTTGGACCCGCTCCACCTGCTGATCATGACGACACCTTTTTGTTTCACGAATACGTTTTGCCCGTGTGCACGCCTGCCTTTGCGAAAGAACATGGTTTGCGTGATGGCAAGCCGGATTTAAAGAACGTCCCCATTCTTCACATGTACGAATGGACGGTCGATCCAGATTGGGTTGATTGGCAGGCGTGGGGCAAAAAGTTCGGTGTCGCGAATGTAGAATTCAAGCGGGGCCTGCGATACACCGAAATGAGTTTTGGTCTGCAAGCGGCCCTTTCCGGCAACGGTCTTATTCTATCAGGGTTTACTGAGGCCCATATCGCATTGATGGATGGTCGATTGATCGCACCTTTCGGATCCAATTTTGTGACCAAAGCGAGTTTTGAATATAGGTTGGTGTGCGCCAAGGGCCATCATAAGTCGAACTTGCAACAAACTTTTGAGACCTGGATTTTGGAAGAGGCGGAGATATTTCAATCCAAGATGAATGAGCTGGGCCTCGCATAGCAGATCGGAACATCAAATGAGTGATGAACATCGCCCCCATAATTGCGCCTGCTCTTGTGGGTCGGTACGGCTGCGTGTAACGCGCCCGCCAATGCTCCGCTTTATGTGCCATTGCACCATTTGCCAAACGGTGTACGGCAATCCCTATGCCGATGTGACGGTCGTGCGGGCGAGCGGTGTGGAAATCGAAGATGAAAACCTTGTGGCATTCGGTCGGCACAAAGCACCGCCGGCATTGGATCGCGGCCTGTGCAAATCCTGTCGCCAACCGGTCGCCGGGTTCTTGGCCGTTGCCCCAGGGTTTAGGCTCGCCTTCGTGCCAAAACACATGTATCCCGCCGAGAGCCAGATCCTGCCCTCAACCATGCACATATTTTATGGTAGTCGCACGGCTGATGTGGATGACGCGCTGCCAAAACACAATGGGTTTTGGTCGAGCCAATGGGGCACCATTAGCGCGCTGATACCAAAATTGATGGCAAGGTAAGACTTAGGTCCGCTAAGCAGATTTACGTGTGCGCTTCGCTTTAGGGGGTGCCGTATTATTTTCTGCGGCAGCTGCTTCTGCTTTTGCCGCCGCCCGATCACGCGCTTCCTTCAAGATGCGAAGCGTACGCAGCTCTGATGATTTTGCCCGGCGTTGATCGCCAACGGCGGCATATTCGGCAAGGGTGTCGGCACGGCGTTTTTCTGCTTGCCGCGCGGCCTGAAGGCGAGCTTCGGCCCGGGCAATGCCGTCTTCTGAAATATCGCGCAAGTGAGGGCTCCTTCGGCAGTCAAGTCTATGGGCCCTTTGCAGGGCCAATTTATGGGTGTGGTTGGATTTATAGCACAGGCGCACAAATATTGCGATGCCCCTAGCAAATATTGCATCGCGACATATGGACCAGGAATTGTTGGAAATCCGCCGATTTCCGCCAGTTCAGCGAACTCTGTCAGGTTTGCCGGAGGGGAACCCTCGTACTTTTACCCGCCGTCCCACCGGCCGAGGCGCGATTAGTCGCCCAATCCATTAACCAGAAACGCCACCCCTTCAGAGGCATCGAGGCGCAAAGCCAAGGCGTCTTTGTAGGCATCGGAGGTGTACCACGCCATGGCGTCTTCCTTTGACTTGAATTTGATGACCACGGTCCGGGGCTGATCGGAGCTTCCCTCAACCACCTCAGACTCGTCATCGATGGCCAAAACCTCAGGATCATAGGGTGCCAGGCTTTCAACCGCTTTGGGCACGTACTCGCCCATCTTCGCCGCATCATGAACCCTGGCATGTAGGATGAAATAAGCTGACATGAGAGTCTCCCGCGCAAATTCAGGGCGCTATCAACGCGCAATGAATTGGGCCCGTCAAGGCAGCCGTTGATCGCTGCCCGGCCCAATTGCAGTTTTTGCTTGATCCGACGCGTCACGTTGGCGTCTTTTACTGGCCATGGAAAAAGAGCCATCTAATCTCGCACGCGGGCACGCTGTTGAGAGCCGCGCTGAGATCAATGATCGGCACATCGTCGATGTCATGATCGAAGAGCGTGCGGAGCGGCTTTCACAGCTACCTTTAGTGTGGCCCCTCGCCAGACAGGCGCTTTATCCGCTCCTAAAATATCGCAGCGCCGTGCAAATGGCTGATGCGGTTGCAGAGATGACAGGGCGCGGCACGTTTGAACATCTGAGCCAGCTATTGGACCTTCGCCTTCAACTGACAGGTGAAAGCAATATCCCGCGCGAGGGGCGGTTTTTATTGGTGTCCAATCATCCTACAGGCATTGCCGACGGCGTTGCCGTCTATGACGCGCTGAAAAATATCCGCCCCGATATGTGTTTTTTCGCCAATCGCGACGCCCTGCGCATCAACCCCGGCCTGGATGACATCATCATTCCCATTGAATGGGTCGAGGATGAGCGCTCTGCTGCAAAGACTCGCGAAATGGTCAAGCGCATGGTGCGGGCCTTCCGCGATGAAAATGCGCTGGTGATGTTCCCGTCCGGCAAACTCGCAAAGCCCACATTCGGCGGCCTGCGCGAACATAATTGGATGTCCACCGTGATCAACATAGCGCGCCGCAATAAGGCGCCTATCGTACCGCTGCACATGAGCGCACGAAATTCCTGGCTCTATTATGTCTTCTATCTCGCCAATGACGAGCTGCGCGACATAACGTTGTTCAATGAGCTGCTCAACAAAACCAACTACCCCTTCCGCATGACGTTTGGCGCACCCATCGCGCCGGAGGCTCTGGCAGGGGATGCCGAGGAGATGACCGCGCGGCTCAAAGATCACGTGGAATACGGCCTTGCCTCTGACCCGGCGGCGGTGTTCGGCGCGCCAGGCACTGGGTAAATCCGCACCAGTGTTAGCATGGCGATCTTCCACAGCTTTTGACCGCTGAATCTGGTGGCCGGGGCCAAAAGTGCATGTTTTCAAAGGCTTAGGGCTCTGTCAAAATGCCGCAACTGTTGCGAATGATTATCATTTACATTCGCAACTCTGCGCGCTAAGACTGCTCCAAAGGGCGTGTTTCAGGCGCTTAAAGTTGGCAGTTTCGGGGAAGGTCATGTCTATATTTTCAGTCGCGTCTCGCTGGGGCGTCGCCCTTGCTTTTGTCTTGAGTGTTGCCCAGGCCGCTGAGCCAGACGGCGAAATGGCGGAAGAGACTTTTGTCATCACCGCCACCTCCGGCGACGCTGGCGGCACTGGCGGCTCAGCACACCTCCTCGATACAGAAGATTTAGAGGAAACCAACTACGCCGATATTGACCGCATCCTGCGCGCTGTGCCGGGCGTTTACCTGCAGGAAGAAGACGGCTTTGGCCTGCGCCCCAACATTGGCCTGCGCGGATCCGGCCTTGATCGGTCCGCCAACATCGCCCTGATGGAAGATGGCGTACCCATCGCCCCTGCCCCTTATGCGGCACCAAGCGCGTATTACTTCCCGCGCGCCGGACGCATGTCTGGCATCGAAGTGACCAAAGGTGTTGCGGCCATTGTGTATGGCCCCATGACCACCGGCGGTGCGATCCATATGTTCTCAACCCCGGTGCCTGATGAGTTTGCCGCTTATAGCGACACCATGTTTGGCGAAGATGGCCGGTTTCAGAGCCATAACTATATTGGCGGCATGGTTGAGCGCGGGCCAGACGTCCGTGTGGGCGGCTTGCTTGAAAGTTTCATCGACCAATCTGATGGCTTCAAGGATCTTGATGGTGCCGACACGGGGTTTGAAATCGAAGACTATGTCGGTCGTTTCCGCATCGAGATGGATAATCTGTTTGGCTTTGCGCAAACCTTCGAGTTTAAAGGCCAGGCCTCAGAGGAAGATTCAAACGAAACTTACTTGGGCCTCACCCAAGCCGACTTTGATGCCACCCCGTTCATGCGCTACCGCGGTAGCCAGGTGGACTCGATGGAAAACGAGCATGGCCTTGTGCAACTCACACACACCATCAACCTTAGTGACTCGCTGCGCTTCATTAGCACGGCCTATCGCACGGAATTTCAGCGCAATTGGTACAAGCTCGACCGCGTTGTGGACCCATCAGAAGGGTCCACCAGCATCTCGTCTATTCTCAGCGACCCTGTGATGTTTGATGGTGCCATGGAAATTCTTCGCGGGGCCGATGGATTTGTTTCCGCAGATAACGCCTTGCGCGTTAAAGCCAACAACCGCTCTTATTGGGTGGAAGGTTTGCAGACCACCGCGCAATTGAACTTCACTGGGCCGTTTGCTGATCACTTCATAGATGCTTCCGTGCGCTACCACGAAGATGAAATGGATCGTTTCCAGTGGGTTGATGGCTATCGCATGGACAATGGCACCATGGTGCTCACCACCCCCGGCACGCCGGGCACCGACAGCAACCGTATCGACAGCGCCAATGCCTGGGCCTTCTTCCTGCGCGATGAAATGACGTTTGGCGCGCTCACGGTAACGCCGGGCGTGCGTGTGGAATTGATTGAGCTGACGCGGCACAATTATGGCACCGCTGATCCAAACCGCACCGGCGTCAACCTCACCGTCAGCCGCAACGATGTGGATGTGTTTATCCCCGGCGTGGGCGCAACTTATGATGCCACGGATCGGTTGACCTTATTGGCTGGCGTGCATCGCGGCTTTACCCCGCCCGCGCCGGGCAGCAGCGCGGGTGCCGAGGACTCAACCAACTGGGAAATGGGCGCGCGCTGGTTTGGCGATTTCGTCTATGCCGAGGCCATTGGATTCTTCACGGACTATGACAATCTTGTGGGCACCTGCACCGGGTCCACCGGCGGGAACTGCACCATCGGCGATCAATTTAGCGGCGGCGAAGTGCGGGTCGTGGGTTTGGAAGCCCTCGCCAATGCGGAACTGCCGACGCTCTGGCCCGGCGTGACCGCCCCCATCGGTGTGAGCTACACCTTCACCGAGGCGCAGTTTGACTCAAGCTTCAAGTCCGGCTTTGGCCCGTGGGGCACGGTGACAAGCGGCGATGAGCTTCCTTATGTACCGGAGCATCAATTGACCCTTAACGCCGGGCTGCGCTCAGACATCTGGCGTGTGGGCGTGATCGGCAACTATGTCAGTGAAACGCGCGCCACCGCCGGACAAGGCACGATCCCCTTGAGCGAACAAATTGAAGCGCGCTGGGTCACCGATCTTACCGCCGGGTGGACGCTTGTGCCCGGCGCGGAGATTTACGCCCGCGTGGATAATCTGTTTGACGAAACCTATGTGGCATCGCGACGGCCCGCGGGCCTCCGCCCCGGCCTGCCGCGCACGGCCATGGTGGGCATCCGACTTACGTTTGAAGAATTTTTGAATTGAGGGTAAGGCCCCGCCAGAGGCTCACCTAGGCAAGGCCAATGGGCTTTTATTCAGCCCCGATTACCCTTGGGGTTACGCGAATGCTCTTCAGCACCCTTATGGCCAGCGTTACGTTCACGGCCATCGCTATTGCGGCTAGGTTTAGATCCATCGCTGCGTCCACGTGAACGTTGGAAACTGCTACCCTTACCGTCATTGACGTGTTTGGTACCCATTTGCTCCTCCATACCAGCCCCTAATAGAAGAGATAGGGTCACAACCCCACCTTTCAAGCGGATTTTTGCGCGTCGCAAGCCACACGCTCTGGCTTCACCCCCAGCCCCACGGCGCGGGCGGGGAAGCGGCGCAGGAACGGCAGCCAGTTGAGCAGCTTGAGGGCAAATGGCGCGGAGAAGTTTTCATCCTCTGCAAGCACGGCGGAGATAATGCGTTTCTGAATCAGAACCTGCGCGCTTTGCGTCAACTTTGCCGGGCCAAGGCGGCGCTTTTGTAATGCGGCCAGGTGCTCGCCCCCCAGCGTTCTATCGTTGAGCGGCTTACCAAGCATGTTTGCCGTTGCCACCGCATCTTGAATGGCAATATTGATGCCAATGCCGCCAACGGGAGACATGGCATGGGCCGCATCGCCAATACACAAGAACCCCTCGCGCCACCATTTTTCCAAACGGTTCACTTGCACCGAGAGCAGTTTGAAATCGTCCCACCCTTTCAGGGCGGCAAAGGCGCTTTCAAGACCCGGGATCAAGCGGTTGAGTTCCGCGCGCGTTTTCTCAAAGTCGCTTGCCTGCATGTCCGCCGCCATGCCCTTGGGGATGACATAGCCGCATTGCCAATAGGTGCCGCGATCGATCATGATGAAAATGCGCCCGGCGGTAAAACGCCCCGCTGGTTCTTCCCCATGGCCACCTGGTTTGGGCAAGTGAAACCAGAACACATCCATGGGCGCGCCAAAGTCCGTGAGCTCAAGCCCCGAAGCATCACGCAACGTGCTAAAACGCCCATCGGCGGCGATGGTGAGATCGGCGCGGAATTCCATCTCCCCCAAAGGCCCCATGGCGCGCACGCCTTTGATGACGCCGTCTTCTTCGATGAGCCCAAGCGCTTCGGTTTCCAAGTGTAGATGAAAACCGGGAAGCCCGCGCGCATGGGCGCTGAGGAAATTCAAAAAATCCCACTGCGGCATGAAAGCGATGTAATCGCGCTTCCGGTGCAACATGCGAAAGTCGGCAAGGGTGACCGGTGTGTCGCCCACCACAGCTGAAATCTCATACACTTTCGTTTGGGGCAGTTGATCGAACGCGTCCCCCAGTCCCAGGTCGTCAATCACATCCAAGGTTGAGGGATGAATGGTGTCGCCGCGAAAATCGCGCAGGAAGTCCTTGTGTTTCTCTAACACGTGCACTTCGACCCCTGCCCGCGCGAGCAGAAAGCCGCACATAAGCCCCGCCGGTCCGCCGCCGGAAATCACGCAAGTGGTCTTAATATGCTGTGTCATAGGCGGGGCTCGCGGTGGGTTGATTCCGCAGGCACCATATCACAATTCCGCCCCATGGCGAGAAAAGCGGGCGGCTTGGCGTGGAGTGGGGCATTTAGGGAAATCATCCGTACAGAAATGACATTTCTCTCACATTAGTGACTATCGTTGCGTGGATTGCTGAGTAAAGTTGCCCTTCAATTTTTGGAGGGACACATGAAGCGCGCACTCACCGCACTATCCGCAATTGTTTTATCATCACCGCTTCTGGCGCAGGAGACATCTATGGATTGGGCAGATATTCTTGGCACGGAAATTCAAGCGCCCTATGACGCGAGCGAACATCGCGCCTTTGACTTCTGGACCGGCCATTGGCAGGCCGATTGGCGTGGCCGCGCAGACGGTGAGCTTGATTATGTGAGCGACGGCAGCACCACGCGCCAACGCGTATTTCCTGCCCTCGATGGCAAGGTGCTGATCGAGCTGGCGGAACCATTTGTGATCGACCCGGAAACGCCGGAGGGGCGCGGCTTTTCCATTCGCTATTACATTGAAGAGGAAAATCGCTGGGTGATGGCGCAGCACTGGCCGCAGCCAGGCTTTTCCGGCATCGCCTTTACCGATCAACTCACCGGATATTTTGATCATGGGCGCGTTGAGTTATTCAGCCGCCGCGGACGGCCCAATGAAGATGGCACGGTGGGCCTGCGCCGCTATGTCTTTTCTGATCTGCACGAGCAGACCTTTCGTTGGGATGGATCAAACTCAGATGACGAAGGCGCAACATGGAGCACCTGGAACGTGGTGCCGTTCACTCGGATTGATGCCATTGCCGACCTCACTTCAGTAGGCCCCAACTTGCCGACCTATACCCACGGCCAGCTTTGCACCGATGCGCCGCACAGAAATCTCGACGGTCTTGTAGGGTCGTGGACCGGCAGCGTTACTGATGCCAATGGCACGTCGCCCGCAACGCTAACCGCCGGGCGCTTTCTCGATGGCTGCGCATTGATGGCGGTGACATATCATACTGATACCGGCTATCGCGCCCTGCGCGGGTATTCCTTTACTGATGCGCTGGGGCACTGGGTCGAGTTTCTTTTGGACAATCAACCAGGCACGCGGCACAGCTATCGCATATCAGCCGACGCCGATCCGCGCAGCTTCGAGGACGCAAGCCTGCTGCAAATTGAAAACCGTTATGACCGCTATCTCTCAAGCGAGCGCTTTGTCACCGATACCGCCCTCAGCCGCACAATTTTTGAGGCCATGTCAGATGACAATCTCATTATAGTGGATCAATCCCGTGACAGCGTGGATGCAGATTGGGTTGATGAGCGGCGCTATGATTTGACGCGGATCAACTAACTCGTCAGGCGCTATTCAAAGCTGCGCACCACGGGCTCAACCACAATGGCGATTTGCGCCAGGGCTTGGTCGGCGCCGCTGTCTTGAAATCCGCCCGCCATGGTGATGACGACAATGCCGTGAACGCTCGCCCAAAGCGCCATGGCCACCTGCAGCCGTTCTTGACGGCTTTTGAGTTTCGGCAAGGGCTGCAGCACACCTTCGACAATTCCCATCAATGACGCTTCTTTGACGCGATACCATTGCGGCGCGGCGTCTTGCTGGGCATTGAACGCCAGCGTCGAGGCCCACTCATGTTGGTGCGCTTCCACAAAGGCGATGTAGCCGCGCGCCATTGCCATGAGCTGCTCATAAACCCCGCCGCCCTTCGCCGCTGCGTTGGCGACAATCTTGCTCTGGTCCGCATGGATGGCGTCATAGGTCGCCGCATTCACGTGGCGCACGAGCTCCGGCAGATCGTCAAAATATTTGTAGATCGTGCCCACGGCGACGCCAGCGCGGCTTGCCACCGCCCGCGCCGTCAGGCCGCCGCTGCCCTTCTGCACCAGAATGCTGGATGTGGCATTAATCAGCGCCGTTCGGGCCTCGTCTCCGAGGGCCGGGCGTCCGCGCGCCTTTGCAATTTCATTAGATTTATCAATGGCTTGTGTCATGGGCTCCGACCCTAACATGATTTTTATGGAACGATGTTCATTTTTTACTTGAACGGCGTTCATAAATCCTTATCTTGATTTTCATGAACACTGTTCATAATAGCCTTGGAGAGGGACATGATCAAGACCACGCTTTCGTATTTTCAAAACCAAACCGCCGCGCGGGGGGCCTTGCTCCCCACCGGACCATTGTTCCCGACGGGGCCTGTGCAAATCGGTTGCGGCAAAGGCAGCGCCTACACATCTTTTGCGCTCGCTTTGCTGAGCCTGATGTCGGTCCTGGCCATTGTTTTTCCAAACTACCTCACCATCGCCGAATTGCGCGAGGCCTATGGCCCCTGGCTCTCGGTTATTCGCGGCATGCTGCAAGGGGGCATGATGGGCGGCGCGGGGCTGGCGCTTTTCGCCATCTCTCGCGGCAAACAAATCTGGATCGCCGCCTCTGCCCTTGCTCTCATCACTGTCGCGCAAGTGCTTGGCGGCGCAGATGCCAAAGTGGGCGAGCTTACTCCGGCCCCCTTTTCTGTCGGCGTGGATTGGGTTGTCATCGGGCTCTTGAGCGTTGGGGCGGTTTTCATGGCCATTGAGAAACTCGCCCCCGTGCGCAAAGACCAACCTATCCTGCGCGACAAGTGGGTGCTGGATATGAAGTACTTCTTTGTCTATCACCTCGCATTAGGGGCGTTTCTCATTGGCACCAACACGGTACTCAATACCTTCGTCAGCTGGATGCAGATCGACAGTGTTGCGTTGGCGGTCAGCACCATGCATCCGCTGCTGCAGTTCTTCGCCATCATGCTGATTGTGGACCTGACGCAATACGCCATTCACCGGACCTATCACAGCACCTCGTTCCTGTGGCGCATCCACGCGGTGCATCACAGCTCTGAACATCTGGACTGGCTTTCAAGCTCGCGGCTGCACATTTTGGAAACCCTGCCGCTCCGCTTGTTCTTGCTCGTGCCGGTGTTTGTGCTGGGGTTCGACCCCGCCGTGGTGAACATCTACGTGGTGTTTGCCTCATTCCAGGCCACGCTGCTGCACGCGAACCTGAAACTGGAGCTGGGCTGGTTTGAGCACCTCTTCGTTGTGGTGCGTCACCACCATTGGCATCACTCAAACGACGCCCGCGCCCATAACACAAATTACGCGGCGCACTTTCCCTGGATCGACCGGATTTTCGGCACCTTCTATGAGGCCAAAGGCTGGCCGACTGAGTACGGCGTCAGCGAAAAGATCCCGAGCACGGTGCTCGGTCAGGCGGCCTATCCCTTTACACCTGTCCCAAATAGGCAGGGCTAGGTCGCCGCCCGCTGCGCCTTGCCTATCAAGATGCGCAGCAAACCAGACGGCGTGTTCGGGAAGTCCCTCCCTCGGACGCGCCGTCTTTTCTTTTGCCCGCGCGCGCGTCATAAACGCTCCATGACTGATATCACCGCCCACAACGCCAAAGCCTGGAACAAGACCGCCCGGGACGGCACAAGCCCCTGGGTCCAGCCGGTGACGCCGGCGCAAATCAAGGCCGCGCGCGAAGGCAATTGGTCCGTGGTGCTTACGCCTACTTTGCCGGTGCCGCGGAATTGGTTTGGCGATCTCAAGGGTCAGCACGTGCTGGGCCTTGCGTCGGGCGGCGGGCAGCAGGTGCCCATACTTGCCGCTGCTGGCGCGCGTGTCACAAGTTTTGACAACTCGCCCGAGATGTTGGGCAAGGATCAGCTCGTCGCGACCCGCGAGGGGTTCGACATCACCCTTGAGCAAGGGGACATGGCGGACCTCTCCCGCTTTGAAAACGCCTCATTCGATTTGATATTTCACCCGGTCTCAAATGTGTTTGTGCCCGACGTGCTGCCGGTGTGGCGCGAGGCGTTCCGCGTGCTCAAATCCGGCGGGCGCTTGCTCGCGGGCTTTATGAACCCGGCAATCTTTATCTTTGACTGGGAAAAAGTGGAACAGGAAAAGACGCTGCACGTTAAATACCCCGCCCCTTACGCTGACACCCATTCGCTGAGCGAAGAGGAGCTGTCAGCCCGCATCACCGATGGGGAACCGCTGGAGTTTGGGCATACATTAAGCGACCAGATCGGCGGGCAGATTAAAGCTGGATTTTCCCTCAACGGCTTTTATGAAGACAAGTGGGATGAGCCGGACCACCCCACTGATGCCTATATGCCCAGCTCATTCGCCACCCTTGCGCTCAAAGGCTAGCCGCAACAAACGCCGCCCTTCCATTTTGTTGTGACAGGGCTCACACTTACTCCGTCCGCTACTTTTGTTGCCGTGCAGCAACCCCATTTGTCTCCTCGGCTGAAGAGAGGCTTTGATTGATTGAAGGATCCCATCATGGGCAAGAAATATAACAATGTGCTTGAGACCATTGGCAACACCCCGATTATCAAACTGAACAAGCTCGCGCCCGATGGCGTCAATGTTTATGTCAAGGTGGAAGCGTTCAACCCCATGGGCTCGGTCAAAGACCGCTTGGCCGTGGGCGTGATCGAAGCAGCCGAACACAGCGGCAAACTCAAGCCCGGTCAAACCGTGATCGAAGCCACGTCCGGCAATACGGGCATTGGCCTTGCCATGGTTTGCGCTGCCAAGGGCTATCCGCTGGTGATCGTCATGGCAGAAAGTTTCTCCATCGAGCGGCGCAAACTGATGCGGTTTCTCGGCGCGAAAGTGGTGCTGACCCCAGCCGCCCTTAAAGGCACCGGCATGATCGACAAAGTGAAAGAACTCGCGGCGAAGAACGGCTGGTACTGGACGCAACAGTTCGAGAACGAAGCCAATCCGGACTATCATTCCAAAACCACCGCTGTTGAAATTCTTGATGCTTTCGACGGTGAGCAGCTGGATTACTGGGTCACCGGCGCCGGGACCGGCGGCACGCTCGCCGGTGTCGCGCGGGTGCTGAAAGAAAAACGCCCTGAGGTGAAGATCGCCGTTTGCGAACCTGACAATGCGCAGATCATGGGGTCTGACTTCGTGCAGACCTATCATGACGACGGCACACCGAGTGTGAGCCACCCGGCGTTTCGCCCCCATGTGGTGCAAGGCTGGACGCCGGATTTCGTGCCCAAAATCGCCCATGACGCGCAAGAGGCGAAGTATATCGACGAGCTTGTGCCCATAAGCGGTAAAGATGCTATGCGCTTGTCGCTGGAACTGGCGCGCCAGGAAGGCATATTTGTCGGAACCTCATCGGGCGCGACCCTTGCCGGTGCCCTGCGCATTGCAGAAAACGCCCCCAAAGGCACCACCATTCTTGCCATGTTGCCCGATACCGGCGAGCGCTATCTCTCAACACCGCTGTTTGAGGAAATCAGCGCCGACATGGACGACGCGGAATGGGAGATTTCAAAGTCCACTCCTTTTGCGCGCTTTGACCAAGCCGCCCCCCCGCCTGCCCCCGCAGCCGCGGCGGCTGACGCGCCCCTTGATCCTGCGGCCGTAGCCATTGTGGACAAAGCCCTGGCGGAAAACCCCGTCGCGTTCTTCGCCCTGGAATGGTGCGAGTTCTGTTGGTCCGTGCGCAAAATGTTCAAGACGCTGGGGATTGAGTACCACGTCCTTGATCTCGACAGCGTGGCGTTTCAGGAGGGCGACATGGGCGGCAAAATTCGCGCGGTGCTGCTTGACCGCATCGGCTCCCCCACAATTCCGCAGATCTTTGTTGGCGGCGAGCTAATTGGCGGCGCCACAGAAACGTTTGATGCATTTAATGATGGCTCGCTAAAAACCAAACTGGAAAAAGCGGGTGGATCATTGAACGACGAGTTCAAAGGCGATGCCTATTCATTCCTGCCGAAATGGCTGCAACCCCGCGCGGCGTAAGGCGATTATTGTATTAAATGTGCTCTCGCTCTAGGTTTCGGCAACCAGATCGGGAGCGGGTTTATGAGTTCATTTGAAAAGCTGACAAAAAGGCTGGAATCGAAGGGGTTCTCAATTTCCTTTCTGTCTCACTCCAAAGCAATCATGTCATTGGACTTTCCTGGAGCATGGGCTGAAATTGTTGAGTCTCTATGCGAGTTTGAAATACCAATTACTGAGCTGATCGGCGGTGGCGGTGGCGGTGGCGAGGCAAAGGGTACACAGCGTTTGCGCCACAGCCTTTCGTCAGTTGGTTGGAAAAAGCACAATTTTCAAATTGAGAAGCGAATCGACAGCGTAACGAAAGAGTCGATCTCTCACGAAATTGATCATGTAAAGTTCTTTGCAGAGGGCCGAGCGCTAGCGCTTGAGATCGAATGGAACAACAAGGATCCATTCTTTGACCGTGACCTTGAGAATTTCAAAAGACTTCATGCAGAGGGTGCGATTAGTGTCGGGATTATCGTTACGCGAGGAGAAGATTTGCAGGAAGGAATGTCCGAATTGGTCCGCAACTTTGTTGCGAAGAATGACGTCAACAATTTGGCGGACTTGATTCCGTTTGACTACGAACCAACATCTAAGCAGCGCGAAGCGATTCGTCGTCGAATGAAAAACAAAAGGAATCCGTTGACTTTTAGAGAGGCTTTCGTGTCCAAATTCGTTGCTGACAAATATGGAGCGGCAACCACGCACTGGACGAAATTAGACGATCGCGTTAAGCGCGGAGTCGGCAACCCTTGTCCATTAATCCTGATTGGATTGCCGAAATCAATTGTAATCGAGTAATCGAAGGTTCGCTATTCCGCCGCCACAGATGAATTGTACGCGTAGGTCTTCCAATCTGGCTGGTAGTCCGAGTCGGCTTGATTTCCCCACACAAACCAATTCTTTCTCACGCCACGTGCAAACAACTCTATTCTTGGGCCGGGTGAGCATGACTCTATTATGTCGAACTGTTCGTCGGGCTTTCGACTGTGTTCGCGCTTACGGGTTGCCATAAGATTTACTTGGCTACGCCCGGGCGCAAGGGTTCTGGCATTCTTACCTTTCACGCCAAACAACAGCATCTCCGTTACATTCCTAAAATAAAAACCAACCCCCCTGCCATCAGAACCGCCATCCTTCCGGATCTTGTGCCAAACAATATTAGACTTGTACTTGAAGCCCCATGCCTCCATCACTGCCAAACCATCAGGCAAAAGGGCGTTGGGAACCCATAGATACAAGTGTGCCGGATCTGCTGTAATCTTCTCGACACCCAAATTCTTAATATCGTCTAATGACATCGTGCTGTATCGGTTTAGACGCTTGTGTTCTGGAGCAATTTTTCCAGTGCTGTTTTGAAACCGCCATGGCGGATCGGCCAGCACAGTTGAGAACCTGCGCTTTCCAACACTTTTCAAAAGGTCTTCGGTTGGTGTCATAGTTGCGGTCCCCATTCGAGTCAGCACGATGTTAAGCGATTTGCTCACCTTTGCTATGAAATTCGCTAAATTCCGCCGAATCTAGTGAGCACAAATATAGAACGCTCAGTAAGACCAAGTAACCTATCAAAGGTTGTAAGTGAGGCTCTTCTCTAATCACCAAACGCATTGACGCCGGTGAGCTCCGCCGATAGCGCCCAAAGTTTCTCCGCCTCGCCCGCATCAATGGCGTGTTTGTTGACACCCATGAAGCGCGCAAAGTCACTATCCACGTCAGTCTCATCGGCGATGTCGCCATCTTCGCAATAGACCCCGCCCATGCCATCAAGCTGCGATGATGTGGCCGCGAAGATGGATGTGCTGGCGCCCTGTTCCGGTGTCTTGAACATTTCATTCACCTTGCCGTCTTTATCTATCCAGCCCGCGGCGATCATTTCTTCTTTCGGCAAGTGACGCTGCAGCGGTGTCATGATGCCGCCGGGATGCACGGCGAAGGCGCGCACGCCCTCTGCCTGCCCTAACTTATCCAGCTGCACAGCAAAGAGGCTATTGGCAGTTTTGGCCTGGCCATAAGCCTGCCATTTCTCATAGGTGCCGCCTTCAAACATCACGTCGTCCCAGCGCATGGGAGAGATTTTGTGCCCGGTAGACGATAACGCCACCACCCGCGCGCCGTTCGCTGCCTTCAGCGCCGGCCAAAGATGATTGACCAGCGCGTAGTGCCCCAGATGGTTTGTGGCGAACTGCGCTTCCCACCCCTTCCCCACGCGGGTTTCGGCGCAGGCCATGATGGCGGCATTGTTGATGAGAATGTGAATGGGGCGCTTTGAGGCGAGGAAGCGGCCTGCAAAGGCCTTCACGTTTGCTAAGTCTCCCAGGTCCAGCTCATCCACCTCGATGGAGCCTTTGCCCGGATCAATTTGGCCAAGTTTCTTTTCTGCGTGGGCTTTGCGCCGCGCCGGCACCACCACATGAGCACCCGCTTGCGCCAGCGCCTTGGTGGTCTCAAGTCCCAGCCCCGAATAGCCGCCGGTGACGATCGCCAATTTACCTGAAAGATCAACACCTTCCAGCACTTCGGCCGGGGTGGAGCGCATGCCGAAGCCTGAGCCGATTTTGTTCTGCGGAGTGGTCATGGGACGTCCTTATTGGCCAGGAGGTGTTAAAGTCTGCCACGCTGCCATTGACGATGTAAAACGCGAATTACCCCCCAATCCCCCTGTATAACTCCGTATTTTGTGATGCCTGGACCCACCGGCGAGGCTTTCCTCTGCCGATGCCATTTGCCGCGACGGCAGGCATTTGCGAGAATCACCCGCAGCAAGCGATTCGCTTGGCAAGGAGGAGGGCATCATGGATTTTATGACGGCGGCCAAAACCGGCTTTAACAAACTGTCGGATTTCGACGGCAAAGCAGGACGGGCCGAATATTGGTGGTACGTCCTTGCGGCCGTACTTGTAATGATTTTGGTGAACATCGTATTGACGGCCGTACTTGGGCTCGTCGGTGGATTCATTGGCCAGCTTGTAGGCGTTGGACTCATGATTGCCGCCACAGTACGCAGGCTGAATGATGTGGGCAGACCGGCAATTTTTGCTTACGTCTATTTTGGATTGGCCGTTTTGGTCGGCGTCATGCCTCTACTTGGAATGGCTGCGCTAATGGGAATCGCGGGCATTGCACTTCTTGTGCTCCTGATTGTGATGATCTATTTCCTCGTGCAGCCAAGCAAAGGGGCAAGCAGCGGCGACGCGGCCTAGCTCAATATCTTTTTTATATGAAGACGGGCGGTGGCATCAGTCACCGTCCGTTTTTTATGCCCGATGCGATGTTGAACGTCAGTAATTTAATGTGCGGCTGACGCGCACTGTGACGGTAGAGACGTTAGATGAAAACTCATTGGCAAAGTCCCGCGCTGGAACGTCGGCATTGTGGCCGACACCAATGAAAAGTTCAGACCCCGGCGAAAACTCCCACACGAAACGTGAGAAAACATTCAAGTTGCCGGAGATGTTGTCCCACTGCACTTCGGTTTTGAGCTGCATGTCCGGCGTAAAACTTACTGTGCCTTCCATGCCAGTGACGTAAATGTCCGTGTCACCGCTGGGTATCGTAATGATGTTGAGGCTGTTGTTCCATTCCATGGAAAAAACTGGGCCCGGCCGCCATTGCAAATTGGCACCGATGCCGAGGCGTTCCCCGCCAAAAAAGGCGCAGCAATTCACCTCAAAGTGAGGGCTGATGACCCGATTATCTGCCCCGCTTAGCCACCCCCCGACACGGAAAAAGCGGTATTCGTCCGCTGCAACCACAGGGCCACCGGGGAGCGTGAAAGGATCATCCACGCGCTCATAGATGTCTGCAACAAAGATGCCCCAGTTGTCGCTGCTGACAAAACTGCCTTCAAATGAACCGCCGATTTCCCGGCTTTCCAAATTATTGTCGAGATCGAAATAGAAATCGTTCCATTGCCAGAGATCAATATTGCGGAAAAAACTGTTCTCTGGTCGCCAGCGTCTGCGCCCGCTCAGCGCATAGTAGCGGCTGTTGGGGCGGTTCACGAAGCCAAGCTGGGGGTTATATCCCTCTTCCAAATGCTTCACACGCAGGCGGAGAAAAAGTGGATCGGTGACATAGCGGAACCAACCACCAAAGGCGATACCACTGCCAACTTCGCCGTCAGTATCGCTCAACAGGAAAAACGTGTCCGCTGTCCATTGGCCACCGTCAAACGGGCGCGCCCATTGCAGATCAACACCGCCGAGGAGGTTTTCGCTGCTACCATCGGGATCACCCATGGTGAAGATGGCACCAAGCTTGAGGTCGTTGGTGAACGGGTGGCTCACCCGCGCCGTGGCAAGGGTTTGTGCCCCGAAGTTTTCCGTGGGGCCCATCTGGGTCACAAGCGCGCCAATATCATGGCCAGCCCAGCGGCCCGAAAGCTTGGCCCCGCCCACCAGATCTACCACGCGGCCATTTGCAAAACCGATGCGGCGGGAGAAAAATGGTCGGCCATTGGAGTCCTCTGTGAACGCTCGCCCGCCGAATTCAAAAATGGCAGAGTCTTGCAAAAAGAAGTCACGGGTTTCTGAGAAAAATGTGGCAAAGCGCGAGGTGGATACAATACGTGGGTCCAGCGGCGTATCGGAGAAATCAGTATTGAGCGTGAGTGTGCCGGTCAGCGCATCTGTGATCTTGTAATAGGCATTCATGCTGGCGTCGAAGACCAGATCGTCTTCCTGCCCCGGTATTTCCCAGACATGGGTGTAGCGCGAGGCGGCAAATGCTTCGACCTCTAGGCCCCTACCCCGGTCAATCCCCTCAATGCCTTGCAAAAGGCCGATATTCGACAGGTTGTTGAGGCCGTGGATCTGATCGTGCTGGGCCCAGCGGTGAACTTCAAACTCGCGCTGCACCACACGGGAAAAGTCGATGCCCCAGTCTGATCCATCTGAGGGGTAGGACATATTGCGAAACGGGATCGCCATTTCCGCGGTCCAGCCGGTAGGGGTGATTTGCGTGCGCGCCTGCCACACTGCGTTCCACGCCCCGCGCTCGGTGAGATTGTTTTCCACTAACCCGTCAAAACGCGAGCCGTAAGCGTTCAATTCAAAATTGTAGCTGTCACGACCAGAGCGAAACGGATCAAGAAAGACCCGCACCCAATCGTCGGTGCCGATATTGCCGTCCCGTTCGCGCACGCTGGCAGTAAGGTATCCGGGCCGCGTTTCTGTAATTTCCCAGGCGACATAGAGGTTTTGGCTATCATAGGCGATCCACACACGGGTGGGCTGCGATGGCGCCGCACCCTCGTTGGGATCAATTTGAATGAAGTTCTCCGCCACATCCACGCGGGACCACACTTGATCATCAAGCTGGCCGTCGATGACCGGGGCTTCGCCATCGCTTAGGCGATAGGCGTCAAGCGTCCGCTCCGCACCGGAGCCGGCGTTATTTGTTGTTGCATGTGTCGGTGTGATTGCGCTCAGCATTGACATGGCGCAAACGACCAGCCCCGTCGCCCGCATAAATTCCTCCAAACCTCACGCGGGAGAATACAAGCGGACTGTTCACCAGCCTCTTAAAGAGCGCCCCCCCGCGGTTAATGAAAGTATGAAGGCCAAGCGGTCGCGAAATTGGGCCGCAATCGGGCAAGCCCATCACTTCCCCCTCACACTCTGGTGAGGTGGCCGGGTCTGCGCGATCCTTGGCGAAAATGCGAGGGCCGAAACTTAGTTGGCTTTGGGCGGCTCGATATTGATATCGCCATAGCGCGCCTCATAGTCCTCAAGGGTCTTGGCAAGAACTTGAGAAAGCCGCTTGGCTGCGAACGGCGACAGAATGATCCGGTCGCTCAGCGCCACATGAAGCTCCTTGGACGGGGTGCCATGCCAGTTTTTGTGGGTCCCGAAAAGCAGTGACACTTCTTCCCGCGTCGCTGTGGTGGTGACCACGTTGGAGTAAGAGACGGTAAGATTGCTATCGTCCCATTTGATAGCGGCCTGGCCGTTATCGGGCGGGGTTATGGTATCGCTCATGACTGTACTCCATGGAAAATGGCTGATTGCGGCGGGGAGTGAAGCCCAAGGCGGGGTTGATTGCAACTGCAACCGATCTTGCCGAGAGGCATCTCACTCCCTACCTTAAGGCTCAACACAGATCGAAAGGGGATTTCCCATGGCCGACGTGGAAAAAGCAACATTCGCCGCCGGATGCTTCTGGGGTGTGGAAGACGGCTTCCGCAATATCCCTGGCGTGATCGATGCCATTTCGGGATATATCGGCGGTGCCAAGGCGAACCCCAGCTACAACGAAGTCTGTTCGGGTACGACCGGCCATGCCGAAGCCGTGGAAGTGACCTTCGACCCGGCTAAGGTATCCTATGACCAATTACTGGAGCATTTTTGGCAGAGCCATAACCCCACACAAATGAACCGTCAGGGCCCTGATGTGGGAACGCAATATCGCAGCGGGATTTTCACCCACTCCCCCGCCCAAGACGAAACCGCACGCGCGTCCAAAGATGCCGCCCAGGCGCGGCTGCCCAAAGCCATCGCCACGACCATTGAGCCCGCGCCCACATTCTGGAAAGCGGAAGAATATCATCAGCGTTATTTTGAAAAAAATGGCGCCGGGCACTGCGCCATCTAGGCGCGACGTTCAATTCACCTCGTCATCCTCGGGCAAGCGCAGCGCGACCCGGGCATGAGGAACAATGTGGTGAGGGGCATTCGCCTTCACTGATCATTCCGCCTATGCTTACGGCTCTGCAGTAACGGCGAGGCGCAAATGAAAAAGTCAGCACTCCTTCTTCTTGGCACCTTGATGCTTGCGGCCTGTTCTCAGGGCGGCGATGACGCGCCCATCATCACAAGCGCGCATTCGGAGCGGGGCTGGGTGGAAACCTGCCGCGTGGCCCCGGACCTTGTGGGCGAATACCCCGCCCGCTGCACAGATCAGCAAGTTGTCTGGGCGATATCGTACTTGAGCCTAGAGGCCCCCAACGTGTTTGTGGGACGCCTGGGCACCCCACGCGACAGCCTGCGCGCCGAAGTCACCTTGTTGGCGGACCTTGAAGTGGGCAGCACGCGGCTGGTCAATGACATTGTGTTTGTGCGCGGCGTTGCCAGCGCCGGCCGCACCATCGATGGTGAGCTTTTAGTCCATTTGCGCGATGCGGAATTCCTTGGCGTGCAAACTGAAGTGGACGGACCCAAGCAAGGCCCCTTTGCGCCGGAAATCACCATGGCTGAGTTTGGCACCCTTTGCCTCGATATTTCGGATGTGCTGTTTGAAAACCGTTGCGCCGGCCGCCGGGTGCTTTGGTACGCCATCTATGAAGGCCCCATGCAAAGCGGCGAACAGATTTTGCGCCTGCCGTTTCAAGACAATCGCTTCGCGGCGCAAATGAGCATGAGCGAAGACATCACGTGGCGAGTGGATCCCACCAGTCTCGCCGGGCAGTTGGTGGTCATTGAGGGCCGCTTGGGCAGCCGCGTGGTGCGCGATGAAACCCGCATTCCCCACATCCCGATCAGCCATGGCCATATCATCAGCTTTCCGAGGGTTGGCCCGCCCATCGTTGAGTTGACCGGCGTAGAATGAGCCGCTCTTGACTCACTACGCCAGACCAGAACAAAATACGAACATAGCTGTTTGAGAGGAGCGCACCATGGCACTCACCCCCTTTGAGAAGGGCGTCGATTACGTCGAATTCGCCGCTGAGGACTTTGGCCCCATCAAAGCGTTCTACGCCCAAGTGTTTGGCTGGGACTTCACTGACTACGGCCCCGACTATGTCGCCTTTGATGATGGCCGCCTGGCGGGGGGCTTTGCCAAGGGCACGCCGGTCAACGGCACTTCATTGGTGGTGCTTTTCACCAAAACCCTGGAAGCTACGCGCGAGGCCGTCAGCAATGCTGGCGCTGAGATCACCCAGGATATCTTTTCCTTCCCCGGCGGACGGCGCTTTCAGTTCAAAGATCCCGCCGGCAACGAGCTTGCGGTGTGGACCGATCAGCTTTGACCCCTTCGCCCTTTGACCCATCCGACCTTTGACGCTACGGCAAGGCTGAGCGCCATTTAGGCCAGCGTTTTATTGACTCATCCGGCCCCCACGCCTAGTTGATTGGAGGAGATTTTCCCAATCAAGCAGGTGTTCCCATGCCGTCCTATCAAGCCCCCGTCGACGACTTCCGCTTCATCTATTGGGAGCTTTTAAAGCTCGACCAATACAAGGACTGGGCCCCCTATGCGGAGCTTGATCCAGAGCTTGTGGATGCGATCCTGACCGAAGGCGCA
>JAJFIK010000011.1 GCA_021775005.1 Rhodospirillales bacterium
ACGCCATACCGTACCTGGTTCAATTCGGCGGGTTGAGCGCTCCAGTTCGTCTCAGGCATCTCTCGGTGCTCGCGGCGAACGCGACGTCATCGCCCTCAGGAGCTGACGGCTGAGCCTGAGAGGACGTGGAGCACCTGAGCCGCCGCCTTGAGCCAGGTACGGTATGGCGGGAAGCTGACAGCGAAGCGCTGGCCATATCCGGAGACCGCGAAGATCTGATGAACACCATCCTCCCCGCTGAGAGGCCACTGCATCTCAAGGCCCACGTCGAGGCTCGTCCCCGCAAAGGACGCCACCAACCGCACGTAGGCGCCGCCGGCACGTCCGTCTTCCGGCAGCGGTACGGTGACCGACTCTTCGAACTGTCCGGTCGCATCCGTGAAGAACGTCCCGAGGAGTTCGCCCAGTGGGGGCTCCGTGCCATCCGCGGCCCGGCGAACGCTCCGGATCTCGACCGCCTCGCTCGCGGGACCCAGGAAGGTGAGATCGATCGTATCGCCCTCGATCGGCTTCCGGTGGTCGATCGAGAACACGTCCCCGCTCGCATTCGTTACGCTCCGAAGATCGTCGATCCCGATGTCGTCGATGTCCAAGCGTGCCGCACCAGCGAGATCGGGGTCGCTCCAATCGACGACGGTGCCTGTGGGCCAGATGAATGCATGCTGGTCCGGTTCGCCACGGAACTCGGCCGAAGCCCGCTGCGCGCAGTGCCCCCGCGGGGAGTTCGTGCGGAATTTCCGCCATGAGGCGGTGCGAGGAGGCTTCGTCTGCTCCCGTTCGCGGGCGACATGGCGCGGCACAGCGGACTGCCGGAGCGGCCAGCACGCTGGCGGGGAGGAGGTCTACCGTGGCGAACCGGACCAGCATGGATGAATGCCGAGAGGCGGAATCTCGTGATGTCGTCGTCGAACTGCCAGATGTTGAAGTCGCCAAACTGTTGTCCTGACGGTGTGTTGTTGCGCACGGCGCCGTACTCGAACATGTAGAGGTCAGAGTCGTCGTAGCCGCCGGAGACGTACGGCGTCCGAGCAATCGCGAATGGCTGACCGACCGACGCCCCGTCGAGGCCGTAGAGGCCGCCCGTGGCGAGTTCATAGCTCGTTGCGGAGGATCGCAGCGTGTAGCCCCCGACGATGATCTTGTAGCCGCCGCTCGAATCGTTCAGCGACGGGTCGTCGGGCTCGATCAGCTCCTGATCTTCCTCCGCCTTCTCGACCGTGCCCTTTCCATGGACACCGGGCAGGTCCGACTTCTTGGCGCCCACGGCGTGGGCCTTCTTCATCGCTTCACGGCAGAGGAGATCCGTCTTGAAGAACGTGGTCCAGATCGTGTCGGCTTTGGCCTTCTTCATCTCACCACTCGCCACGCGAGCGGCGAGATCGGCCTTGATCGCTTTGAAGACCTCGATGGAACGACAGTACGCCCTCTCCTCGGTGTGTCCACCGCCGCCGACCGTTGTGATCCCCGGCGTCATACCGAGCCAGGCTCAGCTCGCCGAGAGCTCGAGACGGGCCTTGAGGTGCGCATCGGCGTCGGTAGCGGGGTCACGGTCAGGCTGGACAAGAAGTGGACCAAAGCGTTTCTTGCGTACCTCGCTGCCACTGCTGCCGGTGACGTAGCCATCGGCACAGCGGCGGCGCTCCTCGTCGCGTGGCCAGCCGCCGTCCTCTTCGCAGCGGCGCTCCTCGCCAAGGGAGTTACCGGGGCGAAGATCGCGAAGAAGGAGAAGTGCTTCGGTGTGATCCTGAAGACGGGGCTGATCGGCCCTCCGGAGATAATCACGCGATAGCGGCATGGCGCGCTAGCGTTCGCGGGTTGCGCCGAGCAACTCCCCAGAGCCGAGATCGGGCCAAGCTGAATGCGCGAACTGGAAGCACCGACCCCGTATCTACGCGTGCATCTGACGCGCCGCAGAACAATGCTGTGCGTGGCGGTGGCGTTCGTCTGCGCGTCCACGCTCTGGGCGGTCGTGACAGCACCCACGGGGGCTCCACGGGCACCCGGCCTCGTCCTGATCGCAGTTGGCGCGCTGATGACTGGTCTCCTCGTGCGCGTCCCAGCCGTGATCCTCAGTGAACGCGGACTAGAGGTCGGCCGGGGACTCTCGGGCCGCGTGCGAATGAAACTCTCGGACATCCACGAAGTTCGGGTGTCCGCGCGGAGCGTGACGTTCGTTCGTGTCGAGGGGCGCGCACTCACGCAGTCACGCTCAGCGATACCGTCCACGGGGCTGGACGAACTGCTGCTCGCTCTCGGGCGCGCCGGTGTGACAGTCGTCCAGGGATGACCCGACGCATACCGCAGTACCGCGACGAACAGCTCGTCGCCGCACGGCCCGGTCGCCACGCTGAGTCGGACCTCGGTCGAGATCTCCCTCCCGTCAGCCCATCGCATCGGCAGTATCCGCGTCAGTCGCGGTAGGGACGCCGGTTACCCGGCGCCCGTAAGGTCAAAGTATTAAAACGATGCCGTAAGGTAAGCCTCGTCAACAGAATTGGTGGGCTAGTTTGTGTTCGGGGAGTCTTGCAAGTTCGTGGTGTGCTGGTCCACCGATTTTTGCGCAGCGTATTTCGCTTGCGGCAATGTCGAATTTCGGTCCGCATGATACGGACCAACCCAGGCCAAACGGGACCGCGAGACGTGATTGCCCAGAATTTGGGCCGCGAATGCCGCTGCAAGCCGGTCGGCGCGCACGTTGATCCAGCGACGACGCCGTTCGATCGATGCAGTTGGTACTACGCAGCGCGTTGCAAGCGGACAATTGGCAGATGCTTCCGCCTGTGGCTGTGCTCAATGTCCAGGGCGAACCGATCGCCCGGCTTTCCGGCCACCAGCGTCTGCGGTTTGGCGCAACGCGAATGGCGGGGCCAGCGTGGGCGTGGTTCGATCCGTGGCTTGCGGCTCGCGGGGCGTTGCTCAAAGTACACTTCCGTCGGCGTGCGACCTTTCAGCGTCATGTGAGGTCGATGGTCATTGTACCAATCTTGGAACCACGAAAGCTCGTGATGAAATTCCTGGCGTCGCAGCGGGACGAGAGTTTGGCGGGTGCATTCGTCCTTGATGGTTCTGATGACCCGCTCCACCACAGC
>JAJFIK010000012.1 GCA_021775005.1 Rhodospirillales bacterium
GCCATGGCTGCGCAGCAGTTCAGCCGCCGTTAGCCCCGCAGGCCCGCTACCGATAATGGCCACGTGTTGGCCCGTAGGCGCGCCCACGGGAACTGGCTTTACCCACCCGTTCTGCCACGCGGTTTCAGTGAGGTAGCGCTCCACCGCGCCAATGGTCACGGTGCCATGGGCGGATTGCTCTATGACACAGGAGCCTTCGCAAAGCCGATCTTGCGGGCAGATGCGGCCGCAAATTTCAGGCATGGCGTTTGTGGCTTGGCTAAGGGCATAGGCGTCTTCCAAGCGGCCTTCGGCGGTTGCCTTCAACCAATCAGGAATATTGTTGCCTAAGGGGCAGTGAATTTGGCAAAACGGCACACCGCATTGGGAGCAACGGCTGGCCTGTTCCGCCGCGCGCTCCCGTGCAAACTCCGCATAGATTTCAGCAAAATCCTCGCGCCGTGGATCAGGGTCACGCTTGTCGGGCATCTGGGGGTCGAGATCAGTAAAGCGAAGCATTGATTTGTCCGTTGGTGGCGTCGAGTCGGTATGAGCGAGCAATTTTCAGTACAAATAGCAGGCGGTCAAGCAATTTCACTGCGTTAAGTCAGCTATATTGACGTAATTACTTGGATCGCGGCCGCACTACGAGAAGAAAGCGCGCCAGCACGGTTAACGAGTGCTCCCATTAGGGCAGCAAACAGGACATAAGCGCGAGGGCTCGCTTAACATTGACATCTGTGTATAGTGCGCCGCCGAAGCGGTGGAGCGGGCCCCATGTCCTTGGAACAATTGATACTTTTGGCCCTTATCCAGGGCTTAACCGAGTTTTTGCCGGTCTCGTCGTCGGCTCATTTGATCTTGCTTTCCAGCCTGACGAGCTTTGAGGACCAAGGGACGCTCATTGATGTGGCCGTCCACGTGGGCTCGCTTTTTGCGGTGATCGCCTATTTCCGCCGCGATGTGTTGCGGCTCTTTGCCGGCTTAGGGCACATCCTGGCCCGCCGGCAGACTGCTGATTCCAAACTACTCTGGGCACTGATTATCGGCACCATTCCCACGGTCATTGTCGGCGCGCTGGTCTATGTCAGCGGTGCCGTGGACGGTTTGCGCAGCCCGCTGGTCATTGGCTGGGCGACGCTTATATTTGGTGTGTTGCTTTATGAAAGCGACCGCATTGGCATGCGCTACAAGACGGCGGGAAAATTAACCTTGCGCGGTGCGCTCTTTATCGGGCTGGCGCAAGTGCTCTCTCTTGTCCCAGGCACCAGCCGTTCGGGCATCACCATCACGGCGGGGCGGTTTTTGGGATATGAGCGAACGGAAGCGGCGCGATTTTCCATGCTGCTGAGCATTCCCACCATCGGCATGATTGGTGTTCTGCTCGGTATTGAACTGCTTCGTTCAGGGGAGCCGGTGCTTCAAACAAGCGCGCTGATTGTCATGGCGCTTTCCTTTGTCACCGCCTATGCCGCCATTTGGTTCTTTATGAGCCTAGTCAATCGCATCGGGTTGTTGCCGTTTGCTATCTACCGCGTGGTTATGGGCAGCGGGTTGCTCATCTGGGTCTATTTTTTCTAGCGCCTCAGGCCGCCGACTCTGAGAATTGCCCACGCGGCCGATAGGGCCAAAGGTAGGTCGGCACGATCACCTCAGCGGCGGTGGGCGCGATGCCCAGGTCTGCCAAGCTCTTTAGGCCCGCTTTGCCGGTGACAATGTTATCGGCCTGAAGCAAGCGCACCTGATCCATGGTCAAAATGGGATTGGGCAGCATTTGTAAGAACGCCGCCTGGAACGAGGCCACGGCAAATGGCAGCGGCATCAGCCACGGCCGCCGATGGGTCACTTTGCAAATCAGCTCGAGCACTTGTTTGAAGTCCAAAACCTCTGGCCCCCCCAGCTCAAATGTTGCGCCTGCCGTTGCGGGGCTTTGTGAAATCTGCGCAAGGGCATTGGCCACATCCACCACATAGACCGGCTGAAACTTGGTGTGTCCCCCGCCGACGAGCGGCAGTATGGGGGAAAGCGCCGCCATCTGCGCAAAGCGATTGAAGAACCCATCGCCAGGTCCAAAGATCACCGAGGGCCGCACAATGACGGCCTCCGGGAATGCCTCCCGCACCAGCACTTCACCATCGCCTTTTGACGCGGCATAGGTGGATTGAGATTCCGCATCAGCCCCAAGGGCTGACATATGGATAAATCGGCTGGCACCGGCCTCCTTTGCCGCACGGGCCACAAGGCCTGCTCCCTCCACATGGATACGCTGAAAATTCTGCCCGCCGCTGGGGTGGAGAATGCCCACAAGATTGATCACTGTTGCCGCGCCGCGCACGGCTGCTGCCACTGCGGCCTCGTCGCTGATGTCGGCTTTGACGACTTGGATCTGTCCCACGCCGCTGGCGGTTTGAAGGCGATAGGCGCTTCCCGGGTGGCGCACGGCCACGCGCACGCGCGCGCCGGTTTTTGCCAAGGCGCGCACCACATGGGCGCCCAGGAAGCCGGAGCCGCCAAAAACAGTAATAATGCCTACGTTGCTCATAGGGGCGTCTTTCCTTTGCCGCGTTTGTGGGGACGAAGAGATAGCGCAGAGGCACCGCCGGGGGAAGCCCATGGCACCGCGACACGCCCCAACGTGGGGCCCTTTGGCAGCGCCCGTTGACAGGGCAAGGCGGGCAGGGCTAATTCACCGGCCTTGCCCCTGTTGCCCAGGTGGCGGAATTGGTAGACGCGCTAGCTTCAGGTGCTAGTACTCGCAAGGGTGTGGAGGTTCGAGTCCTCTCCTGGGCACCATTATTATTTCACGCCAACTCACTTCGTTCCCGGCTCCAAATGGGCGGGTTGTCCGCCCGGCACCCAGTCGGGTGCTTGGATGACGGACTGGGCTACTGCTCGTTGAGCCGCGTGCTCTCTTCTCTAAATCGCACGGCATCAAGGGGCGCTTCGCCCGCCGGGCCCCGACGCGATTCCCATACAAAACTGCCAAGACCATCATACTCAATACGATAGTGCGACTGAAATAAGCTGCCGTCTTCATCGTAAGGGTCGTCTGACAATTCAATCACGCGCCCGTCTTCGGAGACGGTACCGTAGGCGAGGCTTCTAACCGGCGTATTGCCAAATAAGCTGATCAGTTCAAATCGGGCTTGCGCATCATTCCATGTCCAATAGTGAATGTATGTGCGCTGCGATTGCTCCGTGTGCCCGGTTGAAATGCATTGAATGTAGCGACCGTCCAAGACTCTGGTGCAAATGCGCTCGCCCGCCTCTGCATAGTCAAATCCTGCCGCGGGCATTGCGCGATCTTCAAATCGCCAGGTGCCGATCATCCAATCCAGACGGTCTAAGCTGGGGGCATCTTGGGCCAATGCCGGAGACACGCCCAGAATTATCACAAACAAAAGTACGGTGCGTTTCAGCAAATTTCCAATCTCCATCGGCCAACAATTGCGCAAGAGCCCGCAGGTGTATCAAAATAGACTGTGAATGCATACACAATAGGCTAGGCTGCCTGACATGACGTCATCCTCTCTCCCCCTGCCGCCCATTTGGCCCGACGGTCAAAAGCTCAAACGCTGGCGTGATCCAACTGTTGTTGTTACTCAGTATACCGACCAAGCGGATTATCATCCCGCACTGATTGAGCGCATTTTGGCGCTACGAACGGACCCCCGCTACACCAAAGACTACGATCAGATATTGGGGATCGGCAGTTTCAAAATATTTGATGTGCCGGAGTGGAGCTCACCGGAGGCGACGCTCATTCATAATCGCGCGCTGGCCATGTTCAAGAAGGTCATTCAGACCGAGCAAGTGCATGTGGACATGTCGTGGTCCACGATCTATGGCCCCGGTGATTTCTTCCTGCCCCACAGCCACCCGCGCACTCTGGCCAGCATCGTCTACATGCTTGAGCCGGGGAACCCCTCAGATGCCTCCAGCGGCATGTTCCTGTTTGCCGATCCGCGCATGGCGATCTGTTGTCAGGAGCAGGTGGGGTACATGAGCTCTCCCAGTGCGCCGCTTTTAAAGGCCGGCACCATGATCATGTTTCCGGGGCAAGCGGTGCATTGCGTGACGCCCTATACGGGCGATCAGCCGCGCATCACCATGTCCTGGAACCTCAATCGGACAGCCGTTGAGGGGGAGGCCCTGCGAAAAGAGCACCAACCGGCGGCGTATCGCGCGCCGAAATAGGCCGGTTTGCGTGCTAGGGTCTGGGCCGGAAGATTCGCAAATCCTGAGGGGGGCATAGCCATGAGCCTGATTGTCGATAATTTCACCTGGATTCTCTACATCACCGGCGCGCTGACCGCGTCCATGTTCTTGATGGCACTGATGCCCGCCAAAGCGTTCAAGGATAATTTTGGCTCAGACATCAGCGATCCGAACGTTGTGATGCTCGCGCGCCACTGGGGGTTCTATGTGGGGCTTGCCGGGCTCTTGCTCATATACGCAGGTGCTCACCCGGAAGTGCGCGAGCCGATCCTGTGGTTTGCCATTGCGGGTAAGGCGGCCATTGTGGCGCTCATCGCCACGCGCCTTGGGGATCTCAAAGGCACGCGGGCCCCTGTTGTTGCCATTGTCGACAGCATCATGGTGGCGCTGTATTTGATTTATCTGTTGGCGGCGTAACGCCTAGTCGCACTCAATGTTGTCTTCCCCAACAGGGCGGCATTGGGGCGGAAACCCGCGCTCACGCCAATACTCATCAAGGCCAAACCCCTGACGGGCTTCACGGAAAGCGTCTGAGTTTCGAACGGCGACCATCTCAGGATGCCAAAAAGAAGGGAAGTCTGCGAGAACCTCTAGAGTGATCTCCATGTCAGAATTCACTCCGAGCAATGCCGCCATGTGATAAAGGCTCCCCGCACTCAATCGGTCCGGGTTTGCCTCATGGAATGACCGCAACTGAGAAAGTGTATCCTCGGCATTTTGCCGCGTTGGATCCAATAAGGCATCTACCAATTCAGCGACCGGCGCGTCGTATCCGATCTCCCCGCCGAGCAGCAATATGGCCTCTTCACGCATCCCCAAGGCGATCATGGAATCAAAGACATCAAGCCCCGGACGCGGGTAGCGGCTTTCCACTGACCGCCAAAAAGCATCGATTGCAAGTTCATGTTCGCCCCTGACAACGTGCAATCGCGCAAGCTCGTTCAGGCATCTTGAATATCCCGGATCAACTTCAACGCAGCGCTGAAACAGTTCATAGGCCTCATCAAGATATCCAAAGCCCCCCAAGTTCGTGCCCAGCCAGTCCAGCGCGACGATGTTGCGGGGGTCCAATTCAATGGCGCGGGTAAAGTTTTGCTCAACCAAAATAAACTCATCTGCCCCGCCCGTTCCGTTACTCACGGCAGCGCCGAGCGCGGCATAGGCCATTGAACTGTCTGGATCGATTTCAAGCGCGCGGTTGGCAGCGTCAGTGGCGCGCGCATTATAGTCTGCTTGGTCGGCCTCGTCGTCCCAGGACGGTATGATCACATAGGCAACGGCAAGCGTTTCCCAGACCTCAACATATTCCGGGTCCAGTTCAACCGCGTGTTCGAGAAGCTCGGTCGCCCGGGGCAGGTTGGCGCGCGCCAGAAACAGCTCGCGGCCCTGAATATAGGCGTCATAGGCATCGAGATTCTCCGTCGCGACCGCTACATTCACATTGGCATCCTCAGGCGAAAGGCCAAGGGAGTCTGCAAGGGCGGCCACAATGGCGTCGGCAATTTCGTCTTGAATGGCGAAGATGTCCGTCATGTCGCGGTCAAAGTTTTCCGACCACAAGTGGCGATCAGTACGCGCATCAATCAACTGCGCGGTTATGCGGATGCGATCTCCTGCGCGGCGCACGCTGCCTTCTAGAACGTGCCCCACGCCCAATTCCTCAGCGATTTGCGCGACGCCCAAGGAGCGGCCTTTGAATTGGAAGCTTGAGGTGCGCGAGGCAACTTGCAGTCCTTCAACACGGACAAGCACATTGAGGATTTCTTCGGAAATGCCGTCAGCGAAATATTCCTGGTCCTGGTCCTCGCTCAAGTCTTGAAAGGCAAGCACGGCAATGGAGGTCGCCGCTGTGCCTTCTTCCGCGACTGTTTGGTCAGCGACGGGTTCGGCCTCTGCCACGATGGTCGGCGCGCGAGAAAAACTGAGCCACAGCGCGGCAATAACAACCGCAGCCAGGCCAGCCAATATGCCGATATCAAGAGGGTTGAGCGTGCGGGCGGCGTCACCGGGCGCGAGGCTTGTTTCCCGCTTAAGGCCCTCAGGGGTCAGCTCAAAGGCCCAAGCCCCCAAGGCGACAATGGGAAATCCGGCCATGAGAAGCAGCAGGACGGCGGTGCCAAACCAGTCCGGCAGGCCGAGCATGGGCGCGATGGTGGCAATCACCTGCACGATGATCCAGCCCATGATGGCGTAAAGCCCAGCGACGCGGATGACATTGCGGCGGCTTAGTTCGCTCAGAAAATTCACGTCGCTCCCCTCACTAGTGGCGCTTCTTTTAGCATCTGTTTGCCATATCAGTAAGGCCGCTGGCCAAGGTGGGCCAAACCGGTCTAAAACCCCGCCTATGACTACAAAAGCAAAAATACACTTGCATAAGGGCGATCTGCCAGACGGGCTCTCGTTTGGGGACATCGTCGCCATTGATACAGAGACCATGGGTCTGAACCCCCACCGGGATCCGCTCTGCCTGGCGCAGTTCTCAAGCGGCGATGGAGAAGCCCATCTGGTGCAGTTTGATCGCAGCTCCTATAAGGCACCGAACCTGAAAGCCCTGATGCGGGATCGCTCCGTCTTGAAGCTGTTTCACTTCGCGCGCTTTGATGTGGCGATGATGGAGAAATACTTGAAGGTGAGTGTGGCACCGGTCTATTGCACCAAGATCGCCTCAAAGCTGGTGCGGACCTACACAGATCGCCATGGGCTCAAGGACCTCTGCCGCGAGCTTTTGGGGGTTGATCTGTCCAAGCAGCAGCAAAGCTCGGACTGGGGCGCCGCTGAGTTGAGCCAGGCGCAAATGGATTATGCGGCTTCAGACGTTCTCTATCTCCATCGCCTGCGGGAAGAGCTGGAACGCATGCTGGAGCGCGAAGGCCGCACCAAGCTGGCCCAGGCCGCATTTGGATTTCTCCCCACACGGGCGAAATTGGACCTCGAAGGCTGGCCCGAAGTGGACATTTTCTCCCATTAGGCGAGTTTTGCCGTCCATCACAATTTATTGCACTGCACAAATCGTCGCGAATGCCCGCAGGCTCATTGATTCGTGCCCATAGAGCCCCCATAGTCTTTTCCACAAGCTGACCTAAACCCGGGATGGAAAACGCGCGAGGCAATTCAAGCGCGTTAACCGAAGTGAAGGGTCACCAGCTTATGCGGGGCAGGACAGGTCTTGGGGAAGGCTTGGCTGATTTGAGCTCCGAAGTGGGGCGTGAAAGGAATTCCATTTGTCGAGCGATCCGCACGACAGCGTTTCATTGGCCGCGGCAGTATCGGCAGTGCCAGCCGAGCCGCGTCCTGACGCCGCTCCGTCTGTGCTCACGCCGCGTCGCCGGACGTCGTTTGCCGTAGGGGCCGCCGTGGAAGAGCAACGTTCCAAAACCCTGCGCCACGCCGCACGTTATTCGCGATTTGTTCGTGCCGCTAAAATTATGTTGCCGGTGTCCGCCTTTGCCATTGTGGCGGCCATGCTGGTTTTTGCCTTTGTCTATGAGTCCGATGACCGCCTGACGGTGCGTTTTTCAAACGTGCAGCAGGTCGACAATGATCTGCGCATGGTCAACCCGCAGTTTTCTGGCGTTGATGCCGAGCGTCGGCCGTTTCTCGTGACCGCCGAGGCAGCCATTCAAGACCCGCAAAACCTCCGGGCGGTGACTTTGCAAACCTTGCAAGCGGATATGGCGCTGAGCCCGACCGCTTGGGTTTCGGTTAACGCCGACGAGGGTCTGCTTGATACGGAATCTGAGACCCTGACCCTTGCAGGCTCCATCGATGTTTATTCCGATACCGGCTATGAGTTCCACATGGAGCGCGCCACCATCGACTTTAATGAGCACCGCGTCGAGACGCAGAGCCCCGTTGTGGGCCAGGGGCCGCTGGGCACCTTGCGTGCTGACCGTTTTATAGCTGAGGATACGGGCCAGAACCTCAGATTCGACGGAAATGTCCGGATGCGAATTTTTCCGCCCGCCCGCAGTGACGACTAGCCGGCCTTCAAAGCGGCAGTTGCCAGGCGAACGGCCACAATAACGAAGGTATGACACGGGCTTTATGATGCGCCTTCTTGTTCTCCCAATACTCCTCATCGCTGTGATCGCGGCACCGCCGGCCGTTGCGCAAACCGGTTTTTTGAGTGCGGGCGGTCAGCCCATTGATACTTCCGCCCCCATTGAAGTTGCCGCCGACTCCCTTGAGGTGCGGCAAGAAGATCAAGTCGCTGTATTTGAAGGCAATGTGGATGCCAACCAAGGCGAGTTGCGCTTGCAGGCAAATGAACTTGAAGTGCACTACCTTTCCGGCGGCGGCGCTGGGGGTGAAATTACCCAACTAAACGCGCGCGGCAATGTGCACGTTTCAAGTCCCCGTGAAACCGCGCGCGGCGACTCGGCGGTTTATGATGTGCTCCAAGAACAAGTCACCATGGTCGGCAATGTTGTGTTGAGCCAGGGCGCCAATGTTATTCAAGGCGACCGGCTTACCATTGACCTTGTCACCGGGCGCAGCCGCATTGAAGGCAGCGTCAACGCGGCGGGCGAATCCGGCGATAGCGATGGTCGCGTTCGGGGTTTGTTTACCATACCGAGCGATGAGCCGAGTGACGGTGATACTCCGTCCTCGGACGAATGATATGAAGGCGCTCATATTAAACGCGGCTTCATGCAATTTTAAGCGGATTGGCTTCATATGGGCGCTCGTTGGGGCAAGAGCATGACTGACAATTCAAATACGGATGTTACGTCCGAGCTTGAAGAGGGCCCCCGGCTCATCGCTGAATCCAAAGGTCTTGTTGTTGAGACCATTGGCAAGTCTTTCAAGCGTCGGCCGGTGGTTCGTGGAGTTTCGCTTACGCTGCAACGTGGTGAGGTGGTGGGTCTATTGGGTCCTAATGGGGCTGGTAAGACGACCTGCTTTTATATGATCACGGGGCTGATACCAGTGGACTACGGACAGATCGAACTTGATGGACATGACGTGACGAAATTGCCGATGTATCGGCGGTCGCGGCTTGGCATTGGCTATCTGCCGCAGGAATCATCAATCTTCCGCGGTCTAACGGTTGAGGAAAATTTGCGCGCCGTTGTTGAACTTGTTGAACCTGAAGCGGACAAGCGCCGCATGATGGTTGACGATCTTCTGGCCGAATTTTCTATCACCCATTTGCGCACAACGCCGGCACTTGCCCTTTCGGGCGGGGAACGTCGGCGGGTTGAAATAGCGCGGGCGCTCGCCGCCAACCCTGCCTTTATGTTGCTTGATGAGCCCTTCGCGGGCATCGATCCGATTGCGATCGGCGATATTCGCGAACTTGTCGGCCACTTGAAGGACCGGGGTATCGGCGTGCTCATCACCGATCACAATGTACGGGAAACTTTGGACCTCATTGACCGGGCCTACATCATTCATGATGGCCAGGTGATTATGGAAGGTACCCCCGACGAGATTATCGGCAATGAGCAGGTGCGCAGGGTATACCTGGGCGACCGCTTTACACTGTAAGGGGCGGGGCGATGGCACTCACTCCCCGTTTGGAAATGCGCCAAGGCCAGTCATTGGTCATGACGCCGCAACTGCAGCAAGCGATCAAACTTCTACAATTCTCAAATCTTGAGCTTGCGGCCTATGTGGAAGCAGAGCTTGAAAAGAACCCGCTTTTGGAACGGGCCCGGGACGAAAGCGAGCGGGCAGATGGTGAAGCCCCGGTTTCTGTCAGCGAGGCGTTGGATACACGCGCCTGCGACGTGGCGGTTCAGTCCGAAAATCACCCGGTCAATGATGCTGAATTCAATACCAACAACGACAATGCCAACAATGGCGAAAGCCCAATGGGCCAGGGCGAATCGGCAGAGGCAGGTGGGACCATGGATTGGTCCAGTGTGGGCAGTGGCGGCGGGACAAGTTTTTCAGGGCAAGCGCGGGATTTAGAAGCCACCCTGTCGGATCAGTTGAGTTTGCGTGATCATCTTCTTGAGCAACTCAACGTGGCGACCAGCGATCCCACCTTGCGCCTGATCGGCTCTGATCTCATTGATCAGATCGACGAAGGGGGCTATTTTCGCGGGGCCGTTGGTGATGTGGCAATGCGTTTGGGCGCAGCGCCAGAAGCGGTGGAGCAAGTCCTCAAGACTTGTCAGGCGTTTGAGCCTACCGGCGTCATGGCACGGGATCTGGGGGAATGCCTTGCGCTGCAGCTAGCAGAAAAAGATCGCCTTGACCCCGCAATGGTGCGATTGCTCGCCAATCTTGAGCTGCTGGCCAAACATGATTTGCAATCACTTGTGCGTATCTGCGAATTGGATGCTGATGATGTGGTTGATATGATCAGCGAAATTCGCGCGCTCAATCCCAAACCAGGATTATCGTTTGGCGGCGAAGCGGCGCAAACCGTGGTGCCTGATGTATTCGTACGCCAAGCGTCAGATGGCAGCTGGCGGGTGGAGCTTAACTCGGACACCTTGCCGCGCGTTCTTGTGGATTCGCATTACTATGCAGAAGTTTCAGGCAAAACGAAGGACGTTCAGTCGAGAACTTTTTTGACGGAGTGTTATTCCAGTGCCAATTGGCTCATCAAGAGTCTTGATCAACGGGCCAAAACTATTTTGAAAGTCGCAATTGAGATTGTGAAGCAACAAGACGGCTTTTTCGCACACGGGGTTCAACACCTCCGTCCGCTCAATCTAAAAACAGTGGCTGACGCCATTGAGATGCACGAAAGCACAGTCAGTCGCGTGACCTCAAACAAGTACATGGCGACGTCGCGCGGCATCTTTGAATTGAAATATTTTTTCACCTCCTCCATTCAATCAACCGGCGATGGTGAGGCCCATTCGGCCGAAGCTGTGCGACATCGCATCAAGGGTTTGATTGATGCGGAAACGTTGCGTGATGTGCTGTCTGATGATCGTATTGTCACTTTACTGAAAAGTGATGGAATCGACATTGCCCGCCGCACCGTCGCGAAGTATCGTGAAGCCATGAGAATACCTTCGTCGGTGCAACGGCGCCGGGCGAAAAAGGCTTCTGCATAAAGGGGTTAGCGCGTGTGAAGCAGCCCGGTTGACATCGCGCAGGGCCCCCGCTTATGGTCCGGCGCCTTGCTCGAAGGCGAGGGCGCAAAATGAACAAAACAATGCCTATACTTCGCCTATCGGGACCACCACCGATTATGCTACGGACGATCTATGCAAATTCACATTAGTGGCAAAAGTATCGACACTGGCGACGCCTTGCGCGCGCATGTGACAGACAGGCTCAACGATGCCGTCGACAAATATTTCGACCGTTCGGTTGACGCTCATGTCACCTTTTCAAAGGAAGGCTTTGCCTTCCGCTGTGATGCGCAGGTTCATTTGAGCTCAGGCATGGTGCTGCAAGCGCATGGGGAGTCGGCGGAGGTTTATGCCGCTTTCGATAATGCGCTGGAGCGCATGGAAAAACGCCTGCGTCGCTACAAGCGCCGCCTTAAAAACCATCACAATTCCAAGGACAGCGGACGCGCCTTTTTTGATGCGCCCTCTTTTGTTATTCAGCCTGATGATCAAGACGAAAGTGAAGACACAGGCAACGCAGAACCAATTATTATTGCAGAAGAAACCAAGCGCGTGCAAAGCCTGTCGGTTGGCGACGCGGTGATGGCGATGGAATTACAAGATTCGCCCGTACTTTTGTTTGAAAACAGTGCTCATGGAAAATTAAACTTGGTCTATCGTCGCGCAGACGGCAATATCGGCTGGGTGGATCTACCTGGTGGGTCAAAGGACGCGTAATGCAAGTTAGTCATTTGGGGGCCCGCCGGCGTCATATCGTGCGGACTGGAAGCGGACAAAAACAGTTAGGAACGAGCAGGATGGATCTATCTGATCTCGTCATTGCCGAGGGCATGATCTCCAATCTCAAAGCCACCAGTAAGAAACAAGCGCTGCAAGTGCTTGCGACCAAGGCTGCAAGTATTTTTTCGCTTGAGGAGCCGGTGGTGCTTGATCTTTTGTTGGAGCGTGAGCGCCTTGGTACCACAGGCGTCGGCAATGGCGTTGCCATTCCCCATGCTAAAGTCCCTGGCTTGGCAGAACCGCGAGGGGTTTTTGCGCGCCTTGATCAGCCCGTGGACTTCGATGCCATTGATGATCAGCCAGTTGATATTATTTTTCTACTGCTTGCCCCCGAAGGGGCTGGCGCAGAGCACCTAAAGGCACTGGCGCGCGTGAGCCGTATGTTCCGCAATGGATCGCTTTGTGAGAAACTGCGCGGGAGCCACGACAAGACAGCGCTGTTTGCGCTTTTGTCTGAGCCGGCTGAGCCGACAGCCGTCGCCTAACTATCAAGACTAATGAACGCTAACCGGTTCTAGCTCATGCTGGAGCGCGGCGGCGAAAGCTGCTTCGCGCCCGTCTATGAGCGCCATGGGTGTGCCATCGGCGGCATGAACTGCAAAAAGATCAGCGCCTTCTGGTATTTCACTCACGTCATTGATTTGGTCGGCCAGGTCTTCGGCACGCACAGCTTTGACATAGACCACTTTCGGGGCACCAAGTTTAGCCAATGCCTCCAGGCTGATGTGAATCGGGTTCACCGCATTTGCGATTGTTTTTGGGATAGACATTTTCGTACTCCTTCCTCCGGCTTCCATGGGAGCGCCGGGATACATCGCCGCCTAGCTTGCTTCCTTTGTTTTCGCCAAATGAATGCGCTGTGGCCCGGCCTCCACATCGCCTTCTGCCTCGCCGGTATCAATTTCGATTTGCTTCACGCTCACTTGCGGCGTCGGGCGCTCAAGGTCGATGCATAAGAGGCCGTTGCTCAGCCCGGCGTGGGAAATTTCAATGCCGTCCGCCAGCACAAAAGCGCGGCGAAATTTGCGTGCGGCAATCCCGCGGTGCAGAAACTCACGATCAACTTCATCTTCTTGTTCACCGGCAATGACGAGCTGATTGTCTTCAACGGTGACGGCGAGGTCTTCTTTCGCGAATCCGGCAACAGCAAGCGTAATGCGCAAGGCATTCTCGCCTGTCTGCTCAATGTTGTAGGGCGGATAGCCATCGCCTGCGGATTTGGCCACGCGATCAAGCACACGCTCAATTTGGTCAAATCCCAGCAAGAAGGGGCTGTTGAAATAAGCGCGGCTCATGGTTTTTGTCCTTTTCCAAGCGACGCTGCCGTCAAGCCCTCTCCATGAGGCGCTCAACACGGCAGAAAATATAACCTTCTGGCCCAGGTCACCCCGGCACCGTCCCCCTAGAGGTGGGGGCCATCGGTCCTCAAATCAAGGGGGGAGGGCCCGCCCATGGCCTCAATTCTACCCCAATTGGGCGTGTGGATGAGCATTCTGGAGTGTTGCTGATTTGAGGGAATCAGCTGCAAATTTCCCCCGGGGTGGGACAGCCCGATCTGACGACCATGGAGCCCCTATGTGGGAATACGCCATTCTGCTCGTCCTCTGGCTGGTCATTGCGCCGCTTCTTGGCGTAATTGCCTATTTCCGGAAGGACCATGCGCGCGCAGCCGAAAATATCAGTAATCTTCAAGACAAATTGCGCCAGCTCACGCTGCGGGTTGCGGAGCTAGAGAGCCCAGGCGCCGCAGCGACCACAGCCCGCGAGGCTGTTCCGCCGCGCGATGACGTTGAGCCAGATGCGATTGAGCAAAGCCCTCACGCCGCTGCGAACCATAGCGCAGAAGAAGAAGCGCAACCCCAAGCCGCTTTAAGCAGTGCTCCCGCAGCCGCTCAAAAAACCAGCACGCGCAGCGAGGCCATGTTTGCGTCGCGCTGGCTGGTTTGGCTCGGCGGCATTGCAATTGCCATCGGTGGAGCCTTTCTCGTGTCCTTATCAGTAGAGGCGGGTTGGCTGGGCCCGGCGCAGCGCATTGGCGCAGCCATTCTTCTCGGCATCCTCTCTATTGCGGCCGGTGAATACACTCGTCATCGCCCCTTGGCCCGCGTCGCCGCTGCCCTCAATGCCAACACCATTCCCGCCGCGCTGACGGCTGCAGGTATCGCCATTACATTCGCCGCCATTTACGGCGGTTATGCGCTTTATGGATTTTTCGGCGCTCTGCCTACCTTCGCAATGCTGTCATTGACAGCATTGGTGGCGGTCGCGCTCGCGTTGCTTCATGACCGCTATGGTAGCTTCATTGCCGCATTGGGGCTCTTGGGGGCATATGCAGTTCCCTTGCTGGTGCAAACTGGATCTCCTGATGCCGCCGGGCTCTTCCTCTATGTTGGGCTTATCAACGTCGCCGCGCTTTCGTTACTCCGGTGGCGGGGTTGGATGTGGCTCGGCTGGGGTGTCTTTGTCGGCGCAATAGCCTGGCCGATATTGTTTGAGGCTAACGCCGCAATCGGCGTGCTGGAAATTCGCGTGTTGGGAATATACGCCGTTGCCTCCTCGGGCATTGCCGCGCTCATTTTGAGTCTTGGGCGTTCCTTCCCAAACATTCTGCTTGCCGATCCAAAAACCTATCCTTCGATCACAAAAGCATCGGGGATTTGGATTTCTATCCTTGGCACCGTTGCGGCGGCGGCGCTGCTGGTCATGCTGGCGCTCGCCCCAGAATTTACAAACACCGCGATACTCAATGTTGTTTGGGGGGCGATTATATTTACCACGTTGGCGGCATTGGTGCGCCCGCTATTTCCCATCGCGCTCGTGAGCATCGCCATGATGGGCGCTGTCATTATTCTTTGGCCGCTGGGGAACCAAATTGGTATTGAGTTAAGCCCAAAATTGTTTTCTCGTAACGTGGTGGGCGATGTGGAAATGTTCCCTGCCGCGACCCTTCCACTGCTGCAAGTCACCGCTGCAGCAATGCTGGGTATTTTCCTCACAGGCATGGCGAAGCTATGGCATGAGCGTCCGGGATATTGGGGTGCAATTGCGGCTCTTGCACCATTGCTCCTTTTCGTTCTTGCCTATGTGCGGTTGGCAGCATACCCCCATAGTTTTTCATGGAGCTATGCCGCGCTCGCCCTTACTGTTGGTTTCGAAATTGCGGCCTATTTGATTTGGCGCGTTCGCGATCGCGGTGCCCTGGACCATGCCCTTGCTGCCATGTTGTTTGGAGTGACGGCATCTTTGTCGCTCTTCATTGCGCTGACGCTGGAACAAGCCTGGATGACCGTAGCCCTTTCATTGCAGGTTCCCGTGCTGGCCTATATTCATCGCCGTCTAAACGTGCCTGTCCTGCGCCTTATCGCAGGCTTGATCGCCACGTTGGTTATCATCAGGCTTTTGTTTAATGCTGATGTAACAAATTACGCTCTGCCGGTGGATGGCTCGCTGCTGAACTGGATTTGGTATGGCTATGGTGTGCCTGCGCTTGCATTTGTTTTTGGCGCGCGCTGGTTTGAAGACAAAGCGCGCAATTTTCATGCCGTTGGCTTGATGAAAGCCGCTGCCGTTGGGTTGGCGGTAGTCATGGTCACATTGGAAGTTCGTGTGCTGGCGTCTGATGGCGTATGGAATCCAAATACCTACTCGCTACTGGAGTCTGCTTTGGATGTGATTGCCTGGTCGGCCATCGGCCTGGCGCTATACGCGTTTGTAAAATCCCCTTCAGCTGTCATCAAAATCGCGCGCGGGGCTCTGGTTCGATATGCCGCTATCCATGCAGTGGTGGTGCATCTCATACTTTTCAATCCGCTTTGGTCGCGAATTGAAGTCAGCCAATTGCCGCTGTTTAATGTCCTGGGGTTGGCCTATTTGGCGCCGGCGCTCATCGCTGCATTTGTAACTCTCGTTAGCTTGACGCGAGCTGCCAAGGATCGATTTGTGCCCGTTAAATTGTCCAGCGGCATCGCAGCGCTTATGGCATTTGCCTATGTGAATTTTGAGATACGCGCCATGTTCCACGACGGTGTACTTGGCGGTTGGGGTGTCACCCAGCCCGAACTCTATACTTATTCCGGGGCGTGGTTTTTAATGGCCGCGGCGCTGCTGACGGCGGGAATTGCCTGGCAGGGCCGCCAGCTCCGCTTTGCCGGGTTGGCAATGCTGGCGCTCGTCGTTGCAAAGGTTTTCCTGATTGACATGTCTCAGCTTGAAGGCATTTTCCGCGTTCTCTCGTTCATTGGGCTCGGCGCGGGCCTGGTGGTAATAGGGTATGCCTATCAGCGCTTTGTCTTGCCCGCTGCATCTGATGAGTCTGAAGTGGATTTGTCTCATTGATCGCCAGCAGGCAAAGCCTGCCCATGAAAGGAGGTTCAGATGTTTTCCCATGTCACCCTTGGAACCAACGATATGCCGCGCGCAGTTACGTTTTACGATGCCGTGCTGGGCGCGCTGGGTCATCGACAGGAATTCAAGGTCGGCCACGCGGTGGTTTATGGCGCGATCAAGGCCCCAAAGACGTTCATTCTCTCTCCCTTCAACGAAGCCGAAGCGGTGCCGGGCAATGGTGTGCACGTCGCCTATCTCGCCAAGTCCCGCGCTGAAGTTGATGCCTTCTTCGCCGCCGCGATGGCTCATGGCGGCACGTCAGAAGGCGACCCCGGCCTTCGGCCCCATTACCACCCAAATTACTACGGGGCCTATGTGCGCGACCCCGATGGCAACAAGCTGCAAGCGGTGTGTCACTCTGCCTCAGGGTGACAATTTGCCGGTTTCGCCCATTCCCGGTAGATTTTAGGCTTTCTCATAAATGTCAAATCGATGGCGGATGGGAACAGCGTTCCCACCGATGTCCGGCTCATGACTGCTCTTGGTTCATGGGTCTTTTCAAGTGAGATGGGCTGATGAATTTAGCAAGAATGATCGCTTTGGGTTTTGTGGCAGGTAGCGTTTTGTGTGCGCCCCTGGCTGTTGCAGATGAAACAGATACTGCGAGCAGCACGTCTTCAAGCTTTATAGATGCCATCTTAGATGGCGAGTTCTCCGCAAGCCTTCGGTATCGCTATGCGCATATTGATCAAGCTGGTTTTGCAGAAGATGCCGAAGCGTCCACTATTCAAATTCTGCTGGGATATGAAACCGGGATTTGGGAAGGGCTCAGCGCCTTTGGTCAGCTCCGCAACGTAAGTGTGTTGGGGTCAGAGCGCTATAACAGCACCGTAAATGGTTTGGCGCAGTACCCGGTGGAAGCGGATCCCGATACCACCGAAGTGGATCAACTTTTCGTTCGTTACGCGGGGCTTCCCAATCTCACCGTTACTGTGGGACGTCGGAAACTGAACTGGGGCAATCAGCGCTTCGTCAGCGCGCTTGGTTGGCGTCAGAACAATCGCTCATTCGATGGCATTGTTGTGGAATCAACGCCGGTCAATGATCTTTCATTCCGCTATGCCTATTCTCTTGGCGTCAATCGCGCCTTTACCGATGAATCGCCGGTGGGGAATTTTGACGGCGATTTCCACCTCTTCAATCTTGTCTATGGCGGGCTTGAGCACGGCACACTCACGGGCTACGCCTATGTCAATGATTTCGATGATGCTTTTGCCCTTGGGCTCTCGTCGCAAACCTATGGCGCGAATTTTACCGGCAGCACCACGGTCAATGACTTGACCCTTGGCATGGTTTTGGAATACGCGCATCAGTCCGATTTTGGCAATCACCCATCAAGCTATGATGCGTATTATTTCCGTGTTGAGCCGTCTGTTTCTGCCCATGGTCTGACCCTGCGGGGGGGGCTGGAAATTCTTGATGGTGACGGCACCAATTCATTTAAAACGCCACTTGCTTTGCTGCACGCCTATAACGGCTGGGCCGATCAGTTTTTGGTCACGCCGGGGGCGGGCCTGCAAGATGTGTATGGTTCCGCGTCATATCGGTTTGGCAGCGACACGCCGGAATTTCTTGACGGTGTTCGTGTGACAGTCGCCTACCACGACTTCCAGGCGGAAGAGAGCTCTATGTCCTACGGCACAGAGTGGGATGGCTCAATTGTTGTGCCTTTGGGGGATCATTTCTCTACCTCCCTCAAGTTTGCGAGCTATAGCGCCGACGGGTTCCGTGTCGACACCGAAAAAGTCTGGTGGATCTTCACCGCGCGCTATTAGGCAAACTAGCGATCGCGAAGGTTAGGCAGCCTCTTGGGTGACCAGGGGGCTGCCTTTTTTATCCGTTGCTGTGGTAGCTGATCTCAATGGGTGGAGAGTGCTTGATCGTCTGCATCACAACGCAGCTTTCCTCTCCGGCTTTGAGGATCGCAGCAATGGTTTGCTCCGGCACGTTCCCGCCATCAATGTCCACGTCAATGGTGAATGACTGAAAGCCCACAGGCACACCTTGGGCCATTTTGAGCGTTCCGCGCACGTCCACATGACCGCGCACCTGAACGGACAGCGCCTTGAGATCAACGCCCAGGCGGCAGCAGATCAGGCGAATGCAACTGTCAAAGCAGGCGGCGATGGCCGCACACAGCAGCTCCCCCGGATTTGGGAAGTCGTGATTGCCGCCCACTTTCTCATGAACGCCAATGTCGATGGGCGGTAGATCGTAGTGCCCGAGGGTCACTTGGCTGTAGAGCGCAGTGGTGCCCGGCACAAAGGCGCTGGTGGTCACCGCCTCGTCCACCACAAGGGCATGGCCTGCATCGGCCTTGTAAGCCGCATCCAGGCCCGCGTGACGCGCCCCCAGATCAACGGGCAGATAGCTCAGAACAGTGTCCTTAAACGATGGCTGGATGGTTTGGTGCTGAATGGTCATTTTTGGCGCTCCTTCATTGTCTTGATGGCAATGAGGTACGCCCCCCGGGCCGTTGTTGATACTTTGGCCGCGCTAGCATTAGGCTTTGCATTCGATAGAGAGTCGCTATGAATTTCGTAGTGACCACCACGGAGGCCCATTTGAACAAATCCGGCAGCCTGTGCCCGGCGCTGAAAGCCGCTGATATGATTGGCGACAAGTGGGTGCTTTTGATCTTGCGCGAGCTGTTTCTCGGCGCAACGCGCTATTCGGACATGCAGCGCGCTATCGCGCGCATTTCCCCCAGTGTCTTGAGCGGTCGGCTGAAACAGATGGAAGCCCACGGGCTCATCATCAAGCGGACGATCAAAGGGCAGAAGGGCAGTGAGTATCGCCTGACCCGTTCGGGCAAAGAACTCGCGCCCCTTGTGGATCAGCTTTCCCGCTGGGGCCTTCGGTGGGCGCGGCGCAGATTGGAAGATGAAGACATTGATGTGGGCACATTCATGTGGGACTTCCACCGCACGCTCAAGGTTGATGAGCTTCCCGACGGGGAAACGGTCTTCAGTGTTCAAATCACCAATGCCGCCCAGCAAGATAAGTGGTGGCTTTTGGTGAATGGTGAAACAGTTGATCTTTGCACAGAGGATCCTGGCCAGGACGTGGATCTCTACATCACCGGGGCGCTGAGCGACATTGTGGCGGTGTGGATGGGGGATGTGACGCCCAAGGACGCCGTGGCAGCGGGCACCGTGCAGCTCACCGGTGCAAAGCATCTCCTCAGCTCAGCCGCGCGCTGGTTTCCGCGCTCTATATATGCGGATGTGCGGCCCGAGGATGGGACTTAATGTCTCCGGCCTTTTTCTTTGGCAGTGTCCCAAGGCATGTTCCTTGAATCGCTCAGCCACAGGGATGCCGGAAACTCGCTCACCGGATGCAATGCCATCTCGATGGAGGCTATTCCGATTGCGAATAAAGATGCACATCCCTTTGTGGGAAAGGGATTGCAATGCCCTGTTCTCTGAAGGCTTTGAATAGCGCAATGCGAATATCGTTGCCCACAAAAAATCTTTTCTGAACGTCGGAGATGAAAACCCGCAACTCAAAATCCAGTGAGCTGTCCCCGAAGTTCGCAAAATAAACAAAGGGCTCAGGCTCACGCAAAGCAAGGGGGTGTGCCCCTGCGATGTGAAGGGCAATGTCGCGCACCTGTTCAGGATCCGAACGATAGGAGACACCGAACGGCACAATCACGCGGCCCACGCGATCTTTTAACATCCAATTGGTAATCGGAGCAGTAATCAGCTCGGAATTCGGAACAATAATTGACGAGCGCTCAAACGTCTCTATCTCGGTGGAGCGGATGCCAATTTTCTTGACGATGCCTTCGGCCGACGTTGCCACAATCCAATCACCTACTTTGATGGGCCGTTCGAACAATAAGATCAATCCGGAAACAAAATTGTTGACGATACTCTGAAGGCCAAACCCGATGCCAACCGAAAGGGCGCCTGCGATCAGAGCAACACCGGTGAGGTTGAATCCAAATGCGGAAATCGCTGCGGTGAGTGCGATGACGAGCCCCACGTATCCCACTATGGTTTGAAGGGAATTACGAATACTGGGCTCAATCTTCGTGCGGGGCAGAATAGTTCGGTCCAAAACCAATTGAAAAAGCCTGGTCGCAGAGAGCAGCGCGACAAACAATCCAATTCCGAAAAGAATATTGGCAATGGAAATAGTTACAGGGCCAATTTGAATGCCAAAAAAGGCCTGGGTGAGCCAGTCGGCCAGATCAATCCAATCAATCCCGAAGATTATCAAAAAGATTGGCAAACTGACCAACAAAATGAGGGCATCCAGCCCAAAATTTATCCAAAAGATAGACAGGCTTGCTTCCGAACTCTGATCCTCGTTAGGCGGCCCGTGGGTTGCGATAACCGCCTCGGTGGAAAGCCGGTGTACATAATAAACCGTCGCGCCCAGCGCCGTTAGAAACAGCGCTTTTACAACAATCAATGCCCCAAGGGCGGGGTAACCGACAAGCGCGGCCCCAACTGCAAGTGTTGCGGCGGCGCGCGTAAGACCATTTATCACCGCTGGCGGCCAACCACGTGTCGATACGCGGAATAGAACCGAATGCCAGAATGTCGTGCCGCCCAATAGAAAAAGTGCTGGGCCCACTACAATAGTAAAGACGTAGCTTTGAATAATAGTCGCTTCCACGGGGAATGCCGCCATCGTGGCAATCCAATTGAATCCGAGGAAGGCAGCGAGCCCGATGGCGCACCACCAGAATAGCCTGCCGATGCGTCGCGCATTTCGGTCATCTACATGGACCACACGAAATTCATGGCGGCGCGGCGCCACAAGGGAGGCACCGCTGACGCCCCCAAATGCCAAGCACAGCCCAACTTGAAAAAGGATAGCCAAAACCGCAGCATTCTGAAGTGCGGATACACCAAACAGAGCTGCGCCTTGGGCAACCGAGAAGAGTGATGCCAGAACCCAAAGCCCAACAAGACCAAGGGTTACCGTCGCAAACGCCAACTGCCGTAGATGGCGCTCATGCAGATGCTCTATCTGATGGACCAGCTGATTACTGGCCAAGCGGCGAAGGCCAAACGCCAAGAAGGGTCCGCCAAAGAGAAGCGCCAGCGCAAATACAATCCGGAGGGAGATCGTATCATTAGTTGACTGCGTCGCTTGTGACCAAAGGCTATTTAGGGATGCCGCGTAGTTCTGGAGCCCGTTGGACCAAAGCTGCGCATCAAAAACCAGGGGCGCGGACTGTGTGGCCTCGGATAAATAGATGTTACGCCGCTGCGCAGAAACGCGGGAAAGAAGGCGGGATGACTCGGCAAAATTGGAATCCGATTGACGCATAATGTCTTCAAGTCGTTGAGACTGGATAAACAGGTCCGTGCGCACAGTGCCAAAGGCGTCATCCTCTGGACCAATCCCCGCTGGCGTTTCTCCCAGCTCGGCAATCTGCAAAAGGACGACAGCTTGGCGCTGTCTGAGCTGATCTGCCAAAGCGCGCGAGCTACTTCGAACATTGCGGGCGATGGTTCGAATTTCTCTAAGGCGGCTATCGGCCAAATTGTTGGTCGCCATCTCCACAGAGATCGCCTCAAGCATAGCGCGCCGCTCAACCTGCAAACTGGTAATTTCAGCCAAATCGAAATCCTGGGCAATTACAGGATTCGCCAATAGGCTGATGAGGAGTATTGGAAACAGAAAAAGCGACTTCCTGAATGTATCTAAAGCCATTTGAGGTGCCTGAAAAATGCTAACAATCCCACACCAATACCGCCGAGCCCCAAGAACACGAACCAAAAAGCCCAGGGATAGTTTGCACCGGGTATACCCCCCACATTGATCCCCAGAAGGCCGGTTAGAAATCCAAGTGGCAAGAAGATTGCCGCCACGATGGACAGAACGAGCATGTTTCGGTTCATTGCCTCTGCACGCAGATCGACAATTTGATCATTAAGGATGGCACCCCGATCCCGCACCGCATCCAGTTCTTCAACATTCCGCGTTAAGTGGTCGGCAAATCCGCGCAACCTGACACGTTCCCGCTGCTGTACAAATGGGGCACCGCTGGATGCAAAATGATTTAACGCCTCTCTCTGGGGACCGACATGCCGACGAAGCTGAATGGCTGATCGCCGCAGTTGAGCTACCAGGCCCCGGTGGGTGCCAAACTCGCCATCGACGGTGGCCGCTTCGATTTCATCAACGCTCTCTTCAAGACTTTGAACAACCCCGTCCATTCGCGCTGTCAACCGACCTGCCAGCTCTACTAGAATGTGGGTGGTGCTCTGCGGCTTCCACCCCGTCTCGATCATCGCTTGCAAATCTTTGATCGCCATCAGTGGGCGGCGACGCGTTGTAATCAGAATATATGGTGTCAGCCAAGCCCGAAGCGAAACCATGTCTTCTGGGTCTGCCCCCGGATTGAGATTGATGCCGCGAAAATTGACCAAGAGATCGCCGTCAATTTCCTCGTATCGCGGGCGGGTCTCCTCGGCCACCAGAGCAATTGCGATTTCTGTTGGAATGTCATTGTTGGCTTTAAGCCAAGCGGTAGTCTCTTCGGACAACGCATCCATGTGAAGCCAAAGGAAACTATCTGAGCGGGGTTTCGCAGCGCGATCCTTTACTTCGCCCCAATCAAGGACGGTCACTTCCTGACTTGGAGCTACTGCAACACCAAAGATCAAAGGTTCAGACATTAGGTATGGTTCCGCTTGCATTGGGGTTTAATAATATCTCCCCGCCAGGCTCAAGTAAAAAGAAATATGCGTTCTGCAGCCCACTGCCTAACCTGGGCGGCGCACAGAAACATACCGCTGATGCATCATGAGAGCATGCTCTCATGACCAAAGACATAGTATACACAGAACGATCATTGTGAACATTGGGCTGATCGGATACTGGAAAACGGGTCCCATAGAAAATACCTTGCCGACAACAGATATGTTAGATTGCAACGTCAAGCCGCGCGGGAGGCAGCCCTCACCAAAGATTGAGAGAGGTGATCTGTGCTGACGCCCTAAGGCATAACCCCTATGCGTCTACTCTGCGATTCCATTAGATGATTTCGTCCTCATCGAAACTTTGATCAGCATCCAGTTGCGTGGTCATGCTGTCGATTGTTGATTCCGCATCAGTGTTGACCGATAATTTGGCAATGTGGAACAAGCCGTCGCCTTCGTTCACGACGGGTAAATCTGTTCGACCGACTATCAATCCAGCTTCTGTAACACGAAGTTCTGTTTCGCTTTCACCAAAGGGGTCCGAGATAATGCCGAGAATATCATTTTCTGCGACCTGGTCACCTGTGGTTTTGAATGTGCGCATCAAACCTCCAGCAGATGCCCTGATCCAATAGCTAGACCGTGACTTCATCGGGCTGATTTTGTTGTGGCTGGATTTTTTCGTCGCAACCATATTCAGATGGCGCATCACCCGCTGGATACCCGATACACCAGCACGCACCGCAAACTCATCGAACCTAAGGCCCTGCCCGCCTTCATAGACCAGCGCATCAATGTTGTTCTCCTGCGCCATGCGTCGAAGCGAGTTTTCCCTGGTTTTAGCAGTAAGGATCAGCGGCGGCGCAAAGGCCTCCGCCAGGGCCATGGCGCGCGGGCTGGAGGGAGAAATACGAATCTGCGGTAAATTCGTTCGGTTGACCGCGGCAGAGTGAAGATCAATGCCAACATCGGACCGCAAAACAACCTCGGTCATGAAGATGTGGGCTAGACGCGCGGCCAGGGATCCTGTGGGGCTGCCGGGAAATGATCGGTTCAAGTCTCGCCGATCAGGCAAGTACCTGGAATGGGTCATAAAGCCAAATGTATTCACTACTGGGATCACCAACAGAGTACCTTTCAGGCGCCGCAAGGCCGGTGATCGAAGAAGCCGCCGCGCAATCTCTACGCCAATGATTTCATCTCCGTGTATGGCGGCGCTAACGAACATGGTTGGGCCCTCGCGTTTGCCATGCACCACATGCACCGACATGGACACGGGCGTATGGTCAGGCATCACACTTACGGGCAGGTCAACCGTTTCACGGGTTCCGGCCAGAATATTGTGTGTGCCAATACGAAAGGGTTCTCTTTCTGGCATTAGCCTCTGCCCTTGGTCTTGGTTTTGTTTGGTTGTGCTGACTTCTCGATGAATTCAATAATTCGGCCAGCAACATCAATCCCCGTCGCTTTTTCAATGCCTTCGAGTCCGGGCGACGAGTTCACTTCCATGACGACCGGCCCTTCATTGGATCGGAGCATATCGACGCCGCACACATTCAGCCCCATTCGTTTGGCAGCGCGAACGGCGGTGGAGCGTTCTTCTGGCGATATCTTGACAATTTCGGCGGTACCGCCGCGGTGGAGATTGGAACGGAACTCACCTTCTGCCCCTGTGCGCTTCATTGTTGCGACCACTCTCTCACCAACAACAAGGGCACGGATGTCGCTACCCCCGGCCTCTTTGACAAATTTTTGCACCAGAATATTCACATTGGCTCCACGAAACGCTTCGATAACGGACATGGCCGAGCGATCGGAATCCACCAGCACCACGCCAATCCCTTGCGTGCCTTCCAGAAGTTTGATCACAAGCGGCGCACCGCCGGTGACACGCAGAACTTCCTCGGTTTGCTTTGGATCATAGGCAAAGGTGGTTTCCGGCAATCCGAGGCCAGCCTGGGCCAACAACTGAAGAGAGCGAAGCTTATCCCGTGACCGGCCTACAGCAACCGACTCGTTCAAAGGATAAACGCCCATCATTTCGAACTGTCTCAGAACGGCAAGACCATAAAATGTAATCGAAGCTCCTATGCGAGGAATGACGGCATCGTATCGAGGAAGTTTCTCGCCGTTGTAATAGATCGCTGGATTCTTGGACACAATATTCATGTAACAGCGCAGCGTGTCGATGACGTCCAATTGGTGGCCACGTTGTTCGGCGGCTTCTTTCAACCTCTTGTGGGAATAGAGGTTGGGATTTCGTGCAAGCATTGCGATTCTCATGAGTGAAACCCTTTCGAGGTCTGTTGGGGATTAGCAGAATTCGGGAATAAGGATCAGATCGAGTGGTCTGCTGCGGCGCGAAAAGACCGAGGCAGACCCGCGAGATACGACCGCCCCGGGTCAATGCAAATCCGCCTATTTCTTAGTGCCGTTCGGCCCAAAATGAGGTCGAACTTCATTTGCTCCCGATCCGCGAGAAACAGTTCAATTCGCCATTGCCGCCGACCGAGCGTTAAATTGGTTTCTATTACATACCTGAGCTCAGGAACGCCGCTTGTATTCTTGACCTTGCGGGTGTCAAAGATCGGCGCGCGGCAGCGACGCAGGCGCGACGCGCCGGTAGACACAACATCGAATTCGATCCAGCGCGTATCTTCATGATCGAGCTCGCCAATAATTACCGCGTGTAGCGCAGATGTTCGTGCACCAGTATCGATTTTGGCATTGAGTGAATCGATGCCAAGGCCGGGTAGCGCGATTGTTTCGCGCCAGCCTATCTCTGAATTCGACCTTTTGGGCTGGCAGGTTGTCATTTGAGGCACTCTTCATTGGCGCGCCGATAATTCACAAATGAATTCGCACTCATCATTACAAAAAAACTCTCCATGTCGATCAGGATGTAGCCTCGATCAAGTAATTCCCGGGTGAGAAAGAGCACATCATCTTCAAAGAGGCGGCGGCATTTAGTGAGGTGACGGAGGTGTTTGACCGCAATGCGGAAGCGCCCCCTCGGTTTCCCCCCAAAAGGGCGGTCGTAGAGCTTCGCTAGAGTGCCGGCAGCGTCGATCAGGTTTTGGCGGTCGTCTCTCATACAAATACTATATAATGGCAAACAATATTTGTCAAATAGGTATTTTTTTTGTGATATAGACAAATTATATTGTATGTTACCCTGCTAAGACCCAAGCGAGAGGATCCCATGCCGCTTCGTGCCGCCGCTCAATTGACTGATGAGACCTCATCCATTGCCAGAGCATCCTCCGCGCCTTTGTGCGGCATGGATCGGCGCAAGCGCATCGGGTCCCCGGGGAGGGGGCACCATCTTTGGCCTGTGGTATTTGCGCATGCGCTGAGATCCGCTTCCGGTATTGATGGTCCCAGTTTCGCCGAGTTGGGTCGTCAGATGCCCTCAATTTCTGGAGGCCTTTGACCCTCAACTCAAGCTGGTGGCGGGCAGATATAGCTGTGCTAGGCTGCTGCCGGGTGATGGATTGGGACGGTTTCAGATGCGCCAAATTGGCATGTCTCAAGAATTATTGCGTTTTCGTATTTGTATTGCTTGCCTTGGCATCTTCATGCTGCTGGGCGGAGCAGGTGCGGCGTGGGCGAGCGAAATCAGATATCAAACCCAAATCGAAGGCGTCCGCGATGCAGGGCTGCTTAATCTTCTTTCCCAGTCGTCTCAACTGAAAGCCCTTGAAGGAAGCCCGCCAGCCACCGCCACTGGCCTGCGGCGGCGCGCACAAGATGACCTTGGGCGTCTCAACGCTGTCTTGCGATCAGAGGGCTATTATGATGGCGAGGTTGGCTTCCGCCTTGTGAGTGGTGACAGTGGAACCACGGTCTATCTTGACGTGGAAACCGGACAGCGATTTGATCTACGCAGTTTCTCGATCAGCTACGATGGTGTGCCGCCGCGACGGGCGCCACATGCGATCGCTGATCTCGGTGCCGTGCGGGGTCAACCTGCAACCGGCCGGCTGGTGCTGAGTTTACAAGCGCAAGTTCTCGATACTCTTCACAACAACGGATATCCGTTTGCAGAGATATCAAGCCGGGACGCGCGGGCGATCCTGGAAACCCATGGTCTTGATGTTGATCTTAATGTTGCACTTGGCCCAATGGTGACCTTTGGCAGTACGAATATTTCCGGGCTCACGCGCATAGATCAATCTTTTGTTCTTGAGCGTATTACTTGGCAAGCGGGAGAACCGTTTAGTCGGCAGAAACTGCGTGACACTCATACTGGATTGGAAGGTACCGGCCTCTTTGGAAGTGTCGCTGTCAATGCTGCCGACACGGCCAATGCCGCTGGACAACTTGACGTCAATATCGAAGCGGCGGAACGCGCGCCGCGCACCGTTGGCGTCGGTCTTCGTTTTGGCACCAGCGAAGGTGCCGGCGCGCGCGCCTATTGGGAGCACCGAAATATTTTGGGGCGCGGTGAAAACTTGCGATTTGAAGCTCAGGCTGCGGAAATCCACCAAGAGTTATCTGCGCAGCTTCGTCAGCCGGGGTTTCTTCGGCCCAACCAACAACTCATAACGGGCTTGTCGGTCTTCAATACGGTCGCTGAATCCTATGACGAGACAGGCATCACTGGCAGTATCGGACTTGAACGCCAGCTGGATGAAGACTGGCTTGTGCACGGCAGGGTCGAGGTGCGCGCGTCTTTGGTCGATGAGGGGGACGTCAGGCGCGATACCCGCTTGCTGCAGTTTCCCACGGGGGCCTCTTACAATTCGTCCAATGATGTTTTTGATCCCGATGCCGGCGCCCGGCTTTCGCTTGTGATCACACCGTCCATTGGCAGCAGCGAGACAGACCTGCTTTTTACCAGCACCGAAATTCGGGGTTCTTTCTATGAAGGGATCGGCCCCGGTGATCGCATAATTTTGGCCATGCGGTTTCGGGCAGGTTCAATTCTGGGGGAAGGCACGCGCGATTTGCCAGCCAGTGACCGCTTTTATTCCGGTGGCGGGGGGTCAGTGCGCGGGATTGGATATCAATTGGCCGGGCCCCTTGACGGCGTGAATGACCCCATTGGCGGACGTTCTGTTTTTGAAGTTGGTGCCGAAGCGCGCCTTCGTGTCGGTCAGCGCTTTGGCATTGTACCGTTCATCGAAGGCGGCTCGGCGTTCTCAAACGATATTCCAGATTTTAGTGAGGATTTGCGATGGGGTGCCGGGATTGGCGTGCGATATTATACGCCAGTGGGCCCGGTGCGATTGGATGTAGCGATCCCGCTCGACCGCCGGGAAGGGATAGACGACGTCGTGCAGATTTACCTTAGCCTTGGACAGGCATTTTAAGTGCAAGTGATGTCTCATTTCTCAATTGTCACGCTACGGCGACATGCGCCGCGCGCCGCGCGGTGGATGGGTTTCGCCCTGCTTGGCTTGTCGATTTTGTGTGGTCTTGCTCTGGCGGGGATGCAAACGTCGTGGGTTCAGCGGGCCGCGATAAGCGCTGGACTCAACCCTGTGTTAGCCTCGCGCGGGCTTTCCGCTGAGGTCGGCGATACCGGCGGGTTCTGGCCATGGCGCGTTTCTGTGCGGGAAATAACTCTTTTCGATCAGGACGGCGCTTTTGCAACAATTGAAAGCATCGACTTTACGGCACGACCCTTCGTATTTCTTGGCGGGCGTTTGCATCTACCGCAGCTTCAAATTGCCGGCGGCACGATTGATCGCCAACCGGCGTTAGCGACACAAGAAACACGCACAACCCGCTTTCCAACGTTCCCAGAACATCTTGAACTTCCAGTTGAGGTTCTCATTGATGAGCTGACATTGGAAAACCTTGTGAGCAACGTTGGTGCGCGTTCGGTGACTTTGGCCGGAGATGGTCAGGTTCGTCTTACTGATACGCGTTGGATTGGAGCGCTTAATCTCGACAGCGGTGATGGGGGCGGGGCACTTGAATTTGAGTTCAATCCGTCTTCGCGGGCGGCGCAGATTGATTTTGAACTCGCAGATCCGAACGGCAGTTGGTTGGCACCCCTGGTGCGCCTGCCTGAAGGGGCCGCCTTAAGCGCGAGTCTTCATCTGTCGGGGCCCTCCCACGCACTTGAAGTGGCGGGGCAAGCTACCTGGCCAACAGCGCGCATAGCAACGACGGGGACAATCGCCTGGACCGACGTCATCGATGCCACGTTGAGCGTTCATGCAAATGGAATGACGCCGCAGGCGTGGGCGGACCTGGCGGGTCAGCGGCAGGACATCACGGTGGCCCTTCACGTCGATCAACAAGGTGCGGTGACCATAAGCAGCGGCGAGGTGAGCTCAGGCTCCCTTCACGCGACGCTGGCGGGGTCGATTGCGGAAGATGTGAACCTCAGCGGCCAGGTGACGCTCGCGCCCGGTTCAGCAGGGCGGCACAACTTTGCGAGCAATCATGTGCGCGAAGCTCAAATGGATTGGGTCCTTGCCGGCTCACGCGATGAGCCCGCACTTACCCTGTCCGGCAATCTCCAGCAGTTCGGTATTGCAGGAACCGAAATTGACAATTCCGAGATCAATGCCGTTGTCGCTATAGGACGGAATGGTCGCCTGGCGGATGTAGCCGTTGAGATTGCCGCAAATGGATTTGAAGGTGGTGCCCTTCCTCCCCAGCTTTTGGGCGAGCCGCTTTCGGCCCGCGCCCGCTTCCGGGCTGACGTCGAGCGGGAATCTGCAAACATAGAAGAACTTGTGGCGGTATGGGGCGCGGTCGAAATTGAAGGCGAGGGAACAGTGGCCGTTGACCGGGCCATGTCCTTTGCAGGGCAGGTGTGGGTTCAAGATCTCGCGCTGGTGCATAGCGAGGCTCGCGGCACAGCGCGCATCACCTTCGACGCACGACGCCGTTCGCGAGAAGGGCCTTTAACGCTCTCGGGCGGGATGGAAACCGAGGGATTGCAGCTCCCCGATCAATTGGCGCGGTTATTTGGGGATAACCCGACGGCCACATTTGATGCAGAAGTCCTGCCGCTGGAGATCAATCTTACTTCGTTTTCACTGGCAGGCGTCGGCGCACGCGCCACAATGGGTGGCCGCGTTGATCGGGGGCAAAACAGGGTTGCCCTTTCCGGCAGCGCTGAGCTTGACGATTTGGGTGCCCTCGATGCCTTGTTGACCGGGCAGGCAACAGGCACTTTCGACATCCAGGGCCCAATGGATGCCCCGCAGGTGCAGGCGCAAGGCCGCAGCAATGCGATGACCCTTGGCAGGGCCCCGTTGTCAAATCTTGTTGCAACGGTTGCTGGCACCCCTGATCAGATGCAAATCACGGCAACAGCGCGATCAGGCGATGCGCCCGTTGAGTTGCATTACGATTTTTCGCACATGCCTGATGTGATGATTGGCGAGCTGGCGCTTCAGATTGCCGCCCTTCGTGCATCCGGGCCTCTTGGTATTCGGAACGGAGAGGTGACTGGTAGCCTAGCGCTTGCCGCAGATGACATTGCGGACGCGGCTGTAATGGTACGTGCCTTTGGCGGTACGCAAGATAACCTTTCTGTGCATGGCGGTCTTGAAGGGCAGGTGAACCTTGAGGGCGGTCTCCTCTCGGCCGACGTTATTCTAACCGCGCTACGACTTGACGGGATTGGGTCAGCTGCCAATGCCGCTGCGTTGGAGCTATCGGGGCAAGTCGATGTTTCAGACTTGCGCGTGATTGCGGCAGAAGCGGCCCTTCGTGATGCCCTCTTTGGGCCAAGTACTTTTAGCTCCATAACCGCGACAGCGTCAGGACCACTTAATGCTCTTGCCGTTGATCTGGCCCTTCGAGGGCCCTCTGACTATCCATTTGAAGTTGATGCCGCAGCGTTGCGGCGCGAAAGCGGTGCGGGTTCTGTAGTTGAGATCACAAACTTTCAAGGGCGATCACTTGGGTTCATTGTAGCGCTGGAGCAGGGCGGGGCGATTGAGCTGGGCCCCAACGGTGTCACATTGGCGGAAACGCGCTTCAGCGTTGCAAATACGGCAACAGGGCGGGTTGGGACACTTGCAGCGCAAGCACAGCTTTGGGCGGGCGCCCCTTTTGTGAGGCTTGAGGCTGAAACTGTTCCTGCTGGCGCTTTGGCTGTTTTTGGCATTCCAGTTGACTGGACCGGAACACTCAATGGTCTTGCCGTACTTGATGCGCGCGGTGACGGGGATCGGCTCGCCGTTGATATGCGCGCAAGCAATCTGACCAATGATCCCGACGTGTCGCCTCTCGATGTCGATCTTGTTGCCCGTGCCAGTGGGCAAGATTTGGTTGCCAGTTTAACGGTCAATGATTCAAGCGTTAATAGATCGCTCGTGAATGCAGAGATGCGCGGACCGCTGGTCTGGCCCAGCGGTGTGCTTGTGCCCCCCTTTGATTGGGATGCCCCAATTGAGGGGGCGGCAGACATCCAGTCGCCGCTTGAACGCCTATGGCTGTTTGTCCCGATTGATACCATTGGTGTTGCTGGAATGCTGGAAGGGGCCGTTGAATTTGGGGGATCTTTAGGCGCGCCTGCGGCAAACGGAAGCTTGAATTTGACCAATGGAACTCTTGAGCACGTCCAGACCGGGTTTTTGTTAGCCGATGCGCAGGGCGCGTTGAGCTTCACCCAATCTGGCGACATCAACATCGACTTTCGCGCCAGCGATGGAAACAGCGGTCGGGCGCGGTTGACCGGAACGGCCCACCTGCCGCGCGCCCAGGCATGGCAGATCGAAGGGGGGCTGCGCCTCAACTCATTAGCCCTGGGGCGCCGCGATGAATTGCGCGCGGTCGCCAGCGGCAATCTTGAGCTTTCCGGTTCACTTGTCGATGCGCGTCTTTCCGGTGATCTCACAATGGAGCGCATTGACGCTCAAATTCCAAACCGACTGCCGCCCTCCGTTGTGGAAATTGAAGTGGTCCGTATCGGCGCCGACGGCGCTCCGATTGTTAGACCTGCCGATCCGGTTAGGCGTCAGCAGATGAGATTGCCTATAACGCTGGACGTCAACGTTGCAATCCCCAATCGCGCCTTCATACGCGGTCGCGGTTTGGACAGTGAATGGGGCGGCTCGCTTGCTCTTTCGGGCACCATGACTGCGCCGCGAATGCGTGGCACATTAGATGTGCTGCGCGGCACCTTCGATTTTTCCCGTACGCGTTTCGCGCTTACACAAGGGCAGATCGTCTTCACAGGCGGGGATCGGATTGATCCATCCCTGGCCGTACGCGCCGAAGCGCCGGGCCCTGAATTCACCTCTATTTTGATCGGCAGCGGTCGGGCGCGGGCACCGTCTATTCGGGTTACCTCTGATCCGGTCCGGCCTGAGGAGACTGTGATGGCTCAAATTCTTTTCGGCAAGCCGCCGGACGAATTGACAGCTCTTGAACTCATCCAAATAGCGGATGCGATGGCAACGCTATCGGGTCGGGGCGGTGGCGGTGTTCTATCCGGAACCAGGCGCGCCCTTGGGCTTGACTTTCTTTCCTTTGATACCGGCACCTCGGCGGAGGGCAATCGCAATGCGAGTGTCAGCGTCGGTCAGTATGTAACGCCCAACATCTTTGTGGGGACCAGAAGGGGGGCCGAGGCCGGCAGCGGCAGCGTAACCGTAGAAATGGGTGTCAGCCCCAATGTAACCGTCGATGCGGAGGTTCGCCAAGACGGTCAGGGAAGCATGGGTGTGGATTGGCGACGGGATTATTAGGGCTGTCGTGTGTAGTCAGAGGAAAACGGTTTGAGGCGGTGAATAAAGCTCGATAACGTCCTTTGATGATAAATCCCTTCCGATACTTCAAGACATTGCCCGAGATTATTCGCCTTGCCGTGATGATGTACGTCCGCTTCCCGCTCTTGCTGGAAAACGTCAAAAATCTCCTCCATGCGCGTGGTATTGGCGGCAGTCACGAAACGATCCGGGCCAGGTGGAATCGGTTGGGCCATTTTTTTGCTAACCGCAGAAACGCGGGGCGTCTCAGCCGGTGGCGAAGGACGCAAAATGCGCTATGCTGAGGTATGATGGAATTCTTGCTCAGTCACTTGAGGCTTGCATTGGTTCTGGGGTCAGTGGCAGGCGCTGCGGTTGTGGGCACCGCCGTGGTGACGCTGACGGGTAATTCAAACAATGATGGCTCGTCTCAAGCCACGATCGCTGGCGAAGCCGAAGGCACCGAGACGGCACTCGCAGCGCGCATTCACGACGCCATGGCAGTTTTGGCGGAGGGCTTTGAACCCGGTGAGCCAGCTGCCTTTCAAGACATGCTGGCGGAACATCCGGAGGCGCGTGGTGAAGCGCTATTTGGACAGCTGCTGTATATGCGGCGTCACTTTGATCGCTCTGCGTGGTTCTTTGGTGCCGACGCCCTTGCAAACCCCAGCAGCGCGGCAGGGTTGAACAATTTTGCCTCGCTCCTGCAGGAAGTCTATCTTGATCGCCCCGAGGGACGTTCCGATGACTGGCCAAGTCTGTCAGTTGCGGTGCTTCGCCAAGCCAGGGAACTCGACTCTCAAAACCCGGACATCCTCAATAATTTGGGCCGCGCTTTAGTGGGCCAGTGGCGTGTGGACCCTGATGCGGTTGATCTTGATGAAGCGGTTGAATTGCTCCAGCGCGCGCGGGATCTAGGCGGTGAAGAACTGGTGGTCCTGGGTAATTTGGCCTTGGCGCTGGATGCGGCCGGAGACGCCGCAGGCGCAGCCCAGATATTGAATGAGATGCATATGGCGCTCTCTAGCCATCCCACGTTCCTGAGCGCCAGTGGGCAAGTCAGCAATAGTACGCAACAAACCTATGCGGGGCTGCCGCGGACTTATTGCAATGTGAATTTCAGGTGCAGCGAGGTTTGCCCGCCCAGCATTATCGGTCGCATCAATCTCATCTCATGTGAGATTGATCAAACCACCGCGCAACAGAATTGCCAGGCAGGTCAGCCCTATCCGGAACGTTACGATTGTGTTGGCGAACTCCCTGAGTTCGGTGTTCAAATCCCTGGGATTGATTCTGGCTTTTCCATCTCCACGCCGTTTGGCTCAATAGGTGCCAATACCGACGGGGATGGAAATGTACGTTGGCGCATTGAGGTGGGCCCGAATTTCGGACCAGTGAACCCTTATATGCGCACTGACGGTCGTTACAATCCTAAGGGAGGGTGGAGCAGAACGCAGTTTCGCGGCGGGGTGAAATTCAATCTTGTGAACAACAACACTGCAGGCCGCATCACCGGGCGTTGGGGCTATCAACCGGCTTATGTCCAAGTCCAAGCTGGCGGGACTGGCGCAACGAATATATCCGCCGGAGCCTATGGCAACGCAACGGTCATTGGTTAAATCTCGCGCCAGAAATGAAGCGACCAAGGTTGACATAGCGCAGAGCGCACCAACGACCTGGTAAATTGGTGCTGATAAAACTACCCCCATCAATCCTGTCCGCAATGCAGCGCTGATCATTAAGGTGGCGCTAAAGGCAGGCTTTGGCAGTGTGCGGCGGTTCAATCATTGCTTCAAAGAACAATACGGCATGAGCCCGAGCCAATGGCGTAATGCTTTGCAGTGAGTGAGTGAAAAACTGGTGGAGGTGAGAGGTAAAACCTCGAGCCGGAACCCGCGCGATGGGTTGGTGGGCGGCATCGCGCAAGAAAAGATTGGTGGAGCCGAGGGGAATCGAACCCCTGACCTCTACACTGCCAGTGTAGCGCTCTCCCAACTGAGCTACGGCCCCATCTTTAATCATGGCGCCGCGATTTGGGTTGCGGTGCGCGGCGCGGGACAATCAAGTTTCTCGCGCAAGATCTTTGCACCCCATCGAAGGGGCCAAGGACTATTTGGTAATGTCGTCCTCATCGTCGTCGGGAAGCAGCACGTCGTCGTCATCCTCGTCATCAAGAATGTCTGCGGCGTCATCATCAACTTCCGTCAACTCGTCGTCGGCGGTTTCGCTCGTGCCAGCCTTTTTCGGCTTCGTTGGGGTGCCGTCTTCACCATCTTCGTCGTCATCTTCGGTAATCACAATGGTGCCAGATTCAAGATCGACTTCTTTAATGTCGTCGTCTTCTTCCAGCTCGTCTTCGTCCTCTGCCTTGACAGCGGTCTTTTCGAGCTCTTCGTCATCCTCCTCGTCATCATCATCATCTTCTTTAGGCTTTTCAGCGACGGGCTCAGACTTTGGCGCGCGGGTGCGGCGCGGCTTCAAAAGCACTTCCGGTTCGAACGTTTCAGCGCACTTTGGGCACTCGATGGGACGCTTTTCAAGGTCATAGAACCGCGCGGCGCAGCTGGGGCAAACACGTTTGGTTCCGAGTTCTGGTTTCGGCACTTTTAACCCTCACAGAGGTAGATGGTGGTGGAGCAAATTCGGTTGGCTCCCTTGCCACGGATGGCGGGCAGTGTCAAAGACAAACGCAGCCCCCTCCACCGGCCCAGGCCGGACTAGAATAGAAGGCCCATGACGCACCACATTCTCACTGCCCGGAAGTCTGGCCCACTCAAGGGTTCTGCCCAGGTGCCGGGGGACAAATCCCAGTCCCATCGGGCGCTGATCTTTGCGGCGCTGGCGGTTGGAGAGAGCCGTATTGAGGGGCTCCTGGAAAGTGCGGACGTGGCCGCCACCGCAGCAGCCCTTAGCGCCCTTGGGGCCCGGCTTGAACGCCGGGGCGATGGCGCATGGTCCGTATGGGGTCGCGGCATATCGGGTTTTTCAGAACCAAATGTCCCCCTTGATCTTGGAAATTCCGGCACCGGCGCGCGGCTACTGACAGGCCTCATTGCCCAGCAACCTATTCGCGCTATTTTGACCGGCGATGGCTCCTTGCGGTCACGGCCCATGGCGCGCGTTTTTGACCCTTTGCGCACAATGGGTCTGGGGGTTTCGGCGCGGGATGGGGATTTATTGCCCGCGACGCTGACGGGGCCAGCACGATTAATTCCGGCCCATTATGAGTTGCCGGTGCCGAGCGCCCAAGTGAAGTCGGCGGTATTGCTGGCAGGCCTTGGGGCACCAGGTATCACCACAGTACTCTAATCCGAAGCAACCCGCGATCATACAGAGCGGATGGCAAGGGCCTTTGGCGCGCGCGTTGATGTGGCGGACGAAGGCGGGCGGCGCATCATCCGCCTTACCGGCCAGCCGGAGCTCAGCCCGTGCTCAGTTCAGATCGCCGCCGACCCATCGTCTGCCGCTTTTCCCATCGTGGCGGCGCTTTTGTGTGAAGGGTCCGATCTCCAATTGCCCGGCGTTTTGCAAAACCAGACGCGCACGGGGTTATTTACCTGCCTCGCCGAAATGGGCGCAGAGATTTCTTATGAGAATGCGCGGGATGTTGCGGGGGAGCTGGTGGCTGATATGCGGGTAAAGGCATCCGCGCTCAAAGGGATCGATGTCCCGCCGGATCGTGCGCCGCGCATGATTGATGAGTACCCCGTGCTGGCGGTGGCGGCCGCCTTTGCCGATGGGCGCACGACATTGCGCGGGTTGTCTGAGTTGCGCGTGAAGGAAAGTGATCGCCTCGCCGCCATTGCCACCGGCCTGCGTGCCATTGGCGTAGAAGTTCAAGAAAGCGAAGACAGCTTGACGATTGAGGGGCGCGCGCATGACGTGCCCGGCGACGCAACCGTCGCCGCCCAATCGGACCACCGCATCGCCATGGCGTTTCTTGTGGCCGGGCTTGGCGCACGCGGGCGCGTTCAAATTGACGATGCTCGTATGATCGCCACCAGCTTTCCTTCGTTTGAAAGATTGATGACGGGCCTTGGCGCGCGCATTGAAAGGTCAAACTGATGGCCGCAGCGCCGATTATTGTCGCCATTGACGGCCCCGCAGCGGCGGGCAAAGGCACCATCGCCCGGCGCTTGGCGGCGCATTTCAATCTTGCTTATCTCGATACCGGTTCGCTTTACCGCCAAGTAGGATTCTTAGTCTTGGAAGCTGGCGGTGACCCTTCTGAGGGCGAAGACGCTGTGGCTGCCGCACGCGCAATTTTTGGTCGGTCTTTTGAGGATCAACGATTGCGAACCCAAGCCGTGGCCGACGCGGCCGCGCGTGTCGCGGCTATTCCAGAGGTGAGAGCCGCCTTGATTGAGGCGCAGCGGCGCTTTGGCACCACCCCGCCGTTGCTCCCCGACGGCAAACCCCCCAAAGGGGTAGTGGTGGACGGTCGCGACATCGGCACGGTGATTTTCCCTGAGGCGGGCATAAAGCTCTTTATAACCGCCAGCCCCGAAGAGCGCGCGCGCCGCCGCCACCAAGAGCTCATGGATCGGGGGATTTCTGCCAATTTCGGCGAGGTTTTGGAGGAAGTCCGGGCGCGGGACGAGCTTGATGCAACCCGGCCGGTGTCCCCCCTCAAACAAGCCAGCGACGCCCACTTGCTCGATACTACTGATTTGAGTATAGAAGCGGCGTTCGAGGCGGCCCGGGACATTGTGGCCGCTACGGTTTAGCAAGGGAGTAAGGCCAACCCAGCCAAGCTTGAGACCATCTTGAGCATTGTTCCAGGGTAAGGCTCTTCGCCTTGCCCTTTTTGTTTTTGTGCACACGCAGATTGTGAACGCGCGCGCATCTCGCAAAATCGAACCAATGAGGACTTGAAGCCAACGCCACTTCCGGCGGGGCAAGGGTTCCAAAGACCGGCGGAGACAACCGCCCGGCCAGAACATATCGACCTAGGAGTTTTAATGTCAGATACAAACATCGAAAGCGTTGCCGATTCGCTTAATCCGTCTTCAGATGATTTCGCCGCAATGCTTAAAGAATCCTTCGAATTTGACGGTGGCCCGGTTGAGGGCAACGTCGTGAAGGGCACGGTGATCGATATCCAAAATGATATGGCGATCATCGACGTGGGCCTCAAAACCGAAGGCCGCGTCCAAATAAGAGAATTCCATGGCGACGAAGTTTCAAATATCGCTGTTGGTACAGAGGTCGAAGTCTTTCTCGAGCGCATTGAAAACGAAATGGGCGAAGCGGTTCTTAGCCGCGAAAAAGCTCGTCGCGAAGAAGCCTGGATCCGTCTCGAAAAATCATACGAAGCAACTGAGCGTGTTGAAGGCCGCATTGTGGGTCGCGTCAAAGGCGGCTTTACCGTGGACATGGGCGGCGCATTTGGCTTCCTGCCCGGTAGCCAGGTAGACATTCGCCCGGTACGCGATGTGTCGCCTCTGCTGAACTTGCCGCAGCCATTCCAAATCTTGAAAATGGATCGCCGCCGGCAAAACATCGTCGTCTCACGTCGTGCGGTGCTGGAAGAAGCCCGCGCCGAGCAGCGCAGCGAGATTGTTCAAAACCTTGCTGAAGGCCAAGTGATCGACGGTGTCGTCAAGAATATCACCGATTACGGTGCATTTGTGGATCTGGGCGGCGTTGATGGCCTGCTTCACGTGACCGACATCGCCTGGCGCCGGGTTAATCACCCAACCGACGTCTTGACCATTGGTGAGACTGTCAAAGTGCAGGTCATCAAGGTCAATCAGGAAACCCAGCGCATCAGCCTTGGCATGAAACAACTCGAAGCTGATCCTTGGGAAGGCGTTGAAGCTAAGTATCCGCTCGAAACCAAACTCAAGGGCCGCGTTACCAACATCACCGACTACGGTGCATTTGTTGAAATTGAACCTGGCGTTGAAGGTCTCGTGCACGTTTCTGAAATGTCCTGGACGAAAAAGAATGTTCATCCGGGTAAGATCGTTTCTACCAGTCAGGAAGTCGAAGTTGTGGTGCTGGAAGTTGATCCGCAGAAGCGCCGCATCTCCCTTGGTCTGAAACAAACCATGGAAAACCCATGGATGAATTTCTCCGGTCAGTATCCGTCTGGAACTGAAGTTGAAGGCGAAGTCAAAAACATCACCGAATTTGGCCTGTTTATCGGTCTTGATGGTGACGTGGACGGCATGGTTCACCTTTCTGATCTCGATTGGGAAAAGTCTGGTGAAGACGCCTTGAAGGAATTCAAGAAGGGCGACGTGGTTCATGCGATCGTGCTTGAAGTCGACACGGAAAAGGAACGTATTTCCCTTGGCGTGAAGCAACTGCAAGGCGACCCGATGGAATCCCTTGGCACCATCAAACGTGGTGACCGGGTGACCTGTACGGTTTCTGCGGTGCAGGAAAATGGCGTCGAAGTGAAGGTTGGCGATGAAGACTTCAAAGCCTTCATCCGTCGTTCTGATCTTGCCCGTGATCGCGCCGAACAGCGCGCTGATCGATTCTCCGTGGGTCAGAAGTTTGACGCTATGGTGACCCGTATCGACAAGAGCGCTCGCTCCCTTGGTCTTTCCATTAAGGCCATGGAGGTGGCGGAAGAAAAGGAAGCGGTTGAACAGTATGGTTCAGCCGATGCCGGTGCCTCCCTGGGTGACATTCTCGGTGCTGCCATGAACAAAGCCGATGACACCGACGATGCTGGCGATAAGTCAGACGACGCTGGTGATAAATCAGACGACTAAGTTGGCTGATAAATACAACCCCCTGTGAGGGGATGAAGGGCCGGGGCGCTTGCCGCTCCGGCCTTTTTAATGCACTCAAGCTCCCTAATTGTGACCTCTGAGCCATGTCTCCCCCAAAAATACGTTTAACTTGAAGGGCTTAGGCTTGACGAGGGAGCCCGCCTTTGGCAGCTTCGGGCCAACAATGGGGTGCATCAATAACCGCTCCGGGGGAGCTGAGAATGATCAAGTCAGAACTGGTAACGCGTTTGGCTGAAGCCAATTCCCATCTCTACCAGAGAGATGTGGAACGGATCATCTCAACGGTGTTCGATGAAATCACTTCAGCACTTTCGCGCGGTGATCGGGTGGAATTGCGCGGCTTTGGAGCGTTTTCCGTGAAACATCGGCCGGCGCGCGTGGGGCGCAACCCGCGCACCGGTGACCCCGTTGAGGTTGAGGCCAAGTCGGTACCGTTCTTCAAGGCCGGCAAAGAATTGCGTGATCGGTTAAATAAGGACGACGCACCTGCTACCGGCAGTACCGAAGGGGTGGGCGCTTGAGGATCGGCACCTGGATTGCCATCATTCCTACCGCTGCCATCTCTATTTGGTTTGCCTTGGCGAATCGGTCATCTGTCACGCTCAGCTTTGATCCCCTCAGTGTGGATGAACCGACCTGGGCAATCCGAATTCCGCTCTTCGTGGTAGTGTTTGGCGGTGTCTTTATTGGCATGATCGCTGGCGGTATTGTGGTCTGGTGGGGTGAGGGGCGCTGGCGGCAGGAAGCCCAAAAAAGCCGCATTGAATCCCGAAAGGCGGTCGATCCTGTCGCTGAGTAGGCCTAATCCAAGGAGAGCAGCGACGTGACCCCTAATCCCATTTATTGCGCCTTTGATACCCCCGACGCCGCTGCGGCCATTGCTCTTGCCGCGCAGCTCAAGGGTTCAATTGGCGGCATTAAATTGGGACTTGAGTTCTTTATGGCCAACGGCCCTGAGGGCGTTCAAGCGGTGACCAAGGCGGGCCAATTGCCGATTTTCCTTGATGTGAAACTGCACGACATTCCCAACACGGTGGCGGGCGCGGTGCGGTCGCTTTCCACCCTCGATCTCAGCATATTAAACGTTCACTGCGGCGGAGGGCCTGCGATGATGGAAGCCGCTGCCGCTGCGGTGGGTGAAGCCGGCGATGCGCGACCCAAACTAATTGGCGTGACGGTCCTCACAAGCCTTGATGATGCGGATCTCAGCGCCGTAGGCGTTGCGGACGATACCGGTATGCAGGCTGAACGCCTTGCCTTGCTCGCCAAAAGCTGCGGCCTCGACGGGGTTGTTTGTAGTCCCAAAGAAGTGGCGCGCATTCGCGCTGCATGCGGGTCTGATTTTTTGCTTGTGGTTCCCGGCATTCGGCCCAAGGGCGCTGCGATAGGCGATCAGAAGCGCGTGCTTGGGCCAGCGGATGCGCTGATTGCGGGGGCGGATGTGCTTGTTATTGGTCGCCCCATTACCCAGTCAGATGACGCCGCCGCCGCCGCCCGCGCCATCGCTGACGAGATCGCTGCGGCGTGATGCCCATTGTCAAAATATGTGGCCTCAATGATGCGGTGTCTGTTGCTGCTGTCGCAAAGGCGGGCGCGGATATGGCGGGGTTTATGTTCTTCGCCGCCAGCCCGCGCCACCTGACCTATGACCAAGCCGCAAACTTGGCATCACATGTGTCGCCAGGTGTTGCCAAAGTTGCTGTGACCGTTGACGCCAGTGATGACGAATTGGCAATAATCAAAGACGTCCTTGGGCCCGATCTGATTCAGCTTCATGGCTCCGAAACTGTTGAACGCGCGGGCCAGATCGCGAAACAATTTGGCGTTAAAATCATCAAAGCGCTGGCACTGGCGACACCCGAAGACCTTGAGCTTGCGCGGGTTTACGATGGCCAGGTGGATTGGTTGCTGTTTGATGCAAAACCGCCTAAATCGGGCCGCCCCGGCGGATGGGGGACAGCGTTTGATTGGCGCTTGATGGCGGGCACCACATGGGCGAGCTCTTGGATGCTCGCAGGCGGGCTGACGCCGGATAATGTTGTGGCGGCTTTAGGCATCACCGGCGCGCCGGGGGTGGATGTTTCCTCAGGCGTTGAGCGTGAATTAGGGCGCAAGTCGCCGCAACTGATTGAAGAGTTCGTGCGCAAGGCGCGATCGGGCGGATAGGGCAATGGCAGGCGAAAATTCCTTCAAAGCAGGTCCTGATGAGCGTGGCCGCTTTGGCATCTACGGCGGACGCTTCGTTGCGGAAACCCTGATGCCGCTGATCCTTGATCTGGAAACCGCATACGAGGCGGCCAAGAAAGATGCAAGCTTTCAAGCCGAGTTCGATCTCTTGCTGCGTGATTATGTGGGGCGACCGAGCCCGCTCTATTTCGCTGAGCGGCTGACAGCTCATTTCGGCGGCGCGCAAATTTATTTTAAACGCGATGAGCTCAATCACACCGGCGCGCATAAGATCAACAATTGCATTGGCCAAATATTGCTGGCGCGCAAGATGGGCAAAACGCGCATCATCGCTGAAACCGGCGCAGGTCAGCATGGTGTGGCCACCGCTACGGTTGCCGCGCGCTTTGGCCTTCCCTGTACCATCTATATGGGCGCTGTCGACATGGAGCGGCAAAAGCCCAATGTGTTTCGCATGCGCCTTTTGGGGGCGGAAGTGGTGCCGGTGACCAGCGGCAGCCATACGCTCAAAGATGCCATGAACGAAGCCATGCGCGACTGGGTCGCCCATGTGGATGACACATTTTACATCATCGGATCGGTGGCCGGCCCGCACCCTTATCCCGCCATGGTGCGTGATTTCCAGTCCGTCATTGGGACCGAAGCGCGGGCGCAAATGCTTGATCGGCTGGGGCGCTTGCCCTCAACCCTTGTGGCGTGCGTGGGCGGGGGCTCAAACGCTATGGGGCTTTTCTATCCCTTTCTTGATGATGCCGATGTTGAGATCATCGCCGTGGAAGCGGCCGGCAAAGGTGTGGATACGGGCGAACATGCCGCCGCCATCGCCAAAGGTACACCGGGGATTTTGCATGGCGCGCGGAGCTATCTGCTGCAGGACGAAGATGGCCAGATCATTGAGCCGCACTCGATCTCTGCGGGGCTCGATTACCCTGGCATTGGTCCGGAACATTCCTGGCTGCATGACAAGGGCCGGGTGAAATTTGAAACCGCTACCGATGCCGATGCCCTGGAAGCCTTTCAGTTATGTTCTCTCCAGGAAGGCATCTTGCCCGCGTTGGAGCCGAGCCACGCCCTTGCCCATGTTGGCAAGATCGCTCCCAAGCGCAGCAAGAGCGATGTCATCTTGGTCAATCTCTGCGGCCGCGGCGACAAGGACATTTTCACCGTCGCCGATCACCTGGGGGCAAAGCTATGAGCGACAAGGACCTGAGCCCGAGTAACTCCTCATCCCGAGCGGGGCAAGTCGCGCGGAAATTGTTCTATTTTGCCGCGTCATTCGTACTAGTTTTGTTGGTAGAAATTCCACTGATTTCGTTAGTTGTGTCAGATTCATATTCCAGAGAAGGCCCAACCCTCGGTGAAATCTTGTTCCTGCCAGTCGTCGCTGGAGTGTTTATCGGGGCATTCTCAGACCAGATGCCGTTCAACAAGAATATCGGCAAGTACCTTGATGGTCTCGTTTCGCGGCAGAGAATTGGGAGCCGCGTTTGGGCCTCTCTTTCTCTGATATGGGTCGTTTGTACTGTGCTATATTTGCTTGCTTTTGAGCCATATGGCTATCGAGTTAGGGACGATGAGTGGGCTCACTTCTTCGTTGTAGTTGTATCGCCAATTGCAATTGGCGCTGCAGTTCTAAGTGCAATTGACTGGTCAACCAGATCAGAAGATCCGAGTGACAAACAATGATGAGCACCCGCATCGATGCGCGGTTTGCCGAATTGAAGGCCGCCAATCGCGCCGGCTTCGTTGCGTTCGTGACCGCCGCCGATCCCGACATTGAAACCTCGTTTGAAATCATCAAGGGCTTACCCGGCGCAGGCGCAGATCTCATTGAGCTTGGCATGCCCTTCACCGACCCTATGGCCGACGGCCCTGCCATTCAGGCAGCATCATTGCGCGCCTTAAAAGCGGGCGGCTCCATGGTCGTCACATTGGATCTTGTGAAGCGTTTTCGCGCCGGTGATGACGCCACACCGATCATCCTTATGGGTTATTACAACCCGATCTATGCCTATGGCGTGGACGCATTTGTTCGCGATGCCGCCGCGGCGGGGGTGGATGGGCTAATCATTGTTGATCTACCGCCGGAAGAAGACATTGAGCTGTGCCTTCCGGCCAATCAGGCGGGGCTCAATTTCATTCGTTTGGCAACCCCGACCACCGACTCCGTGCGATTGCCTGCAGTGCTGCAGAACACATCTGGATTTCTTTATTATGTGGCCATTGCAGGTATTACCGGAACAGCCAGCGCAGATGCCCAAAAATTGCGCCAAGCGGTGGAAGAATTGCGTAAATCTACCAAATTGCCTGTAGCGGTTGGTTTCGGCATAAAATCGCCTGAAAATGCGAGCGATATCGCGGCATTCGCCGATGCGGTTGTGGTGGGGTCGGCTCTTGTGCAGCGCATTGCCGATCACATAGCGCCTGATGGGTCCCAGAATGAAGGACTTGTGAAAGGTGTTCTTGATACGGTAGTCACCCTTGCTAGCGCTGCCCATGGCGCGCGATCCGGGCCCGGCGCCCCGAAGGAGTAACGCATGAACTGGCTGACGAAAATTGTTCGCCCTAAGATTTCGACGCTTTGGAAAAAGCGCGATACGGCGGAAAATCTTTGGCACAAATGCGCGCAATGCGGGGAGATGATTTTCCACCGTGATTTGGAAGCGGCACAGAAAGTTTGCCCCAGCTGTCAGCATCACATGCGCTTGCCCGCGCGGGATCGCTTGCAGTCTCTTTTTGACGGTGGCAGCTATGACGAAGTTGAATACCCCGACGTGCAAATCGATCCGCTCAATTTCAAAGACGAAAAGAAATACACTGATCGTTTGAAGGCTGCGCGGAACAAGACCGGCGACAAAGATGCCTTCATCATCGCAGCTGGTACTTTGGACGCGCAGTCCATTGTGGTTGCGCTTCAAAATTTTGAATTCATGGGCGGCTCCCTCGGCATGGCTGCAGGCGAAGCAATTGTCCGCGCTGCCGACGAAGCGGTGACACGCAAAACACCTTTGATCCTTTTCGCAGCATCTGGCGGCGCGCGCATGCAGGAAGGCATTCTTTCGCTCATGCAATTACCGCGCACGACAGTTGCTGTGCAACGCCTGAAAGATGCCGGGCTTCCTTATTTGGTGGTTCTAACTGACCCGACTACCGGCGGCGTAACCGCGTCCTACGCAATGTTGGGGGACATCCAAATCGCTGAGCCAGGCGCTCTTGTTGGGTTTGCCGGGCCTCGGGTTATTGAGCAAACCATCCGCGAAAAACTGCCCGACGGATTTCAACGTGCTGAATACCTTAAAGATCACGGCATGGTGGATATGGTGGTGCATCGGCATGAGCTGCGCGCGACCCTCAGCCGTCTTGTCCGGCTTTTGATGGAAAAAGGCATGGCGGCACAGATAACGGCACCTGTTTCTGAACCTGCGCAATTGCCTGTGACCCAGGTGCAAACGACCTTAGCGGTCGCCGCCAATGAAGACACCGATCCTCGCGCAGAAAAAGACGCCGCTGAATGACTGTCACGCGGGCGCGCACGTCGGAAATTCTTGACCGACTGACCGCACTTCACCCCAAGAAAATTGACCTCTCTCTTGAGCGGCTTGAGCTGTTGCTTGAGCGGTTGGGCGCGCCACATACCAAATTGCCTCCAGTCATCCACATTGCAGGCACCAATGGCAAGGGCAGCGTGCTCGCTTACCTCAAGGCAATATTGCAAGCCACTGGCAAGCGCGTGCACGCCTATTCCTCACCCCATCTTGTGCGATTCAATGAGCGGATCGAGTTGGCGGGCACACCAATATCCGATGATGCCTTGGGTGAGCTTCTTGATGAAGTTGAAGAAGCCAATGCCGGTGCCCCCATCACTTTTTTTGAAATTACCACCGCAGCAGCGTTTCTGGCGTTTGCGCGGCAACCTGCTGATGTTCTGTTGCTGGAGGTTGGGCTTGGCGGGGGCTTGGATGCGACCAATGTTATTGATCGCCCCGCGCTCAGCGTGATTACGCCGATCTATCTCGATCATCAGGATTTTCTTGGCTCCACCTTGGGCCAGATCGCCGGGGAAAAAGCGGGCATCCTGAAGTCAAAAGTGCCTGCCATCATCGGGCCGCAGTCCGCCGAGGCGCAATCAGTGATCGAAGCACGAAGCGGCAAGGTTGGCGCGTCGCTGCGACTACATGGCACGGACTTCATCGCCCATGAAGAACAAGGGCGTTTCATTTATCAAGATACTGACGGGCTTATTGATCTGCCGTTGCCGCGCTTGGAGGGCCGTCATCAAATTGAAAACGCCGCCATGGCCATTGCGGCTTTCAAAGCGTTTGCGGGAACATCCTATGAGCCTGAAGCGCTTGCGGCGGGAATGCGCACGGTCACCTGGCCAGGACGATTGCAGCGCTTGAAAGACGGGCCACTGGTGGACGCTTTGGGTGGCGACGGGCCGAGCGATCCCAACCGGCCGGACTTGTGGGTCGATGGGGGTCACAATCCCGGTGCCGCACGCGTGGTGGCGCAAGCTATGGCGGATCTTGATGAGCGCTTGTCGCGGCCACTCTATGTCTTGGCCGCTATGGGTAAAGGCAAGGACGCCCACGGCTTTTTCAAGCCATATGTTGGCCTTGCGCGCCGGGTCTTTACCGTAGAAATGCCTGGCGGACATGAGGGCTATAGCCCGCAAGAACTGGCAGCAGAGGCGTCCGGGGCGGGATTGGCAGCTTCAACCGCGGCAAACATCGCGGACGGGATTGCCCAAGCATTGGCGGACGCAGGTGGCGAGGCCCCACGTATTCTGATCACAGGGTCGCTCTATCTTGTCGGTGAGGTTTTGCAGGACAACACGTAAAAACGACCGAGCTGTTTCCAGCCCGGCCGCTTGGATTTTTGTCTTGAGGTGCCCGCTTAGATGGACGATTGAATCCACTCTTCAATTTTGGTTTTGGGAAGCGCGCCAACTTTAGTTGCCGCGACTTGCCCGCCATTGAAAATCATCATCGTCGGAATGCCGCGCACGCCATATTTGGCGGGCGTATCTGGGTTCTCATCAATGTTGATTTTTTTGACCGTCAGCTTGCCGTCCATCTCGGCTGAGATTTCTTCAAGCGCCGGACCGATTTGCTTACACGGCCCGCACCACTCCGCCCAAAAATCTACGAGGACAGGGCCTTGCGCATTGAGAACATCGGTTTCGAAATTGCCGTCGGTGGTCTGCGTGGTTGCCATGTTACTCTACTCCTTCGTCATTCATGCGGCGTCCAGGCCGTGCCCGGGCACGAAAGCCCCCGAAGGCATCCGGGGGCTCGCTTTGAAATTGAATGTAGGAACGGTGCGCAAACCGGTCAAGCAATGGCAGCTATGCGCCTCCCTTTTAGGCTCAAGAAGCGCACAATTCCGCCCATTCTTTTTCCAGCATTTCTGTGGGCAATTCCATTAGATAGGGCCGGTGGGTCCAAAGCAACGCCGCCCGAATCGATTTCCCCGGATAGCTGGCTTTGAGAATTTCTCGATAGGCCGCCATCTGCCGCAAATAGGGGCGCGGCACATTTTGGGTTTCTGTGGGGGCCGGGCGGTTGGTCTTGTAGTCCACAATCCACACGGCCTCATCGGTTACCGCCAGCCGATCTATGCGCCCTTCGATTGTCTCATCTATGCCGCCAATTGAAACCTTGCCGCTGATGCCAACTTCCGCGCGGGAGTGACCCCCAAACAACACGCTCATGTCCTCATGCTCAAACAGGGCCAAAGTTTCTTGTGCCAGTTCCTCTTGCTCAGTGGCGTCAAAGTTGTCGGCATATTGGTTGAGATAGACCCGCGCCGCGTTGCCGCGTTTGTCAGCGCTAAGCTCAGGCAAGGTTTCCATGAGCCGGTGGACCAAGTTGCCGCGGCGGATGGCTTTTTCATTGGCGGCTGTGGGGGCAAAAACTGCGGGGGCATCGGGGGCGTCATCGCCCATGGATGATGGCGACAATCGTCTTTGTGGGCGTTCCGGCTCTGCCGGCACTTTGATCCATGATGGCATTTCTTCCAGCGCCACTGTTGCCGCGTCGCTCGACGTTTTATCACGGGGAGGCCCGCTGCGTGTACGTTTCAAGCCCTCGCCGGTGGGGGCATCAAAGGCCTCACCAAGATCATCGAGCGCGCTTTGGATCAGCGTGTGCCAGCTGCCTTTTTGCGGGCCGTGCCTGCCGGCGAAGCCACAGATATAGAGCCGCTCCTTGGCGCGCGTCATGGCGACATACAAAAGCCGCCGATACTCTGTTTCGGTGGCGGCGGAATAGGCATCGCGGCTTAATGCGGTAATGGCATCGTCGTCATTTTTGCGAAGACTGAAGAGAAGCAGCTGCGTCGCATCAAGTTCCGCGTCATCTGCAACAGTAGATTTCAAGAACCCCCGGTCGCTTTGGCCGCGCGGACGCGTGCAGGTATCGGGGCAAAACACGATCTCGCTTTGCAAACCTTTCGCGCCATGGACGGTCATCACGCGCACTTCTTCAAGGCCTTTGTCCATGTCGCGTTTAATGTCGGTGGTGCTTGCCTCTATGGCATAAAGGAACCCTTCCAATGACGGGGGATGCCCTTGCTCGTACCGTAGCGCGTAGGCGAGAAACTCGTCCACCGGGTCTTCGGCGTCGGGCCCCAGGCGGGCCAGCAATTTCCCTAAGCCGCCGTCGTCTATGAGGATGCGAGAGAAGAACTCATAGGGCGCCATGAAGTCGGCGCGATCCCGAACCTGGCACAGCCACGCCCAGGCGGCCTCAAACGCAACGTCTGCTTTGCGATGCTGGGCCAGGGTGGCCCACAAAGTGCCTTCGCGCCCATGCGCGAGGGCAAAGAGCTGTTCTTCGTCAATGCCCACAAAAGGCGACTTCAAAACCGTTGCCAGGGTCAAGTCATCTGAGGGCAGCAAAGCAAAGCGAGCAACGGCCATCAAATCTTTGACGGCAATATGGGCGGTGGCCCGAAGGCGGTCTGCGCCAGCCACCGGCACTTTGTGATGCTTGAGGCGACGGATCATATGCTCCATGAACGCACCGCGCTGGCGCACTAAAATCATAATGTCGGAGGGGCGAATGGGGCGGCCCGCGCCCTCCAGGACTTCTTTGTTTTCAATCCACCCAGCGATGGTTGCCGCAATGGTGTCTGCCAATTGTCCGGCGGGGCTTTGCGGCGGAACGGAGTCCACGGGAATGTCCCATGGCACTTCGGGTTCAGTTTCGCGCGCCAAAATGGGCGGCCAAAGCTCTACCAATCCCGGTGCATTGTTGTGGACGGTAAGGTGTTCAATGGCGCCCATGTCATCTTGGAAGGTGGAAAGCAGCTCCTCAGCGAAAGTGGCATCCACGACCTCAAGTATTGGGGCGGCGGAGCGAAACGACAGGATCAAATCCAGCGCTTCGAACGGTTTGCCAACGTCGCTTAAAGCCGAGCTGAAGTAATCGCGCATGGCAGCGAACTGGTGCGGGTCTGCTCCTTGAAAGCGGTAGATGGATTGCTTGACGTCGCCAACTGCAAACACCGTGCGGTTCCGCCCTGCGCCTTCTGCGGCACCAAGCCCCGTCGTCATCTCGTGCGTGAGACGGCGAATGACGCTCCATTGCGACGGGCTTGTGTCCTGGGCCTCGTCCACCAGCACATGATCAATGCCCTGATCGAGCTTGAAGTGCACCCAACTTGCGCGGCTGGGCGTGAGGAGAGAGCGGGTAAAGCGGATGATGTCAGCAAAATCGAGCACGCCTTCGCGCACTTTGAGCTGCTCATATTCTTTGATGTAGCCATAGCCGACGATGAAGGCGGCGCGAGACAGGCTGGCAATATTTGCCGCCTTGATCCGCCCATAGGCGAGGACAAGTCGCTGCTGTTCGTCAGCTAAGATCGGTTCGGCCTCAGGATCAGCCTTGATAGCGGCTTTGGTAATCAGAGTTTTGCGCGGTTGAAATTTCCCCGTGAGAAAACAATCGAGATAGTCTGCGAAATGATTGGCTCGATCACCAGCGCGCCAATACGTTTCCATGCGATCAGCCATGGCGACACTGGTGGCTGTACCGTGGCGCAGGGCCGCAATCGCCCGCCCGATACGGTCTCCATCAACGGTATCGTCCGAAATCACATCAGCTTGCAGCGCCTCACCTGTGTCGCCTGGGGAAAGCCCCAAATGACGCCAAAGAAGCGGCCAGAGCTCGTCAGTATTGGCCAAGCGCTCCACTGCGGCTTCAAAGTCTTCTGCCTTGTTAAGAGCGGTAACAAGTAACTCGGCGTATTGGCCGTCCCCTAATTGGTCGATCAGATAGGTGTGGGCGTCATTGAGGGGTTCATCGCTCCGCTCCGCAATACGTTTGAACAGTTGAATGCGGGCGTCGTCACGCAACTCATTTGCCGCGCTATCTTCGATTAGCTTGAAATTCGGATTGATCCGCGCCTCAACAGGAAACCGTGACAGCACGGTCTGGCAAAACGCGTGGATGGTTTGAATTTTCAAACCGCCGGGGGTGTCGAGCGCTTGCGCAAAAAGCTGCCGCGCGCGGCGTAGGTCTTCGCTCTCCGCGCGCTCGCCTTGCAACTCCCGAAGGGCGGCCCGAAGATCATTGTCAGAAAGAAGTGACCACTCACCCAGTTGCTCAAACAGTCTTGTGGTCATCTCCGCCGCGGCGGCGCGGGTGTAGGTGATGCACAAAATCCGTGACGGGCGCGCACCCGCGAGCAAAAGCCGTGTTACGCGATTCACCAGCACATGGGTTTTGCCGGTGCCCGCATTGGCGGAGACCCATGCTGATTTCGCCGGATCCGCCGCGCGACGCTGGCGTGCTTTGGTGTCGTCAAGCAGAGACTGTGCTTTAGTCATCTGCGCCTCCCTCGCCGCCGCCCACTACAGACCATTCGAGCCGTCGGGCCAGATGGTCATATTCGCCCCAAGTTGAGACGAACTGCGGGCGCGGTTGAGACGGGTAGGGCCGGTCTTGCCGTTGAAAACCCTTTACCAAAGCAAGAAAATGTTCAAAGGCATGCTCGGCCCACTCATCGGTTTCCTCAAGGGAGGTGGTCATTTCACGCACTTCGCCGGGCTCACGGGTGCCCCAAAGCCCGATGTATGTGAGTGCAGAAATCACCTCAGGCACGGGGTCTGAAAACGCGCCGCGCTTGGCCATGGCCGCTTCCAACGTGACCTGCGGCGCGAGGCCGGTTTCGCACTCCTCAGCTTTGGGCATGCGTCCGGTCTTGTAGTCGATGATGGCACCGCTGCCATCATCGTACATCTCGATGCGGTCAGCGCGGGCGCGCAAGGTATAGGCGGTGCCGTCCACTTCAAACGAAAGCGCGCCCTTCTGCTCAGTGAGAATTCGCGTCACCCGCTGGCGCATCTCTTGTTCGCGATCAATGAACCAGGCAGCCATGCGTTCAAACCGCGGCCACCAAAGAACCGCCACCTCCGGCGATGTCTTGAGGGCTTCAAAATGCATGCCGCCAATGCGGATCAAGTCGTCGTAAGCACCGTTGCCCAGAGCGCCAGGGTGGGTTTGTACAAACTCTTCCAGAATATTGTGGATCAAGCTGCCGCGATCTGCGCCACTTAACGGGCGCATCAAGGGCTCAAGCGCTTTTAGCCCCAACACACGCTTGGCATAAAGCCCATAGGGATCGCGAATCCAGGTCTCAATTTCAGTTACGCTAAACCGGGTTGGACGCGCGGCGACCGGGGGCCGCGGTTGTGGCGGATCAATCGGTGTCGCGCCACCATCCGGCCTATCCAGTTCATGTGCCCACTGGGCGTGGGGCAGGAGCAGCGGCGCAATAGAGCGCAGCCCGGTCCCTTTCAGCAATGTTTCCAGGCGAAGCCACCAGCGAGAGGGGACGGCGGGTTGGCCATCGACCTTTTCCGACCGAGTCAAAATCACCCGAGGTGATGCAGCAAGTTGCGCAAAGTCATGCGCCGACTGGCCAATGCGTCGCTCCGGCGGGCTTAGTTTTAGCTGCGCACGCATCTGGCGAGAAAGCCATGGATCAAGCCCCGCATCCATAGGCCAGACGGTTTCGGTGAGGCCGCCTAATATCATCACGTCCGCCTGTTGCAGACGGGCTTCCAACGGCCCCCAAATGAACAGCCTGGGGTGCGCGCCTGCAGGCACACGCACGGAATGCTCCCCCAGCAGCAGTTTCAACATGGCGTTGAAATCACTGGCGCTGAGGGATCCAAAGTCATCGGTTGCGGCGCGAAGATCGGTCAAGACACCGCTCAACTTGTCACCGGCGACCCCGCGCCATAACTCGTCTGTATTGCCGGTCTCGTCGGTGGCCAGTGCAATGGCGCATTCCGTCAATGCCGTGACCCAAAGGGAAAACGGTGCGCCGCCGGATGGCAGCGCAGATATAGGCGCAAGGGCTGCCTCAAGGTCATCAAGAAGTGCAATGGCAGCGCCCGCCCTGCGCTCGCTCTCCTCAAGCGCTGAGTGCAGGGGTTCAAAACCGTTCGCCAGTGGCCCCGCACGAAGCGCCTGTATTTCCAAGGCATCCACTGCTTTGCGAAGGGCCGCTCGTGATCGACCAAGGCGCGTGAAGGGACTTTTCAGGACGGTGAGCAGGTTAACAGGTGTCCAATCACTTGCTACCGCGTCCATCAGTGCTTCGATGTGGTGGGCAGGCGGTGTTTGGTGCAGGGGCACACCGGCGCTATCGTCGATCTCTAACCCAAAACGCCGCGCTTCAGCGATGACGCGGCGCGCAAGAGTGCGGTCCGGGGTCACAAGCGCCGCAGTTTGCCCCGGCGTTTCCAAGGTTTCGCGAAACAACAACGCTATGGCAATGGCCTCTTCGCCGGAATGCCGCGCCACAAGAAATGAAAGCCCGTCGCATGCCACCTCAGGATCAATGCTCTTAAGTGCCTCAAGCCACCCATCGGTCGCCGCGCTGGGGCGCAGGGCTTCACTGATCAATATGCGACGCTTCTCGGCCTTGGCGCTTGTGGCACCAAGAGGTTTGGTATCTTCGCGCGCGGCCTCCAGATGCTTGAGCAGGGCCTTGAGCCCATACTGCGGATGGCTTTCCTCAAGGGCATCCCAGGTTTCGCGTGCCATAGACGTATCCAGCCCCGGCAGCACGACAGCGCCGTTGGGCAACGCAGCAATAACTTTCAATAGCGCAGCCGTGGCGGGGATGCTGCCTGTGGATCCGGCGGCAATGACAGGGAAATTGGGCGGCGTGGCGCGCCATTTCTGCGCAAGGGCATCGAGCAATAAATTGCGCCGCGTTGCTGCGTCAACTTTTCCCCGCGCGGCAAGGTCTGCTGGCCAATAATCGCGAATGATTTCCAGGAACGTCAGGCTGTCTTGCCAATGTGCGGCAAATTCCGCCGGGACGAGGGCTTCAATTTCCGCAAGCGATACTTGCTCAATGATGGCGGTATCAAGAAAATGCGCCAGGCTTTTGCCCATGGCCAGATCACGTTCGGGGTCTGGGGGGTAGCCCTGCCTATCAAAGCGTTGTCGCACCAACCGGGCTAATGCAAATGATCGCTCAAGATCAGGGATCGCGGGCGGGATAGCCAAGGCATCCTCGGCAACTTCACCGGCGCCCTGCAGCACAAGCTCTTCTTCATCCACGTCGCCAATGGGGGCAATGCGCGGCAGGATCAATGTGCTTTGCCCCGCCGCGCGCACTTGGCGTCCAAAAGCATCAGAAAGGGCGCGAACGGAACGCCGGGTCGGTAACAGGATCAAAACATCCGCTAGGGCAAGGGGGTCATCTGGTTTGGCGAACCGCGCCAACACCTCGCTCGCCAGCACATCAGTAAAGCTCTGGCCGGACGGGATGGTGGCAAGGCGGGGAAACGATGTCACGAGCTCGCCAACATCTTTTCTGCCTCGGCCAGACCCTCCGGCGAGCCCACATGCATGCCGATGCCGTCATGAACATGGCCGAACAAGCGCTCTGTTGAGATCAGGCGATCCCAAATCAGATTATTTGAGAACGGCACATCGGGCGTGTCAGCATAAAGCCCCGGCTTGATGAGCTGCACGCCCATCCACGCGAATGGCGCTGTGTCCGCCTCGCCGCGACGGGTGAGGTGCCCCGCGTCATCACGAAAAAAGTCACCTGGATGCTCAAACCCTGTGGTGCGGTCCATATATGACAATAACATAAGTGCGTCCATGCGCGCCGGATCCCACGCCTCCACGAGCCGCGACAGCACATCCGCGCCCTGCCATATAAAGTCTGAATTGTAGGTCATGATGGGATCGCCGCTGAGCAGCGGCCGGGCATGTTTCACGCCGCCGCCCGTATCGAGCAGCTGTTTTGTTTCATCGGAAATCTGCACGGATACATCGTCACGCTTGGCAAGATGCGCCCGTAGCATCTCGGCGCGGAAATGCACATTGACCACGATCGAACTAATGCCCGCGTCCTTGATGGCGTCTATCACACGATCAATGAGGGCACGTCCTGCCACATCCACGAGAGGTTTTGGGCGCTCGGCTGTCAGATGCCGCATGCGCGTGCCAAGCCCTGCTGCCAGCACCATGGCACTTTCAACCTTCGCGGTCATGGGTGGGCCTCCGCAGCAAGGCGCGCCAAATAATCGCCGCGATATTTTGCCGGGATGGTGTCATCGAACCATCCGCGCATGGTCGCGAATTCAGTATGCGTGAGATCGGCATCAACATAGCGCCACAAGCGCGGGATAAATTTTGGATATTGCGGTTTGCCATCGCGCTTCCAAAGGCGCGCAAAAATCCCCAGTATCTTTGTGTTTCGCTGCAAGCCGAGCAAACCATATGCAAATCGAAATCTGTCTTCGTCAAAGCCCGCGTTTGCTTTGGCACCTGCGATGTAGCGATCAAGCATGACGTCAGCAAGCGGCGCTGGCACATCCCGGCGTGCATCTTCAAGCAGTGAAACAAGATCATAAGCGGCATGACCGCGAAGACCGTCCTGAAAGTCCAAAAGCCCGACCCGCGCGGCGCCTGCGCGTTTCGGCAACCACAACAGATTGTCTGCGTGGTAGTCGCGTAGCACCAAAACATCTGGCGCGGGCAGCTGGCCTAACAACGTTCCCCAGATCGATTGCAGCTCTTGCGCGGCGGCAGTGTCATCAATACCTGCGGCCGGTAGATACCATTCCACCAGAAGCCCAATTTCTTCGCGCATGGCGACATCATCATAGCTGAGCAGTGCGACCGGCGCAGTGTCGCGCGCGGGTAATTGATCGGGGGGTGTCTCTTCGTGGAGCGCAAGCAACGTATCGATGGCGGCTTCGTATAGTGGTTGCGCGTTCTGGCCTGCGGAAAACTCGCGATTAAAAATGCTGTCGCCCAGGTCTTCCAGCAGCATTAGCCCATTTGCAAAATCGACAGCATAGATTTGCGGTGCGCTCAGTCCGCGCGAGGTGAGGTAGTCCGCGATAGCCACAAAAGGTCTTAAGTCCGGACCAGCCAGGCGGGCCAATGCGTTGTAGCCAAGGCTTCGCCGTGTTGCCTCGTCTGCATCGGGCGGACAGGGCGGGGCTTCTGCTGCCGGGGGGGCATCCATGAGAACCGCCCCTTTCTGACCCAGCGCCACACGCTCATAGGCCCGCGTGGAGGCATCAACCGCCAGCGGTTTGCGTATGGCCCCGGCCCAACCAGCTTGCGCCAGAAAGTCGTCTATCTGACGGTCTCTCTCAGAGCTCATGCAAGCGTCCATCCCAATTGCCCATGCGTTCAATGGTGACCCGGCGTGTGCCCTCGGAATCGCCAAAACTAAGGGTGACGTCTATGCGCCTTGCGGGCAACAGGGCACCGGCATGTTCCGGCCATTCCACCAGCGCAATGGCGTCGGCCAAGGCGTCGTCCCAGCCCATCTCCACAAGCTCAGAGGGGTCCTCTACGCGATAGAGATCAAAATGAGCAATAGGGGCGGCGGCGTCATCATAGGTCTGAAGCAGGGTAAACGTTGGGCTCGGCACAGCTTCATCGGGGTGACCCAGCCGGGCGCGGATCAACGCCCGCGCCAAGGTGGTTTTGCCCGCCCCCAAGTCACCACGAAGTGCGACCAAATCGCCGACTTGGAGGTGGGTGCCCAGCGCCGCGGCAAGAGTGGCCGTCGCTGCCTCACTGTCGCAGATTTGTTCAAGAATAAGGTGGCGCTGGGGGGTTGTCGTCATAAGACCAGTTAGCCTTGGGCGGGTCCGGGAGACAAGTCGAGAGCGGCAATTTTTCAAGGCCCGTCCTAGGGTCTTGCGAACGATGGTGGTTTTGTGAAACACAAGAGCCCACCGACAAAGGGGCTATCTGCCTCAATGCATTCACATCAAGGGTCAGGGCCGCAGCAACATGCCGAAAATCACCTATATCGAAAATGATGGAACTGAGCACGTGGTGGATGTGCCTGAGGGCTGGACGGTGATGGAAGGTGCGGTGAAGAACATGGTCCCGGGCATTGATGCGGACTGCGGCGGGGCCTGCGCCTGCGCCACCTGTCATGTCTATGTGGATCCGGCTTTTGCGGAAAAAACCGGCAAGGCTGAGGGCATGGAAACCTCCATGCTCGACTTTGCTGAGGACGTGAAAGACAACTCCCGTCTGTCGTGTCAAATCACAGTGTCAGCTGATCTTGATGGCCTGACCGTGCGGATGCCGAAAAGCCAACACTAGCCGGGCGTAGAATTATTCAGCTGCATTTGAATGAACTGCCCGTTCCGGCAGGGCAAAGGTCGCAATGGTGCCTTGTCCTTCGGTGCTATCGAGGGTGACCCAGCCGCCGTGGAGATCAATGAAGCTTTTTACGAGCGCAAGGCCAAGTCCTGCGCGCCGACCGCCGGTGTCATCACTGGCGAAACTATCAAAGGCGCGGCGCAGAATTTCCGGCGGCAACCCCGGGCCGGTGTCTTTCACCCAGATTGTAACCTGTCCGGCTTCGCGGGTTGCGCCGAGGGTGATTTCGTCACCAGCGCGGCAATGGCGAATGGCATTGGACATCAAAGCGAATAGAACCTGACGCAAGCGTTTTTCGTCTGCATCCACCACATCAACGGCCTCGGAAATGTCATACCGGATGGGCACGGCACTGTGCTCAGCGCGCGTTACCGCCATGCGTGCCGCACCCTCCAACAGGCCGCGCACATTTACCTCGGACACCTCAAGCGACAAAGTACCGGCCTCAATCATGGCGAGGTCAAGAATGTCATCGATCAAATCGCGCAATTGATTGGCGCCGCGGATCACATCGCCGACGTATTCATTTTGCTTCTCATTGAGGTCGCCAGCAATGCCGGTTTGCAGGAATTCTGAAAAGCCCAATATGGAGTTCAAAGGATTTCGCAATTGGTAGGAGACGTTTTCGATAAATGCAGATTTCAGTCGGTCAGCCGTTTCCAGCGCTTCGTTGCGTTCGCGAAGGGCGCGTCGAACTTTGTCCTGCGCTGTTTGATCAAGGAACGTCACCAAGGTTTGCCCGCTGCGCAACGGTTGCACCTCAAAAAGCAGCAACGAGCCATCGATCAGGCGCATCTCGCCCCTGTGATCGGTGCGCGCGTCTTCTCCGCCGGTCACCCGCGCGCGTATGGTGCGCCATATTGGCTCCTGGTCAAACAGGTCTTTGCAGAGGGTAATAACCTCGTTGATGTGAAGCGGGGTTGAGAGTTGATCAGGCTCCAGCCGCCATAGAGTTTCAAACGACATGTTGTGAAGGGCGAGGCGACCATCGGTGCCGAACACGGCCACGCCTTCGTCCAGGTGATCCAATGTTTTGCGCTGCACCTCCGCCAACGTGTTGACCTGGCTCTCAAGGGCGTAGCGCTCGCTCACATCTTCATAAAGGAAGATCATGCCGCCTTGCGGGTGAGGCCGGGCGAGAATACGCACGGAACGCCCGTCCGGCAGGTGCCAGGTATCGGTTTTGATGTCCGTCAATGTTGTGTAAAGCGAAAGGCGTTGATCTTTCCAGCCGCGGAAGTCTCGTTGTTCGGGTAAGCGGCGCGCTTCGCGAAGCCGGTCAAGAATTTCCCCGTGGGGCGGGTGAGTACCAAGCCATTCGCGATCAAGATCCCATAGGCGGGCAAAGGCGCGATTGAAATATTGCAGCGTGCGCGCCTCATCAAAGATAGCAACGGCAGAGGTGAGGTGTTCTAATGTACTGTGATGGGCCTCGACCTTGCTGCGCAACTTTTGGTCAAGATTGTCTGCTTCGCTTTGGTCGATAGCAATGCCGCCGGAGCCATCGGGAAGGGGGAATTCCATCACGTCCATGGCACGGCGATCCCCGGCAGCAACGACATAGCGCCGGTCTTGCGTGGTCTCACCGTTTGTGATCTGCGCTAAACGCTCCTTTACACCGTCCGCCAGTTCCACCTGATCGTCGATGGCGTTTTCCAGGCTGGATGCATCCACCGCATGGGCATAGGCACTGTTGAGCCAGGTGAGTTTACCTGATCGGTCGCGAAGCCATGCTGGCTGTGGCAGGCATTGCAGCAGATCGGCCAATTGGCGGCGCTCCACTTCGGTACCCTCAAGCAACGCTGTCAAGCGTTTCACCTCGCGTAAAGCGCCAGAGACATCGCGGATCCGCACCACAGCACGAGGGCCAACGGTTTCGCCAATAACCTCAAACTCACCCTTGTCTTTGCGCGTAAGCACAAGGGAAAAGGGCGTCCCGCGGGCGCGCAGATCATCCAGTGCTACGGCAAAGCTGCTCAGGTCTTCGTTTCTGATGCGCATAAGTAGCGTGCGAAACTGCTCCGCTGGTGTGCGCTCTGCCTTGCCGAGCAATGCTTCAAAATCTCCCATGACCCAATTGGGCGCCATGGGCACGATCCCCTTTGGTAGATAGGCGGTGGGTACGGGGAGGGATGGGGCCGCATGGCTAACCTCGCCCCACACCAGCACCAGGCCGGGGTCGGACGACAGCACCGCATCGGCGTGGTCGAGCTTGGCTTCTGAGTCTTTGAGTTTGGCTTTAAGGGATGTCTGAACCCGCCGCGCCTCAGCATTAGAGGCAGCTGCCCAGAAGGCGCAGGCCAGCGCCAGGCTGACCGCCCCCATAATCGGCACGAGACTCAGTATCTCTCCACCCACCTCAAAAGGGCCCCCGGGTACTCTACGTCGCTCTCACCTTGAGCGAATCACTTGAATACAAATGATTTGACTCCCGCGAGACTCAGGCAGCAAGGAAAATTCGTACTTTGTTAACCATTAAGGCAGGGGTGAGAGTCCGTACACAGACTCTCATGCCGCGAAGTGTTGCAATTCGGACTCAGCGAAACGGTCTGGGATTGAGGTGTCGCGTGGGCGGCGCAAAAAATGGCCTCGCCCGATGAGGGCGAGGCCAGAAAGGAGCGTGTGAGTCGCGCCGCTGATTAGTAGCGGTAGTGGTCAGTTTTGAACGGCCCGGTTTTGGGAACGCCGATATATGCAGACTGCTCATCAGTGAGTGTGGTCAGCTTCGCGCCCAGTTTGGCGAGATGAAGCTCGGCCACCTTCTCATCAAGATGCTTAGGCAGCACATAAACCTCGTTCTTGTACTTGTCGCCATGGACCCAAAGTTCGATCTGCGCCAGCACCTGATTGGTGAAACTGGCTGACATCACAAACGAAGGGTGCCCCGTAGCGTTGCCAAGATTGACGAGACGCCCTTCGCTGAGAAGGATCATGCGCTTGCCGTCAGGAAATTCGATCAAATCCACTTGGGGCTTCACGTTGGTCCATTTGAAATTCCTGAGGCCCTCAACCTGAATCTCATTGTCAAAGTGGCCGATGTTACAAACGATGGCCATGTCTTTCACTTTGCGCATATGGTCAACGGTCAGGATGTCTTTGTTACCGGTCGCGGTGACGATGATGTCGGCGCGGTGGATGTCTTCGTCCATGGTCACGACTTCAAAGCCGTCCATGGCCGCTTGCAGGGCGCAGATGGGATCGATTTCTGTGACCATCACGCGCGCGCCGCCGCCTTTGAGCGATTGCGCGGAGCCTTTGCCCACATCGCCGTAACCGGCAACAAGAGCGATTTTACCGGCCATCATCACATCGGTGCCGCGGCGAATGCCGTCTATCAGCGATTCCTTGCAGCCATATTTATTGTCGAACTTTGACTTGGTAACGCTGTCATTCACGTTGATCGCAGGAAAAGGCAGGGTGCCATTCTTTTGACGATCGTAAAGCCGCAACACACCAGTGGTGGTTTCCTCGGAAACACCTTTAATGCTGGCTTTGACGCGTGAGTAATAGCCGGGGTCTTTTGCAATGCGCGCCTTGATGACCTTGAAGAGCTCCTCCTCTTCCTCATTGGAAGGTTTGGCGATGACGGAAGAATCTTTTTCTGCATCGGCACCAAGAAGGATCAACATGGTGGCGTCGCCGCCATCGTCGAGGATCATGTTGGCCACTTCGCCATTGGGCCATTCAAAAATCTTGTCGGCGAATTCCCAATATTCCTGCAGCGTTTCACCCTTGTGCGCGAACACAGGAACACCAGTGGCGGCAATAGCAGCGGCAGCATGGTCTTGGGTCGAGTAAATATTGCACGACGCCCATCGCACTTCAGCGCCCAGCGCAGTAAGGGTTTCGATCAGCGCAGCGGTTTGGATCGTCATGTGCAACGACCCTGCAATGCGCGCGCCCTTGAGGGGTTGGCTGGGGCCATATTCTTCGCGCGTGGCCATCAGGCCCGGCATTTCGGTTTCAGCAATGTCGAGTTCGGTGCGGCCCCATTGGGCCAGGCCAATATCTTTCACGGCATAGTCGGCGGTCATAATTGCTCCGTCAGGGATTTTTTGCTGGGGGCGGCATCGTGTGGAGCCCCGGAACACGGGCGGTCCTATAGCAAGCCTGCCGGACCATGTCCAGAAGCATATAAAGAAATCTTTATATGCTTATTTGGTGTCGGTTTCACCGAAGCCTGAAGCCAATAAGGCATCCAAAGCGGCCAAGGCGTCCAACGCCTCCGGCCCCGTGGCAGCGACCTCCAGGGCGGATCCGGGCCCCGCCCCCAGCATCAAAAGCCCCATGATGGAGGTGCCGGGCACGGTCTCGCCGTCTTTTGTGACCGCAATAACGGCGTCGAAGCGACCAGCGCATGCCACAAATTTGGCAGCAGGGCGGGCGTGAAGTCCCTTTTCGTTTTGGATGACTAGCGTTCGGCGAAGGGCTTTGCCGCTCATTCGATCTCGTCGCCTGCAGAAACGATGTATTTCCTGCCGGCTTCTTTAGCTTCCCGCACAGCCCGCTCCATATCGCCGGATTTTCGCACATCAGCGAGCTTGATCAGCATGGGCACATTGACACCCGCCACGACCCGTGAGGGGCCGCCATTGGCGGCGGAAAGCGCGGCATTCGAAGGGCTGGAGCCGATCACATCAGTAAGGACAATGGCCCCGGTGCCGCTATCCACTTGCGCCACGGCTTCTCGAATATGATCGCTACTGAGGGCCGGACTGTCATCGGGATCAACGCACACAGTCGCCACTTGAGCCTGCGGGCCACATACATGTTCCGCAGCTTTCAGTAGCTCTAGGGCAAGCCCGCCGTGGGTGACCACGACCAGGCCGATCATTTCGTCATCCGTCCAAATCCCGTAGGACCGCCGCATACGGCGTCCCAGCACCCCCGCCAGGTGCGAACTGACATTCTTTCACCAGCTTTTTGCCCACTACAAGTAAAATCGGTGCAGGCGGGCTCACCAGTGCCATAAGGATTGGGTGTGATTCTTACCTAATGCTTTATCTTGAGCCGTTCTCTAACGTATTTGCTGCGTGAGCGCTGCAAGCGTCAGGCGGATCTTATCCGGGGCCGAGACCTCAAAGGGGGCAAGGGCAAAGCGGCGGATGCGGCCGACAGGCCCCAACTCAGCCCATTCTTCCTCAGGCAATCGCGGCACTTCGCTGGGTGCTACCAAATCAAAAACGGCGATCAGGGGGGCTTGTGGCAGGCACTCCACATCAAGAATGCCAACGCCGCGCATTTCCAGCTTGCCTGCGAGGCGTGGATCGCCGCGTACCAAGGGGGGCGTCCCGGACGTAATCCAAACCTGATCATCACCGATCAGGCTTGCGCCCCGCTCAATCAACCGTAAAGCAAGGTCGGATTTCCCCGCGCCGGGCGCGCCGCGCAACAGGGCTGCCAGACCATCGCAGGCAACTGCCGTGCCGTGCACGCGAACGGCGTCGGTCATGACGTCTGAATCGCCGGTAACGTCACCACAAACCGTGCCCCGATGATGCTGCCATCGCCGTCGCGGCGATTTTCCGCCCAAATCTCACCATTGTGGGCGCTCACGATTTGGCGAGAGATTGAGAGCCCCAAGCCGGAGTTCTTACCAAAGCTCTCAACACCGGGGCGTTCGGTATAAAAGCGGTCAAAGATGCGGGTCAGGCTCTCCTCAGGGATGCCGGGCCCTGAATCGTCAACGGTCAATATGATGTAGTCGCGCCCGGCACGGCGATCAATTTTCGCGGCCAGCACGACCTCGCCTTGATCCGGACAAAATGAAATTGCATTGGCGAGCAGGTTTTGCATAACTTGCCCGAGACGGGATTCAATGCCGTGCACAGCGAGAGAGTTTTCGGGCAGCGCCCCCACATTGATCTCCGCACGCACGCTGACATTGCGCTCGTGCGATAAGTCCAGGTGAATCCGCGCCAAGCCGCGCAGGAGCGGGGCAAGATGTACAACCTCTGCAGACTCCCGGGTCAGTTCTGCATCAAGGCGCGACGCATCTGAAATATCCGTGATGAGCCGATCGAGCCGGCCGACATCGTCTTTGATGATTGCGAGCAAGCGCGCCTTGGCGGTTTCGTCTTTGGCAAAATCCAGGGTTTCCACTGCCGACCGAAGCGACGTTAGCGGGTTCTTGATCTCGTGGCTGACGTCGGCAGCAAAACTCTCAATGGCATCAATGCGATTATAGAGCGCGCTGGTCATATCTTTCAGCGACCGCGCCAGCTCACCAATTTCATCTCGGCGGTCAGGCCAATCAGGCAGACGCGGCATGTTGGTGCCGCTCCCCGCGCTGCCCGCTTGGCGCACACGGTCGGCATCTTGTGCCAGCCTGCGGATGGGGCCCACAACGGTCATGGCATAGCCTACAGAAATGGCGGTAAAAGCGAAAATCGCAAACAGAAAAATACGGCCCAATACATTCCGTTCCTCGCGGATTGCCGCTTTAATGTCATCGCCTTCAGCCGATAGCAGCAGGGCCCCCAAATAGGCGCGGAAGCGTTGTACCGGCGTGGCAACGGAGATCACCACATCCCCTTGATCATCAATGCGCACGGCGTGAAGCTGGTCCAGGCTTTCCGTTCCTGTAAGGGCCGCGTCTACTTCACGATAGTGAACGTTTGGGCCTTCCTGATAGCGCTCTGCGTCGCGGGGAACGACCCCGAGGACCCAATCAAGCCCCCCCGAAACGCGCTGAAAAAACGCCTCAAATCCAGAGGGCGGGTCGATAATGCGCATTTCCACGGTGCCGCTAGTCTCCAACATGCGGCTGTCGGCGATTAAGACGCCATCTGTACCGTAAAGACGCGCACGATATCCGGTCGGCAGCACAAGGCGGCGCAAAACCCGGTTGGCGGCATCGATGTCGATATTTTGCTCAGCGGCACCCGCGGGGGCATCCACCGCCCCATCCACAATGGCACCGGCAATGATGCGGCTATGAATTTCCAGCGCCCGGGCGCGTTCGTCGATGAGCCCCGTGGGCGAGCCTCCAAACCAAATGATCATGATGCCAAGTAGGGCCAGTCCGGCGAGATTCACCAGCGCTAAACGGACCGCCAGGCGATCGGTCAGCCGGGCACCTTTGGAGCGGTCAGGTAAAAGGGCATCAGCTGCCCGGCGGCGTGCAGCGGCGATCTGGCGCCAGAAAGACGTCATGCGTGCAGAATCCGGGGGCAAATTCGTTTGTTCGCCATGTTGCGCGTCTTCCGACGCCATACCGCCCCCTTACTTGCTCAGTTGATCTGTATTGCTAAGCCGCTGAGCCTTCATCGCGGAACCGATATCCCACACCATAAAGCGTTTCGATGGCAGCGAATTCTTTGTCGGTCAGTTTGAATTTGCGCCGCAGCCGTTTGATGTGACTGTCGATGGTCCGATCATCCACATAGACCTGATCATCATAAGCCGCATCCATAAGGTTATCACGACTTTTGACGAAGCCTGGTCGTTGCGCCAAGGCTTGAAGGATCAAAAATTCCGTCACCGTCAGGGTGACATCCTGGCCATCCCACTTACAGGAATGGCGCAAAGGATCCATGGTTAGTCGCCCGCGCTCCATAATATGGTTTTCTTCGCCATCAGGAATGTTGCCTGCGTCGGCAGAAACCCTGCGCAGCACAGCGCGAACCCGCGCCAGCAGCAGTCGTTGGGAAAATGGCTTCTTGATGTAATCGTCTGCCCCAAGCTCAAGACCCAGCTGCTCGTCAGCTTCTTCGTCTTTCGAGGTCAGAAAGATCACCGGCACATCTGTCTTTTGCCGCAGGCGGCGCAATAGCTCCATGCCGTCCATGCGCGGCATCTTGATATCCAATATGGCCAAGTCAGGGCTGGTGGCGGCGAACGCAGCCAAGGCCGAGGCCCCTTCGGTGAAGGTTTTGACGTTATAGCCTTCGGATTCCAAAGCCATGCTGACTGAAGTGAGAATATTTCGGTCGTCATCAACCAGCGCGATTGTTGCCATTGCGGTGCCCTACCTCAGCCCATCATAAATTGCCTGCTCGCGGTCCTTCGCGAATCTCAGGCGCGCGGCCACGATAGACCAAAGATTTCAGCCGTTCCATGGCCCATAAGGGGCGGGATTGGGGCAAAACATGGTTGAGATTGGCAGCGGGGGGCCGACAGTGGGGTGCCCTCGGCAAACATCTTGTGCTCGGGGGCCCTTTTGCCTATGAGGGGAGCCACTGGTGGGTAGCGCTTGCCGCAAACATAAAGCGGCATATCTGGCCTCTCAAAGGGCTGGGAACCAAGCCGTGACGCGAGCGCAAATTTCCCCGATCGGAATGACCAATGGCGGCCAAAGCCTGGCTGCCGCGCGCGGCGTTTGTGCTGCGGACCATAAGGAGAGTAACGGTGAACGAAACCGGACCTGTGATCAGCAAACACGGACTCGACAAGCTCGGCTTCCGCAAACTAAAGGCAGCCCATTGGAACCATTGCGCCCCGGTGATTTACCAAACCGCCATTGAACGCGGCGAAGGCAAAGTCGCCAGCGACGGCCCGCTTGTAGTTCGCACGGGGCAGCACACCGGTCGCTCCGCGCAAGACAAATTCATTGTGCGTGAGCCGTCTAGTGAAGCTCACATTTGGTGGGAAAATTCCAAAGACATCTCTGAAGCGCAATTTGATGCGCTCTATGAAGACATGATGTCATTTGCAGAAGGCAAAGAGCTTTTTGTGCAAGACCTATATGGCGGCGCGGACAAAACCCATCGCTTGCCCGTGCGGATCGTAACGCAACTTGCGTGGCATTCATTGTTCATTCGCCACTTGTTGCGTCGGCCGCCCCAGGAAGACCTTGCTGATTTCTATCCGGAATTTGCCATTATCAATCTGCCGGAATTCAGCGCCAATCCGGAGCGCCATGGCTGTAAATCTGAAACCGTCATCGCGGTAAATTTTGCCAAACGTATGGTGCTCATTGGCGGCACGTCCTATGCGGGCGAAACCAAGAAGTCAGTGTTCTCGATCCTCAACTATCTGTTGCCCGCCAAAAAAGTCATGCCCATGCATTGCTCGGTCAATGTAGGCGACAAGGGCGACGCGGCGATCTTCTTTGGCCTGTCGGGTACGGGCAAGACGACGCTTTCCGCCGATCCCCATCGCACGCTCATTGGCGATGATGAGCATGGCTGGAGTGAAAACGGCCTCTTCAATTTTGAAGGCGGCTGCTACGCCAAGATGATCAACCTGTCGGCGGAGGCCGAGCCGGAAATTTTTGCCACCACCAAGCGTTTCGGCACCGTGCTTGAAAACGTCGTGATGGACGAAGCAACGCGCGAGCTTGATCTTGACGATGGCTCGCTGACGGAAAACACCCGCGGCGCCTATCCCCTCGACTTTATTCCCAACGCCAGCGAAACCGGTATTGCGCCGCAACCCAAAAACATCATCATGCTCACCTGTGATGCCTTCGGCGTGTTGCCTCCCATTGCGCGGATGACCCCAAGCCAGGCCATGTATCACTTCTTGTCGGGCTATACGGCAAAAGTGGCAGGCACCGAAAAAGGCGTCACTGAACCCACCGCCACGTTCTCCACCTGCTTTGGTGCCCCCTTCATGCCGCGGCACCCAACTGAGTACGGCAACCTGCTCCGGGATCTCATTGCTGAGCATAATGTGGACTGCTGGCTTGTGAACACGGGCTGGACCGGCGGTGCCTATGGTACCGGCAATCGCATGCCCATTAAGGCGACGCGTGCGCTTCTGTCAGCGGCCCTTGACGGCTCGCTTTCCACTGCGCCCATGCGCGTTGATCCGCACTTTGGCTTTGAAGTGCCCACAGCCGTGCCCGGTGTTGACCCTAGTATTCTTGATCCGCGCAGTACCTGGGCCGACAAAGACGCCTTTGACGCCCAAGCGCAAAAACTGGTGGGGATGTTCATTGCGAACTTTGCCAAGTACGAGGCCCATGTAGGCGACGACGTGAAAGCAGCAGCCCCCGGCGCAGCGTAACTCAATAAATGTCATTCCGGGGCGGGCGTCGCCCGAGCCCGGAATCTCAATGTGCAGCCAGAGAAGATTAGATCCCGGACAATCGCAATGGCGATTTCCGGGATGACTGTGTGGGGTTTGGCAAGCTAGTGCGCTTCGTCCCAGGTGGCACCGTCATTGGCGTCCACCACTAATTGCACGCTGAAATCAAGGGCCGGGTGACAAGCGTCTTCCATCACTTGGCTGGCAAGTTTCTTGGTGGCGGCGACCTCAGCCTCGGGCGCTTCGAAAATCAATTCATCATGCACTTGAAGCAGCATGGTCGCCGTTAGCTTCTTCCTGGCAAGGGCGTCAGGTATGCGGATCATGGCACGGCGAATGATGTCTGCGGCCGAGCCCTGGATCGGCGCATTGATGGCCGCGCGCTCGTTAAATGACTTCATCGATGGATTGCTCGAGTTGATATTGGGGTAGTGGCAGCGCCGCCCAAAGATGGTTTTGACATAGCCGTTCTTGCGGCAAAACTCTTTGGTGGAGTCCATATAGTCGCGAATGCCCGGGAAACGCTCAAAATAAGTTTTGATATATTCCTGCGCCTCGCCGCGGGGGATACCCAGCTGGTTCGCCAAGCCAAAGGCGGAAATGCCGTAGATGATACCAAAATTGATGGCTTTGGCTTGGCGGCGCACGTTGGGGTCCATGCCTTTGATAGGTACGCCAAACATTTCCGAGGCCGTCATGGCGTGAATGTCGAGCCCATCGGCAAAAGCCTTCTTGAGTTCGGGAATATCCGCTACATGGGCGAGCACGCGCAGCTCAATTTGGCTGTAGTCCGCTGAAATCAGGCGGCAGCCCTTTTCTGCGATGAAGGCGGTGCGGATCAACCGGCCTTCCGGCGTGCGGATGGGGATGTTCTGCAAATTGGGATCGGATGAGGCAAGCCGCCCTGTTGTGGTGGCCGCTAGCGAATAAGACGTATGTACGCGGCCGGTTTCCGGGTTGATAAATTCCGGCAGGGCATCTGTGTAGGTACCTTTGAGTTTTGAAAGCTGCCGCCAGGTCAGCAGCACTTTGGGTAGCTCATGGCCTGCAGCGGCAAGGTCTTCCAGTACATCGGCCCCGGTAGCATAGGCGCCTGTTTTGGTTTTCTTGCCCGCAGGAATGCCAAGCTTTTCAAACAATATTTCGCCAAGCTGCTTTGGCGATCCCAGATTGAATTCTTCCCCTGCCAGCGCGAAGGCTTCGGCCTCCAGTGCTGTCATGCGCTGCGCAAAGTCGCCCGATAGGCGAGAGAGAACCTGGCGGTCAACCTTGATGCCCGCCATCTCCATGTCGGCAAGAATGGGAATGAGTTTACGCTCCAATGTCTCATAAACCGTAGTGCGCTGCTCTGCGGCAAGCCGTGGTTTCAATATGCGATGCAGCCGCAGCGTCACGTCTGCGTCTTCGGCGGCGTATTTCGTCGCTTCGTCAATGGGGATTTTGTCGAATGTTTTTTGCGCCTTGCCTTTGCCTGCGACCTCAGAAAAAGGAATAGGCGCATGGTCGAGGTGTCGTTTTGACAACTCGTCCATGCCGTGCCCGTGCAATCCCGCATCGAGGGCATATGACATCAGCATGGTATCATCGATGGGCGTTAGGCGAATGCCGCGCCGGGCGAAAATCTCAAAGTCGTATTTCATATTCTGCCCCACCTTGAGCACAGAGGCGTCTTCAAGGAGGGGCTTCAATGCTTTCAAAGCGTCCTTCATGGAAATTTGTTCAGGGACCTCATCAAAGCCGAGCTCGTCCCCCGCCCCGTGACCGAGCGGAATATAGGCCGCCTTGCCTGGCACGATGCAAAGGGAAATGCCGGCGAGGTCTGCCTGCATTGTGTCGAGGGAGGTGGTTTCGGTATCCACCGCCACGGTACCAATTTCATGAGCTTCAGCGATCCAGGGGGCCAGCGCCGCCAAGGTCAGGATGGTCTCGTAGCTATCGGGATCGAACGCGGTGGGGGCATCATCTGCGCGCTTTGCGGCACGGGGCTTGCTGGCATTGGTGCTGCTCGCAGCGCCTGCGCCGCCGCTTTTGCTGGACGGCGCGTGGGCTGCGTCCGCAGCAATGGCATCCACGTCATCGACTTTGTGAGCTGCTGCCACCCGCTTGGTCAGTGCGCTAAATTCCATGGCCTTCAAGAATGCGATTAAAGACACGGCATCCGGCTCTTCAATGCGGAAGTCATCAAGAGGCACTGGCGCATCCACATTTTGGTCGAGTGTGACGAGGCGTTTGGAAACGCGCGCTTGATCAGCAAACTCAATCAAGTTCTGCCGCCGCTTGGGCTGTTTGATTTCTTCGGCGCGCGCTAACAGCGTTTCAAGATCACCAAATTCGTTGATCAACAATGCCGCGGTCTTAATGCCGATGCCTGGTACGCCGGGAACATTGTCGACGCTGTCTCCTGCAAGCGCTTGCACTTCGACGACTTTGTCGGGGCCAACGCCGAATTTCTCCCGCACCTCATTGGGTCCGTTGCGCTTGTTCTTCATAGTGTCGAACATCTCAACGCGATCATTTACCAGCTGCATCAAGTCTTTATCCGACGACACGATGGTAACCTCAGCGCCCAAGGCTTGCGCTTGGCGCGTGTAAGTGGCGATCAGGTCATCCGCTTCAAAGCCTTTCATTTCGATAGAGGGCACGCCGAAGGCGCGCGTGGCATCGCGCACCAGGCTGAATTGCGGGATCAGATCCTCTGGTGCCTCCGGGCGATGGGCTTTGTAGTCCGGATAAAAGTCGTTGCGGAAGGTCTTACCGGAGTGGTCGAAAATGACCGCAAGGTGGGTCGGCGCATCAGGGCCTTTCAAGTCCTCCATAAGCTTGTGAAGCATGCTGGAAAATCCCGCCACAGCACCCACAGGCAAGCCATCCGATTTGCGGGTCAGGGGCGGCAGAGCATGATAGGCGCGAAATATGTAACCTGAGCCATCCACCAGATAAAGGTGATCGCCTTTGCCGAATTTGGGGGAAGATTTCTTGGCAGCCATGGGACCCGTTGAATTGTTTGTATGGTGATCTAGATGGAAACGCGTAGCAGACTTGTGCGGCTGAGGCATTGACGCTGCGCTCAACCGGATGATACCGAAGGCCCCCCTTGGTGCAAAGATGCGGCCTAGAAGGCACCAGGGCCGAAACTCAGGACATACTGATGCAAAAAGCGGTCAAAGGACATGCCATCGAAGCGCGCGGATTGAGCAAGATCTATCGCGGTGGTCGCGGTCAGCCGCCGCAAGAGGCGCTGAAGGGTATCGATCTGGTGATTCCGCAAGGCTCGATATTTGGCCTTTTGGGGCCCAATGGCGCGGGCAAGTCCACCTTCATCAATATCCTTGCTGATCTGGTAAATAAGACCGCCGGAGAGGTTTCCATCTGGGGCTTTGATATTGACAAGCATCCACGTCAAAGCCGGGCTTCCATTGGCGTGGTGCCGCAAGAATTAAATATCGATCCGTTCTTTACCCCAGCTGAGGCAATGGAATTGCAGGCGGGGCTTTACGGGGTACCGAAATCTGAACGCCGCACAATGGAAATTCTCACCGCTCTTGGCCTTGAGGACAAAGCAGACGCCTACGCGCGCACCTTGTCCGGCGGGATGCGGCGCAGGCTTCTGGTGGCCAAAGCGTTGGTGCATAACCCTCCGGTGCTGGTGTTGGATGAACCCACCGCCGGCGTCGACATTGAATTGCGCAAACAGCTTTGGAAATATGTGCGCGAGCTTAATGAGCGCGGCGTCACCATCGTGCTGACGACGCATTACCTCGAAGAAGCCGAAGAACTTTGCGATACCATCGCCATTATCGATCAAGGTGATGTGGTGGCCTGCAAACCCAAAGACACACTACTGCGCATGATTGAGCAAAAGCAGTTGGTGGTGAGGCCTGCAAATGGCGCGCCTGCACCTGACCTGGATGACTTCAAGGTGGAAACCCGCGCTGATGGCTGTTTTGTTGTGACCTATTCACCGGAGGATGTAACCGCGGGCGAAATTATCGCGCGCATTCAAGCCGCCGGCATTGGCATAGATGACATCACCACGCAGCAATCAGATCTTGAAGATGTCTTTCTGCAGCTCACTTATTATCGCGAAGACGGCCCCAATCCCAATGGCGGTCAGGCCGGTCGCGCAGGGCCTGCGTTGGCACCATCCGGTCGAGGGCCTCAAGCCTAAGCCGCTCGCCTTTTGTGCGCCGATGAAAATAGAGCCATTGCGCCACGGCGCGCATAGGCGCTGTGCCCAGGCTTGCATTCCACACCGCGTCCGGAAGGCCAACATCCATTAAAAGGCGCTGCAAGCGCTTGATGCGAAAACGCGGGTTTTCCCGTGCCATCAATGCGGCCGGGCAGGGCCCCTCGTCCAACAAATATTCTGCGATGGCTTGCCCGGCGCGGCGCCCCGAACGAAGGGCAGGCTGAATACCGCCCGCTGTCATGGGTGAGACAAGCCCTGCTGCATCCCCAACAAGAAGCGTGCGCGATGTGCCGATGCGCCTTAACCCGCCACCAGCGGGGATAGCGCCCGCGCGTCGGTCAACGATGCGCGCTCGCTCCATGCCCAAAGCGCGCTGCACGTGGACAAGCGCTTGCTCGATCGACGGCTTTTTGTGTTCTGACGCGGCAAGGCCAATTTGAATGTGGTGCGGTCCCGGCACCGCCCAGGCGATGTAACCCGGCGCAACGTCTTGCCCCAAGAAGCAGTGCAAGTAATTGGGGTCCACGGCGTCGTCGAGCGGCACGCCAACTTCCACGCCATAAAGAAAGTGCTTGTTGGCGCTAAGCCCCAGCGCGCCAGCGACGGCAGACTTCGCCCCATCCGCCCCCACAAGATAGCGCGTGTTGATGCCAAGGTCCTTAAGGCCATAGCCGCCGGCAATTTCGGTCAGCCCGCGAAAGGCGCAGCCAAAGCGAATTTCCGCGCCAGCGCGAATGGTTTCTTCTGCCATCCATGAGAGCAACGCCGGGGTGTCTGTGGCGTGAAAAGCGTAGCCGGGGGAATGCAAGTCGATTGATGTGAGTGCGGGCGCATATAGCCGCACGCCATAGATTTTGCGCGAGAGTTTTGCCGGGAAATCCATCTCCTCGGCGGCTTCCTTGACGAATATTCCCGTGGTGCGGACGCGCGCGCCGGCGCTTTGCTTTTGCTCAAGCACCAATACCCGCAAGCCTCGCAGGGCGGCGGTCTTGGCGCAGCGCAGGCCCGCAAAGCTCGCGCCAATAATAACAAGGTCGAAAATCTCAGGCTTGGTCATGGCTTCCCCCCTCATGGATCGCGTCTTTGGCAAGGCCAGAATGGCCTTGGATCAGGGCAGGGAGAGGGCCCAATTGCGGCGATTTCTAACGGCCGCCGCTGACGTGTGCCGCCACAGGCGACATCAACACGCACATTGCACGGCTTTGGGGGATCGGCTAGGTTCCGCCGCTCTTGGCATTATTTGACCGCTCAAGCGGCATGCACCCGTAGCTCAGTTGGATAGAGCGCTGCCCTCCGAAGGCAGAGGCCACAGGTTCGAATCCTGTCGGGTGCACCATTCCCGTGCAAAAGTAAGTACCGGTTCGCCGGAGCGCTCCTGCGCCAAGGCAGCGCCCGCTAATGCAACTTCGGGGCCGGTAATTCTGATCTCAGAGTCACTCACATCCACGCGGGCTATCAACTGGTGG
>JAJFIK010000013.1 GCA_021775005.1 Rhodospirillales bacterium
GGCGCGCTGGGCTTTTCCACTTCGCGCACCGCCATCCACAAATCCAAAAGCGGCGTTCATGTGCCCGGCACCTATGCCGCCATGGACGAGGTCTTTGGCATTGGCAGCGCGTTGCGCGATGCAGGGGCGGGCGTGTTTCAAATGGCCATTGATCATCACGAGTCCGACAAAAACTTTGATTGGATCAAGCGCCTGGCCAAAGAAACCGGCCGTCCGGTCCTCTTCAATCTGGTGCAGGCTGATCGCGCGCCAGACATCTGGAAGGGCATGCTCAAGCGACTTGAAGAAGCAGGGCGCGAAGGCATCCCTGTTTACGGCCAAACCGCCGGTCGCCCGGTGGGGATATTGTTTAATTGGCGCGGCAGCGTGCATCCCTTTGTGCTCACCGAAACCTGGCAAGCCATGAAGGGACTGCCGTGGGATGAGATGCTGCCGAAATTGCGCGATCCCGCTACCCGCGCAGCCATGTGCTCTGACGAAGTGATGCACTGGGATGACTTTGTGGACCTCATCATGACCGGGCACCACAAAATGTTCCCCATTGGCGCGGCGCAGAATTATGAGCCAAGCCCGGAAAAATCCATCAAGGCCATGGCCGCAGCCGCAGGGCAAAACCCCCGCGAGCTGATCTATGACGCGCTTATGGCTGACGACGGCGAGGGCGTGATTTATTTCCCGCTGTTCAATTACTCAAACGGCAATTTCGATGTGCTGCATGATCTCATCATGCATCCGCGCACGGGGCTATCGCTTTCAGATGGCGGCGCGCACTGCGGCACCATTGTGGATGCCTCCATGCCCACCTTCATGCTGACGCACTGGACGCGGGATCGAAGCCGCGGGCCCCGCATTCCCCTTGAGCAGATGGTGCGCATGCAAACCGCCGACACGGCGCAGCTTTTTGGCTTGCGAGATCGCGGGCTCATCGCGCCGGGCTATCGCGCGGATCTCAATTTGATGGATTATGACAAGCTCGCCCTTGGCCGCCCGCATCTGGTGTGGGACTTGCCCACCGGCGCCAAGCGTTATGTGCAAGGGGCGGAGGGCTATGTCTCCACCATTGTGCAGGGCGAGCCTATCTTTGAGAACGGCGAGGCCACCGGTGCCTTGCCGGGCAAGCTGCTGCGCGGGCCGCAAGCGGCACCCATGGCACGCGCGGCGGAGTGAGGTCGATCAAGGTGAATATTGTTCTATCTTGCCTTTTCCAGAAATTTTTGGCGCAAAGCAGTAAGGGGCCGGCGCGCTTACCTCAGCATGCTGAACAATCCGTGGCCACCACCTCACCAACTTCCATGCTTTATCGTCAAATCCTAGATTACCCCAGCCTTTAGTCATCACGTATACTAAAAGACCACAATTCGCTATTGCCTCGCGTTCAATTGGATTCTTCTTGAACAAATCACACGACAGGATTATCCAGTTTCCTTCTTTGGAAAGCGCGCTTATCCAATCCGGATCTTTGGCGTCATGTTTAAATTTGTCTACGTGTGCGACGATTGCGTGTTTGTCAGGGGCATATAATTGGTTGAGTGCTCGGGGAAGCCTCGGGCTCAAGTTAGCGTCGAAGATGAACCTCATGCAGCTCTAAGGCTCTCTTCTTCAATTTTTTCGTATTTAAGCGCAGCGCGAACAAGCTTGGGCGATATTTCAAACCAAGCTGCCACACGTGAGACAGACTTCTCCACGAGAAATCCTTGTGCTAAAGCAGCCGTCGGAATACCCGCAGCAGCTATCGTCGGCTTCCCAAAGTTTCGTTCTGGGTCGATGACTACCGATCTACTCGGCCACATTGGATACCAGCGCTTAGCAAATACGTCGCCGAACTCGATACCCTTGTAGAGAGAATCTTCTACTATCGAGCGTATAGTGTAGTTGTTCCTGTTTAGGTCATAAAGTCGGCTTGAGCCTAGCTCTTCAATTTCGGAAAATATTCTAACTCCGTCGGTTCTGAATCGCTGAATCGAGAAAGCGTGATTGCTATTGAAATGTTCAGACGCGAGCCGTGCCGCTTGCCGAACAGCATACAGACTAACGCCCTTCTCGCGGAAGATTTTGATGAAGCGAACTTCCAGCAAATCAGCAAATGACAAGACGTCTTCGTCGATGTCGGCGAAGTCTCGGCGCCATACGGCATTCACAAAGTGTTGCTGCTTATCTCTCTTGTAACGATACCCGAACGCCCAATGGCGGACGTCACGGCTGCTCACTGCGGCTAACGATGCAACGTCAGAGACATTATATAGGCCTGTGCCAATAACTTTGTTGATCACCTTGTACTCCCTCTAGGGCGCACCACCTTGACCCCCAATGCCCAATTAGAGAATCACAATCTCCAACCTGTGGAAAGGGTGTTGATAATGGGTTGATTTTGCAGGGTAATTTGTCCCGACACACCGATCAGTGGCCTGTTCGGACTTAGAGGCGCAGAAGCTGCTTGGTGACCTATTGCAATCGCCGACTTAGGCTTCAGCCTATTCGTATCTCAGCGCCTCGATGGGGTCGAGGCGTGCGGCGCGGAACGCGGGGAAGAACCCGAACGCAATGCCGATAATGCCGGAGAACACCACGGCGATAATCACCGCTTCCTGGCTCACCAGAAACGGAAAGCCCAGCGCGCCGGCGGCAAGGTATGAGACGCCCACGCCCACGGCCACGCCGATAATGCCGCCCATAATGGAGAGCAAGATCGCCTCCACCAGGAACTGAATCAGCACATCCATTTCCTGTGCGCCAATGGCGAGGCGAATGCCGATCTCCCGCGTGCGCTCGGTCACCGACACCAGCATGATGTTCATCACGCCAATGCCGCCAACCAAAAGACTGATACCCGCAATGGCGCTGACGAAAATGGTCATGATGCCGGTTACTTGGGCGATCTGCGCTTGCACTTCTTTAAGGTCTTGAATGAAGAAGTCGCTGTCTTGATCGTCGCGCACCCGGCGGCGCTCTCGCATCAGCTGCGTCACGCCTTCAATGGCATCTTCGCGCGCCTCGTCAGAGACGGCATTCATAAAAACCAATGTGACATCGCGATTGCCCGCGAGCCGGCGCTGCACCATAGCAAGGGGCGCGACCATAAAGTCGTCCTGGTCGTTGCCAAAGGTGTCGGCGCCTTTTTCCTCAAGCAGCCCGATCACTTCGCAGTTCACTTCACTGTTCGCGCTGAGGCGAATTTCCGCCCCCACGGGGTCTTGCACCCCAAAGAGCTCCCGCCGCACGGTCTCGCCGATGACGCAAACCGGGCGGCCCGAGCGGAGCTCCCCTGCGGTAAAGGTGCGACCGCGCACAACATCAAGATTGCGAATGGCAAAATAGTCATTGGTGGTGCCGCGCACGCTTGAGCCATAATTCTCGTTGCCATTGACGGCCATCACCACCTGGGTGAGCACCGGGGCCACCATCAACACGCTGGGCACTTGTTCGCGAATGGCGTCCACATCGTCTTCGGTAAACATTTGCACCAGGCGGTTGGCGCTGCCCTGGTTTTGATCGCCGGGCACCAGGGCAAGCAGGTTGTTACCAAGCTCGGAGAGATCGTTTTGCACTTGCTGGGTAGCGCCGTTGCCTAAGGAGACAACAATGATCACCGCACCGACACCGATAATAATGCCCAAGGTGGTGAGGATGGAGCGCATCAGATTGGCGCGTATTTCGCGCATGGCAATGAATACTGTTGAGAAAAACATTAGCGGCTCCCTCCGCCAGAAAATGTATCAGACGTGATGTGGCCATCCTTGAACACGATCTGACGCTTGGCATAGCTCGCCATGTCTTCCTCGTGGGTGACGAGCAAAATGGTGATGCCTTCTTCCTCGTTAAGGCGGCGCAAGAGCTGCATGATCTCGTGGCTGCGTTCAGAATCCAGATTGCCCGTGGGCTCATCGGCTAAAAGCAGCGCCGGCTCTGTAGCAATGGCCCGCGCAATGGCAACGCGCTGTTGCTGTCCGCCGGAAAGCTCAGATGATGAGTGATGCACCCGGTCAGAAAGCCCCACGGCATCAAGGGCGGCGAGCGCCGTCTTACGCCGTTTGCGGGCGGAGGTCCGGCGATAAACCATGGGCAGCTCAACATTGGAAAGTGCCGAGGTGCGCTTTAGCAAGTTGAAACCCTGAAACACAAAACCAAGGTAATGACGCCGAAGGAGCGCGCGCTGGTTTCGCGTCAGCGTGCCCACGTCCACACCGCGAAAAAAGTAATTGCCGCCGGTGGGGGCATCAAGGCAGCCCAGGATATTCATACTGGTGGATTTGCCCGAACCTGAGGAGCCCATCACCGCAACAAATTCGCCGTCATCAACGGTGAAGCTTACCCCGTCAAGGGCGCGCACTTCCGCTTCGCCCTCGCCGTAGAATTTTGAAACATTTGCGAACTCGATGAGACGCTGCTCATTACCAGTGACGGACATACTGCCGCCCCCTATTGGTTGCGAACGATGTCGGTGATCACTTCCGCGCCGGCATCGGCCAAGCCGTCGAGCACCTGGGTCAAGCGGCCATCGCTGGCCCCCACCACGAGATCATAGGGCTGCGGTTCGCCATCTTCGCCTTGCATCCAAACCTGTCCGCGCTCTACGCCTTCGCTGTTTTCAGGGCGCTCCACATCTTCAAGGTCCGGGGGGATGAAGCGCAGCGCGCCATTGGGAACAAGAACCGCGTTCTCAATAGTATCAACGGTGATATCCGCAGTGGCGGTCATGCCGGGCATAAGCGCCAGGTCAGGATTGTCTACCAGCAGCAACGCCTCATAGGACACCACGCCGGAAACTTCCCGTGGGGCGTTACGCACTTGCGCGATCACCGCGCTGAAGGTGCGGTTGGGATAGGCGTCCACAGTGAAGGTGGCTTGCTGTCCAGCGTTTACAACGCCGATGTCGGCTTCATCCACGTCCACCTGCAGTTCCATGGAGCGCAAATCCTGCGCGATGGTGAAAAGGTGCGGAGTTTGAAAACTGGCGGCAACGGTTTGGCCGGGCTCGATCAAACGATCCAGCACAATGCCGTCGATAGGGGAGCGGATTTCCGCTTCCCCAAGGCGTGAGCGGGCGCTGTCCAGTGCGGCCTGGCTTTGCACCACGCCGGCTTCGGCGCGGGCGATGCTGGCGCGGGCGCGGGCATATGCCGCTTGCTGCGTTTCCAGCGCCTGGTTCGAGGCATTGCCCTGGTCCACAAGAGCGCGCACCCGGTCCCGCTGGCTGCGCACTTCCCGGGCGGTGGCATTGGCTTCGGCGAGGGACGCTTCAGCGGAGGCGAGCTGCGCTTCGGCCTGAACCACGACGGCCTGAAGTTCTTCGGTGTCGATAAGCGCCAGCAGCTGGCCAGCCGTGACCTCATCATTAAAGTCCACCAAGACCTCTTGCACGATGCCGGACACTTCCGCACCCACTTCCACCTGATTGGTGGGTTGAAGCTGGCCAGTGGCGGTTACTTCAATGACCAGCGTGCCGGTGGTAACCTCAGCGGTTTCATATTCGGTGGGCTTGGGCCCGCCGGAAAGGGCGCTGACGCCGATAAATCCAACGACGCCTATGACCGCGACAATACCAGTCCAGAACTTCCAAGTTCTGCGCTTCTTGCCTGCTTTCAATTTTGCTGAAACGTCGCTTGCTGTGCCGTGCATGATCCCAAAACCTCTAACCTGAATGCCGCGCCCTCATGGGCAGCGGCTACTCAATGTGATGATCCTCACAATATGGATGGATGCGCCCAAAACGTCTCTCAAAACGAGCGGACGCTTTTGTTGGGGGGTCTGAATCAGCCAAAAATTGGCTCTAGGTATAGGGATCTGCCGCATCGCGGCGCGTTAGTGTGGCAGAGTACCGCGATTGATGGGGAGCAATTTCACCAAATCGTTGCATTTTGAACGCTCATCAACGCCAGTATTGAGGCAGTTGAGAATGTCGAGGCAGCCTTGGAGTATGTCTTTATCCCAGGTTCACTCTCAACATCTACAGCTTCGCCTTCCAGTCTTTCGCCAAAGTCTCTATCGGCTTGCCAATAACAAAAAAAGCGTCGGCATGTTGGCCGTCACAGAGCGCAAATGCAATTCTGGCAATACCGTAGAGGCTTGACGAGCCCACCAAGCCGCTTGGGCCAACGGCATGCAATAATTCGCTGCTCAATTTTTTGGTATGAAATCCGATGCGGTGAAAATCGATCGAAGCTCAAGATCGTGCTCTGCCAGGTTTTCGACCGCACCGTCTTCACGGTCAACAAGGGCTAGAACGTACTTGACGACGGCCCCGTCTTCGCGAGCTGATTGGATTGCTTTTAATACTGAGCCACCAGTTGTCGTCACGTCGTCTATCATCACCACGTGTTTGCCGGCGAGGGTTTCGGCCTGCTTTAAACCTTCAACCAAAAGGCCGGTACCGTGGGATTTCCGTTGTTTTCGCACAAAAAAAGCAGAGATAGGCGTGGTACTTGCGGCGCTGATGGCACAGACGGTGGATACCAAAGGGACGGCCCCCATTTCTAAACCGCCAATGTAGTCAGGATGCAGCGCTTCAATCTCTTCAAACAACAGACGAGCACAAAGAATAGCCCCCAAAGGGTCCATCATTGTTGCCTTCATGTTGAAGTAGTAGGGGCTCTTTTTCCCAGACGCCAACTCAAACAGTTCTTCGGGATTATACTTAAAGGAGTGCGCAGATATGATTTTTTGCAGCTCACTACGCGCCTCTTGAGTGCGGTCGCCCGACCGCTGGTGCGCTTCCGTAATCGGTTCAAACTTGGTCAAATCTTCCGCGTAGCTCATCATGTCCCCGTTTATATTGCACCGCCCGCAGCAGCGATTCGCGCAATCTCCATGATGCGGCCCTCATGTCAAGCGGTCAAACATTGACCAGCGCTGCGCCATAATCGCCCGAATTTGTGGCTCGCAGGGCTCACAAAGGAGAGCGTGGCCCAACAACTGACACCATTTTCACCATCCGGCAAGAGGTAAGGCATTGTTTTTATTAAGATTTATCAAGTATAGGGATCTGCCGCATCGCGGAGGCCATCGCCGAAGAAATTAAACGCCAAAATGGTCAGGATCACCGGCAGCATGGGCAGCAAAAGCCAGGGATAGAACTCCACCGCCGCAAGGTTCTGGGCCTCGTTCAAGAGCACCCCCCATGAGGTAATGGGCGAGCGCAAGCCCAGCCCGAGGAAGGAAAGCGCGGTTTCGCCCAAAATCATCGTCGGGATGGAAAGGGTCGCGCTGGCGATCAGATGGCTCATGAAGTTGGGTGCAAGATGGCGAAAGATGATGCGTCGCGGCGACGCGCCCATAAGCCGGGCGGAGGTGACGAAGTCTTCCTCGCGCAAGGCCAAAAATTTGGAGCGCACCGCGCGGGCGAGCCCGGGCCAATCCAGCAGCCCCAAAATGATGGTGATGCCGAAGTAAACCAATATGGGCGACCAGCGGATAGGGATGGCGGCAGAGAGTGCCATCCACAACGGCAATTCCGGCAGGGACCGGATGAGCTCAATAAAGCGCTGCACAATGTTGTCGACCCAGCCGCCAAAATATCCCGCGACCCCGCCAATGATCAGCCCCAGCACAAAACTGATGGTGATGCCCACCAGGCCCACCGTCAGCGAAATGCGGGTGCCGTGAACAATGCGGCTGAACATGTCACGGCCCAAGCGATCGGTGCCCATCAGGAACAATGTGCCGTCTTCATCGGGGCAGACAAAGTGGAAGCTGCCCGGCGCAAGACCCCAAAACCGATAGCTCTCTCCCATGCAGAAAAACCGTAACGGGTCCGCTTCGCCTGTGGGCACATAGATGCGGCGGAACGTGTGCAGGTCGACGGTTTGCTCATAGGCTTTGGTATGCGGGCCAATGAAGCGGCCCTCATGCATAAAGTGAATGGCTTGCGGCGGTGCGTGAATAAAATCGGCGTGGCGTGTGCGCACATCGTAAGGCGCAATTAACTCCGTAAACGGAATGCTGGCATAGAGCACAACAAGAATGAAGGCGGAGATTACCGCCAGCTTATGGCGCTTGAACTTGAGCCACATGAGCGCCAGGGATGACGCATCGGCGGGCAGAGCGCGGCCTGCATCACGCTCCGCATCAGGGCTAAACGGGGCAGGGTTGACGTAGTGCTCCGTCATGATGGCGCTTCTCCATCCATGCGGATACGCGGGTCAAGCCAGCCCAGCAGCAAGTCTGACACCAGCATGCCGAATAGAGTCAGCACAGCCACAAACAACAGAATAAATCCGGAGAGATAGATGTCTTGGGTTTGCAAACTCGTCAGCAGCACCGGGCCAATGGTGGGCAGGTTCAAGACCAGCGAGACGATCACCGAGCCTGACACAAGCGAGGGCAGCAGGTTGCCGATGTCGGCGATGAACGGGTTTAGCGCCATGCGAAGCGGGTATTTGATCAGCGCGGCGGTCTCCCCCATGCCTTTGGCGCGGGCGGTAGTGACGTAAGGTTTCTGCAGCTCGTCGAGCAAGTTCGCACGTAAGCGGCGGATCATGGCGGCGGTCCCTGCTGTGCCAATGACGATTACGGGCACCACCATGTGCTGCATGACAGAGAGAAATTTCGAGAGCGTCCACGGCTCGCCGAGATATTCCGGGGCCATCAATCCGCCAATGGAAACACCGAACCAGCGATTAAAATAATAAAGAAGAATAAGTCCGAGCAAAAAGTTCGGTGTCGCAAGGCCCAAATATCCCAGGAAGGTAAAACCGTAGTCGCCGACGCTATAGGGCCGGGTGGCGGAATAAACCCCGATGGGGAACGCCACAATGTAAATGAACACCACCGTGGCAAGGTTCAGCACCACGGTGAGCACAATTCCCTCGCCGACAATTTCCGACACCGGGCGTTCATAGGTAAATGACCAGCCCAGGTCCCCTTGCAGCAATCCGGAAAATCCCCGATTGCCCGGATACGCCCCGACCCAGATTAGATAGCGCGTGAACAAAGGTTCATCGAGATCGTATTGTTCATAGAGCGCTTCAACGCGGGCGATGGCGGCATCTTCACCGCTGGCGCGCATTTCATCAATACGGTTGGAAAGGATATCGCCTTCCGGCAGCTCAATGATCAGAAATATCAAAACGCTGACCGCGATCAATGTCGGGATCATCATCATGATACGTTCGATGGTAAAGCGCAGCATTAACGAGCGTCCAACGGCCTTGGCTGACTAGCGACGAGAAGCGTCGAGCCAGAATTGGTCTGGGCGATACATGCCAAAGTGGCCGCCCGGGTCCCAACTATAAACGCCTTGTTCGGGCACATTGTGCAAGTGATTGCTGACCACGATGGGCTGCAGCACTGAGGAAACGATGCCAATGATAAATTGCTGCTCGGCGTGGATGGCGAGCATATCAAGCCATATCTGCTCGCGCTGGGCATCTGAATTTGATGATAGCCATTGATCATAGAGATCCATCAGGGCCTGCGCCTCGGGCATATCAATGGGCTCCCCGGCTTCACCGCCGGTTTGATAGTACTGCCCCCACTTCGGCCAATTCAGCGTGTCTTGCCGCGTGGGTGCCAAATTGCCGGGGCTCATGGCCGGTGTCGCCACCCCATTATCCCAACCCGACCACACCGTCACGTGCGCTTCACCGGCATAGGTGCGATTGCGCATGACTTCGCGGCTGGTGCTGCGAATGAGAAGGCGCACACCGACCTCGCTCCAGGTCTCCGATAGCAATTCCAGTAAGTCGATCTGCTGGGGGTCTTCGCCAGCGTTTTCCACAATAATCTCAAGCGGTCGCCCATCGGGCAGCAAGCGCACATTATTGGGCCCGCGGTCCGTCAGGCCAATCTCATCTAGCAAGCGGTTGGCGGCGTCAGGGGAATAGGTCGCGTATTGCCGGAAATAACTCTCGCGATAAAGCGGCGAGAGCGGCTGCAATGTGGCGTTGCCTTCAGCGGCCAGGCCAAAGAACAAAGACTGATTGATAATGCGCCGGTCGGTGGCGGCGGAAAGCGCGCGGCGGAACCGCACATCGCGAAACAGGTTACGCCAAACCGGGTCGTTGTGGTTGAGGTTTGGATAAAGGGCAAAATGCGCCGCCTTGCCGTCAGGCCAAAGATAGGTCTGGTAGCCGCTGCGTTCTTCCCCGCCGCGCAAGACGGTGACATCGGAAAAGTTGAGCCCCCGTGATTGCAAATCCGCTTCGCCTGAATTCGCCATGGCGGGAACCAGACGGCCATCGGCGACGGTTTGCGCCACTTCATCGGCGTAAGGCAATTGTCGTCCGTTCTGATCGACGCGATGAAAAAACGGATTGCGTGCAAAGACAAACCGGCTGGTGGACCCCGGCGTGGTGTTCACCCATGGCTGCAGCGTCGGCAAATCCATATTGTCCATGTTGTAGAGATTGTCGAAGCGATTGTGCAACTGCGCCCAACCACTCACGTTGTTGGCGGTGACGGCTGCCGCAATCATAGCGGCATCGCCATAGGATTCGTGGAACTGCTTTAAGTAATGCGCCGGGGCGTAGATGTAGACCGGCCGCGCGCGCGCCAGGCTATCCAGAAAGCCGGGGTTCGGCGCGGCCCAAGTGTAGCGCACGGTCGTGTCGTCAAGCACTTCAAATTGAGGTGGCGCGCCTTGAACCAGCAGCTCAGCCGGCGGCCCTGCCGGCGAAAGCGCCGCGTTGTTGGCCACATCCTCCCACCAATAGCGGAAATCCTCGGCGGTAAACGGCGCGCCATCCGACCAGCGATGGCCGGGGCGTAAATGCAGAGTGAAGATGCGGCTTTCTTCCACGTCCACGGCGCGCAGCACATCAGGCGTAAGGGCGAGATCAGGGCCATAGCCCACTAGCCGCGCATAGCCGTAAACCGCCATCAGGCGGGTGTCGCGGGTGCGGGTAATCAGGGTGCGAATTTGTCCGCCGTGCTCGCCCGGTTGCAACTCACCCTCAAGGGTCACCAACAAAGGCGTTGCGGGCAAGCGCTCTGCCACGGGCGGCAAAGCGCCGCTTTCAACGCGCGCCAGAAGCGAGGGGGTTTCAATATAGTTCTGATCGTCTTGGGCCGCAGCTGAAGCGCTCACGCCAAAAGTCAGGATCGCCGCCATAAGGCCGCATCGCCAATTCATCCTGTTTCCTTCCGTTACGCCGTAGCAGTCTCTGATGTCGATTGTGATGCCGACCCAGTTGCAGGCTTTGCCACGAAATGCCCCGGCCCGCATTCTAACATGATACTCGGCGCGTCCCCAACAAGGCGAAACTCTTCCGGCCAAGCGGCGGGGTTGGACGCTCGCCCCGCCATGATCTTTCCCAAATCCAGCTTGTGGTTAACATCCGGCAAAGGGATCGCGTTCATCAGCGCGCGCGTATAGGGGTGCTGCGGGTTCTCAAACAAAGCCCGCTTGGGGCCGCGTTCCACAATGCGCCCTGCCGCCATCACCAGCACATCATCGGCAATATAATCCACCACCGCCAGATTATGGCTCACAAATAAATAAGTGAGCCCCAAGGCGGATTTAAGGTCTTTCAGCAAGTTCAGCACCTGCGCCTGCACCGAGACATCAAGGGCTGAGACGGGCTCATCAAGGATCAAGACATCCGGCTCTAACGCCAGCGCCCGCGCGATGCCAATGCGTTGGCGCTGTCCGCCTGAAAACGCATGGGGGTAGCGCCGGGCGCATTCCGGATCGAGGCCCACAAGATCGAGCAAATGCGCCACCCGTGTGCGGCGCTCCGCAAGGCCGCAAAGATCGTGCACTTCCATCGGCTCTGAGAGTATTTCAAACACTGTCATGCGCGGATTAAGTGACGCCATGGGATCCTGAAAGATATATTGCACCTTGCGGCGAAAGCGATTGAGCAAGTCCCCTTTAAGCGCGCAGACATCATGCTGCACACCGTCATGGCACCAAAACACAGTGCCTTTGGTGGGGGCGAAGGCGCGCACAACGGCTTTTGCTGTTGTTGATTTGCCGGACCCGCTTTCGCCCACCAGCCCCAGGCATTCGCCGCGCGCCAAGGTGAAGCTCACATCATTAATGGCGGTGGTCCATTTTGTGGTGCTCGACAGAAAGCCTGATTTGCGTGCGGCGAATTGCTTGGATATGCCGCGCACCTCGAGCAAGGGATAAGTCTCATCCGCCGGGGTGGGGACAACTTCGTCGCCCCAGGTCTCAATGCGCGAGCTGATCTGCCGCAGCGGCGTCAGGCGTTCGCCCACTGCCATCCCCATACGCGGCACGGCCCCCATGAGCGCTTTGAGGTAATCGTGTCGCGGCGCGGTCATCAATTCCGAGGCTGCCCCCGCTTCCATCACCTGCCCGCGATAAAGCACCACAACTTCGTCAGCCACATTGGCGACCACCCCCAGATCATGGGTGATGAACAAGACACCCATATTGAAGTCGCTCTGCAGATCCACAATCAGCTTTAGAATTTGCGCCTGGATGGTGACGTCGAGTGCGGTGGTGGGTTCATCAGCGATGAGCAATGCCGGTTCACACACAAGCGCCATGGCGATCACTGCGCGTTGGCGCATGCCGCCCGATAGCTCAAAAGGGTATTTGTCCAGCGCCGCATCAGGATCGGGAAAGCCGACCCGGGCAAGGATATCGCGGGCGCGGGCGCGCGCTTCGCTTTTGGGGCCATCCCCGTGCAGCATCCAGACCTCGCCAATTTGATCGGCAATGGTATGAAGTGGCGAAAGCGCGGTCATGGGTTCCTGGAAGATCATCGCCGCGCGGGCGCCGCGCAAGTTGCGAAACACCGGGCTGGTGGGGCTGATTTTTGCCAGATCAATGGCGGGCCCCTCGCCCTGGGGATCAGTAAAGTTGATGCCGCCGCCGCCGATTTTTGCCGCACGCGGCAAAATCCCCATCACCGCTTGGCAAAGCACGGACTTGCCTGAGCCGCTTTCCCCCACCAGTGCGACGGTTTTGCCGCGCGGGACGGAAAGACTTGCCCCGTCAAGCGCGCGGACGGTGCCGTGGGGCAGCTCAAAATCAACCACCAGGTCTTTAACGTTCAGGATTTCCAAGGGCCATCCCCACGTGTCTCGATACCGATGGATTCCATATTCGCCAATGATGCTTCATCGATCATGAGCTCAAGGGGGTCAGTGGCGGCCCACACGGCGGCGAGCACGGGGTGAAATCCTTCATGGCCCCCGTCGAACGTAATGGAGATGCGCTTTCCGTCGGCGCTTTCGCCATCAATTTTCGCCACCATGAGCTCAAGGTTTTTGGCCTCGCGTTTGCGATTGAAGTGACGGACTTTAAGCGCGCGCACCCCCGCCCAGGGCAAGCTGCGTTTCTGCAACAAGATCGCGCCGCTGGCGTCCAACGGGTTGTGCCAGCCCGCCGTTATCCCCGTGTCATCAAGCTCCAGGCGCAGGCCGTGCCGCCACAGGGTGTTTGCTGTGTAGATCACAAACGCAATAAAGAGCGCCGTGAGGATCAACCAAATGACGCTGCCGGGATTGGCCTGGCTCAAAATCCCGCCAATAACAGAAAGGCTGAAGACGCCGCGCGCATAATCCCAGATGATGGATTTGAACTGGGTGTGAAACGCGGCAGGCGCGGCATAAGGGCTATCGGTCATGGTAAGCACCCTAGGAAGGGTCGCTGCCCCCGCGCAAGCCCTGCAAGATCACAGCCGTGTGGGCGGCGCCAGAAAGATCAAGCGGCCGCGCCTTTGGCAGCGTGCGGGCGCGGGCGGTGGCCTCTATCAGTGCCTCAGGCTCAAGTGAACCCGGTGTAACGCCGAGCCCTCGGGCCGCTGCACGGGTGGCACGGATACTCTGCTCAGTCTGGCCAGCCTCGGCATAGGGCACAAACACCGGCCGCGTTCCGGCGCTTAATACTTCCGCAAACGTATTGTAGCCCGCTTCTGAGATTGAGACCTCAGCACTTGCCAGCGCTCCAACGAACTTATCCGTATAGGGATGAATGGTAACATGAGAGCTCACGGCATTGGGCGCGGCAATTCCTGGCGGCACGAAGATATCCCACGGGGATTTTGCGCTGGCGATACTTTCAGCGGCTTTGGCGGCGCTGAGCAAAAGCGCTTGCCCTGTGGGGCTGGACCCGGCCGAGACCACAACGCCGCGTTTTTCCTTCGTGGGAAGCGCCGGCGCAATATAGCCGGTGTAGTGTAGGCGTGCCTTGGCTGCAAAGGGCGCGGTCTCCTCAAGCTCTATGAAACTTGCATCGCCATGGACCAGTGCGGCGTCGAAGTGGGTTGCAAGCCACCCGGCCATCTCAGCCCTTTTCGCGGGCGCTTTAGGCTCCACAATGTCGCGCACTGACGACACGATCAGCGGCGGGGTCGGCAGCGCTTTCGCCGCCTCAATAAGCGCCAGAACCTCGCCGGCAAACTTTCGTCGCCCAAAGGGAAACAGCTCCACCATCACCACATCAGGGGCAGAGGACGCCAGGGCGGCAAGCAGCGCTTCCCGGCGCAAGGCCCAGAACGTCTCATCAGGGCTATCGCCATGCGCCGTCTGCAGGGCGGTGTATTCCGCATCTGCGGTCCCCAGCGCTGGAAGCTGATGCGCCGTAACCCCTTTGAGGTCGGCAAAAGCCAAACGCCCCCCCGGTCCCCCCGCCACTACGGTGACGCGCATAGGGGCCGCGGCGCAGGCCTCCGCAATGCGCGCCATGCGGCGTATGTGCCCGCGTCCAAACAAGTGCTGCACCCAGATGAAGAGATTCATCAGCGCGCCTCCAGGGGAATGTTCAACGCCTCCACCTGCAGTCGTCCCCCGCGAAAGCGCAAAACTTGCAGCGCGGCCCAATCAATCTTGGCGGGGATTTTGCTGGTCATGTCCCAATCCAAAGCTTCCGCCAGGGCCGCGCGTATGACGCCTTTGTGGCTTACCGCGCCATAGGTGCCGTCTTCAAGGGATGCGGCCCAGCCGCGCACGCGGCGCAAAACCTCCGCAGGGCTTTCCCCGCCCTGGGGGCGAAAATCGAGCCCGCGCGCTTCATTGGCGGCCATGGCGCCGGGGTCAGCGGCGCGTATGGCGGCAAGGGTTTCGCCTTCCCAGTCCCCCCAGTGCATTTCAATGAGCGCACCCGCGGACGTCGCGACAAGTTCGAGGGCGGCGGCGGTCTCCCGCGCGCGCGCCAGGGGGCTGGTGGCCCAGGGAATATCTTGAAGCCCATCCGGCACCCGGCGCGCCTGAAGAAACGCTGTTGCTTCGGGCGCGAGCGAAATATCAGTATGACCCTGAATGCGCTTGTCGCGGTTCCATTTGGTTTCGCCGTGTCTGAGAAAGGCAATCAGGGTCATGGGCGGGCCATGGTCAGCGCGCTTTGCAGGGCGCGGAGAAAATTAGATCTGGTGTGCATGGTCGCTGCGCGCGCGATGGCCGCCACTTTAAGCGCGGCCCATTCTGCGTCATCCCCAAGCAAACCACTGAGAGCGGGAGCAAAGTTTTCCGGCGTGGTCAGCCTTCCGCCCGCACCGATGGCCGCGCGCGGGCCGGGCTCATCGAGCGCCACACATGGCAGCCCCGCCGCCTGCGCTTCGATATAGGACATGCCCAAGCCCTCCCGCGTTCCCGGCCACACATATGTTCCCGCTGCAGACAAAAGCGCAGCAAGCGCATCGCCGTGTTTCGCGCCTTTAAAGTCCACGCGGGTTTTGAGGGGCGCGAACGCCGTTTCCACCTCACCACGGGCGGGGCCGTCGCCGACAATGCTCAGGTGCCAGTCGCCAGCGACCTTACTCAGCGCATTGGCAAGAAATTGATAGCTCGCAAGTTTATCGCCCGCGCGCATCATCGCCACGGTGATCAAGTCACCCGGTTTGCCGGTACCAAGTTCTGCCCGCGGCAAGCGCGAGTAAAGCGGCAAGTCGATAAGCTTGGCCTGGTAGCCCGCTGCTTCCAGCGCCGGGCGATCTCGCGCCGAAAGCGTTAGCAGGGCATTGGCAGCGGCAATGGCGTGGGCAGAGGCCGCAAATCCCGCCGCCCATGGCCCGTGCTCGCGTTTGGGAGAATGGGACGCCTCCGCGATGATATAAGGAATGCCCCGGGCGGCCAAGCGGGGGCCAATAAGATCAGGGGCCTTGTAGTAGCAATGATAGGTGAAAAACAAATCCACCTGACGACCGTGAAGCCGGGCGGCTTCATCGCTGCCGCGCACACCCAATTGATCAAGGTTTTGCGGTGCGGCGCTCCAGGATTTAAGCGGAGAGGCGAGGGTCACGTGATGGCCCAGCTCCTCAAGTCCCGACCAGAGCTCCCCCGCAATGGTGCGATCGCCAGATGCGCCGCTCGCGCCGGGAGGTCGCATGGGAGCGTAGAACGAAACATTCATGAGCGGCCGCTCCCAAGGGCGGCGCGGAACAAGGCCGCTAATTGATCCGCCCAGGGGCGACTATCAAAGGCGGCGCTCACATGGCCCGCCCCGGCCCGGCCAAGCTTGAGACGTTGGTCTTCATCTTTGGCAAGGGCGGTAACGGCCCGCGCCATACCCCAACTGTCGCCGGGGCTGACTAAGATTCCAGTGGCGTCATGGCTGATGGCTTCGGGGATGGCGCCTGCATGGGTCGCAATGACCGGCACCCCCATGGCCATCGCTTCCAGCAACACATTTGGCACCCCGTCGCGGTCGCCGTCAGTTTGATTTTGGCTGGCAAGCAGAAAGACATCCGCGCGGGCAAGCAACTCAACCACCTTTTCCTGACTTTGCGGGCCCTGCCAGGTGATCCGATCCGCAATCTTCAACGCTTTTGCTTGGTCTTGCAGCGCCGCGCGCAGCTCCCCGCCGCCGATGTGTTCAAACCTCCAATCCACCTCATCAGGAATGACCGCCAAGGCATCAAGCAAAGAGGCGTAGCCCTTTTTGGGAACCGCGCGCCCCACCGACACAAGGCGCAAGGGCGCGCCGCGGTGGCTGCCGCGCGCGGGCTTCGCAAACTTTGACAATTCGATACCGTGATACATCAGCGCCACGGGGCCAAAGCGCGGCGTTCCTAATACATTGAGATGATCCACGCCGCTCTTGGTACAAGTAACGCCAAACAAAGCATCATTGAGCTTTTCAGATTTCTCCCAAGCGGGAATAGTAAAAATATCTTTGGCATGGGCGGAAAAGCTCCAGGGCCGCCCGGACATCATTCCGGCATAGCGCGCCACCGACGAAGGCGTGTGCAGAAACTGCGCATGAAAATGCGTGACGACGCTTGGGGCTTCAGCGGCAAGCACCATGGCTTGGCCAAAGCGGCGCACCCGGTTGCGTGTCTTGTCGCGGGCGAAGTCCTTGCGAAACAATTGCCACGCATCATCAAACCCCGGCAGGGCGCGGGCTTTTCGCGCCGCGTTCATCACCCGTGCGGGCTCATGGTGCAAATACTCCGGCAGATAGGATACGGGAGCCTTTATGACATCATGCACGGGATGATGCGTTTTATCTGTTGGGCGGCGCAAAGAATAAATCTCAATGGCGAACCCGCGCGCTTCCAGGTTGGCAATTTCCTGCGCTATGAATGATTCAGACAGCCGCGGGTAGCCCTTAAGGACAAAGCCAAGGCGCGCCGCCGTCACACCCGCCTCCGCGCACCGGGAATGTGCGGTGCGATCAGCTCCTGAATGACGGCGGTGCCCGTCATGGCGTTCGCGGGCAAGTGGACCGAGGGCGTGTTCTGATCTGGCAGCGCAGACAGTGCCGCCGCCATGTCATGCGGATTGCGCGCGCCGGTGCCAGCTTCTTCTGGATCAATCAGCATACGGATGAGACCCCTTTTTTCCGCCCCTTCCGCGCGGATCACTTGCTCGCGTCGGGGCTGCATGCGTGGCACCAGCAATGTCGGGCGGTCATGAGTGAGAATTTCGCAGAATGTATTGTAACCCCCCATGGCAACAATCCCGGCGGCCTTGGCAATAAAGTGTTCAATGCGGGCGTCAAAGACTATGGTTTCGATGTTACCGAGCTTGGCGGCGCGGGCTTCAAACCCCTCGCGAATGTCAGGGGGCAAAAACGGCCCATAGACAATAAGCGCCGGCAGCAAGCCCTCGCCGGCCTCTTCATAGGCGCTGAGCACCCAATCAATCAGTCCCGCGCCATCACCGCCGCCGCCTGGCGTGACCAGAAGATAGGGGTCTTTTGTCACCTCCGGCCATGTTTCGGGAAGGGTGTATTCAGGCAGAGGGCGGGGCAAAAACCCGGTATAAGTGATTTTATCGCGGGTGCCTTCCGGCAACGGTTGGCCTTGCAGGGGGTCCCATATTTCCTCAAGACCATAGGTCCAGATGTCGTCGTAAAGCGTCAGGGCGGAGAACGCGCCCTTGCGCAGCCATTCGGCCTTGAGAGCAGATTCCTCATCCAGCACATCGCGCAAGCCCAATATCAGCCGGGTACCTTTGGCTCTCAGCATGGGCAAGGTCTTTTGCAATTCTCCGCGCAAGCCCAAGGGCTCTTTGTCCACAATCATCACGTCGGGGGCGAAGGCTTCGGCGGTGTGCTCCATAATCGAGGCCCGCAAGGCCATGGTCTGATCGAGCTCAATGTGCAGCCCCAGCGAGGTATAAGCCCCATTGCGCAGCTTGATGACGCCGGGAACGCGAACGAAATCCACCCGCGCCTTGAAGTCAAAATTGCCCACCAGGGGCGAGCCAGAGAGGATCAGAACCGAGAGACTGGAATATTCCTCCACCAGGGCATGGGCGATGGTCCGCGCCCGGCGCAAGTGGCCCAGCCCAAATGTATCGTGGCTGTAGATTAAAATACGCGCACCGGGCATGGACGGCTCCTTCCTTCTCGACCGCGCCAAGGCTATTGTGCGTTCGGCTCTGAGTCACGGGGGACATTGGGCCAAGTGTGAGCGGTACGAAAGGCCGGGATGGAACGCAATCTGTTCAAATATATCTGGCGCCACTCCAAGCGCGAGCAGATTGTGGTGCTGGTCATCGTGCTGGCCTCGCTGCCGTTCTATTTTGTCTCGCTTTCGCTCCCGGCCGCTATCGTCAACGGACCCATTGAAGGAACCTGGTTTCAGGAAGGTGTCAGCCGCCCGTTTTTGGAGATCTACTTGCCATTTTCGGAATGGTTTGGGGAGCGCATTCGCTTATTCGAGGGTTTCCAGCTAACGCGCGTAGAAATGCTCTTGGCGCTGTCCTTTTCCTATCTCGGACTGGTCTTTATCAACGGCCAATTCAAATTTCAGGTGAACACCCTCAAAGGCCGCATGGGGGAGCGCATGTTGCGCCGGGTGCGCTTTGAACTTGTGGATCGGGTACTGCGGTTTCCGCCAAGCTATTTCCGCAAGCTTAAACCTGCCGAAGTGGCCAGCATGGTGAAGGACGAAGTGGAGCCCCTGGGCGGTTTCATTGGCGACGCCTTTGTGCTGCCCATGTTTCAAGGCGGCATCGCGCTGACGGCGCTTGTGTTCATCATGGTGCAAAACGTTTGGCTCGGCGCTGTGGCCGGCGCCGTGGTGCTGTTTCAAGCATTTATTATTCCAGTGTTGCGTCGACCCATATTGAAGTTGTCCAAAGAACGCCAGATCGCGGCGCGGGAAATGGCCGGCCGGGTGGGCGAGCTTGTGGACGGTGTCGACGAGGTGCGCATCAACGCCACCTCAAATTATGAACGCGCTGATATCTCAAATAGGTTGGGGCGGCTCTTCAGCATTCGCTATGAAATTTTTCGGCGCAAGTTCTTCGTCAAGTTCCTCAACAATTTTTTGGGCAAATTCACGCCGTTTATCTTCTACGCCGCGGGCGGTTACTTTGTCATCATTGGCCAGTTGGACATCGGTCAGTTGATTGCCGTCATCGCCGCCTATCCTGACTTGCCTGCGCCGGTAAAAATGATGATTGATTGGGATCAGCAGCGCCTTGATGTGCAAATCAAATATGATCAGGTGGTGGATCACTTTGATCCCGACGACATGGTGCCCGCAGAAGCGCAACAGCCCGTGGGCGAGGTCTCTCATCTCCAAGGAGGTATTGTCGCCACTAATGTCACGGTGATGGACGACACCGGCGCGCGGCTTTTACAAAACATTTCCTTCACCGTGGGCTTGGGTGAAACCCTGGCCATTGTCGGCCCGGCGGCAGGGGGGAAGGAGCATATTGGGCCCACGCTGGTACGGCTTTTTCCTCCAAGCGCCGGACACCTGGTGCTTGGGGGGCGCGATCTTTCCAGCTTGCCTGAAGGGGTCATCGGGCGCTGGGTCGGGTACTCCGGGCAAGACACCTACCTTTTCCCGGTCAGCCTGCGGGAAAACCTCACTTATGGCCTCAAGCACGAACCATTGACGCCGCCAGATGAATCGCCGCGCGATCAAGAAAGACGCGCATGGACGGCGGCAGAAACGCGCCGCGCCGGTAACGCAGAATATGATCTTGACGCGGAATGGATCGATTATCACTCCATTGGTGTTGCGGGCGCGGCGGAATTGCGCAAACGCATGCTCGATGTGTTGCGCCATGTGGGCCTGCAAGACGATGTCTATGAAATGGGTCTGGCGGGATACATCTCCCCTGACACTCATCCCGAGCTTTGCACCAAGTTCATGTATGCGCGGCGGGTGTTTGGCGACCTCATCAAAAAACGCGGGCTTGCCCACCTGGTAGAGAGCTTTCACCCCGACAAGTACAATCGCAACGCTTCATTGGGGGAGAACTTGCTCTTCGGGCGTCCGTGCGGGCCCTTTTTAGGGGAAGGCGCGCTGGTTTCGCACCCGTATTTTCAAGAGACCTTGCACAAGGCGCAGATCGCCGACGCCATGGTGACCATGGGCTATGAAATTGCCACGACCATGGTGGAACTATTCGCCGGGCTGCCCGCCGACCATCCGTTCTTTGATCAGTTCAGTTTCATCTCTGCCCTTGATCTGCCGGACTATAAGGGCCTGGTGAACCGCTATAGCAGCAACATCTCATGGGAAAGTGTTGATGATGACGACCGGGTAAAACTTCTTACCCTGGCGCTGCGCTATGAAGATGCGCGGCACCGCTTGGGGCTGATCACACCGGACATCGCCGCGCAAGTGGTGCTGGCGCGCAAAACCTTTCGGCGCAATTTGCCGGACGCCTTGCAAGACGCGGTGCGGCTCTATGATCCTGAAAATTACAACGCGGCGAGCAGCATTTTGGATAATTTGCTCTTTGGCCGCATTGCCTATGGGGAGGCCAAAGCGCGTGACCGGGTGCTGGAGCTGCTCAGCGAATTGCTCGGTGAGCTGGAGCTGCATGAAGCGGTTTATGATGCGGGGCTCGACTTTAATGTGGGCCCCGGCGGCAAGCGCCTCGCCACTCCCACGCGGCAACGCTTGGGTCTTGCGCGCGCTATCCTCAAGCGCCCGGATATTTTGGTTATCGATGCGGCGCTGGCGGTGCTCGACACCCCGACGCAGGAAAAGATCCTGCAAAGTGTCCTGGCATCGTCGGGCAGTCGGGCGGTGATCTGGGTGCTCGGGCGGCCTGAGCAAGCGGTGTTGTTTGACCGGGTGTTGGTGATTGATGGCGGCCGTGTTGTTGAGGAAGGCAAGGCGCAAGACTTGTTGGCGCGCAACGGGCCCTATGCGGCGCTTGCCAATCACAAGCCCCGGCAGGCAGCGGAGTAAGGAGAGACCCATGAGCCTTAGCGAAGAAGTCGAGCTGCTGCGCAAAGTTCCTATATTCTCCAATGTGGAATTGGCGAAGTTAAAGCTGCTGGCGTTCACCTCTGAGCGCGTGCGCTTTGATCCGGGCCAGGAAGTGTTCCACCAGGGCGATCCCGGCGACGCCGCTTTTGTGATTATCGAAGGCACGGCAGAAGTGGTCGCCGAAACCGACAACGGCCCCATTGTTCTTTTGGAGATGCAGCCCCACGCCTTTGTGGGGGAGATCGCCATCCTGTGTGATGTGCCGCGCACCGCCAGCGTGATCGCCAAAACCGAGCTGCATACTTTGCGTATCGAGAAAGAATTGTTCTTCCGTCTTGTGGAAGAATTCCCGCAAATGTCAGCGGAGATCATGCGGGTGCTTGCCGAGCGTCTTGATCGCACAACGTCGGAATTGACCGCCGCGCGCAATCGCCTCCGCGAAGCGGGCATCGAGTAAAGCGGGTATTGAGTAATGATCGGAGATTGAGTTGGCTTTTGTAACCGTGACCCCGGAGCAGGCGGAGAGCTATCCGCCCAATGTGCAATCCATTTTGAAGCGCCCCTCTGGCCCCAGCGCCTTCCTTGGTCTTGAGATCCAAGAGGTAGACGTAGAAGGCGCCCGCGTGCGCGCGGTGTTCAATGCCACCGAGCAAGTTTGCAACAAATGGGGCGGTATTCATGGCGGCATGGTGGCGGCCATGCTGGATGATCTTATGTCCCTCGCCGTGGGGCTTTCCCTTGAATGGGGCGAGATCACACCCACCCTGGAAATGAAAACAAGTTTTATTGCCGCAGGGCGGCCCGGACGCCTGCAAGGCGAGGGCTGGGTGATTAAGCGAGGGCGCTCAGTTGCTTTCATCGAAGCCAACCTTCACGATGGCGCGGGGGCGCTGATTGCCACCGCGTCCTCGACGGCGCGGATTGTGCAAACCAAGCCGGACAAAAAGCAGGGTTGATGGTCTATCTCACACTTCTTGCAGGGCTGGTGGTGCTCGCCGTCGGCGGCGATATCTTGATCCGGGGGGCGGTATCTCTCGCCAAGGCGCTCAATCTTTCACCGCTGCTCATTGGGCTGACGGTGGTGGCGTTTGGCACCTCCGCGCCGGAGCTTGTGGCGTCACTGCGCGCCGCGCAACTTGGCGCACCAGGAATTGTGATTGGCAATATCCTTGGCTCAAACATTGCCAACATTTTGCTCATTCTGGGTATCGCGGCGCTCATTGCCCCCATGCAAGCGGACAAGCGCGGGTTCAAACGCGATGCCATCGCGCTTACGGCGTCGGCGCTGTTTTGTGCTGTTGCTGTTGTTATGGGCGTGGCGGATCGCATGTGGGGGGTGGTCGCCCTGGTGGCCCTCGTCACCTACATCATTGTCGCTTATCGCACCGGCCACGGCTTTCCCGCAGGCGAAGGGGTGCTTGAAACCGAAGCCCGTTTTGCATCGAAGTTCTTTGGCTTGCGCGTGGCCTTGATCGTGGACAGCATGATCGCCTTTGCTGGCATGGTGATGCTGGCCCTTGGCGGCGATTTACTGGTGCGCTCGTCGGTGCAGATCGCCCGCGATCTTGGCCTCACTGAAACCTTCATCGGGCTCACTATTGTGGCATTGGGCACGTCCGCGCCGGAACTGGTGGTCTCCACCCTTGCGGCCTTGAAGCGGCAAACCGATGTGGCCGTGGGTAATATTATCGGCTCGAACATTTTCAATGTGCTGGCGATCCTCGGCATCACCTCGGTAATCATCCCCATTCCCATAGATGGCGGTGTGGGCATGTTTGACATCTGGGTGATGTTGGCGGCGACGGCGCTTTTGGTGCGCGTGGCGGCGACAGACTACAAGATTGAGCGCACCGAAGGCATTGTGCTTTTAGCTGGCTATGCCGCCTATATCGCGATCAAGCTGATCTTTTTTCTCTAAGCGCGGTTAGTCCAAATTTAGAACCAATGGATCACTTGGGCGGGCAAATCCTGCACGCTCATAAAATGAATAAGCCGGTTCGCTAGGCCAGACCACAAGAAGCTCAAGACGTTCAGACCGCGCCCAGTCGGTGATGAACTCTAATATCGCCTGCCCCGCCCCGGCATTGCGACACTCGGGCAGTACATAACAGTTTGTGAGATACCCCCATGCCGCCTCGTCGCGTCCCGGCGCGGGAACTTTCCACACCTTACGAACCGACATGGCACCAATGGCGCTACCGCCTTCTTCAACAATGAAGTGAAACAAATCCTCATTGTGCAACGTGTTGCGCGCGAACTCTGCTGCGAAGGCAATGCGCCCCGCGTCATCTTTAGCGTCCTCGCATTGAAGTCGCCAACGAAGATCACCCAAGACAGCCCGGTCGTTCTCTGTGGCAAGGCGGCACAGAAATGACATTAGACCTTCAACTCCATGATCACCGGGGCGTGGTCGGAAGGTCGCTCCCAGCCGCGCACGTCTTTCAGCACACGGAGGTTCCTTGCCTTACCGTCAAGGGCGGGCGTGACCCAGATGTGATCGAGCCGGCGGCCCTTATTGGCGGCGGCCCAATCTTTGGCCCGGTAAGACCACCAGGTGTAAATCTTTTCCGGTTCGGGAATTTGCACTCGCGCCACATCAATCCAGTTGTGAGATTTTTGCAAAAGCGCCAGGCGTTCCACTTCCACCGGCGTGTGGCTGACCACGCGCAAGAGCTGCTTGTGGTTCCACACGTCATGTTCCAGCGGCGCAATGTTGAGATCGCCCAGGAGCACCAGCTTGTTGGTCTTCTTTGTTTTGCGGCCCTTAAACCACGCCGTCATCTCGTCAAGAAAATCAAGCTTATGGGCGAACTTGTCATTGACCTTTGGGTCGGGTTCATCGCCGCCAGCGGGAACATAGAAGTTGTGTACCTCGGTGCCGTCGTTCAGCGTTACTGAAACATGGCGGCTGTCGCCCTTGCCGCAAAAGGCTTTGGCATGGGTTTTGGCAAACGGCACTTTTGATACCGTGGCAACGCCGTGATAGCCCTTTTGCCCATTAATGGCGATGTGCTCATACCCGGCGGCGCGAAAGGCCTTTTCCGGAAACGCGCCGTCGGGGCATTTGGTTTCCTGCAGACACAAAATGTCCGGGCCAAATTCTTTGAGCATATTGGTCACGGTGTCGATGCGCAGGCGCACAGAGTTGATGTTCCAGGTGGCGATTTTTAGCGTCATGGGATTTTGGAAACTCACTTGATGGCAGGCGGTGATACGAAGCAAATGGTTTGTATGATTCTGTTTAGCTCCGTTTAGATGTGTTTAGGGGCGCCTAGAAAATATTCAGCGTCAGCCCCGCCACGCCAATGGGCCAGCGCCCCAGGGTGAAGAGCTTATAGCGGTGGGTGAAGGGGTGGTTATCCTCCCCCGCCAGAAGCACCAACATGGCCGCGTGGGTGGCCTGTATCCCCGCGCCAACAGCAGCAGTCAGCACTTCTTGATCATGAAAATCAGAGATCCGCCCCATCTCATCAGCAGCAGCGCGGATCTGCGGCGCGACAGTAGAGGTGGTGTAATGCTGCACGACCTCAAATTCTTCCTCTGACAGGGTCTCAAGCGCGCTGAACGTAAGCGCGGCGCGCAAGCCTTCTTCGGCGGCCCAGCCCTCGCTATCCCAATCAAGGCTGGTGGCGGCTGCGGCGGCATCTTCCCAGGACCCAAGCCGCGCTGCCTCGGCGTCCACAAAGCCCAGGCCATCAAGATAGGCGCGGGCGGCGGCCTTTTCCTCGGCCCCCAAAACATCCCCCAGACGCACAAACCATGAGGTGCGACCAGCCGCGCCGGCGAACTCGCGGATCAGCGCTAAGGCAGGCTGACGTTCAACCAGCTCCTCAATGGCGGCCTCAACCGCTGCCTCATTGGCGCTGTCATCAGCGGCGTCGAAGTCATCGTCGGGGAAGCCATTTTGCATCGGCGGGGTCCATTTGGGCGGCGGGCGGAAGGGCCAGCTTTTAGCGGCTCCCACCGGCGGCGTCACCCTCTTCCGTCGGGGGTCGCCTAGAAGAGTGGGGCTTCTCGTGATTGGTGTACGGCCAAGCAGCTAGATTTGGTTGAATCAGCTTGACTGTGGCCATGGAGAGGCCTCTGGAAATGTGGGGGTTCCCATAAAAATGGCGCCCGGCTTAGGGCAAACCGGGCGCCGAAATGCGCGACTTAGCGCGATGCACCGGGAGGGGATGTTCCGGCACTTCGCCTGACGACCTATCGGAACTGCAAGCGGGGGGGCAACGCGGATCCAATAGTCAGTGCCGTCGGGCAACAAATGAAGCTTATGAAATTCACGCGCCCAGATCAAGAGAAATCGTAAGGTTTCTGCGGGGTACAAGGTTGCCCACGGGCGGCAAATGAGGGCCAGATGCGCGTGCCGCGTGTCCCTTTTGCAGCCCAAAGGGCTGTGCCTCAAGCGCCACAAGTGTGTTATCAAATGGTTAATGGCGGCGGGTGAATGTTCACGTTTTCGGCTGTTTTACGCCAAATGAGTGATTCGCGGAGGCGTCCCTTATTTGAGCAAACCACCTGTGACTAAAGCGCAACGCTGTAAATAAAAAAGTAAGGCCCGGTTCTGCGCCTCGGGCCTCAATTCTCGTTATACGAGTAAATTAAATTTTTCGTAACACTTTTTTGGCGGCGGTTTTGAGCCGAATGCGCTGGCCCTTGCTGCCCAAAGTGGACGACCTGGCGGCTTATGCCAGGCCGTTTTGCATGCCGCTATACAAAATGGCAACAAAGCCCAACGCTGCGGCGCTGTAGCAGAATGTGATGATTGTGTTTCTCATGTCGCTCTCCCGAAGCATGTGAGGCTGGGCCCCGTTTCTCGCGGGCCTCGCTGCCCACACTGGAGAGATGGGAAAGGCGGTGTGATCTACATCACAAAATGAAGGGGCGAATTTGTTCCCGCCGGGTGCATCCATATGAGCGGCAGGAAACGGTGAGTTATCCCCGCTCAGTCGAACATGTCGCGGCGGTCGATATCATAGTCGGTGAAGCGAAATAGATCCCTTGAAAGGGTATCAACCTCGAGCACGTCTTGCAGCGCAACGGTGGTGCGGTGCCCTTGCGCATCGACGATGACCCACTGGCGCAATTCTAAGCCGGGGTCGGAGAAAATCAGCGTCAGCTCCCCTTGGGCAAGGCCGTTATCCTCGCTGGCAACAATGCGCAATTGCCCTGGCAGGCGCTCTACGGCAGTAACATTGGCGTCGGAGGTGAGATCCACATCGGCGCGCAAAAGGACCCGCAAGGGCGTCACGCCAATGGGATACTGGCTGGTGGTCTCAAGCTCTGAATTATCGATGCCAACGAAATAGCCGTCGGAAATAAATGTGAGCGGAATGGGCGGGTCATATTCAAAGCGCAGCCGTGTGCGTTCCGCCATATAGAAGGTGCCCTCGGCATAGCCGCCGCCAGTGTCAGAGATTTGCACAAATCGGCCGGTGAGAAAGCCAAGCCCGTTGAGGTATTGATTGACCCGCTGAAGATCATCAAGGTCCTCAGCGGAAAACGCGCCTTGCGCATTTGCCCCGCCTGCCAAACTCAACGCCAGCACTGCCGCGCTCGCAAATCTAAGCACCCATTTCACGATTGCTGTCCTTCAAGCCCGCGCACCCCGCGCATACTGCTGGCGCGCACCATGGCCGCGAAGTGAGGCGAAATCTAGCCCACCCGGCCTAGTATTCACTGTGATCGTTGACGAGGACTTCACGTTTTCCGGCGTGATTGGCTTGAGAGATCACCCCTTCTTCTTCCATTCGCTCCACAATCCGCGCGGCGCGGTTGTAGCCGATTTGCAATTTGCGCTGGATATAGCTGGTGGAAGCTTTGCGATCCCGCGCCACAATCTGCACCGCTTGGTCATAAAGCTCATCGCCGCCGCTTTCACCACCGCCAAAGACCCCCAAGGGATCATCGCCCGGTTCAGGGTCGCGGGTCACGTCGTCTACGTAAGTCGGGCGACCTTGTTTCTTGAGCGCCTTGACCACTTTTTCCACTTCTTCGTCGGAAACAAACGGCCCGTGCACGCGGCGGATGCGTCCCCCGCCGGCCATATAGAGCATGTCACCTTGGCCCAGCAGTTGCTCGGCCCCCTGCTCACCCAGCACAGTGCGGCTGTCGATCTTTGAGGTGACCTGGAACGACACCCGGGTTGGGAAGTTTGCCTTGATGGTGCCGGTGATGACATCCACCGACGGGCGCTGTGTCGCCGTGATCAAGTGAATGCCCGCGGCCCGCGCCATTTGCGCCAGGCGCTGCACGGCCCCTTCAATGTCTTTGCCCGCCACCATCATCAGGTCAGCCATCTCATCAATGACCACGACCATGAACGGCATCGGCTCAAGCGGAATACTTTCAGTTTCATAAACCGGCTCGCCGGTTTCTTTGTCAAAGCCTGTCTGCACCGTGCGCTTCAGTTCTTCGCCGGTCTCGATCGCTTCTGAAATGCGATCGTTAAAGCCCTGCATGTTGCGCACACCCAACTTGGACATATGGCGATAGCGATCTTCCATCTCTCGCACCACCCACTTAAGCGCCACAACGGCCTTTTTGGGGTCGGTCACCACCGGCGTCAGCAAATGCGGGATGCCGTCATAAACCGACAGCTCGAGCATTTTCGGGTCGATCAAAATCAATTTGCAGCGGTCCGGCGGCAGGCGGTACAGCAATGACAAGATCATAGTGTTGATGGCGACAGACTTACCCGAGCCCGTTGTTCCCGCGATAAGCAGATGCGGCATGGTGGTGAGGTCGGCAATCACCGGCTCCCCGCCAATTCCTTTGCCGAGTGCTACCGCCAAACGCGACGCCGTGCTCTCATAAGCCGAGGTGGACAAAAGCTCGCGCAAGGAAACCATCTCACGATGAACATTGGGGAGCTCGATACCAATGACGCTCTTGCCCGGCACCACAGCAACCCGTGCAGAAATGGCACTCATGGAGCGGGCAATATCATCTGCAAGGCCGATGATGCGCGTGGCCTTGATGCCCGCGGCGGGCTCCAGCTCATAAAGGGTCACAACCGGACCGGGGCGCACGTTGGTAATCTCGCCCTTGATGCCATAGTCGTTCAGCACGGATTCAAGGAGGCGCGCGTTTTGTTGCAACTGCTCGTCAGTGACATCCGTGCCGACGGTGGCCGGTGCTTTATCGAGCAAATTAAGCGACGGCAATTTGTAGTTTTCGCCCACCAGATCAAGCATGGGCTGGGCTTCGTCGCGAACGCGCTTGCCCTCTCGTACTTTGCGCCGTGATCGCGTCACAGTCGCGCGGGCCGCGCGGGCAGGGCGCGCAACCGGTACGTCGTCCAGATCAAATGCTTCAGGGATCACCCGCCGAGAGGACGCGCGCGCACTTGCGGGTTCTTCTCGGGCTTGCCGCCGCTCTGCCATGTGGCCAAGTTGATCGGCAACCCATTCATAGGCAAACCATCCGGCATCCATCAGGCCGCGACCTAAATCTGAGACATCCGCGCGCCGTAGCCCCATGGCAAAGCTAAGAAGAAATACACTCGCAAGGCCGATGATCACGCCGATCATGCCAATCCAAAAAGCGCTGAAAGCAAATCCTGCGAACCCGGCAAGAGATTGCAATCCGCCTAAAAGGCCTAGGCCTACAATTCCGCCAAGGTTTGTGGCCAGTGTTGTGGGCGCTTCGAACGGCAGAGTTGTTGTGGCAAAGGACAGCATCAAGGTGCCGAACGCCCAAGCACCAACACGAAGCCAGATGAACGGCAGTTCTGATTTTGTGAAGGCCAGCCAACCCCATACAAACAACGGCGCGACAAGGCCAATGCCCCCAAGGCCAATGTTTTGCCAAACAAGGTCAGCGAAGATTGCGCCGGGCAACCCCAAAAGGTTTTCAACGGTCCCGCTGCCGGTACTGTTAAAGCTCGGGTCGGTGGGGGCATATGTTACGAGCGCAAGCACGCCTGCAAATGCTGACAGCACAAGAATTGTACCAACAGCTTCCAACAAGCGGTTTGTCATGAACCGGCGCACGATGCCGACAAGGTCGACGCGGGGGCGTCTGCGTCTCGTCATGGAATCCCTTTCTCCAAAGAGCATCATAGCACGTTCACCTCGCCTTTGTGAAAACAGATGGATCAAGTGACGTTAGTCGCAGAAGGGCGTCTTCGGTCGTAGCCATGTCATGCACCATGGCTATGCGGATATAATCCGTACCCGGATTGCCGCTTTCGGTCTCCCGCGCCAAATATTGTCCCGGCAATACCCGCAGGCCCGCCAAATCCCAAAGGGCCTGGGCCGCGCGCGCGCCATTGACGCCCCACTCAATTTGGCTGTTGAGCCACAGAAACATGCCGCCACCGGGTTTACGCCAGCCAAAGCGGTTGCCCAGCTTGGCTTCGGCATGGGTGAATTTCTCGGCGTAAAGCGCGCGGTTGGCGATGACGTGGGTCTCATCGCGATAGGCAGCTGCCCCCGCCGCGCAAACCGGCAGGGGCACCGGCGCCCCGCCCAGACTACGCAACTTCCACATGCGCGCGATCAGGTCCGGGTCGCCGGCGATAAAGCCGCAGCGCAGTCCGGCCAAGTTGGAGCGTTTGGAAAGAGAATTGAACACCAGCAGGTTTGTGAAGTCGCCCCCTGCGGCCTCAAGCACACCGGTAGGCGGGGCGTCATAATAGAGTTCCGAATAGCATTCGTCTGCCAGGAGCACCGCATTATGGGTGCGGCAAAGCTCAAGCAGTTTTGACCAATAAGCGCGGTCCGCTGCGGCCCCTTGGGGGTTGGCGGGGGAGCACATGAAAACCACGGCAATACGATCCCAGGTCTCTTGGCTAAGGGCTGCAAGGTCAGGCAGGTGGCCGGTTTCTGCAGTGGCATTCCAGAAAAGGGCCTCAGCCCCCGCTGCCGCCGCACCGGCGGCGTAGCATTGGTAAAACGGATTGGGGATGGCCACAATCGGCTGTTTTCGGCCCTTTTCAAGGGGGCAAAGGGCCATGCAGCTGTTGAAAAGAGCCTCTCGCGTGCCGTTCACAACCACCACATTGGCGTCGGGGTCGAGGGCACGGGCCCCCAGATCATAGCGCCACCCTAGCCAATCGGCGATGGCAGCGCGCAGGTCATCGCTCCCGCCCGGTGGTGGATAGCGACCATAATCGGCTGAATTCTCCGCCAAAACGTCGGTTACGAAGGGCGGAAAGGGATGCCGGGGCTCCCCGATGGTCATATCAATCGCCGCCATGGCGGCGGGGCGCCCGTCGAGGAGCGCGCGCAGGCGCACAAATGCCGACGCCGGTAGCGCCGCAAATCGGTCATTTACCTTGGATGCGCGGGGGTTATCGGTCACGAGTGCTGCCGCTTTGGTTAAAGGATGTGCCATCCTGGGCAGCGAACCTTAATGCTTCCTGACCAAAGCTCTAACGTGCCTGAGTTTACTTTTTGTTAAACAAAAGAGGCGATTACAAGGTGTTCTTCAAGTGAGAGTATTAACGGCCCAGGCGGCGTAACTGCCCGGGCCGTGCGTTTTTCAGAGAGCCTGAATTTAGCTCCGGACAAACTCTGGATAGGCTTCAAGCCCCAATTCTGAGTAATCCAGGCCATCAAGCTCATCCTCGGCGCTCACTCTGATGCCGAAGGTATATTTCATCGCCCCCCAAACCAGTGCGCTTGAGGCGCAAACAAAGCCGCCAATGGCCAAAATCCCGACAATTTGGCCCAGGAACGTAGGATCGCCTGAGCCAAACGTGCCGTGGTTGGTGAGGGGGACCGCTAAGGTGCCCCAGATCCCGGCGCCCAAATGAACCGGGATGGCGCCCACCACATCATCAATTTTGAGCCGGTCCAGCAGCGGCACCAGAAGCACCACCAAAAGCCCGCCCACGCCGCCGATCAAGGCCGCCATGGGGATAGAGGGTGTGAGCGGTTCAGCGGTAATGGAGACGAGCCCCGCCAAGGCGCCATTGAGCGCCATAGTCAGATCGACTTTGCCGTAGAGCAATTGGGTGGCGACAATGGCGGCGACAACCCCTGCGGCCGCGCCCATATTGGTGTTGATGAAAATGGTGGAGACATCCACTGCGTTGCCTGCGGTCCCCAGTGCCAATTGGGAGCCGCCATTAAAGCCAAACCAACCGAGCCACAAAATGAAAGTGCCCAGAGTCGCCAGCGGCAGCGATGATCCGGGCATGGGATTGACCCGGCCGCGCGCATCGTACTTGCCGTTGCGCGCGCCTAGGAACAGCGCACCCATAAGCGCGGCCCACCCGCCCACAGAATGCACCAGCGTTGAGCCGGCAAAATCAGAAAAGCCAAAATTGGCATCAAGCCAACCGCCGCCCCATTCCCAGGCCCCTTGGATGGGATAGATCACGCCGGTGAGCACCACCACAAACAACAAGAACGGCCACAGCTTCATGCGTTCCGCCAGGGTGCCCGAAACAATGGAGGCGGTGGTGGCGCAGAACACCATCTGGAAAAACCAGTCCGAACCTGAAGCGTAACTGCCGCTCTCAAATTCGCCGCTGGCCAGCATCGGGTCGCTGGCGGACCACATGGCGATGACGCCAAAGATGCCGCCCTCGGCAACGCCATACATAAGATTGTAACCCATGACCCAAAACATCAGTCCGGCGATGGCATAGAGGGAAATGTTCTTGAGGCAAATGGTGGCGGCGTTTTTGGAGCGCACCATGCCTGCCTCAAGCATGCAGAACCCGGCGGCCATGAACATCACCACCATGCCGGTGAGCAAAAACAGCAGCGAGTTGAAAACGTATTCGGTCTCGCCGCTCACTTCCGCCAAGGCCGGTGTGGGCAGAACCGTGACGGCCAGCGCGCCGACCCCGATAAGTGAAAAGCGCGAAGCGGCTCTAGCGCCGTTGATCCCCCCAAACACGTTCATCCCGGCGCTCTCCCTTATTGCTCAATACAGAAATGAAAGCGCGCAGGCGCACCCCCGTTTGTAAGGGTCGTTTCAAGCTTTGTGCCGCAATGAAAACGGGATAAAATCCTTAGAACTCAGCCGTTTTTTGGGGGGAGGTTTGTAGCGACGTGCCTAGAGAATGGGCGCGGCGTTGAAGCTGCCTAAGAAATGGGCAGGGCGGTTTTTGGCAAGTGCACTTCTAAAGCCGCGGCCATCGCGAAGAGCTTTGCCTCATCTCCGGCCCGCGCCATCAACATCAGCCCCACGGGCATGGGGTGGCTGCCCTTGGCAGGCAGTGCCATGCCGCAGGGCAAAGTGATGGCGCAAAGGCCAAGAAAATTGGCAATACGCGTAAAGCGCAGCGCCCGCGCATTTTCATAGGCATAGCCGTCTTGGGTCTCTAGGCGTGACAGACGCGGCGCGACCCCCGGTGTTGTGGGGCTGACAACGGCGTCAAACCCGGCGCTGCGGCTAAGAAACTTTTGCCCTAAGGCTGTGAACTTGGTGTTTGCACCAGCAACGGCGGCGGCGTTGAGTTTACGCCCGGAGCGCAATCGCTCGCGCACATTGTCATAGACCGCATCGGGGCTGCCCTCGATGGCATCGCCCCATTCCGCCCACCCTTCCGCGGCGGTGGGCAGTACGCCTTCATCAAGGGCGGTTTGGACCGCGTTCCATTCCGGTAGCGCGTCTTGATGAACCGTGACCCCTTGCCGAGCCAAAAGCGCCAGCGCTTCTTGCACCGTGTCGACGACGGCGGGGGCGAGATCCATTTCCATATCCATGGGCCACAGCAAATGCAGGCGCTTTAAGTCCATGGCGGGTGGTTGGCTTTGGGAGCTGCGCGACATAAGGGCCCAAAGCGCCCATGCATCGGCGACATTTCGCGCCAGGGGACCAACCGTATCGCGGCTGCGGCTGAGCGGCATTATCCCGTTGAGCGGCACCGTCCCCATCCCAGGCTTAAAGCCCACAAGATTTTGCCATGCGGCCGGTATGCGAACTGAGCCCGCGGTGTCCGTGCCGACAGCGAGCGGTGTTAACCCGCGGGCAACCGCATCGGCGGGGCCGGCGGATGATCCCCCTGGCGCGCGCGCCACATCGGGGTCGAAGGGATTGCGCGGCGAGCCCATGGTGGGATTAAAGCCAAGCCCGGAGAAGGCAAATTCAGTAAGTGCGGTTTTCCCCAATGTGACGCCGCCAGCTCGCACCACGCGGGCAAGAACTGCGGCGTCCTTGGACGCGGTGCGATGCTGAAACAGCTTTGAGCCATTTGTGGTGGCCCCGCCAATGGCGTCGATATTGTCCTTCCAAGCAATGGGAACGCCATCAAGGGCGGAGCGCCGCAAGCCCCGCCGGGCCCGGTCATGGGCCGCAATGGCCTCTGACAAGGCCCGGTCCGCCAAAAGCGCGTAAAAGGTTTTGCCGTGGGGGTCGCGCGCTGAGACGCGATCAAGCGCCGCTTCGGTCAACAGTACCGGATCAATTGAGCCATTTTCAATTCCCGCGCCCAAAGCCAGCGCGGACATTGACGGCCATTTGCTTGGCAGTTTCAAAACAAACAACTCCCCCGCGACGATGAGCGCGCTGGACATTTGGGGCCGGGCGCTGGAGGTTTCTACCATGACAAATGCCCCAGACCAGAACCAGATGAAAACCGAGGCGCTTATCGTTGGCGGCGGCCTTGTGGGTCTGACGTTGGCCCTGGCCCTGGCCAAGGGCGGGCTCAAAAGCGTTGTCATCGATATGCTTGACCCAGCCCAGGTCACCGATGCCGGGTTCGATGGCCGCGTCTCGGCAATCGCCTTTGCCAATTGTCGTATGTTTCGCGTGCTGGGTATTTGGGAGCGGCTTGCAAGCAAGGCGCAACCGATCAATGACATTGTGGTGTCTGACAGCCGCGGCCCCAGGGCCACGGGCAAGGGCGGGGCGTCACCGTTTTTTCTTCATTTCGACCATAAAGAAATTGGCAATGAGCCCCTTGGGCATCTGATTGAGAACCGCCACATCCGCATTGCGCAACAAGCAGCCGTTGAAGCCGAGCCGCTTATCACACTCATCGCGCCGCAAACCGTTCCCCATGTGGACTTTGCCGATGATGGTGTGACGGCAACTCTTGGTGATGGCAGCATAGTGCAAGCGGCGGTCTGTTATGCCTGCGATGGGCGCGGCTCACGAACGCGCGACGCTCAAGGCATCAAAACCATTTCATGGGGCTACAATCAAACTGGCATTGTCACCACGGTTGAGCACGAGCGTCCTCATGACGGCGTGGCGCAGGAATACTTCATGCCGGTGGGACCGTTTGCTATTTTGCCCATGACCGGCAATCGATCGTCGCTGGTGTGGACAGAACCTACGGACCTGGCGCCTGCCTTCATGGCGCTGGATGATGCAGCGTTTGCAGAGGAAGTTGCCAATCGCTTTGGTGATTTTCTCGGGCAGACCAAGCCTGTAGGTCCGCGCTGGTCTTATCCATTGACGCTTCAGCTCGCGCGCGAATATGTCCGGCCGCGCCTGGCGCTGGTTGGTGATGCAGCCCACGGCATTCATCCCATTGCCGGGCAGGGGCTTAACCTGGGGCTCCGCGATGTGGCGGTGCTGGCGGAAATCGCCACTGATACCGCGCGGGTGGGCCTTGATATTGGCAACATCCAATCGCTCAAGACCTATGAGCGCTGGCGGCGCTTTGACAATGTGGCACTGGCGGCAGGCACCGATGTGCTGACGAAATTGTTTTCCAATGACATCGCGCCGGTGCGCCTTGCGCGCGACATTGGCCTGGGCATCGTCAATGAAATCCCGCCCCTGCGCCGCTTGTTCATGCGCCATGCAGGGGGCGGGCTCGCCCTCGGCGGCGAGAAAAACCTACCCAGACTTTTACGCGGTGAAGTGCTTTAGGTTGCCTGAATATTCTATTGCAAGTTAAACTACGTGAGAGGTACACCCTTTTCTCACCGATAACCAAAATGAAGACCATGGTTACACGCGAACACATCATCGATGAAATCAAGCGCGTCGCGGCGGAGAATGGTGGGAAGTCACCCGGTCGTAAACTTTTTGAGAACACAACAGGAATTCGTGAGGGTGAATGGTTTGGGGTCTTCTGGCCGCGATGGAGCGATGCGTTGGCCGCAGCGGGCCTAAAGCCAAATAAGAAAAGTGCCAAACTGTCGACCCAGCTTGTCCTTGAAGAGTTTGCCAGAATAGTTAAGCACTTAGGCAAGATACCAACTAATCCTGAAATTCGGATGTATGCACGTGAGCACGAACTTCAAATAGGGCACGAAGCTTTCTCAAAACATTTCGGGAGCAAGGGTGGGTTGTTAAAGGCTTTCGCCGAGTGGGTTCGCTCCCGGCCCGAGATGAGTGATTTGGCCGTTCTGCTTCCTGAGGTATCTCCTGACAAAATGAGTGACGATAAACCGCCTTTCATTTCTGAAGGGTTGGTTTACCTATTGAAGTCGGGCGAGCACTACAAGGTCGGACGAAGCGACCAACTTGAAAAGAGAGTAAAGCAGATAAGTGTATCGCTCCCCGAAGAGGTTAGTCTTGTTCATTCAATTCGAACGGATGATCCGCCCGGGATAGAAGCCTATTGGCACCGCCGATTTGCCGAACAAAGAGCGAATGGTGAATGGTTTAAACTTTCTATTTCAGATGTTCGAGCCTTCAAGCGACGGAAGTTTCAATAGTGGATTTTTGTTATCACGATAGTCTGCGCCCCGGCGTGGAGAGGGATAGGGGGTATACGGATTAGCGGCGACTTAACTTGTTTCGCTGTCGCTCAGCTCGCGGGCTTCGCCGGGCAGCATAATGGGAATGCCGTCGCGAATGGGATAGGCGAGCCCCGCCGCTTTTGAGATCAACTCTTGTTTTTCTCGGTCATAGGTCAGCGTCGCGCGGGTGACCGGGCAGACCAATATTTCCAAGAGCTTGGGATCAACGTCGGTATTTGTGGCGGCGGACATTTGGCAATCCTGTTTCAGAGTTTATGGCGCGATTACTGCAGCGGGCGGTTCGGTTCTCCGGTGTCATCGGCAATAGCCATTTCCACCAGGCTGGTGAGCATATCGCTTCTGTCAGCCAATGTCGCCGCTTCCATGAGCGCCTGTTTTTCGCGGGCATTGAACGGGCAAATGGCCGCCAGAGAGTTAATCAACGCTTCCGCCGGTGCGGCCGCGAGCCCGGCCCAATCTGCCTTGTGACCGAAGCGGCTGAAGTACACTCTTAATGAGGCCAGCAGGTGCTCGCGATCCACACGATCTTCCTCGGCGCTTGGTTCAAGATCAGCCTCAAAGGGGCGCCAATCCGGTTTCACTTGGCGATAGGCCAAAGTGACCGGCAACTCACGCACAACGACAAAGCGTGACACCCCAAGAAGCGTCAAGAGATAGCGTCCATCACCGGTTTCGGAATACTGCACGATGCGGCCAACACAGCCAACATCGTAGAGCGCGGGGTTGGCGCCGTCACCTTCCTCGCGCGGTTGGATCATCCCTATCAGTCTTGATCCAGCAAGGGCGTCATCAACCATGGCAAGATAGCGCGGCTCAAAAATATTCAGCGGCAATCGGGTGCGCGGCAAAAGCAGTGCGCCGGGAAGCGGAAACACGGCCAATAGGGGCGGTAAATTATGTGCGGCATAGGATGAGCCGGGGCCGACCATGGGTCTTACGAGAACAGGATCGACGAAAGCTGCCGCCGTCCGCTTAAGGTAAATTCGTCTTTCGCACCCCAGACCTCAAAGAATGTCACAAGCTGTTTGCGCGCCGCCTCGTCGTTCCAGGTCCGATCCATACGGACGATCTCCAAGAGCGCTTCAAGGGCGCCTTCCTGATCACCCTCAGCGCCGAGCGCCAACGCCAGATCAAACCGCGCCTGATGGTCTTTGGGATTGGCGTCGACTTTTGTCCGCAACGCATCAAGCTCTGATGAATCAACTGCGTTGGCGGCCAGCTCAAGCGCCGCGCGCACGGCTATAACCTCCGCATCGCTGCTTGCTTCTGGGCCTACAAGATCAAGGGTTTGGCTGGCGCGCTCTGCATCGCCAGATTTAAGATAGAGCTGCGCCAAGCCCACCAGCGCTTTGGTGTGGGTGCCGTCTTGTTGCAGCACGGCGCCATAGATCTGCGCCGCAGCGGATAGATCGCCTTGCTCAATCGCGTTTGCTGCTGCTGCCATGGCCTCATCAATTTGTGCCGCCATGTCCACTTCAGCTGGCGCCGCGCCGCCAAGACGGGCGATAAATTCTTTCACCTGGCTTTCAGATTGCGCGCCAACAAAGCCGTCCACAGGTTGGCCGTCTTTGAACGCAAAGACGGCGGGAATGGACTGAAGCGGCATGCCGGCTTGCGTGAGCTGCTGCGCCAGCATTTTGTTTTCGTCGATATTGACCTTCACCAGTTTGACCGCCCCGCCCGCCTCGGTGACGGCTTTTTCCAACACCGGCGTCAGGGTTTTGCAGGGGCCGCACCACGGGGCCCAGAAGTCAACGATGACCGGGACCGTTTGGGAGGCCTCGAGCACATCAACGGCAAAGCTCTGGCCATCGGCATCTTTGATGAGGTCTTGTGGGGCACTCGCTCCATTTGTCGGGGCGGCACCATCGCCCATGCCTGATAACATCTTGTGGGGTCTCCTTATTCCTTGAGCCCTGACATATGGCTTTGGGGCCCCAAAGGGAAGGGGCGACTGGGTCGCAAGGCGCGCAAGGTCGGCTCCAAAGGGCAGAAACCATGGCCGCCAAATCCCCTTGCAATCAAAAAGGCTTTAGGCAATAAGTAGCGCCCTTCGCGGGAGGGCCCAGGCCTTCCCTACCCAGGATGCGGGCGTAGCTCAGGGGTAGAGCACAACCTTGCCAAGGTTGGGGTCGTGAGTTCGAATCTCATCGCCCGCTCCAAACAAATGGCGGCCAGTGGCCGCCTTTTTGTTTGGAAGGGTGCTGGTGGGTTCGAACTTATGTTCGACGGCAAGCGCCGACAGGCGCGCAGACGCGGCGCAGGCGGCACGCCAAGCCAATCTCATCGCCCGCTCCAATAAACAAGCCGCCGCCGGGCGGCTTTTTTGTTGGAGGAGCGCTGGCCGATAAGAGCTCAGGTTCGACGGTAAGCCGCGAACAGCTGCGCGGCATAATCTGCGCCCTTGACCTTCCCCCAACTGGAAGCTGTAGAGAATCATGGAAAGATAAGTTACGATTAGTTTTTGCGGGGTCGCGCTCGATTGTATAGCGCGGGCCAAACCAAGACTTAACGTCTTTGTGGTTGGATCAGATCCAGTTTTGGTTCCGGTTGAAAGTTGGGGATGGCAAGAGCGTTTAACTTTTTGACTTTGTTCTTGATGGTCGCAATGGCTTCCGCGACGGTCTATTGGTGTATGCCGTCCGCCTCTATGGCCGCTACCGATCAGGCGATGTCGTCGCATGCCATGGCTATGGTGGATCACTGCGGAGACAAGCAGGATGGTTCTGTTGGATCCTGTGACTATCAATGGGCCCTCGTTAGGGACAAGCCTGAAGCGCAGGGCTCGATCAATTCTCGAATTGACATTGTCGCGCCCCCCCCATGGCATCTTGAAACCCCGACGGCTCATCCGCCTCTGGTCGACGTCCTCTTGCCACCACCCAATTTGCGATCATTGACGCCGGTGGCTCTCTTTACTCAGCTTCGAATCTAGGACTCTCCTGAATCTCACACGCGCGGGCAGCTGCCGTGCGCGCATTTTTTGCTGAGAATTCGGAGTAGAGCTGTGACTTCTAACAGACAGAATATTGTGCTGCGCTCATGCAAGTGGGTATTGGCAGCTTTTATCGGGCTGACGATAGGCGCACCTAACGCGATCGCCAGCGAGCCTCTCACATTGGATGAAGCGGTTGCGCTCAGTCTGAATGCGGGCGACCCCAGTGTGGTGCAGTTTCATGAGATGGCGGAAGCGGAGCAAGAACGGGCGATCGCCGCCGGTCAGTTGGCCGATCCGCAAATCCAGTTTCGCGCCGCCAATGTACCGACGGACGACTTTCGTTTGGATCGTGAGCCCATGACCCAACTGCAAGTGGGGGTGCGGCAATCTCTTCCCAGGGGTGATACTCTTCGGTTGCAGCGAAGGCGTCATGAAACGCAGTCTGAAGGTGCGGTTGCTCAAGGGGACTGGGTGACGGCACAACGAGCTTTTGACACGCGCACAGCTTGGCTCGAAGCATACTACGTCCGCGGCGCGCAGGAGGTGGTTCTTGACAGTCAGGACGCCATGCGCGAGTTCATTGAAATTGCGACAACAATTTACTCTACCGGCCGCAGCGCGAGTCAAGATGTTCTGCGCGCCGAGTTGGAGCTGAGTGCACTTGAAGAGCGCGCCATTGATCTGGAAGGCAGTGAGACGCTCTATCGGGCAGATTTGGAGCGATTAATCGGTTATGAAGCAGCGATGAGGCCGTTGAGCTTGGAGCTCCCGACATTGCCGCCACCGCTGCCGGTGATCGCCATACGAGATCGATTGCCTTCGCATCCCTCTGTTCAGATTTTTGACGCCAATGTTGACGTTGGCGAGATCGACATTGGCATTGCCGAAGAAGCCTACCGCCCCGCTTGGGGTGTTGAGGCGATGTACGGCAACCGCGCGGGCGATCGCTCTGACTTTGCCAGCATCGGTATTGTGATGGACCTGCCGATTTTTACCGGTCAGCGTCAGGACCGTCGGCTCTCTGCCGCTCGCCGCGACCGCGAGGCAGCTCGGTTACGGCGCGCGGCCCACTTACGTGACCTGGAACAGGACTTGAACAGAACATATGCGGCATGGCGGCGCGACTCTGAAAGAGCGGCCCTCTATGAGCGTAGCGTCGTGCCTCAGGCGCGGGCGACGTCGCAGGCTGTTGTCGATGCTTACAGGAACGACGTCTCAGACTTTCCTGAACTCATTCGTGCGCGCCTTGCCGAACTGGACGCTGAGCTCGCGCTTCTTCGCCTTCAAGTTGATATGCGGCGGGCAAAGGCACGACTGACATATCTGGGGGGTGAAGACGATGGTTCGTAGTCAGCAGATAATTATTGGCCTGGCCGTGGCTGCCGGATTGGCAGGCGGCTATATTGCGGCACAGTTTTTAAGTAGTGGCGGCGATCCGGACATGACGAGTGCGGAACAAGATATCCTTTATTGGGTCGCGCCGATGGATCCCAATTTCCGAAGCGATGGCCCCGGCACCTCGCCCATGGGAATGGAACTCATCCCGGTTTATGCAGATGGCGCTGAAAGTGCCGGTGCCGAGCCGTCCTTACGCATCTCGCCAGCGGTTGTTAACAATATTGGCGTTCGCACCGGAACGGTCGAGCGCCGCACGATGCATGCGCTTGTTCGCACAGTGGGCAATGTTCAGCCGAACGAGGAACTAACCAACCACCTCCACGTGCGGGCCTCCGGGTGGATCGAAAATCTGGCAGTGCGCTCGGCGGGTGAAGAAGTGTCGGCCGGTGACTTGCTCTTTCAATATTACGCGCCCGAGCTTGTAAACGCCCAGGCTGAATATATTCAATCCCTCAGTTCGGGGCGGGCGGAGTTCATCTCCGCATCGCGCGCGCGGCTTCAGGCGCTGGGGATGAGCGATGATCAGATTGCGGAAGTAAGGCAAGCGCGCCGCGTCCAGCAACTGGTTGATATTCGCGCACCGCAGGACGGCGTCGTCATTGCGTTGAACGTTGGCGAAGGCATGTATGTGCAACCGGGCATGACGCTTATGTCTCTTGCCGACTTAAGTTCGGTTTGGGTGCTTGTGGATGTTTTCGAAAACGATGCGCCGCGCATGCTTACCGGCCTAAGGGCGGAAATGCGCTTGCCATTTGTTCCTGGCCGCGTGTGGGACGGGCAAGTGGATTACGTCTATCCCACCATAGACCCGGTCAGCCGCACGTTGCGGATACGGATTGCCTTTGACGATGCGGACGGGGCATTGATGCCCAATATGTATGGCGACATAGAAGTTCACGGCCAGTCTCTTGAGAATGTTCTCACCATACCCACCGAAGCCTTGATCCGCTCCAGCGAGGGGGACCGGGTTGTCCTGGCATTGGGCGAGGGGCGCTTTCGGCCCGCGCGCGTCATCGCGGGGATTGAGGCAGAGGGCTTCGTTGAAATTCTTGGGGGTCTCAACGAGGGCGAGGCCATTGTCACCTCTGGACAATTCCTGATCGATTCCGAAGCCAGCTTGGATGCCAGCCTTCTCAGGTTAACGTCTGAGGGCTCCAGCGGGGGCGGAATGGATATGGCCGATCCCCCTGCCGGCACAAGTGAAATGGACGATGCCATGGCGGCGGAGGCTCCGATGGAAAGCACCGCAGCCATCACGGCGCGCGGTACAATCGTCAATGTCATGGCGGGCCACGGCATGATCCGCCTGACCCACGAACCCATCCCGGCTTTGGGGTGGCCGGTCATGACCATGGATTTTGACTATGCGGGTATGGCACCCCTGACCCCCTTTGATGCGGGGACAGAGGTTATTTTCACGCTCGGGTACGAAGCGCCTTCAGGCGGCGGCACTCCTGTGCCTGTGATTACCTCTATCGAACCGGCAACCGCAGGTGATCGGCGGGCCGACCAATGATTCCAAATATTATTCACTGGTCCATTGCCAATCGCGTTTTGGTTCTCATTCTCGCGACCATGCTGGCAGCGTGGGGCTGGATTTCACTCCGGGATACGCCGCTGGATGCGATCCCTGATCTTTCTGATGTTCAGGTCATCATCAAGACCACCTATCCGGGCCAAGCGCCGCAGGTGATCGAGGATCAGGTTACTTATCCCCTGACCACAGCCATGCTGGCTGTCCCCGGTGCGGTAAACGTGCGGGGCTATTCGTTCTTCAACGATTCCTACGTCTACGTCATATTTGAAGACGGGACGGATCTATACTGGGCGCGCAGCCGGGTCTTGGAATACCTAAACCAGGTGTCCGATGACTTACCGGAAGGTGCCCAGCCATCCCTTGGCCCTGATGCGACGGGCGTGGGCTGGGTCTATCAGTACGCGTTAATTGATCGCACGGGAGCGCATGATCTTTCGCAGTTGCGCTCTATTCAAGACTGGTTTCTTCAATACGAACTTCAGACCATCGAAGGCGTTTCCGAGGTCGCGACCATCGGCGGTATGGAGCGTCAGTATCAGGTCATTGTAGATCCCAACCGCCTGCGGGCCTATGGAATCACACTTGGCCGCGTCCGCGAAGCCATTCAGCGCGGCAACTCCGAAACCGGAGGCCGCGTTATCGAGTTAGCCGAAGCGGAATACATGATCCGCGCCTCCGGTTACGTGGACTCCATTGAAGACCTGGAACTCATTCCTCTGGCACATACCGAAACCGGAACGCCGATTCTGTTGCGCGATATAGCGGAGATCCGGACAGGACCGGAACTTCGGCGCGGGGTTGGTGAGCTTAACGGTGAAGGCGAAGCTGTCGGCGGCGTTGTTATTATGCGGTTTGGTGAGAACGCTCTTGCTGTGATTGAGCGCGTGAAAGAACGACTTCACGAGCTCGAAGAAAGTCTGCCCGAGGGCGTGGAGATCATCACAACCTATGACCGTTCGGGGCTTATTGAGCGCGCTATCGAGACCCTTCAAGAAAAGCTCTTCGAAGAATTCATTATCGTGGTCATCGTCTGCGCACTCTTCCTGTTCCACATGCGCTCGGCGCTGGTTGTTGTGTTGAGCCTACCCTTGGGGGTGCTCGTGGCGTTCATCGTCATGAACATGCAAGGCATCAACGCCAACATCATGTCCCTCGGCGGAATTGCCATTGCCGTCGGTGCCATGGTGGACGCCTCCATTGTCATGATCGAAAACGTGCACAAACATGCCGAACGCCAACCGCTGACCAAGGAGAACAGGTGGGAGGTCGTTGGTAAGGCGGCCTCGGAGGTTGGCGCGCCACTGTTTTTCTCCCTGCTCATTATTACGTTCAGCTTTGTGCCGATCTTTGCTCTGGAAGCGCAGGAAGGGCGGCTCTTTCATCCTCTGGCCTATACTAAGACCTATGCCATGGCGGCGGCTTCGGCATTGTCGATCACCATTGTTCCAGTTTTGATGGGGTATTTTATCAGGGGGCGGATTACTCCCGAACACAAGAACCCCATCAACAGGATGCTGATCGCAGGCTACAGGCCGTTCATCAATCTCGCGCTGGCGCGCCCTGTGGCCGCCGTTGTCGTTGCGGCCCTGCTCATCGCAACCGCTGCGGTACCGCTTGCTCGTATCGGCGGGGAGTTTATGCCTGATCTTGACGAAGGGGACCTGCTCTACATGCCAAGTGCCTTTCCCGGTATTTCTGCGGCAAAAGCAGCAGAAATTTTGCAGCAGACAAACCAGCTCATACTCAGCGTTCCAGAGGTTCTTACCACCTACGGTAAAGCCGGTCGGGCGGATACGGCGACCGACCCTGCCCCGCTCACCATGATTGAGACAACCATCCAGCTTCGCCCGCAGGATGAATGGCGCCCCGGCGTAACAATGGACAGCATTCGAGCCGAGCTCAATGCCCTGGTGCAGGTGCCAAGCCTCACCAATGTCTGGATCATGCCTATTCGCAATCGCATCGACATGCTGGCAACGGGGATCAAAACCCCCGTGGGCATTAAGGTCGCGGGTCCTGATCTCGAAGTTATTGGCGCGATTGGCGAGCAGATTGAAGTTTTGTTGACGAATGTGCGTGGCACGGCGTCTGTTTATGCGGAACGGGTCACCGGCGGGCGGTTTATTGACGTGGATATTAATCGCCTTGAAGCGGCGCGCTTTGGTCTGAACATCGCGGATGTGCAAGATGTTGTGCGAACGGCCATTGGCGGCATGACCGTCTCGGAGAGTATTGAAGGGCTCGAACGCTATCCCATCAATATCCGCTACCCGCGGGAATATCGCGATTCCCTGGAGCGATTGCGTGAGCTTCCTATTCTGACACCAGCGGGAGCCGAAATCCCTCTGGGCCGTGTTGCCGAGATCACTGTGTCCGAAGGGCCAGGTGTGATCCGCAGTGAAAACGCGCGGCTCAATGGGTGGATCTATGTGGACATCGCGGATCGTGACATTGGCTCTTATGTGGCCGAGGCAAGAGCCATTGTGGAAGACGGCATTGATCTGCCGGCCGGTTATTCACTCAGCTGGTCAGGTCAATATGAATATATGGAACGTGCCCAAGCGAGGCTTGCGGTCGTTGTGCCGTTCACGCTGGTTATCATTTTGGTTTTGTTGTTCCTGAACTTCCGTAATTTCATTTCGGTCTTCATCATTATGGGAACGCTTCCCTTCGCGCTCACAGGCGGGCTCTGGCTCATCTACACTCTTGGCTACAATATGTCCGTTGCCGTTGGTGTGGGCTTCATCGCGCTGGCAGGGGTGGCCATCGAAATTGGCGTCTTGATGATCGTCTATCTTGATCAGGCACTGAACCGGAAGCGCGAAGAGTTTACGGAAGACGGGCGGATGATGACGGTCGGCGATCTCAGGGACGCTGTGATTTCAGGGGCGCTTATGCGCGTGCGGCCCATCATGATGACGGTTGCGGTGATCATTGCAGGCCTCCTGCCCATTATGCTGGGCAGTGGCACAGGTTCTGAGGTTATGCGCCGGATTGCCGCACCCATGGTGGGCGGAATGGTCAGCGCGACGTTGTTGACGCTTGTGGTGATCCCTGCGGTCTACCTCATATGGAAGCGGCAATCACTGACCTCTTCCTAGAAGGCCGTATCATGACGACGGCGCAGGCAAGGGTGTTTCAATCCGGCCTCTAAGGCAGGGCTTGGCATTGAGGCCTGACTCACCTGCTAATTGTTAGGCGTCAGACAGTCAGTCGGCAACGACTACGCGACTGACCAGCTCTCCAAAAGGTTGCGGCCCAATGTCGCAGAGTAAGTGAGCAATGGACCAGCTTGATGTAATCCTGTCGGCAACGCCTACGCTGACTGACCGGCTCCCCAAAAGGTTGCGGCCCAACGTCGCAGAATTGGATGAGCAATGGACCAGCTTGATGTAATCCTGCTTCAATACAGTTCAACGCTTGGATGGTTCCAGCCGAACGTTGAGGGATGCAGGACTTATAGAGGTGAGCGAAGATCTAATGGTCCCGACGATGGTCGGATCAATTTTGTTTTAGGTAGCATACCAACGCGGTGAGAATTCTTTTGACAAACCGGCGTCACACATTTGGCAAATTGCGGAAGTCAGCGCATCGCACCTTTGCGGTTGCGAGAGTAACGCTGCTTGCGTTTGGAATTGCAGCCTTGACGGTTTTCGATGCTTCCGCGCGCGCGAACCACGATGACCCCTTTGACAGCCACCACCTTCAAGCAACAAGCGCTGAGGATAGTCATCATACGGAACATGGCGATCATGATCATGGGGCGTTGCCTAGCGATGACAAAGCGTCAGAGCCAGCGGCTGACCAACTTTGTTGCGAAGATATTGGAATTTGCTCAGCCGGGTTCATCCTGCCCTCACGTGATTTCTCCTCCTTTTCATTGCAGAGCAGCGGCTACGGCCGGCCAAGCGATTCCGCCCACTGGCTTAGTCACCTGGGTCGGCCTGACGCTCCCCCTCCCCGAAGTTAAAACTAGCTGAGGACGCCACGGGCGTCGTCACGGGGGCAGTGTGTCTGCGCTCCTCCAAATCTGGCAGAGGTTTTAGGCTTCGGGAGAAATCCAATGAGTGTGATCAGTACGAGCGTTGTGCCCCTGCTTGCGCAGGGCGTAAACGGGTTCGCATTGGCGGGGCCGCGATCAATCAGAGCTCACAATGCAATGAATGTGGTCCCGCTTTGCTGCGTAGTAGCAGGGCGGTCGTCAATCCATGACAACAAAGGGGTGAACTATGTCTAGTTCAAAATTGAAAATTGGGGTGGTAAGCGCAATGGCCTTGGCCGTTTCGCTTTCCTGGTATCTTCCCGCGTATGCGGAAGGTAGCGATGCCGTCCTAGAGCGGATGGAACAACTTGAGGCAGAACTGCAAGCGTTAAGAGAGCAAGTCAATCAAAACGCGGAGACCGCGGAAGACGCTCAGCAAACCGCAAACAACGTGGATGCGGATGTAAATGGCGGCGATACCACATGGCATATCGCCGGTTATGCCCATGCGGGCGCAATCGTCTCGGATGGTGACACAGAGGACAGTTTTCTCTTTGGCGGTTTTAACCCGGCATTTCACTTCCAGTATCGCGATCTGGTGATGTTTGAAGGGGAAGTCGAGATCACACAGACGGACAATGAGACTAATGTTGAGCTTGAAAATGCCCAAATTAATCTCCTGCTCCACGACAACGTGACCATTGCCGCTGGCAAGTTCTACTCGCCGGTTGGGCAGTTCCAGGAACGGCTTCACCCGGCGTGGATCAATCGCCTTCCCGACGCCCCGGCTGGTTTTGGCCATGGCGGGATTCAACCCCTGACCGATGTTGGTGTCATGGCGCGCGGCGGGGCACGCATTAGTAACGACATGCGGGTCAACTATTCGGTCGCTGTGGGCAACGGCCCGCGGCTTGGTCATGGGGGCGTTGAGCTGGAAGGATTTGCATCGGACGACAACGGCAATAAGTCGGTGTCGGGCCGGTTGGGGTTCTTCCCCTTTCCCGAACTAGAGGTTGGCGGTTCATTCATGACAGCGGAGCTGATTGGCCCTGAGGACCATGAAACCGAATCCCTGACCGATATCGACTTCGATCTCTGGGGTGCTGACTTTGCCTATGTGCGAGGTCCGTGGCGGTTCCGCGGCGAGTATTTGACCGCCGAGGCGACCGGATTTCCCGCTGAGGAAGACGACCATGGGCCGGAAGCCGCCTTCATAAGAGCCGCCGCCGAAGGTGACGATGACCACGGTGAAGAGGCGTCCCTTGCCGAAAATACCGAATGGACGGCCTGGTACGTGGAGCTGGCATTCCGCATGTCCGGCCTGACTGAGCACTCGTTTGTTCGAAACTTCGAACCGGTTGTCCGTTACGGCGAATACGAAGTCACCGGTGACCATGAGGCTGAAGAGCAATCAGAAGATCGCTTCAATGTCGGCCTCAATTACTGGTTTTCCCCGTCAATCGTTTTGAAGGGGTCGGTGGAATGGCGCGACTTTCCCAGCGACGAGATCGAGGACGAAACCCGGACTCTGTTCCAACTGGCCTATGGCTTCTAAGAGGAGGATGAAGAGATGAGATATGCAATTGTAATCACAGCAACCCTGTTGGCGACCTTGGGCCTGATGGCACCATCACTATCAGTTGCTCAAGACACTGAGGCGGAGGCGGCCGCTTCAAACCCAATGGAAATAGCGAGAGGCGCGCAGGCCTGGAGCCGGGAGTGTGGCCGCTGCCACAATATCCGGCCGCCATCTGAGCTTTCAGACGAGGAATGGCGCGTCTCGGTGGCGCATATGCGCGTTCGCGGCAACATCCCTGCCGACGAAGCCCGCGCAATTGTTGCCTTCTTGCAAGCAAGCAACAACTAGGAGTGAGTGAAAGGAAAATGATCATGACTACGCGTAAAGTACTGCTCGCGGGGGCCGCGAGTCTCTTGTTGGGTATGCCCATGGTGTCCACGGCGGCCTTCGCCCAGGACGTCGACAGCGGTAGAACCGTTTTTGAGGGAACTTGCGTTGCCTGCCATGGCGACAACGGGCGCGGGGCCTTTGAAGGGGTCCCCAATCTGGCGAGCCGCCTGTCGAAGAGCGACGATGAATTGTTCACGAACATTTCTGAAGGCTTCGAAAGCCCGGGTTCGATCATGGCAATGCCGGCAAATGGCGGCAATCCAGATCTGACCGAGCAGCAGGTCCGCGATGTGATCGCCTATATTCGGCAAGCCTTTGGTGAATAGCGTATCAATGCTGTTGACTGCCGAAAGTTTGTGAAAGCGGACGGCGTTATCAACCGACGTCAAATGCTCCCCGGTTGGGCATTTGGCGTCGATCGTCTCTCCCTGCCAGCTATGTACTCATGGCTTCGGCCGCAATGATCGGGCTGAGCAGGGCGCGCAAACTATGCGGTCGTTTGGTTTTCCGCATCCCTCCCTCCCGCCTCTCGACTTAAAATTCAGGGCAGCAATGGGCCGTGCTAAATGGATGTGAAAGCATCGGCCTAGCCAATCTCCTCGCCCGCTCCCATATTGAAGCCGCCGCCGGGCGGCTTTTTTGTTGGATGAATGGCTGAGGCGTTCAACTCCTTTCAACATGCAGTTACAAACGGGCATAATATGGTCCATGAGGTTACGATAGGTATCTCAGCGCGGAGACAGCGATTGTGGAAGAACCTAAAAAATCAAAAAGGTCAGTGCGGCAAAGAGCCGACCAAATTAAGCCGTTTCGCTGCAAAAATCTGATTGCCGTAATTGAAGACCCGAATAGTGTCTTTAATACCGGTTCCGTCATTCGGAATGTGAACGCCCTAGGTGTCGAAAAGGTCTATGTTGTTGATCCCCGTCGCGCCCTTGCCGATAATTGGGAGGAGCTGCGCGAAAGGGCAAAGCTTTCTAAGGCTTCGGTTTCGGCAGTCAAATGGACATTTGTGAAACGATTTGACAGCACTGAGGAATGCCTCGCTCATCTCGAGAAGAACGGGTTTGTTTCCGTTGTGACCTCGCCCCATGTCAAAGGCAAAGAGAATGCTTTCCTTCACGAAGTCGACTTCACAAAGCACGCCAAACTTGCGGTTTGGTTTGGCACAGAATCCAAAGGCATTTCTGAACTTGCTGTCGACCGTAGCGAGATGTGCGTGAGTGTTCCGATGTTCGGAATGATCGAGAGTCTTAACCTTGGAACAAGCTCTGGAATTGTTCTGTATGAGGTGACCAAGCAAAGGCGTGAGTACCAAAGCAAGTACAGCAAGCGCAAAAAAAGAGGCGAGCGATCAACACCGCTTCCGGTAGTGATCCAACATGGTGAAGATAGCGATGTCGACTAAGGGCGGCTTTTTCTTTGCCCAAAGCAAATCACACAGATTTTGAGTGTACTGCCGGCGTGCCGTTTTCCAGGTGCGCGTCAAAGCGTGCGGCTACAATCCGGGCCAGCAGGCGATAGCGCTCAGGAATGCGAATGACGTTCTGGTCTTCGCGCACCACCTCGTCCGCCACCAGATCGGCCAAATCAGCACGGGGGAATTGGCCTTTGTGCAAATGGGCGATGGCGGCCCGGTCAACGCGCAGATCGCACATAAGCTTTTCGATAATGTCCGCGCGCAGGCGGTCTTCCGGCGAAAGCGCGATGCCCCGCGCCGTTGCGAGATGCCCCGCATCTATAGCCCGCGCCCACACAGGGGTGCTGGCAGCGTTCTGCACAAAGCCTTGGGGGAACTTGCCGATGGCTGACGCCCCAAACCCAATAAGGTAGTCGGCCTGATCGGTGGTGTAGCCTTGAAAGTTGCGGCGCAACTGGCCGCCCTGCATCTGCTGCGCCATGGCGTCATCTTTGCGCGCATAGTGATCTATGCCGATGGCTTCGAACTCAGCTACGGCCAAAGCGTCCGCGATTGCCATGGCTTGCGCCGTGCGCGCAAGGGGGCCGGGAAGCTCCGCCTGCTGGATCATCTTCTGGTGCGGCCTCATATGGGGCACATGAGCATAGCCAAACACCGACAATCGGTCAGGACGAAGGCGCAGGGCCGCTTGAACGGTCTGGCGACAGGTTTCCTCCGTTTGGCCGGGCAGGCCATAAAGAAGATCAAGGCTAAGGGCCTCGATGCCTGCCGCGCGCAGGTTGGTTGCGCAGGCCGCGACGGTTTCAAAGCTTTGAATGCGATTGATTTTGCCCTGCACATGGGCATCGAAAGTCTGCACACCAAGACTTGCACGGTTAAAGCCGAGGTCAAAAAGGTGGTTGGCAAGCGCGGCGCTGCAATGGCGCGGATCAACTTCAATGGCAATCTCAGCATCCGGCGCAATAGTGAATTTTGCGCGCAGCTCTTCCATGATGTCGCCAAGTTTTTCCGGGCGAGCAAGAGTTGGCGTGCCGCCGCCGAAATGCACATGGGCGATACGCGGGCGGCCCGTTGTGAGAGCCGCCACGTGGTGAATTTCTTTGAGCAGCGTGTCCACATAGGCATCCACCGGCGCATCGCGGCGCGTCGCGCGAGTGGAGCAGCCGCAGTACCAACACATCTCACGGCAGTAGGGTATGTGAATATAGATCGAACCCGTCAGGTCCGGGCCAATGCCCCCAAGCCAACGCGCGTAAGCGCCTGGGTCAATCCCGTCATGGAAATGTGGCGCGGTGGGATAGCTGGTGTAGCGCGGCGTGTTCTGGGCGGCGTATTTGAGAATAACCGGATCAGCCATGGCCAAGGCTCCAATGTTTGCGGACCTATGACCTGAAATGTAGCAAATCCAGCGCGCGGCAGAAGGTGACACGCAGCCGCATGGCCTTCCGGTGGCCCCCGACCGCAATGCTTTCCACATAGGTATCCTTGACTTTGCCTTTAATCAGAACAATGGTTCTGAAAACAGGAGATGCGCCATGACCCCCACCCCTTTGAAGATCATTTCTAGCCTCTTTGTCGCGGCCCTGCTGGCCAGCTGCAGCCCGGCAGACGACAGTACCGAAACACCTGAGGACGCTTTGGCATCAAACCAACTCGAGGTGGCCGCCGTTGAGCCGGCACCGGACCCGGTTGTTGAACCCGCGCCCGAAAGCGAGGCCCTGATGATTTCCCCTGAGTTTCCGTTCGAGAAACATTTCGTCACCGTCAATGGTGCGCGCATGGCTTATGTGGATGAAGGGACGGGGCCCGTGGTGCTCTTCCTTCACGGCAATCCCACGTCGTCCTATCTTTGGCGCAACATCATTCCTTATGTGACGGACGGTCACCGCGCCATTGCGGTGGACCTCATCGGCATGGGGGAGTCCGACCAGCCGGATCTCGACTACCGTTTTAATACCCATGCGGATTATCTGGATGGTTTCATCGCCGCTCTCGGTCTTGAAGACATCACGCTGGTGATCCACGACTGGGGCTCCGCGCTCGGCATGCGCTATGCGCGGCTTAACCCCGGCAACGTGCGCGCCATGGCGTTCATGGAAGCCATCGTGCCCCCGGCCATGCCGGCGCCAAGCTATGAAGCCATGGGGGAACAGATTGGCGACATGTTCCGCGACCTTCGCACCTCCGGTGTAGGCGAAGAAATGGTGCTCGAAAATAATTTCTTTGTCGAAGTGGTGCTGCCGCAGCTTGGCGTGGCGCGGGGGCTTACCGAAGCGGAAATGGTTTACTATCGCGCGCCTTATCCAACACCTGAAAGCCGCCTCCCCACATTGCAATGGCCGCGGGAAGTGCCTATCGGCGGCGAACCTGCGGACACAACGGCGGAGGTGGTTGCCAATGGTGCGTGGCTGATGGCGTCAAAGCTGCCGAAACTTTATTTCCATGCTGAACCCGGCGCCATCAATCCGCCAGAGGTCGCGGCCTACTTTGCGGCAAACCTCAGCAACATCGAAGTGGTGAACATCGGCCCCGGCGCGCATTTTGTGCAGGAAGACAACCCCCATGGCATCGGCGTAGCACTGGCAGACTGGCTCATGCGGCTGCCGGAATAGGCGAGGCCCTAAAACGTGAACGCTGCCGTGGTATGCACCACCAGTTTGCCGGAACCTTCAAAGGTGATGAAGATCTCGCCATAGGCGGTTGATTTGCCTTTGCGTAAAACTTTTGCCTCGATGATTATATCCTCGCCAATGGCGGGGCGCAGAAACTGATTGTTCTGGCTCACCGTGCCGCTCCAAGTATTGCCAACTTGATATCACGCTAATGCATCCTCCGGCATCCACCGAAAAATGGGCTCCGACGTGCAAAGCCTTAGTAACGCTTAGCAATTTCATGATGTAACCCACCGTCTCTTTTTGCATCAAACCATCAACTGCGCCTGCGCGCCTTAGCGCATGCAACGCGGTACATTCATTACCCATCCCGCTTGGGGTTGGGGTGCGCGGGGGGCAGCTTCAGGTTGACAGAGATCAGTCCCCACATCACGAACAATGGCCTGTCTAAATGGAGGGACGCATGGCTTGTAATCACGATGACGAACATGATCATGAATTAAGCGGCGAAGTTGTTGAGGGCCGTCGGGGTTTTCTAAAAATGGGTGCAGCGGCCGCGGCAGCCGGTGTAGCGGCCGCTAGTGGTGCCACGTTGGGGGCAACCGGTGCTGCCGCGCAGGAATCGCCTTATGCCGATCCCGAAACACCTGCGCTACCTCAAACTGATGTTGACGTATCGCTCGCCAACACAGCGCTTGTTGTCACCGATCCGCAGATCGATTTCCTCTCGCCGGATGGCGTCACCTGGGGCGTCGTGGGGGAAAGCGTGACGGAGCACAATACCGTTGCCAATATTGGGCGTCTTTTTGCAGCGGCCAAAGGGCGCGGCATGACGGTGGCGATCTCACCGCACTATTACTACCCCACAGATCACGGCTGGAAATTTGCCGGACCGTTGGAAGTGTTGATGCATAGCATCGGCATGTTTGATCGCGCTGGGTCTTTGTCACTTGATGGATTTGAAAATTCCGGCGCTGATTTTATGCCGGAGTATCGCGACTACATCAATGATGGACAAACCATCATCGCAAGTCCGCATAAGATATATGGGCCGGAGACCAACGATCTATCATTGCAGTTACGCAAGAACGGCATTGACAAAGTCATCCTCGCGGGCATGTCGGCCAACCTATGCACCCAGGCGCACCTCTATGCGTTGTTGGAGCAAGGTTATGAAGTGGCTGTGGTGCGCGATGCAACGGCGGCAGCGAAATTGCCTGAAGGTGATGGCTACCTCGCCGCGATCACGAACTTCCGCTATGTCGCCAATGGCCTTTGGACCACGGACGAGGCTGTCGAACGGATCAACGCGGCAAGCTAAATAAATCTGATTATGAATGGCTCAGTCAATTCTTGGCTGGGTCATTTTTATAGGCCGCCACTTTTCATGGAGACCCAGCGCGCGGCCAAAGCCATGACACCCAATAGGACCAGTGTTGTGGCGATTGTAGAGATCGGCGCATTGAGTGCGCTCGTCACCTCGCCAACGTCTGTGACCACGGTTTCGATGGCAGGCCATAACACAGCAAGGACAAGGGCGAGCAACGTCGCCGCTGCTGCCCGGGATAAAAGGGTAAGCACAAATCGCCGCTGCACCACACGCGCCATCACGTCAAACCGAAAGGCGGGATCAACAGGGGGAAGCCCGCTGTTTTCCGCATCAAACATTTGCTGCAGATCATCGGTCATTGGCATCTGATCCTTCCTGTGCCGTTAGGCCCAGTATCTCCTGCAATCGCAATCGGCCACGTGAGACATGAGACTTTAGCGTGCCCAGCGGCATTTTCAAAGCGGCCGCCGCTTCAGGATGCGTGAGCCCCGCACCAAGACAAAGCGCCACAGCGGCGCACTGATCGCTTGAGAGTTGGTTGAGCGCCTGGTTGAGTGCAAGGGTTTTGTCCGGGCTCCCAATGTGCTCATTGGGCTGCGTCTCCGCCCAAGCCGTATCGCGCGCCTTGGACCGCATCGCGCTTCGGCCCGCGCCCTTCGCCTTGCGCCAGGCGATGCCCATAAGCCAGGGGCGAAACCCGTCAGCAGAGTTCAAAAACCGCAATGACGTCCAGGCGGCAAGAAAAGTTTCTTGTGCCAAATCATCAACTTCGCTGCGCACGGGGCACACGCGGGCGAGAAATCCGCGCAACGCATGCTGATGGCGATCAACAAGGGTTGCAAAGGCGGCGTCCGATCCGCGCTTTGCCCGCACCACCAATGCCTCGTCCGTCAGCCCCCCTGACCCCATGGGCGCCTAGGATCTTTTCTTGAATATGGCGTTGCCCAAAAACGCAACAGCCAGAACGCCCATAATCAACGCGACAAAATAACCCTCGTCGCCCAAGTCAATCATTCCCGAATAGCCCGAATACGCAAACACCGCGGCCAAGCCGGTAAACAATATGACCAGAAATGCGCCGCCTCCGCCGCGCCTGCCATAGTGCGTATCGTCTTCAGACTCGCTGCTTTCGGCGCTTTGCTCCAGCGCCGCGATCAGATGCGCGGGGGGCTCATTGCCGCTTGCCGCATAGCTCTTGAGCAGATCAAGGGTGGCCTTGTGGCGCTGTAATTTCATCCAGCTGCTCCAGCCAGCCGCGATAAACATGGCGAGGGGGAATACCAGCCACCAATAGGAGAACCAGAAGTTTGAGAATTCCATCGAGCTGCCTCTTTCATCTATGCGCGAGTTGTTTCGCGCTTCTATCACCTAGTTGCCGCCGGTGGCGGGAATGGATGCAGGGCGGGGCCGCAGCGATGCTAGCACAGGCAATCCCATTGCGGGCTGTTGCGGTAGCCCCCTCATTGGTCTTCAATCGGATCAGGAGGAAAGCCTATGCTTACAGATATTGACCGGGTGCTGATCGCCAGCCCTGACGCAGAAGATACTGCCGCCCGCTGGCGCGCTCTTTTGGGGGCCGAAGATGTGGCGCGGGATACGCTTTCAACCATGGCCGCCAAACGCATCATCTTGCGCGCGGGGGACTCAGACATCGAAATTCTTGAGCCCGATGGCGCTGGGGTTGTCGCCGACGAGCTGGCGCGCCGGGGCCGGGCGCATCTCTTTGCCGCGGGAGCATCTTCGCCGGATATTGATGATGTCGTGCGCACCGCCGCGGCAGCCGGCGCGCTGGTGGAAGATGCCGACGGGCGCCGCTACATTACCGTCACCATTGAAGGCGCACCCATTCGGTTTGTCATCTCCCAAGCTACAGAACGCAAGCCAGCCGGTGACGTTAATTTTCTCTATGAGGCAACCATACTGGCGGCAAACCAGGCTGCGGCAGTGGACCAACTGACCGATGTGTTTGGTCTTGATCCCGCAAGTTTTCAAACCATCACATCTGAGAAGTTTGGCTATACCGGCGTTTTGACATTGTTTGAAGCCGGGCGGTTACACCGTTTTGAAGTTATCACGCCCACGGACATGGCCAAGACCATGGGCCGGTTCTATGGGCGGGAAGGGGCGTGCTTTTATATGTGCTTTGCCGATAGCTCTAAAATGTACGACATTGAACAACGCGCCCTGGACCGGAGTGATGGTCACACCAGTGATCGGCCAGATGGACGGGGCGAAGACCAATCACCGGATCAACTCTGGCTTCATCCGCCTGCCCTTGGCGGCATGATGTTGGGCCTGTCGCGACCCACCATGGCGTGGACGTGGTCCGGATTTCCCGAACGAGTAGAGGCTTTCACACCATGAGCGACGATGTGCTGCTGATTGAAACGCAAGGGAAGGTTCGCACCTTGACCTTCAATCGCCCGGACAAACTCAATGCCTTCAATGATGCGCTTTATGACGCGGTGCGCGATGCACTTGTGGTGGCAAACGATGACCCCCGCATTGCTGTTGTCATTCTTACCGGTGCGGGGCGGGCTTATTGCGCCGGCATGGATTTGGGCGACATGGATAATCGCCCGGCCTACGCGGAAGGGGAGCGTCACGGCTTCACTCCGTTCATGGAATCGCTGGAGGTTTTTTCCAAACCGCTGATAGCCGCTGTTAATGGCGTCGGGGTGGGCATTGGCCTCACCATGCTGCCTTACTGCGATACAGTGGTGATCGACGAGAAAGCCAGATTGCGTGCGCCCTTTGTGGCGCTGGGGGTGACGGCCGAAGCCGCAAGCACCTATCTTTTGCCGCACACTATCGGATGGGCGAATACCGCCGATGTTCTTTTTACTGCAAGATTTATCAGCGCGGAAAACGCCGTTGAGATCGGCCTTGCGCGGGAGGTAGCACCAAACGGTTCTGCGTTGGCGCGGGCGCAAGAAATGGCAGCCGAAATTGCAGCGAACCCCGTAGAGTCTCTCAAAGCCACCAAAGGTCTTTTGATTCAGGCGCGCATTGATGCGGTGCGGGCGGCGCGAGAGCGGGAAGGGCCGGTGTTTGCGGCCCTGGAAGGCCAACCCGCCAACAAAGAAGCGCTGGCCGCATTTAAGGGAAAGCGCAAGCCAGACTTCTCAAAGCTTTAAGCGCTGGGCGACATCACCATGAGCCTCACACCTGAAGATCAATTGGATGCCGCCCTTGAGGTGCTGGATTGCCTCCGTGTACTCAAGAAAAGCGAAAGCGATCTTTTTAAAGAAGCGGTGCAGGGCCAGAAATTTATTCAGTGGCAGCACTATCCGTCAGCGAAGGACGTCATTGATCCTGTATCCCACAGCCAATATTTTTTCCATGCGCACGCGCCGGAACGCCCCGAGTGGGAGGACTTCGGGCACTTCCATACATTCTTGCGGAGGTCGGGATTTAGCGAGGACGAAAGCGTTATGAAAGACGCCATGGCCGGTGTTGCCAAAAAAGACATCTGCCTGATGACACACTTCATTGCCATATCGCTTGATGAACACGCCGTGCCGGTGCGGCTTTTTACGACCAATCGTTGGATCACGCAGGAGATGTGGCGGCCAGCTGAGGTCTTGATTGCCAAATTGGATGAATTTGAAATCGATCTGTCAAAGCCGTCATGGCCACTTAATCGATGGATCAGCGCCATGATGGTTCTATATCATTCAGAGATCGAACAGCTTCTTCGCGAACGGGACGAGGCAATTGTGCAGTGGCGCGATGCCAACCCTGATCGCAACGTCTATGACGCCCGCGAACTGGCGGTCCCGTCGGCTCTGGATATTGATATCAACGCCAAGTTTAGCGAAGTGCGGGCGGTAATATCCTGACGCGCGCACACAAAAGCCGGCGCGGACATCCGCACCGGCTTTGTCGAAACTAAAACGGTCTACAGCTTAATGACCACCGCAAGGCGTGCCGCCACAGTCACCTGCATGGGACCCGCCGCAACCACCGGCATGGGACCCACCACATGGTGACCCACCGCAGGCCGCCCCGCCACAATCACCTGCATGGGATCCACCGCAAGCAGACCCGCCGCAATCACCCGCGTGAGATCCACTGCACCCGCCGCAAGCCGCTCCGCCACATGATGCTGAGCAAGATCCTGAACAGCCTGAACAGCCGGTCTTTACAATTCCAGCAGGTGCTTCTGCTGCCGCATGAGGCGCCAACACCGCGCCCGCCGTTATCGCGGCGACCGCCGCCGCTGAGCCAAGAATGGCCAATGATTTTTGATACCTGCGCATACTGCGCCCTCCTTCTCTCCCGTTAAATCGCACAAAGCCCAGCCCCTATCGAATTTGGACTTTGGCGAATGGCCTTGGATGATTGAGCAAGGTGAAGGTTACGCGCGGGCGTAGTACTGCCGCAGCAAGTTCTGGATATGCCAGACGTCTCAAAGCTTCAGATGGGCTTTTTGGCCACAAGAAATATCGAACCGCCTTTGCCCGGGGCCCAGTCCTTTTCGATGCTGAATCCTGCGCGGCGCATGGCATCCCGCACCTCATCCTGACTGAGATAAGCGATAAAAGGCGCTTTGCCGACCAGCTGCATAATCGGAATGATGAGGCGAAAGAAGCTGAATGACCCGCCAAGGCAGCCAGTGCTGGTAACAAAGACGCCGCCGGGTTTCAGCAAGTCAAAGGATTTGGCAATTGCCGCTTCCCAGTTCGGCAGAAGATGAAGAATGTTAAGTCCCAATACAGCGTCGAATGACCCAGCGGCCTGACTTAGATCATCGAGGCGGGTTTGCTCAAACGTAATGTTTTGAATGTTTGCTGCTTCCGCTTTGCCCCGCGCAATATTGATCATTTCCCCGGAGATATCCGTGGCCAGGATGTGTTTGACAAAGGGTGCGTGGGCAATCGCCGTTGAGCCTGTGCCGCAACCGAACTCCAACACCATGCTCTCCGGTGTGAAATGCTCCTGCGTGATCTCAAGCTTGCGCTGGTAGACTTCTTCGTCCGCCACGGGGCGGGCCGCGTATTTCTCTGCGACTTTGTCCCAGAACGTTGCGGAGGCTGCGGCGGGTGATGCGGTCATTTTTGATGCTCCAAGATTTGCGGGATAGGCCGGTGACATAGGCACGATAGCGCGCCGCACAAGAGGTTCCTCGTTAGAAACGGCATAAACAGCGCGCCCGGCAGAGATCGCTGAAGACCTCCGCACTCGGCACATGGACTATCCCTATTCTGCTTCAACCGGCACAGGCAGAAACTGAGGCGCGATAGCGTAATCTTTTGCCAAACCCAACTTCTGGAACACCAAAAGCATGGTGCCGTTGTAATCAAAAATCCGGTTGAAGAATCCCTTCTTCGGCAAATGCAAAATGCTGCGCGGGAAATCATGATGGTGATCATGAAAGGCTTCGCCGCCCGTCAACAGCGCCATGGCCCAGGTCGCCCACTTGGGGAGCTTGCGGTGACCAAAAACATTTATGCCCAGCACCGTGGCGTGGAATTGGACCCCGCGCGCAATAATGGCTGAGGCATGCAGAATAAACGTCAGCACTAGCGAGCCGCCCAATGCCCAGACGATCAAGTAAATCGCGGCCGGGATGATGAGATGCATCACAATGGACAGCAAATTGTAGTGCCGATCAGCAAAGCGCGCCGCAGGGATAACGTCGAGCCATTTCGGCGCCGGTCGCGCCATATCTTCCGCATCGCGCCATAGGATCCAGCCAAACCATGCCCAAAAGGTGCCTTCGCTGGGATTGTGTGGATCGCCGGGCTCATCTGCATGGCGGTGATGTTGCGAATGGAAATTGACCCAATCCGTCAATTTGCCCTGCATCGCCAGGATGCAATTTGCCATGACAAATATCTGCGCGGGGATTTTCAGCTCGCCGGCGCGGTGCTGCCAAACCCGGTGCAATCCGCCAATGCCTTGGTTGCACATGAACAACGTCAGTAATGCCGTGCCAAGCCCCACCGGTAGGTGCCACCAGCGAAGATGAACCCCGCTAAAGGCAAGGCCGACGACCAATGCGATGACCAACGCCAATATGCCCAGCGAGGGATAGATGACGGCCGAAAACATGCTGGCCCAGCTGATATTACCAAAAGATCTGTCGATCACTTCTGAGCGCGGTTGGATGGCTGAGGTCATGTGTTTTCGATCCTTGTTTGAATTAGGTGCCGCAAGACTACCGCGTGCTGCCCGAAACGGGAAACGGGCGAGATGTCGCGGCGGGTGTTGGCGTCTTAGCTATGCCGCCGGTCGCAATTGGCAAGGCGTCAATGGCGCCGTCACCGACTGCGGCTCACGCCCCAAAATTACCCGCAAATGCCCTGGCAGTTGCCCACCTGAATGGGGTCAATGAGATAGGCTTGGGCGGTGGGGACGCCCCCAAAAGCGTAAGGGCAGCCGCCAGGGCAATTGAAAATATGGCCCGCTTTACAAGATTTGCTCCCTAGGTATCTAGCCCCTGCCATCTGTCCCCTATACATAGGCCCCCAAACGACCTGTCCCGGGGGGGCGATGTCACGCCTGTGTTATCTGACCTCGAATTGACTTTGCGGCACCCCGCCCAAGTGAGTAGGCTCCGCCGCGAGTTTTGCGCAGGGAGGGCCTGCGTCCCGCATGACAATTCTCAGGGGGTTAAAATGATTGGCTTTGAATTAGACCTGCTCGGCGGCCTGAAACGGCTTGGCCTGGTGTTGCTTTTGGGTGTGGCGCTGCCATTGGCGGCGTGTTCCGACCAGAGCGGTGACAACACGGACGCCGCAGCCACTGCCAGCAATGATGATGGCGAAGTTGCCGCGGTAGACGATGGCTCTGGCAACGGCATGGACGAAGCAGATACCACGCCTGCTCACGAACAAATCTCTTGGGATCTGACGGATATTTTTGAGGATCGCGCGGCATGGGATGAATCGCGCCTATGGGTGCTGGCGCAAATACCGCGCATGCAATCCTATCAGGGGCGCCTTGGCGAAAGCGCTGAAGTTCTTCTTGAAGCGCTCAACACCTCAACTGAAGTGCAGCAAGTCGGCGTCTATGTATCCGTCTATGCGGGCATGACCTCTGATCAAGACCAACGCATTTCTGAAAATCAGGAAATGCGCGGTCTGTCGCAACAGATGTTTAGTGAGCTGGGACAAGCCACCGCATGGGCGACGCCAGAAATTCTTGCCATTGGCGAAGATCGCATCATGGAATTTGTCGCCAGCGATCCCGAAGCTTTTGAGCGCCATCTCTTTGGCCTTGAGAATATTCTTCGCAATGCGCCGCACACATTGTCTGACGAAGGTGAGCGGATCATGGCGGCGGCAGGGATTGTTACGGGACAGCCCTTCCAATCTTATTCGCTCTTGGTGAATTCTGACATTGAGTGGCCAACAATTACGCTTTCTGATGGCCGCGAGGTATATCTCAACTCTCAGGGCTATTCGCTTCACCGCGCCAATCAGAACCGCGATGATCGCATCGCCGTGTTCAACACCTATTGGTCTGCTTGGGAAAACTACCAGGCCAGCATTGGGCAAATCCTCAACAGCCACATCCAAAGCCAGGTCTTTGTGGCGCGGGCGCGCAATTTTGACAACGTGCTGGCCATGAACCTCGATGCGGACGACTTGCCGCCGATTGTCTATGAAACCCTTGTGGCGCAAGTGAATGAGAATTTGCCGCTGTTCCAGCGATACCTGGGATTGCGCGCGCGCATCCTGGGGGTCGACGATATGGGTTATCACGACATTTATCCCACGGCGGTGGAACTTGAAGGCCGTACTTTTGGCATCGATGAAAGCCGCGATCTTTTAATCGAAGCGACGGCACCCCTTGGCGATGACTATGTTTCTCGCCTTGAGTTTGGCACCAGCCAACAGTGGCAACATGTTTACCCACAACAGGGCAAGCGCTCTGGCGCATATATGAACCCAGGCGCTTACGGCATCCACCCCTATGTGCTGCTCAATCACAATGATGATTATGAGAGCTTTGGCACCTATGCCCACGAATGGGGCCACGCGCTGCACACGATGTATTCGCAAGAAGCGCAGCCTTGGGAAAATGCGTTCTATTCCACCTTCATTGCGGAAACCGCAGCCATAGTGAACCAGGTGGCGTCGGAAAACTTCTTGATCGACAATGCGCAATCTGACGAAGAACGGCTTTTCTATATTGACCGTGTGTTGGAACAATATCGCGGTACCATGTTCCGACAGACTATGTTTGCTGAAGCCGAACATGCCTTCTACACCGAAGTCGAAGAAGGTCGGCCCCTCACCGGCGACCGGCTGTCAGAGATTTATCTGGAGATTGTGCGTCGGTACCATGGCCATGACGCTGGTGTGTTGAACGTTGCGGATGAGATTGGCATGGAGTGGGCCTACATCCCCCACTTCTATTTCAACTATTATGTCTTCCAATATGCCACCAGCCAGGTGCAGTCCGATTACTTTGCAGCGCAAATTCTTTCCGGCGCGGACGGCGCGGTTGAAAACTTCCTTGATGTCATGCGGGCGGGCAGCTCCGATCACCCCTACAACATCGTCTCCGACGCGGGGCTCGATATGGCCACGGCAGCGGCCTATGAGCCGACCTGGACCCGCATGGAGCGGATGCTGGACGAATATGAAGCGCTGTTGGACCGGCTGGGATACTAATTTCCCAAGGCAGCAAATGAATTTTGGGCGTGGGGGCTACGGCCTCAGCGCCCTTTTCACGTGGCCGTGAGGCTCACGCACGCGCATGTGAGTGCCGCCCCATTGCGATGATCCCCTCACCAAGGTACCAACCACCTGATTTTCCGCTGATCTCTTTGCCTGAGGGGCGGCGGGTTTTGCTTTTGAGGGGGCACTAGGAGACATGACCATGTTTGATGCTATGCGCGATCCTCGCGCACTTGCGCTCGCGGCGCTATTGGCGTTGCCACTATCGGCGACATTGCCTGGAGCAGCTTATGCGGTTGATGCCGTGGAAGCTGAAGAAGAACGCGAGCAGATTCCGTGGGATCTAACAGATCTTTATGAGAGCAACGAAGCTTGGGACGCGAGCCGGCAAAATGTGCTGAACCGTCTGCCGGAACTTGAAGCCTATCAAGGACGCTTGAGTGAAGGTCCAGAGGTTTTGTTGGAAGCCATGGAGCTTTCCAGTGAATTATTGCAGGAAACCTTCCGCGCATACGTCTACCCAAATCTGTTGTTTGATGAAGATCAAAACAACAGCGACGCTTCTGGTATGACCCAGCAAGCCAATGATCTCTATTCTGCGTTCCAAAGCGCGACGGCATGGTCGAGCCCGGAAATACTTGCCATGGGCGAAGCGGCGATTAACGAATTTATCGCCACCAACCCAGAAGCCTTTGAACGCTTCCGCTTGAGCCTGATGAATATTGTGCGCAACGAGCCCTACATTCTGTCTCCCGAAGGCGAGCGCATTATGGCGGCGGCGGGCATTCTTGATGGTCAACCCAGCCAGACTTATGGCTTGCTTTTAAACGCTGATATCACCTGGCCCACTATTACGCTTTCTGACGGGGAAGAGATCTATCTCAACCAGTCAGGCTATTCCTTTAATCGAGCTAGTCAGAACCGCGACGACCGTATTGCGGTTTTCGATACGTTCTGGGCTGCCATGGAGCAGTACGAAGCATCCGTCGGACAAATCCTGAACCATCACATTCAGAACCAGGTTTTTGTGTCGCGCGCACGCGGCTACGACAACACGCTTCAAATGAACCTGTTCAGCTCAAACATTCCTGAAGACGTGTACACCACGCTTGTGGAGCAAGTGAACGACATGCTGCCGCTCTACCATCGCTATCTCGCGCTGCGGGCACGGCTTTTGGGCGTTGATGATCTGGGCTACCACGACAGCTATCCAGAAGCGCTTGAGCTTGATCGGATTTTTGACATCTACGACAGCCGCGCCACCCTGATCGAAGCAGCAGTACCCCTTGGTGAGGATTTCGTTGAGCGTCTTGATTGGGCGACCGGCCAAGGTTGGGAGCACGTTTATCCCGAAGACGGCAAAGAGACCGGGGCCTACCAGTGGGGCGTCTATGGCACGCACCCGTATATCCTCCTGAACCACCAGGATGATTACGAGTCCATGACCACTTATGCTCATGAGTGGGGCCATGGCATGCACACCTTGCTTGCCGAGGAAGCCAACCCGTTTGAGACCGCGGACTACGATACATTTATTGCGGAAGTGGCGTCAATCTCTCACGAGGTTCTGCTCGAAGAGCATGTCCTCGCCAACACGGAATCTGATGAAGAGCTGCTTTACTACATCGACCGCATTCTTGGCGGCTATCGCGGCACGTTGTTCCGCCAAACTATGTTTGCCGAAGCTGAACATGCATTCTATCGCGAAGTGGAAGAAGGTCGCCCGCTGACCGGCGCGCGACTTTCTGAAATCTATCTTGAAATTGTGCGCCGCTATCACGGCCACGACGACGGCGTGATGAATGTTGCTGACCAAATCAAGATGGAATGGGCCTACATCCCGCACTTCTATCGCAACTACTATGTGTTCCAGTACTCCACCAGTCAGGTGCAGTCTGATTACTTTATGGGCCGGGTGCTTTCCGGCGAAGAAGGTGCGGTGGAAAACTTCCTCAACGTGCTTTCTTCCGGTGGTAACAATTACCCCAATGAGATCGTTCTCAATGCGGGCCTCGACATGTCAGATGCCGCCGCCTACGGACCCACACGGGATCGCATGACGCGGTTACTTGATCGCTATGAGGAACTTCTGAACAGCTTGGGCTACTAATTCGCTTCAAGAATACTGACTAAAGGGCGGTGGCTGCGGCGACCGCCCTTTTTTATGACGTGCTGCCTGGGGGCTCCGCAATGCTTTTGCGATGGCCGAGAATACTTTGCGCTTCAATAAAGATTTTGCCGATGCGCGGGAACTCAGTTTTGATGTGGGTCTCAAAGTCAGAAATCGCTGCTTCTATTTTTTCAGCTGGCAGGCCGTCGACAAAATCAAGGCTGATGTTGAGCAAGATCTCGTTGGGCCCCAGGTGCATGGTAAGAATTTCGTTGATGGCCAGGACGCGGGTATCAGGGGTGAGATAGCGCCGAATGCCTTCAACCACGCGCGGCTCCGCGCTTTCGCCGATCAAGAGCCCCTTGGTTTCAACCGCGAGCAAGATCGCCACCAGGGCAAGCACCACACCAATGGCAACAGACGCAGCGCCGTCAAGAATGGGCATGGCGAAGACTTGCGCGCCCGCGACCCCTATCAGCGCAATGACAAGCCCCAGCATGGCAGCGCTATCTTCAAACAGCACCGTGAAGAGGGCGGGGTCTTTGCTTTCTCGCACTGCGCGCAAGAACGGGCGTCCGCGACGGGTTTTCTCAAATTCGCGAAAGGCGACCCACCAGGCCCCGGCTTCAAACACCATGGCCGCCCCCAGCACCACATAGTTCCATATGGGGCTGCTCATGGGCTCGGGGTGGAGGATATGGATCACCCCTTCGTAGATTGAGATGCCCGCGCCCACGGCAAAGATCAAAATGGCGACCACAAAAGCCCAGAAATAAAGCTCCATGCCATAGCCGAAGGGATGCTGATCATCAGCCGGGCGGGCGGCGCGGCGCATACCAAACAGTAGCAATATTTGATTGCCGCAATCGACGCTGGAGTGGATGCCTTCACTCAACATGGCGGACGATCCGGTGATGAAGGCGGCAAAGAATTTCGACGCGGCGATCAACCCGTTGCCGATCAGCGCGGCATAGATAACTCTCTTGGACCCAGAGGCCATATTGGGGAACTACTCCGCTGCAGCATGATGGCGACGCTCGGATAGAGACTGTTGCAGGATTTGCACCGCGCTCCAAGTGAAGAGTCCCGCCATGCCCAGCGCGACAATCAAGTCCGGCCAGCGGCTGGCGGTAAGTGCCACCAGCCCGCCCGCGGCCACCACCGCTACATTACCGATGGCATCATTGCGGCTGCAGAGCCAGACCGATCGCACATTGGCATCGCCGTCTTTGAAGTTCACCAAGATAAGCACGCTGGCCACATTGGCCGCCAGGGCCAGAAGCCCGATGCCCGACATAATGAAGGGCTCAGGGTTTGCCACGACAAAGACGCGATAAAGCGCAGTGCCCAGGATCCAAAACCCCATGGCGAGCAAGGTGATGCCTTTGAAAAAAGCCACCGATGATCGCGCCCGCACCGACATGCCCAGCACCGCGAGGCTGAGGGCATAGGTCACGGTGTCGCCGAAGAAATCCAGCGCGTCTGCCTGCA
>JAJFIK010000014.1 GCA_021775005.1 Rhodospirillales bacterium
CAAAAAAGGTCAATTGCCTGCTGGAAGGGTGAATGGTGCGTGATCGCATGGGTGTCTCCCTAATCCGAGCAAGTCTTCACACTCGGTTAATTGGCTTCAATATGCGCTGGTCCCGCCATACACTGTTCGCGCTATCGACAATCACCCTATGGAGGCCGGGCTGAACGCAGGATGAATAGTATTAACGGCGCGCTAATACCAAAAAAGACTCGTGAAAACATGGAGTTACATTCAGGTGACAGCGGTAAGTTGTCATGTTAGCGGTAGTCCAACGGATCAAAAATTATGGAAATTCATGACTAGCGAATCGAAAAAAGGTGCCCGCGAGGCACTTATGGAAGCGGCAGAGCGCCTTTATGCCAGGCGTGGGATCGATCACGTCAGCACGCGTGATATTTTGGAAGCGGCAGGACAGAAAAACCAGTCGGCTTTGCAATACCACTTCGGTGATCGAGGCGGATTGTTATGGGCCATTTATGATCGCCGCATGGTTTTTGTTGAGGCGCGTCGATCAGCGATGATGAAATCGGCACCTCCGCCAGGTGAGGAACCGCCGTCGCTATTGATTGATGCGGTCATCAGGCCGCTGGTGGAGGCCTCCAATGAAGAGGGTGGGGATCTGTTCCTCAAACTCGCGATGCAATCCGCCTATCGTCCGGACACAGATATGCTTGGCATTATCGACAGCGGTCGGTTTCCAATTGTGCAGGATATTTCCAAACGAATCGACAAACACCTGGAACACCTGCCAAAGCAGGAACGATTGCTGCGAAAACGCCTGACCATCGAAGCCTGCATTGGCGCAGCCTGGATATGGGGTCAATCAGCGCACAAGGATGCAGACATGGAGACATATTTGCGGACAGCCGTCGCCATGGGGGTTGCCTGCATACTGCTTGAGAGCCAAATCCCCAGCGAGGCGAACGACGAGCTGAAATTGGCAACCTGACGCGATTGAGTTCTGGTCAGTCGGGTAGCGGAATGTATTCGCTTTCATCGGGCGGAAGTACAAAGCGGGTGCCTTGCCAATTCTTCTTGGCGGCGTCTATCCAATCCTGTTTGGCCTGTTCGATGATTGCTTGATCACTTGCCACAAAGTTCCACCACATATGACGGGGTCCATCCATGGGGGCACCACCGCAAATCATAAAGCGGCTATCTTCGTTCGCTTTGATCGTAATGTTGGCTCCCGAGGCAAGCACGGCCATGGTGCATCGAGGGACCGCTGTGCCATCGCAATTGAGATCACCAGAAGTCGCATAGATGGCACGCTCTTGATGTTCAGGGGGCAGCATCAGTACGCCAGCTGCTGGAAGCTGCACATCGAGATAGACCATAGGGGAGGCGACTTTCGCTGGCGCCTCATGCCCAAAGGCCGTTCCCACAATCAGTCTTATGGTGGCGTCGCCTTGGGTGAACTCAGGAAGGCTTTGGGCAGAGTGATGCACAAAGCTGGGTAGGGACGCTTCACTGGGTTTTGGCAACGCCAGCCATGTTTGGACACCGTGAAGATTGCTTTGCCGTGCGCGTTCATCTGACGCGGTGCGCTCAGAATGAACAATGCCCTGTCCGGCAGTCATCCAATTGACATCGCCAGGCCGAATGGCCTGCTCGAAACCAAGGCTATCGCGGTGCACAATTTCGCCGTCAAAAAGATATGTGACGGTCGCAAGGCCAATGTGGGGATGGGCGCGAACATCGATGCCTTTGCCCGGCGGGAAGCTTGCAGGGCCGAAATGATCAAAGAAAATGAATGGCCCCACCATGCGCATTTTGGGAGCAGGCAAAGCACGGCGGACAGAAAATCCGCCTAAATCATGCACTTTAGGGGTAATTATTAGGTCGATATTTTGTGACATATGACCGCTCTCAGTTACAATAAACATGCAGAAATGAGTGGCACACAACGGAGGGCAGCTCAACCTGACGGGGAATTCAAGCCGCTATTCATGCAGAGTTCAACTTGGCGGCTCTAGTTTTGGTACGGATGTGCGGGCCTAATCCCCCGTACGGGATGGAACGTGGAGATTATCATGACCAAGTCCAAGTCGCAGGTAAACCGAACGGGGGTCACCGCTCTCGCTGTCTCCGCATTGCTATTGAGCGCGGGCGCGTTGATGCCTGCACAAGCTCAAGCGCAAGAGTTAATTGTCTACTCTGATACCTACTATTCTGGCGACAGCCGGCGGCTCAATGGCGACATCGACGATCTCTCCGACATTGGATTCGACGACCGCATCTCATCCGCTCGTGTTGTGAGCGGGACTTGGACGATTTGTACGCGCCGGGACTTCAATGGAACGTGTCAGTCGCTGACAGGTGACGTCTCCAATTTCGGCACAACGGGACTAAATGATCGTATTTCCTCCATCCGTCTTGATAGCCGACGTGGTGGTGGTCGCGGCGTTACGCTTTACGATCAGTCAGATTATAATGGTCCCTCGGTTCATATTACAGATGATGTCCAGCGGCTTGGACGTGAATACGGATTTGGGAATCAAGCATCCAGTATTCGGGTTCACTCGGGGACGTGGGAGTTTTGTGCGAACGGAAATTATGAGGGTCGCTGTATTCGCCTCTCAGCCGATGAGCCTAATCTTCGCTCGCTTAACTTAAACAACGATATCTCATCGCTTCGTCAAATAGCTGGTGGTCACGATGACCACCACGATGACACATCCGATGCTGGTGTGCCCCTTCCGCGTGGTGAGGCTGTACTCTTTGAGCGCGATGGCTTTCGTGGCGACCGCCGCTCAATTACAGGGGAAGTGCCCAACCTCCGCACAGCGGGGTTCAATGATCGGGCTTCTTCGTTGCGTCTCGGCGGGCGTTGGGAGGTTTGCACGGATATCAATTACGGCGGCCGGTGCGAGATCTATCGCGGTGACGTGTCTAATCTGTCTACCGAAGGACTTAACAACCAAATTTCATCAATGCGACCCGCCGGGTTTGGCCGGCGTCGGTCCCGCAGCGGAATTATTCTGTTTGAGCATGTTGAGTTTTCAGGCGACCAGGAAAGCTTTAACGAGGACGTGCCGGATCTCACGCGGTGGGGCTTCAACGATATTACCTCGAGCATTCAAACGCCGGTGGGTCAGTGGGAAGTGTGTGAGCACGCCAACTATCGCGGGCGGTGTTGGTCCGTGCGCGGTAACGAGCGGACGTTAGTGCCCTTGGGTGCCAACGACCGCATATCCTCGGTACGCCGGATCGACGGCGGTCCGGGCGGCGGTGGCGGCGGTCCACGCAGAGATGATGTGATGATATTTGAGCATACTAATTTCGGTGGACGCTCACTTGGGTTCAGTGAAGATGTACCAAGTCTGGCCTCCCATAGCTTCAACGATATGATGTCCAGCTTGCGAATCAATGAGGGCCGTTGGCAGTTCTGCGAACACACAAATTATCGCGGCGTTTGCCGGACGTTTGCTGCCGACGAAGACAATCTCGTGCCGTTGGGAATGAATGATCGCGTCTCCTCATTCCGCCAGGTAACAGACGGTGGCGGGGGAGGCGATGATCACCACGAAGGAATCGAGGTTTTCGAACATGCCGATTTCAACGGGCGCAACCTTTCGTTCCATGGCGATGTACCCAGCCTGGTAAGTTTTTCGTTCAATGATCAGCTATCAAGCTTCCATGTTCATAGTGGTCAGTGGGAATTGTGTGAGCACGTTAATTATGGTGGCCGGTGCTGGACCTATTCAGCCAGTCAGAACAATGTTGCGCCGCTTGGCTTTAATGATCGCATCTCGTCCCTGCGCCGTGCTGGCAGTGGCGGCGGTGGCGGAGGCCGTTCAGAAATTGTCGTCTATGAGCATGCCGATTTTGCAGGGCGCAATCGGACCTTTTCGGACAGTATCCAGAATTTAGTGGGCCTTGGATGGAACGATGTGATTTCCAGCTTCCGTATTCAGGGGGGGACTTGGGAAATTTGTGAACACACTAACTATGGCGGTCGCTGCCAACGCTACACCTCTGATGAAAATAATCTTGTCTCAGTAGGTTGGAATGACCGCATTTCATCAATCCGTGAAATTCCATAGGTCACTGGTTCGCCAAATTGAGTGAGGGCTTGTCGCTGACGGGCCCTTTTTTTGGGGAACTTAAAACCCGCCGCTGCTTTGCTCGCAGCTTCCTTCCGTGTCACCGCTGGCTTCAAGCACATACGCGGTGCAACCCTCAGGGATAGTCCAGACCCGCACATTAGGCTCGTCCAAGGTGTCCTCAGAACCAATTGCTTGCGTCGTGATGGCAACATCATCACCCGAGAGCGTAAGGACCACGCGAGAATTTGTGGGAACCTCTGCCGCTATTTCCGGGCCCCGCAATGACGTACTGAGGCCGGAAACCAGGGCGCTAAGATGGCTGGCGTATTGAGTCGTCGTCGCGTTTGGGGCGGCCGCTATGGTGGGCTCAGGAATGGAGGCAAACATAATGGGGGCCTGGCCGCGGGCTCGGGCGAGATCAGCGGTCATGGTGACCTCAAGGTCCGCACCCGTTAGTCTATTGCGATACACCATAGTGTTTTCCATTACCCGTTGGACGTAGTTCCGTGTTTCTCGAAAGGAAATCAATTCCACCCAATCAACCGGATCAATAGCGCCGCTGCGGGGGTCGCCAAATTCACTGACCCAGCGATCAACGCGGTGAGCGCCGGCGTTGTAGGCGGCAATTGACATTATGTAAGAACCGTCAAAGCGCGCGAGTAATTCGCCAAAGTGATAGCGCCCTAGCTCCGTGTTGTATGCGGGGAATTCCGTGAGCCAATTTGTGTTGTATTCAACACGGAGATTGCGTGCTGTTGCGCGCGCGGTAGCTGGCATGAGCTGCATCAAACCTCGCGCGCCAGCGCTTGACCGGGCGCGGGGGTTGAACTCGCTCTCTTGGCGAGAAAGGCCAAGGACGAGGGCCATCTCTGGCAGGGGAATGTCCGCTTCAAAGTCTTCGTAGTCGATCAGTGGATATGTGGTTTCAGTCAAATAAATGTGCCGGAACATGGCGAGCTTGCCGACCCGAACCGCCATATGCCATTGGTCAATCTCGCGCGCGAGATCAGCTATGATTTGCAAGTCTTCTGGCTCGGTATAACTTCCGCCAAGGTGTAAAAACCATGAGAATTGCAACCGCTCTGAAGCAACCGCACTAAGAAGTTCCGCGCCATGGACCAGCGGGTCGCTTCGCACCATCGCGCGGCGCGCATCGCTTGGTGTGGGCCCTTGCGGTAGAGCAAGAGGCCGTGGTTCCGGCAATCGCTCCATGGCTAATTGGCCGTAGTATGTGGTTGGGTGTTCCGCCGCTGATAAATAATGCGCCACAGCGTCCTCAGCGCGCTCTAACTCCTCCGCAGCGCGCCCCATCCAGTAATATGCCCGCGCCAGGCTAATGGGATAGGAGACGCCTTCAGAGAGGCGTACAAAGTGGTCATAGGCATCATTGGGCCGATCCAAAAACCTCAGCGCGATAAACCCAGCCAGCCACTCTGCTTCGGCAAAGTCACCCCCTGCGGGAATGCCGTGTCCACGAACCATGTCATAGGCTGATTGCGGATCACCCTCGCGTAGCGCGTTGCGCGCCTGAATGTGGCGCTCAACCCACCAGCGCTCCGGTTCGACCAACGCCTCCGTCGTGGTTGGCGCTTCGATGAGCATGGGCCACGTGTCTTCATCTCGGCCTTTGCGCCGCCGCCAGCGGATGCGCTCATAAAGCAAACCGGGATGGCCCTGGTAGGCCACGGGCACGCGGCCAACGTGGTTTGATGCAGAACTGTCAAGGGTCATCAGCGCGAGCCATGCATCCATGAGCAATCGAAACTCTGGCGTCACATAGCTGCGCATGCGCCGGGCTGGGGAGTATTGGTGCGCCCAAAGAAGCCGTTCAGCCCGCGCGATATGAGAAGCATCATCCAGGTGGGAGCCATAGTCCACCAATAGCGCCCGCTCTTCAGATGATGTGAAGTCGTGCTCGACCCACGCACGGCGAATCCAATGCCGCGCAAATTGGCGGTTCCCATGGGCAAGATAGGCGTCGGCCAAGCGTAGCTTCCCAAATCCGCTGACGGGTTCATTACCGGCAAACCAGGCGATAATCTGGTCCGGTGCCATTGTGCGAGGCATGGCTTCTTCCGCGCGGCGCAGCAGTGTTTCCTGTCTTGGCCAGTCGGGATGCTGGTTCATGAAGTCAACAATTGCTCCAAAGGGTGCATCGCTCTCGTTGTCCTGAGCCCATAGCCAGCGCACCAGATCGCGCCCGACCTCATCAGTCACCTGAACGGAGAGATCCAGGGCCTCGTTCCAATCGTCGATTCTGGCCGCTTCAAAGGCGGCATCAAGGTAGAAGTAGTCCTCTTCTGAGAGGTAGGCAGAGGGCGGCGGCGGCGCAGGACGCACAGTGGGGCGCACTTCGCCAAGGTCAATCTGCGCAACTGCGGGCAGGGAGATGAAGGTGACGGCGCACCAAATCACTCCCAAACGCCACTTGAAGTTGCGCCGCTGATTGTCCATCTGCGTTCCCTTGGTTGGTGCGCTACAAACCCGCACACTCACCCCACCCGGTCGCGAGGATAACGGCTCGTCCCACGGCATACCAGTGGGCGATGTTAAGGATATTGATGGCCCTCGACGGCGATAGAGGCGATCTGGCAGACTGCAAATTATGACGAAGACAGTTACAGACCGAATTCGAGGCTCAATCTGCGCTTTGGCGACCCCTTTCAAGGGCGATGCCGTTGATTTTGAGGCCTATGAGGCATTCGTTGATTGGCAGATCAGCGAAGGCACCAACGGGCTTGTGCCCTGTGGAACCACAGGTGAATCCCCAACGCTGGACCCCGCTGAGCATGATCGCCTTGTCAGCACCTGCGTTGAAACCGCCGCGGGCCGGGTACCGGTCATTGCGGGGACCGGAGGTAATTGCACACGTACCTCTATTGAACGCACCAAGGCAGCCGAAGCGGCCGGGGCAGATGCTGTGATGCTTGTCGCACCCTATTACAACAAGCCGACCCAGGCCGGGTTGCTGGCCCATTTCACGGCAATTGCAGAGGTGACGAGTTTACCAATCGTGCTCTACAATGTACCGGCACGCACGGTCACAAACATATCGATTGCGACCATTGCCAAGTTGTCAGAGATCCCAAATATCGTTGCGCTCAAAGATGCGTCGGCGGATTTAGCGCGCGTCAGTTTGCAAAAGGCCGCCAGCGCCCCTGGTTTCATTCAGCTCTCTGGGGAAGATCCAACGGCAGTATCCTTCAATGCCCAAGGCGGTGTGGGCTGTATCTCTGTAACCGCAAATGTGGCGCCGAAACTTTGCGCCGCAGTACAGGCATCGTGCGCAGGGAGTGACTACGCCACTGCGCAAGGAGTGCATGATCGGTTGATGCCACTCCACACGGCGCTGTTTTTGGAAACCAGTCCGTCCCCGTTGAAGTACGCATTATCACTATTGGGGAAGATGACCGAAGATGTGCGGTTGCCCCTCGTTGCGCCGGAGGTCGCGACCCGCAAGAAAGTTCGTGGTGCTATGGTTCACGCCGGACTTATTGAGACATAGCCATGGCAAAAAGTGATCCCAAGCGGAAGATAATCGCTGACAATCGCCGCGCCCGCTATGACTATGAGATTGAAGATGTCATCGAGGCGGGCATTATGTTGGAAGGCACTGAGGTCAAAGGCCTTAGGGAAGGCACTGCCAGCATTCAAGACAGCTATGCCTCGCCGGAGGATGGCGCGATCTACCTCGTGAACGCCTATATCCCGGAATACCAAGCCGCGAATCGCTTCAATCATGAGGCCCGGCGGCGGCGGAAGTTGTTGCTGCACACTCGTGAGATCGCGAGATTGGGCGATGCGGTCCGCACCAAGGGCCTTACGCTTGTGCCGCTCCGGCTATACTTCAACGAAAAGGGCCGCGTGAAAGTTGAATTGGCCCTCGCCAAGGGCAAGAAGAACCACGACAAACGGGCAACTGAGCGGGCGCGCGATTGGGACCGGCAAAAGCAACGTCTGTTGCGTGACTTGGGCTGATGGATACGGGACTCAATTTTCTGCTTGTCATTGCCATCGGGTTGCTTGTGGTGTTGATTTTCAAGGGACCGCTTTTGCGGCTTTGGCGTAATGTCGCCGGTGAATTCGAGCGCGAGCAAGAACTTCAGCAAAAGGCCAATACAACCCGCCACGGTCATTTCTACCTCACCATCGAAAAGTACGACCGGGAGACCCCTGAGGTAGAGGACGTTATCTCAGCAGACGGGAGCCGTTCCTATCACTTCGCGGGCAATGAGTTCTCATCATTGGAGGCGGCTGAGTTTGCCCGCTATACGGCGATCCTTGCCAAGGCGCGGGGGTATTACTCAGACATTGATGTTTGGACGCAATCTTTACCGGGCCCCAGTCATTTCAAAAGGCGGCCGCGTTAATCCAATCTCGTGTCTATGGCGCGAAATACATCTTCAAACATCGCTGTGGTAAGCCGCTTGGTATTGGTGTTATAGCGCGAGCAGTGGTAACTACTGATGAGCGAGAGGCCATCAAACTCATACTGCGAGCCATGCCCAAAAGGATGTGCGCTTAGTTTGCCGCCCAAGGCCCGCACAGTAGAATCGTGGGCAATTTTCCCAAGCGCCATAATTACTTGAAGCTGGGGCAGGGACGAAATTCGCGCACTGAGATATTTCCGGCACTTATTAATTTCCGCGCCGATAGGCTTGTTCTGCGGCGGTACACAGCGTACGGCGTTGGTAATCATGGCCCCCGTCAGCGCCAGACCATCATCGGGCCGCGCATCATAGGAGCCCCTGGACCAACCAAACTTTGCCATGGTGCTATAGAGAAGATCACCAGCATAATCGCCTGTGAACGGGCGAGCGGTGCGATTGGCTCCGGTCACGCCAGGTGCGAGGCCAACCACCAGCAATCGTGCTGCTGGGTCACCAAATGACGCCACCGGTCCATTGTGCCAGGTCGGCTCTTCGGCGCGCAGCTCATCAAGATAGGCCGCAAGGCGCGGGCAATCGCGGCAGGATTTGAGGGGTTC
>JAJFIK010000015.1 GCA_021775005.1 Rhodospirillales bacterium
ATCCAGGATGTACAGGGACTCTTCCCCTCAAATCCGGTAGACCGAAAGTTGTCCGGCCGTCACCGCCGTAAATCGTTCCAAGTAGTGAAAAAAGTGCATCATTTGCACTAATGGCCTGAAGTTGGCCATCACACAAGGCCCAACCTCTTGGGGCAAAATTTCCTCCAAACATTATTATTTCTGCAATAAACGTGTTAATTAAAAAAAGGAAAGAGAAAGAAAAAGAAGACTATAAGAGTTAATGAACTTACATGGCCCAGATCTTTTTGCTTCGCCTTTACATACATCAAAGTATTGAATTTAAGACACGGAAATAACAAAGCCGGCAAACCTCTTTTTAGAGTCTTTTGGAAACAATGGTAAACATAAAAAAAATGTAACCATTCAGTTCACCCAACTGCGTTCCGCCGTTGGTGACTTTAACCGTTAGTGGCGACACGAGGTCGCCTTAATTATAGTTTGGCGTCTTTAGTTTAGATGTCCAAACCCGCTGTTTCACCAGCGGTACCCTAGAAGGCAGGCGTATCTGTGCGCTGTTGCAGATGGCCTGAAGCTCTTTCAACAATGTACCAAGTTCTGTGAGAAGGGATCGAAAGCGTGAGTAGACGGTTCTTCTGGAAGCCTCATCCGGACTAGGGCTAGGGTGGGTAATATGGTAAGCCCAGGCAAACACTGTTAAGCATCGTTATGAAGAACAAGCCGAAGAGGCTGATAGGCTTGGACCAAAAGGTAAGCGGGCAAGCTATGGCTGTCTAACGTGGCCATACGTGAATATTGTTCCGCCGGTGTATGATGTGTGCCTAAGTTACCCGTTAGTAATTAAGGTGGAACGTGGAAATTCCGTATATCCGCCTCGCTGCAAAAGCGACAGGCAGGTGAAACCGTAAGGCAATGCACTGTTGGGTGTGCGGAGGAATGAGGTTGGCGGAAGCAAATGCCATCCTGTAATTGGATGGATACGGGGGATTCCCCGGCCCGAAAGGGAGCAGATGGCCAATAGGTGCCTAATCGCAAGAGAGTCTGAAGAACCTTCCTGATGGAATAAGCAAATGACGGGAGTTGAAAAACTAACTGGTGCTACTCCTTATCTTAGCCAACACTGGAAATCCATTGATTGGAAGAAAGTGAAAGCTGAGGTACGAAGGCTACAGATGCGTATTGCGAAGGCGGTAACAGAGAAGAAGAGGAATAAAGTCAAATCCCTACAATGGATTTTGGCCCATTCTTTCTCTGGCAAATTGGTAGCAGTGCAACGAGTCACAACCCGGAAAGGTGCACGCACCCCCGGAGTCGACGGAATCATCTGGGATACTCCAACGAAGAAGATGCGGGGGACGTTGTCGTTAAAAAGGCACGGCTACAAGGCGTTGCCTTTAAGGCGAACCTTCATTCTGAAAAGGAATGGAAAACTTCGTCCACTTGGTATACCCTGTATTTCCGACAGAGCGATGCAAGCGTTGTATTTACTCTGTCTGGAACCAATATCAGAGACACAAGCGGACCCAAATTCTTATGGGTTCCGTCCTTACCGAGCATGCAGAGATGCAATTGCCCAGTGTTTCAACAGTTTGGCGAAGAGATACTCGCCGTGCTGGATATTGGACGCGGATATTAAGGCCTGTTTCGACTGGATTTCCCATGATTGGCTTTTAGAGAACCTCTTACTAGACAATCAGATTCTCAGGCAGTGGCTCAAATGTGGTTTTGTGCAACAAAGGAAACTGTTTCCCACGACAGATGGTACACCCCAAGGAGGCGTAGCTTCGCCCACCTTGGCCAATATGACTCTCGACGGGCTGGAAAAAGCGGTAAAAGCGGTTTCCAGTCGGCGGCATAAGGTGAACTTTATACGGTATGCGGATGACTGTGCGTCAGGCAATGTGTGCATGAGATGAGGGAAGGCCCCTCGCAGCCGGCCTGCGGAGGCAGGCTGCAAACCACCGTGAACGGCTGTGGTAAAGAGTCATGGTCGTGAGCGTCACGGAAAAGGTCCTACTAGACGGGATCAGGTATGAAATGGAAAGACGAACGCAAGTGAACCACTGATGAAGCGTCGAAAGCGTAGGAATGGCGTCAAAACCGGGAGTAGTCGTTGACCGGGATAAGTTCTGGAGGAATCCGTTTACTGCCAGAGCGGCGTCCGGCGTTAAGGTGGCGTGAGTCCATTTCAGGCTCGTGTGTGTAACCTGGGAACCTGTCGTCTCGATGATAAGGGAGCCGTCCAAGTGGAAGTCCCACAAGGACCAGAGTACCAATGCGAGGCACAGGGGCGGATCAACCTGTAGTAGTGTAGAAAGGTTCGTAATGAACTTGGAGCGAAGGGGTTGAATTGTTCAGCTACTAGATTGAATCACCCATTATTGGTAGGAATTCATGACAAAAGCAAAGTCGTACGAAATATCCAAGAAAATCGTTTGGGAAGCATACAAACGGGTAAAGGCGAATGCAGGAGCAGCCGGAGTGGACGGCCAATCACTGTCGTTGTTCGAGAAGGACCTGAAAGGGAACCTTTACAAGGTCTGGAATCGAATGTCGTCGGGTAGCTATATTCCTCCGCCGGTGCGCCTCGTAGAGATCCCAAAAGGCAACACGGGGGCGACGCGGCCTCTGGGAATCCCGACAGTTTCAGATCGGATTGCCCAGACGGTTGTGAAACTGTATTTTGAACCGCAAGTAGAACCGCATTTTCATCCGGACTCCTATGGGTATCGACCCGGGAAGTCGGCGTTGGATGCGGTAGGCGTCACGCGGAAACGCTGTTGGGGCCAAGACTGGGTGATTGATCTTGATATCAAAGGATTCTTTGACAATTTGGATCATGATCTGGTTATGCGAGCGGTTCGACATCATACACAGTCACCGTGGATTCACCTTTTTGTGGAGAGATGGTTGAAGGCCCCTGTTCAACGAGCAGACGGGAGTTTAGAAGAACGTATCAAAGGTTCGCCGCAAGGCTCAGTTATAAGTCCCTTGCTGTCGAACCTATTTATGCATTACGCGTTCGATGAATGGTTGCGGCGAAAGTACCCGGCCATTCAATTTGCGCGGTATGCTGATGATGCGGTAATTCATGCAGGTACTCTGTTTGAGGCTAATGAGGTATTGTCGGCTATTCGTGAGCGTCTGGGATCTTGCGGTCTTGAGCTTCACCCTGAGAAGACTCGGATCGTTTACTGCCAGGACTCTGACCGAGTAGATAGATACGAACATGTGAAGTTTGATTTTCTCGGCTTCACATTTCGACCTCGTCGAGCCAAGAACCGATGGGGGAAGCCATTCATTAGCTTCCTTCCGGGAATAAGCGTCAAAGCCGCGAATCGCATTCGATCGACGATTCGTTCTTGGCGTTTGGGAGCAACCCGCAACAACCAAAGCCTGATGGATATCGCGAATTTGGTGAATCCTATGGTACGTGGTTGGGTCAACTATTATGGCCGATTCTATCGATCGGCACTCAGCCCAATCTTGCGCAGCCTGGAAAGATCAATGGTCTATTGGGCTCGTCGTAAGTACAAACGATTTAATGGCCATCGACGAAGAGCGGTCCACTGGTTAGGCAGAATAGCCCGACGAGAACCGAAGCTCTTTGTACTTTGGCAGACTGGACTTCGACCTGCGACTGGACAATAGGAGCCGTATGAGCGGAGACGTTCACGTCCGGTTCTGTGAGGGCCTCGGGGTGCGATTCCCCGGGGCTACTCGACTGGTGATTCTTTTGCGGGACCAAGGTAAAGAGATGTTAGAGAGAGTATAGCAGATGCTTGTTCGTTTTCGACGAACAATGCATCCGGAAAAGACCCGAGTCCTGACAGCGATGGAGGGATTTGACTTTCTTGGGATGCACTTTCGGCTGGGAAAAGTTCGCAAAAGAGGATCGAGAATGAACTATAATTGCCGAGTCTGGTCTTCTGATAGTTCATACAAAAGAGTAAAGCAGAAG
>JAJFIK010000016.1 GCA_021775005.1 Rhodospirillales bacterium
GATCACCATCGATTCGGCCACCATGATGAACAAGGGCCTTGAGCTTATTGAGGCGCATTATCTATTCGGCTTTTCCGAAGCCGACATTGAGATTGTGATTCACCCCCAGTCCATCATCCATTCCCTGGTGCAATACTGCGATGGATCGGTGCTGGCGCAGCTTGGGGCCCCGGATATGCAAATCCCGATCGCCCATACCCTGGCATGGCCCCACCGCATGGCCACGTCGTCGGCTCGATTGAACCTCACCGAGGTTGCCCAGTTAAGCTTCGAAGTGCCTGATGAAAAACGCTTTCCAGCCCTCAGTTTGGCCCGGAATTCCTTGCAAATCGGCGGGGGCGCCCCTACAATCTTAAACGCTGCGAATGAGGCAGCTGTGGCAGCGTTTTTGGCTGGTCAAATCGGATTTACTGATATTCCGAGGATCGTCGAAGGCGCGCTCGACCATTTTGGTGGGGGTCGGGACGCTGCAGGCCTCTCAGCATTGGAAGACGTCTTCGCGCTCGATAGCCAAGCGCGCAAGCAAGCAAAAGAATTGATGTCGGCCTAACGCCTTTTGAGGGGCTTGGGGCTGATACAAACAACGTGTTGGGTCTATGGAATTTTTGCTTGTCATATTGGGCGCTGCCAACTGGGTCATTCAGTGGATATTGCCGTTTGTGGTCGTGCTCTCTGTGGTGGTGGTCTTTCACGAGCTTGGCCACTATTGGGTTGGGCGATTTTATGGCGTGAAAGTTGACTCGTTTTCAGTGGGTTTTGGCCCTGAGCTCTTCAGCATCCGCGATAAAACTGGCACCAAATGGCGCGTAGCAGCGCTGCCGTTGGGGGGCTATGTCAAATTCTTTGGCGATATGGGTCCGGCGAGCGAACCAGACCCTGATGCGTTGTCGCATTTGGAAGAGGCAGGGGTCCAACGCTCCGAAGTTTTTCATTTCAAACCGCTTTACCAGCGCGCGGCCATTGTTGCGGCGGGCCCAGTGGCCAATTTCATTTTGGCGATTTTCATCTTCGCCGGGATGATATTTGTATTTGGAGAGCCCTACGCGCCGGCGCACATTGATGCCGTGACAGAAGGCAGCCCGGCAGAAGAAGCTGGATTTATGCCCGACGACCTCGTGCTTGAGTTGCAAGGACGGCCTGTCGATAACTTCAGGGATGTACAGCGGATTGTGGGTATTAGCGCAAATGTACCGCTTTCGTTCGTCGTATTGCGCGGGGACGAGCATGTCTCGCTCACCGCCACCCCGGCACTCTTTGAGGAAGAAATTGAAGGGTATGGCTTGGTCGAGCGGGGGATGCTGGGGCTAACTCTTTATGGCACCTATGAAATTCGGCGTCATGGTCCGCTGGTTTCAGTGGCAAAGGGGACTGAGCAGACCTTCGAGATAGTGACGCAGACTTTTGTCTATTTGGGACGTGTGGTTTCAGGGCGACAGAGCGCAGATCAATTGGGTGGGCCCCTTCGAATCGCGCAAGTTTCAGGGCAGGTTGCTTCAGCAGATACTTTGGGCCTGATTATGCTGATTGGCATTTTGTCTGTCAGTATAGGTCTGATAAACTTGTTCCCTATTCCTATCTTGGACGGCGGGCACCTTGTGTACTACGCCGCTGAGGCAGTAATGGGAAAACCCCTCGGAGAAGGGGCGCAGGAAGTTGGGTTTCGGATTGGGCTGGTGGCCGTTCTGGCACTGATGATATTTGCCACCTGGAATGATCTTGTTCACCTGAGGGTGTTTGAGTTTCTCGAGGGAATTTTTTCATGACGCTGTCAGGGCGGAATAATTTGAGTATGCGTGAATGCCTCCGCGTTGCGGGAGCTGCGTTCGCCGCCATTAGTATGCTTTGCGTTTTGCCAAATGCGGCCCTGGCGCAAACCACAAGCACTCGCTCAGTCGAAGGCACAATTGTTTCGGACATCAATGCTGAGGGTCGCGAGATTCTGGCCGTTCGCGTGGAAGGCACCGAGCGGATCGAGGAAAGCACTGTACTCGCCTACATGGCGCTTGAACGCGGTGACCCCTATTCAGCAGAAGGCGCGGACGTCTCGCTGAAGACCCTCTTTGAAACCGGATACTTCGCGGACATTCTGATCCGCATTTCAGAAGACATATTGACTGTTCGCATTGTTGAAAATCCGATTATCAACCAGGTTATCTTTACCGGGAACCGCTCTATTGATGACGATGACTTGGAAAGCGAAATCGATTCACGGGTGCGCCAAGTTTATACGCGGGCGCGGGTGCAATCAGACGTTCAACGTATATTGGAAGTCTATCGCCGCTCGGGCAGGTTTTCGACAGATGTGATTCCGCAAATTGTGGAACTTCCCCAAAACCGTGTTGATTTGATCTTTGAAATTACGGACGGCCCGGTAACTGGTATCCGGCGTATCAACTTCCTCGGCAATGATGAGTTTTCTGACCGCCGTTTGCGTAATGTTGTCGCCACTGAAGAAACCAAATGGTTTTGGCCGTTCAGCTCCAATGACAATTACGACCCTGATCGATTGACCTTTGACCGCGAACAGCTCCGGCGGTTCTATCTGAGTAAAGGGTACGCCGACTACCGCGTTGTGAGCTCGGTGGCAGAACTTACCTCAGACAGACGCGACTTCTTCCTCACCTTTACAATGGAAGAGGGTGATCGGTATCGGGTGGGCGAGGTTTCAGTTGAAACCGAATTGGATCGCCTCGATGAGAATGTACTGCGCCGCAATGTGCCTATCTATACAGGTGAAATTTACAATGCCGACTTCATTGAAAGCTCGGTCGATAACCTGACCTTCCTTGCCGGTATTCACGGTTACGCGTTTGTTGACGTGCGCCCGCGTATCCATCGCAATCGGGAAGGGTTGACCGTCGACGTCACATTTGAAGTCAACGAAGGCCCGCGTGTTTACATTGAGCGGATCAATATTGTTGGCAATACGCGGACCCTCGACCGTGTCATTCGGCGGGAGTTCCGGTTGGTGGAAGGCGATGCGTTTAACCGCGTGCTTGTTGAGCGTTCGCGCTCGCGTGTCGGTAGCCTTGGGTTCTTTGAGTCTGTTGAAATAACTGAGGAACCCGGCTCGCTACCTGATCGCACTGTATTGAATGTGGAAGTTGAAGAAACCGCCACAGGCGAGATTAGTTTTGGCTTTGGCTTCTCCTCTGCCGATTCATATGTGCTTGATCTGTCAGTCTCGGAGAGAAACTTCCTTGGTCGCGGGCAATTCTTGCGCTTTGCGGTGCAGCTTTCCGCGCGCACCCGGCAAGTGGATATACGGTTCACGGAACCCTATTTCATGGGACGCAACTTGGCCGCTGGCTTTGACTTGTTCCAAGTGCGCAATGACTTCGTTGAGTCGCAATTTGTGACCGACACCTCCGGCGGCGGTGTTCGGCTTGGCTTCCCCATTTCGGATACTAATCGGGTCAATCTGCGTTATACGGTGCGCCGGGAAACAATCACTCCAGATGGCGGTTTGTGTAACGTCGCGCGATACTTCGTTGATACGGATGGCGATGGCGTTGATGACCGCGGCTTTACGCCGTTGCCCGCCGTTTGCCGGTTGACAGGGTCTACCTGGCTTTCGTTGTTAGGCTATACGCTCAACAGTGATCACCGCGACAACCCGGTGGATCCTCGGCGCGGCTACATTCTCAGCATTAACCAGGATATCGCCGGCCTCGGCGGCAACATTCATTATCTTCGTTCCGAAGCTGATGCGCGTTGGTACTACAGCCCATTTGAGCGCGGCTTTATGGAAGATGTCGTGCTGACGTTGAGCGGTTCTGCTGGCTACGTCTTTGAATGGGGCGGTGACGTGGGTACGCGAAACAACGACCGCTTCTTCAAGGGCGGATCAAGTTTCCGTGGGTTTGAGCCCTCTGGCGTGGGCCCGCGCTCCCTAATTACAGGAAATGCCTTGGGTGGACGGATGTATGCCATCGGTACGGTAGAGCTTGGATTGCCGCTTCCAATTCCAGAGGAATTGGGTGTAGAAAGTGCCCTGTTCTTTGACTTTGGTACTTTGGGCCTGTTAACCGATGAAGATATTGGTGGCCCTAACCTTCGGCCGTTTATCCAGGACGATTTGACGCTTCGCTCGTCGATTGGGGTCAGTATCTTTTGGGATTCACCATTTGGCCCGGTTCGGGTTGATTTGGCTGAGGCTTTGAGCCGAGAAGACTATGACATAACCGAATCATTCAGGTTCTCTGGCGGGACAAGATTCTAGGAAGAAAATATGCAACGCACTTTTAAATCAACAATGCTGGCATTGCTGGCACTGGCCATGATTGGCTTTGCTGCACCTGCAGCAGCCCAAGACGGCGTATTTGTCGTGAACATGCAGCAAGTTTGGGCGGAAACATCGCTCGGCCAAGATCTAGGGCGTCAGCTCTCAGAGGTGCGGGACGAAATCCAAACCCGTCTCACCGCCCGTAGTGAAGAACTGCAAAGTGAGATGACTGATCTGCAACGCCAACGCGACGAATTCATCATCACCGATGAAGTCTATGAAGAACGCGCAAATGTTTTGCGTCAGCAATTTGGCGGCATGCAGAACGCCGCACAGCAAGCAGAGCAATATTTGAATTTTGCTGGCGCACGGGCTCAGGAAGCGTTTGGCACGACCATCCAGGATGACCTTATTTCCGTATTGGAAGCTCACGATGGGGCAGCCTTACTGGAAATGTCCAACACCATCGTTTGGAGTGATCAGGTCGATGTGACGGCTGAGGTTGTGCAACTGGTCAACGGTCACGTCACCGAGTTGGATCTGCAACCGTGGTTGACACCGCCGGAAGCGGAAACCGAAGAATAATCAACAGGAGTCGCGCCAAGTGGCCGATCCGCGTTTTCACATAAAGGCCGGGCCACTCACTGTGGCTCGGCTTTGTGATATTGCAGGCGCGGAATTGATCACGCCTGAGTTTGGTGAGCGCATCATCGAAGACGTTGCTGCCCTCAGCACGGCCGGGGCAGGTGACATTGCCTTTCATGAGGGGGCCAAGAATCTGGCAGACCTCAAGGCGACCAAGGCCGGGGCCTGCCTTTTGGCTCAAGCCGCCCGCCATGCGCTGCCCGATGGCGTTGCCGGGCTCATTGCGGCTGAGCCTCAACGCGCCTTTAGCCATGTGATTGATGCGTTTTATCCGCGCGCCATCAGCCCTGGCATTTCTGAACGCGCGGCGATTGACCGCTCCGCTCAAATCGGCGCGGGGGTGCAAATTGAAGCCGGTGTGGTGATCGGGGCCAACGCGGAAATCGGGGCCGGAACCATTTTGCGTCCGGGCGTGGTGATAGAGCCCGGGGTCAAAATCGGTTGCGATGGCTATATCGGTCCGAATGTATCGATCCGCTCCGCCATCATCGGAGATCGCGTCATGCTACATGGCGGCGTGGGCATTGGTCATGACGGCTATGGCTTTGCCATGGGTATGGCGGGGCACCGCAAATTGCAGCAGCTTGGCCGCGTCATTCTTGGCGATGATGTGGAGATTGGTGCCAACACGACCGTGGATCGCGGCGCGCTTGGCGATACCGTCATAGGCGATGGCACCAAGATTGATAACTTGGTGATGATTGGTCACAACTGCCAGGTCGGCAAGCATTGCATCATCACCGCCCAATGCGGTCTTGCAGGCAGCGCCATCCTTGAAGATTTTGTGGTCATGGGTGCGCAATCAGGGATCCTGGGTCACGTCACGGTGGGCGCGGGCTCCATGCTGGCCGGGCGGGCTGCGGCCAAAGATGACTTGCCGCCGGGCGGTGTATATGGTGGCGCGCCTGCAAAGCCAGTGAAAGTGTGGATGCGCGAAATGGCGGCCATTGCACTTCTGGGCAAACAGCGCAACAAGAAGAAGACCTGAGCCTTAGGAAACGTTTGATGACTGATATGGCGACTACATTGGATACGGCGTCGGACGCACTGCCGTCGCTGAGCGTTGAAGAGATTATGGACTACATCCCCCATCGGCCGCCGTTCTTGTTTATCGACCGCATGGTTGACATTGTACCGGGCGAGAGCGCGGTCGGCATTAAGCAAGTTACGATGAATGAGCCGTTTTTCACCGGCCATTTCCCCGGCCACCCGGTGATGCCCGGTGTTATCCAGATCGAAGCCATGGCCCAAGCTGCTGGCGCATTGATCGGCTACTCGCTGGGCAAAGGTGCATCGGTGGGCAAAGTCACCTATTTCTTGAGCATTGATGAGGCACGGTTTCGTAAACCAGTTTACCCGGGAGACACTTTGCGCCTTGAAGTAAATCTCATAAAAGAACGGGGCCAGCTGCGCAAATTCGGTGGCACAGCGTATGTTGATGGCAAGCGCGTTTCCAATGGCACCTTCAGCGCCATGATTGTGGACGCATAGGCTTTAAGCGGGCAGCATCGAATAGCGCATGACCAAAATACACCCAACCGCAATTATCGAAGATGGTGCCCAGATCGGCAACGATGTGGAGATCGGGCCCTATTGCATGGTCGGGCCTCATGTCATTTTAGGCGACGGAGTGCGATTGGTCGGACAGCTTGCCATCGATGGGCACACCAATTTGGGTGAAGGCTGCGTGGTTTATCCCTTTGCCTCCATTGGGCATCCGCCACAACATCTTGGGTATCATGGCGAAGCCACCAAGCTGCTGATCGGCAAAAACAATATCATCCGTGAACATGTGACGATGAATCCGGGTACGGTGCAGGGGCGCGGGGAAACCAACGTAGGCGACAACGGTCTCTTCATGGCCGCAAGCCACGTCGCCCATGATTGCAACGTGGGCAACAATGTCATTTTTGCCAATAACGCCTCGCTTGGCGGGCATGTGAAGGTTGGCGATTTTGTCTTTCTCGGTGGATTGGCGGCGGTACACCAATATACCCGCATTGGTCGCTATGCCTTTGTTGGCGGCATGGCGGCTCTTGATGCGGATCTCATTCCTTATGGCTCCTGCATGGGCAACCGCGCGGTGCTTGCGGGGATGAACATCATTGGTATGCGCCGGCGCAAGCTTGGTCGTGAGACCATTCACGCCTTACGTGCTTCATACCGCATGTTGTTTGCGCCGGAAGGGACCATGCAAGAACGCATTGAAGATGTCTTGGGGCTCTTCAGTGAACATGACGAAGTGAAGGAAATCGTTGAGTTTATCAAGGACTCATCTAACCGGCCCTTGTGCACACCCAAGCCCGAGCGGGCATCCTGACAGCCATGGGTGCATCCAAACCAAAATTGGGGATTATCGCCGGTGGCGGATGGCTGCCCGTGCGGCTTGCAGAAGTGTGTCGTGAAACCGGACGCTCCTATGCCGTGGTTGCCTTTGAAGGTTGGGCAGATGCCGCCCTTGATCAACATCCGCACAAACGCATGGGCCTTGGGGCGCTGGGCAGCTTCCGCGACTATTTGAAATCTGAAAACGTGCAAGAGATCGTCATGGCGGGATACTTGAGCCGCCCGGACTTCTCCAAACTCAAACCCGATTGGCAAGGCATCAAGATGTTGCCAAAAGTCGTGATGGCGGCGCGCCACGGGGACGATGCGCTATTGCGGTTCCTCATTGAGATGCTGGAGGACGAAGGCTATCGCGTGGTCGGCGCTCATGATGTGATGGAAGCCCTGTTGATCGAAAAAGGCCCCTTGGGTTTGCTCGGTCCCGATGAAGAAGCTTTAGGCGATATTCACAAGGCACTTCATGTGGTGCGCGCTGCAGGCGTTCTCGACATTGGCCAAGGGGCCGTGGTGGCGCGCGGCTTGGTTCTGGCGGTGGAAGCGCAAGAAGGCACTGACGCCATGCTGGCGCGGATCTCAACCCTGCCGCCGGAAATTCGCGGTAACGAGACAGAACGCGCCGGGGTGTTGGTCAAAATTCCCAAGCCTGCGCAAGAACGCCGTATTGATCTGCCCACTATCGGTAGCCGCACCCTTGCCGGCGCGGCAGCAGCGGGCCTTAAGGGAATTGCCGTATCGGCTGGCGGCGCGTTGGTGCTCGACAAGGCCGAGGTGGCCCGCCAGGCCGACGCGTTGGGCCTCTTTGTCATTGGCGTTGACGAAGAACCAGACGCATGAGTGAGCCCCATCCGCCGCGGATCATGTTGGTGGTGGGGGAACCCTCCGGCGACCTGCTTGGCGCGCAGATCATTACGGCACTCAACAAACTTACCGGTGGCAAAGTAGAGCTCAGCGGCGTTGGCGGGCCGGTGATGGAAGCAGAAGGCTTTCGCAGCCTGTTCTCTATTGCTGATACATCGGTGATGGGATTTCGCGAGGTGGTGCCAAAAATTCCGCGTATTCTAAAACGCGTGCGCCAGACGGCGGATTTTGCCGAAGAAACGCAGCCCGATGCAGTGGTGCTGATTGACAGCCCGGACTTTACCCACCGCATTGGACGTCGCCTCTCCAAACGCGCGCCAAATATCCCCGTCATCAAATATGTCGCGCCGCAAGTTTGGGCGTCGAGGCCCGGCCGCGCCAAGATCATGGCTGAATTTGTTGATCATCTGCTTTGCTTGCTGCCGTTTGAGCCAGCGTTTTTTGAAGACTACGGCCTTGATGCGCGCTTTGTCGGCCACCCGGTTACCGAGCGTGTGGAGCGCGGTGACGGGGCGGCCTTTCGGGCGCGCCACGGCATCGACCCGGACCGCCCGCTTTTGCTGGTGTTGCCCGGCAGCCGGGGCAGCGAAGTCCGGGTCATTCTGCCCATATTCAATGAGGCCATGGGCCTTTTGAAAAAGGACGTCGAAGGCCTGCAAACGCTCATCGTCACGGTGGATCATGTGGCGGACAAGGTTGCTGCGCAAATTACTAATTGGCCGCTGCCGCTCACCGTGGTGGGGCAGGACGAAAAGATCGATGCTTTTGCCGCTGCGGATGTGGCGCTTGCCGCATCAGGCACCGTCACCACAGAGCTGGCGTTGGCGGACGTGCCTATGGTGGTGGGCTATAAGATGGGTTGGCTGACCACCTTGGTGTTTGAGCGGCTGATCATCTCACCTTACATGTCGCTGATTAATCTCATCGCGCGCAAGGCCATCATTCCTGAATACGCGCAAGACTCATTGACCGCTCAAGACATCGTCGAAGATGTGGCAAGGCTCTTGACCGACAAAGCCGCCGGTGCAGAGCAAAAAGCCGGCTTTCGCGAGGCCTTAGAGGCCATGGGCCTCGGCGCGGTGCCGCCCTCAGAGCGGGCGGCGCAGGCCATTTTGGATATCGTCAACGGGGCAGAGGCGAAGGCCTAGCCTTTGCGCTCGCCAAGCGAGACATATCTGCGCTCTGTGGGGCCGGTATAGAGCTGGCGCGGGCGCCCAATCTTTTGTTTGGGGTCATCGATCATCTCTGACCACTGGGCGATCCATCCCACCGTGCGCGAAAGCGCAAACAGCACCGTGAACATGGTCGTGGGGAAGCCTAACGCGCGCATGGTGATGCCGGAATAGAAATCCACATTGGGATAGAGCTTCTTCTCAATGAAGTAGGGATCTTCCAGCGCAATGCGTTCAAGTTCCCTGGCCACGTGAAGCAGCGGATCATCATCAATGCCAAGCTCGTCCAGCACTTCGTGGGCGGTTGCTTGCATAACTTTGGCGCGCGGGTCGTAGTTCTTATAGACCCGGTGACCAAAGCCCATCAGGCGGAACGGATCGTCTTTGTCTTTGGCTCTCGCGATAAATTCTGGAATGCGATCGACAGTGCCGATTTCTGAAAGCATATTCAGCGCCGCTTCATTGGCGCCGCCATGGGCAGGACCCCAAAGGCAGGCAATGCCCGCCGCAATACATGCAAACGGGTTGGCACCAGATGATCCCGCCAAGCGCACCGTAGAAGTAGATGCGTTTTGCTCATGGTCGGCTTGCAAGATCAACAATCGATCCATGGCACGTGCCAGAACGGGGTTCACTTTGAAATCTTCCGCTGGCACGGCAAAGCACATGCGCAGGAAGTTTTCCGCATAGCCAAGGTCATTGCGCGGATACACAAATGGCTGGCCAATGGAATACTTGAAGGCCATGGCGGCAAGCGTCGGCATTTTTGCAATCATGCGATAGCTGGCGACCATGCGCTGGTGCGGGTCATTGATGTCCGTGCTGTCGTGATAGAAGGATGCAAGCGCGCCAACAACACCAACCATAATGGACATGGGGTGCGCGTCGCGGCGGAAGCCGCGATAGAAGTTCTGAAGCTGCTCATGCACCATGGTGTGATAGGTGATGGCGTGTTCGAATTCCTTCATTTCGGTGGCATTGGGTAGATCGCCGTAGAGCAGCAAATAGGCGGTTTCCATGAAATTGCCTTGCTCCGCAATCTCATCGATTGGGTATCCGCGATAGAGAAGAATGCCTTGGTCACCATCAATATAGGTGATGGAGGAATCGCAAGAGGCTGTGGAGGTAAAGCCAGGGTCATAGGTGAAAAGGCCGGTTTGCCTATAGAGCGCCCGGACGTCGATGACCTCGGGCCCGACGGTGCCCTTAAGGAGGGGAAGGTCGATGTCCTTGCCGCCGATATTGAGTTTTGCCGCCCCGGTGGTTTCGCCTGTTTTGAACTGGCTCGTCATTGATGGTCCTCACTTTTTATTTGGGGCGGCGTGTCACCAATCTGACAATGTTGCCGATGCCGCGCCCTCTGCTTGGTCGCAGTATAGCCTATTATGCTGCACTGCGTCATCAACCAGAAGGCGCTGAATGTGGCGGTAACCTAGTCTGACTTAGCCTGATCGGCCAAACGCGCCAGGGATTCTGCCCGTCCCAGGCAGTATAGCACGTCAAATAATCCCGGGGATTGCATTCTTCCCGCGACAGATGCCCGCAGAGGTTGTGCCACTTTGCCAAATCCGAGGTCTTCTGCCTCTGCGAAGCTGCGAATTTGGGCCTCAATGGCCTCTGTCGTCCAAGCCGCGTCATTGGAAAGCGCGTCCCCGAGCGCTTCGTGCAAGCGGCCAAGAAGGCTGCGGTTGTCGTCGTTGAGAAGTTTCAGGGCTTTGGGCTCAATGGGAATGGGGCGGTCCACGAATGCAAAAGCCGCATCCTTGATCATCTCAAGCACTGTGGGAGAGCGCTCCTTCAGCACCGGCACGAGAGACAGGAACCGCTGCTCATGTGCGCGCAATGATTTGAGGCCAGCATCCGCGTTGGCTCCGTCGCCAAACGACCCCGGATCGAGCCCAAGTTTGCCCACCAGATATGTCATCTCCGCCAGTAACATTTTGTCGTCGGCAGCTTTCAGATAATGCCGATTAACGGATTCAAGCTTGGCATAATCAAACCGCGCCGCGGCTTTGTTGACGCGGTCCAGGTCAAAGCTGCGTGCAGCATCTTTGCGGCTGATGATTTCCTCATCCCCTGATGACCACCCAAGGCGCACCAAGTAATTGAACATGGCATCTGAGAGGATGCCCATGTCGCGGAAGTCAGCCACTGCCACCGCGCCGTGGCGCTTGGAAAGCTTGGCCCCGTCCGGTCCGTGGATCAGCGGCAGGTGCGCATATTCCGGCGCGTCCCACCCGAGCGCCTTATAGATTTGGTTCTGGCGCCCCGCATTTATCAGGTGATCGTCGCCGCGGATGACATGCGTGACGCCCATGTCATGGTCGTCCACCACAACGGCGAGCATATAGGTTGGCGTACCATCGCTCCTGAGCAGCACGAGATCATCAAGCACATCATTGCGAAACTCAACGCGGCCCTGCACATGATCATTGATCACTGTGACGCCATCTTGCTCTGCTTTCAGGCGCACCACGAAGGGGGCGTTGCCTTGCTCAGGTCCCGGTGCGCGATCACGCCAACGCCCGTCATAGCGGGGCGAGCGACCTTCGGTCCGCGCCGCATTGCGCATCTTATCAAGCTCCTCCGGTGTGGCAAAGCACTTATAGGCATTGCCGCTGTCCAGCATCTCTTGCGCGACCGCTGCATGGCGCGTGACATTTTTCGATTGAAACACAGTCTCGTCGCGGGGCCAGACATCCGCGCCCATGAGCCAGCCAAGGCCCTCAAAAATCTTGTCGATGGCATCGTCGGTGGAGCGGGCTTTGTCGGTATCCTCAACCCGCAGCTTGCAAACCCCGCCATTGGCCTTGGCATAGAGGTAGCTGAAAAGCGCGGTTCGGGCGTTGCCCACATGCAGGTATCCGGTGGGCGAGGGCGCAAAGCGCGTGACAATGGGTTTTGCAGGCGGCTTTTGTGTCATATTCGGCCTTGGAGGTTAGATTTGTGGGCAGTTCTACACAAAGACCACGCCAGGCAACAGGGGGGCGGCCATGATCGGGGCCCGCGCACAAAGCGCGCTCAACCGTGCCATGGCCTTGGCCCGATCTGGAGCGGTCCAAATAGCTGCGACCCTCATGGCCGAGCGCGGACGCTGGGCGTTATGGATGCCGGTGGCTCTGGGTGCAGGGGCAGCGCTCTATTTGGAATTGCCGTTTGTTGTGCCGCAATGGTCGCTCCTGGTCATTGCCAGTTGCGCCGGCCTTGGCCTTGTGTGGCGCCCGGCGCCATTTGTTACAGTTCTCTCCGCAGCCATGTTTCTCATAGTCGGGGGGGCCTTGCTGGGTGACCTGCGCGTGCGCTCCGTGGCCGCCCCCATGATCAGCAGTGAGGTCGGCCCCAGTTGGATTACGGGGCGCGTCTTGCGCATTGAACTCAACGAAGACGGCGCGCGGCGGATGACCGTTGCGCCGCATGGGATCGAAGACCTTGGCGCGCAAGAGCTACCGGCGAAAGTACGCCTGACCGTTCGCACCAGCGGCGGCGAAGAGCTCCAACCCGGCGATGGCATTCGCATTCGCGGTGTCTTGCTGCCGCCGTCGGGTCCGGCCATGCCGGGGGCGTTTGACTTTGCCCGCCGCGCATATTTCCAGCGTCTCGGTGCGGTGGGCTATGCCATTAGCGCGCCAGAAGAAATCGATATCTCCCCCGGCGGCATCGCTGCACAACTCACCACCACGATCGGCAACTGGCGTTTTGATTTGGCCGCGCGCATTCGAAACGCCCTGCCGGGCTCGCGCGGGGGTATTGCGGCGGCGCTGCTCACGGGGGATCGCAGCGGCATTGCCGATGACGATATTGTCGCCATGCGCGGCGCGGGGTTGGCGCATCTATTGGCGATCTCTGGCCTTCACATGATGTTGGTGGGTGGGTTGTTGTTTTTGGCCGCGCGCACGCTTCTTGCCTTGCATGAACGCTGGGCGCTGACCAAACCGATCAAGAAATGGGCGGCGGTGTTTGCCCTCTCCGGCTCATTTTTCTATTTGCTGCTCTCTGGTGGTGCGATTTCAACCCAGCGCGCCTTTGTTATGATTGCCATTGTGTTTCTTGCCATCTTGGTGGATCGCCCCGCGCTCACCTTGCGCAACGTGGCCATCGCCGCCTTGATCGTTATGCTGCTCGCGCCGGAAGCGGTGCTGCAGGTCAGTTTCCAAATGTCGTTTGCCGCGGTGATTGCGCTTATCGCCATGAGCGAACATTTCGGGCCCAAGTTCGCGGAATGGCGCGGGGGTGTGTTCGGCACGTGGCCCGGGCGCGTGGCGGCCTATGGCGGCGGCATGGCGCTCTCAAGCCTCATTGCGGGCATGACCATCGCCCCGTTCGCCGCCTATCACTTCAATCGCTTTTCCAACTTCGAGGTTTTTGCCAACCTCATAGCCATGCCGCTGATGGGGTTCTGGGTCATGCCGTGGGGCATCTTGGCGGTGCTGCTGATGCCACTGGGGCTGGAGCAATTGGCGCTGGTCCCCATGGGGTGGGGCATCGACGGCATCCTGTGGGCCGCCCACGGGGTCTCAAGCTGGCCGGGGGCGGTGAGTGCGGCGCGAGCCGCGCCTGCGTGGGCGCTGCCGGTAATAGCTCTGGGCGGGCTTTGGTTGGCGATCTGGCAACGGCAATGGCGCTGGGGTGGGCTAGGGCTCATCGCTGTGGGGCTTTTGGCGTTTCGTATGGGCGCGCTGCCGGATCTCATTGTGGATGCTGAAGGCGATGCGCTGGCGCTGCGGGGGACAGATGGCACGTTAGCGCTGATGAACCCGCGCCGAGCGCAATTTGAGCAGGAGATTTGGCTCCGCCGCGATGGCGACGCCCGTGATCTCGGTGACGCACGCGGCGAATTTGCCTGTGACGGTGTCGGCTGCGTCGGGCATTTGGCGTCAGGCGAGATTGTGACCTATGCCACCCATGAGCGCGGGCTGATCGACGATTGCCAAAGCGCAGACATTTTAGTCACCGCCATGCCGGTGCTTATCGCCTGCGCGGGTCCGCGCTTGGTGATTGATTACTACGCCCTGCGCGACGGCGGTGCCCATGCGCTTTATCGGCGCCAGGGAGAATGGCATTTGCGCATTGCGGAAGACGGGCGACGCGGGCGACCATGGTCTGAGGCCGCACGCCGACCCAACGAGCAAAGTGATTAGTAGCGCCGCATCAAGCTCACAAGCTTGCCCTGCACCTTGACGCGATTGGCACCATAGATGCGCGTTTCATAGGCATCGTTTTCCGCCTCAAGCGCAATAGTGTCACCACGTTTGCGCAGGCGCTTCAATGTTGCTTCTTCATCATCCACCAGCGCCACCACAATATCGCCGGACTCGGCCGTATCCGCATGCTGGATAATAACGATGTCACCATCATTGATGCCCACATTGATCATGGAATCGCCCTTCACCTCGAGCGCATAGTGCGTGCCCCCGGCCATGAGGTCCCCGGGCACGTCGACGTGTTCGCCTTCTTCTTGCAGTGCCGTTATGGGCGTCCCTGCCGCGATGCGGCCAACTAAAGGGACGGCGGTGGGGGCAAGCCTGCGCCCATCGCCCTCAATAACTGAAGGCGTAAACCCGGCAGCCTTGCGAAGGGGTGGCGCTGAAGGAATCACGTCGCCAGGCATTTTCACCACTTCCAGGGCGCGGGCGCGGTGGGCGATGCGGCGGATGAAGCCGCGCTCTTCGAGGGCCTTAATGAGCCTGTGAATACCAGACTTGGACTTGAGGTCGAGGGCATCCTTCATTTCGTCAAACGAAGGCGAGACGCCGTTTTTATCGATGCAGCTGTGAATATAAAGCAGGAGGTCGTGCTGTTTCTTGGTCAGCATGGGTCCCTCGTCAGTTTGGGCCGCGCGCAAATTGAGGGGCTGCGGCTGGAGGATCAGGCGGGTCGCTCGGAAAGAACAAACCCCAAACATCTAATGTTCTAGTTTAGTTCTTTTTGCCGGTCAACCTTTCCGGCCCCGAAATGGGCCTAGTCCAACGGCAAGTAGGGGAGCGCCGCGCCAGGAACGGCCTCAGGGGCGTTGGGGGGCCGAATGATGAGGCAATCTGCGGACGCCAGCGCCGCCAGCGCTGAGCTGTCCTGCTTAGCAACGGGTTGCAATGATGCCTGCCCATCGATCTCCTTTAGCTCCGCGCGAATGTATTCCTGCCGTCGCGTGGTCGCGGGAAGGGCATGGGCAATCACTCCGATTCGTGCGTGCGGCAGCGGATCCGGCGCGCCTTGAAGGGCAGCGATGGCCGGACGCAAAAACAGCTCCGCGCCCACCATGGCCGATACCGGATTGCCGGGCAGGCCGATGATGCTCGCTTGGCCAACTTTGCCCACCATAAGCGGCTTGCCCGGTTTCATGGCGATGCGCCAAAAATCGATGCTGCCCCCGGCGTGAAAAATTGCGTCCTGCACATGGTCGTGCGTACCCACAGACGCCCCGCCAATAGTGACTATAAGATCGGCGTTCTTCGCCCCTTCGATGGCTTTGGCGAGCGCGCCAAGATCATCAGGGATCAACCCCGCATCAAGGGGCTCACCGCCCCAGCGCCGCACCATGGCGCTTAGGCCGATGGCGTTGACGGCAATAATCTGACCCGGGCCGGGTTCCGTTCCCGGCGGCACCAATTCGTCGCCATTGGAAATGATCGCCACCCGTGGGCGCGCATGCACCGGCAGACGCGCGTGGTTCATGGCCGCTGCCAGGGCTATATGACGGGGGCGGAGCTGTTGCCCCGCATGAAGCAAGGTATCGCCCTTGCGGAAATCAAGGCCCGCCTTGCGAATGTGCTGCCCAAGATCGGGAGTTTTATTAATAGTGACCGAGCTTAAATCATCCGGGTACGTAGTATTTTCCTGAATAACGATGGCATCGGTGCCTGCAGGGATGGGGCTCCCGGTATAGAGCCGGGCGGCGTCACCAGCGCCAAGGGCTTTAGTGGGCATTTTGCCCGCTGGTATTTCTTCAATCACTTTCAAAGTTGACGGAACACTGGCGCAATCAGCGGCGCGCACGGCAAACCCGTCCATGGCTGAGCCATCAAAGGGCGGTTGGGTGCGCTTTGCGCTTAAATCTTCAGAGAGATAGCGCTGGTCCGCCTCAATAAGCGCAACAGTTTCATGGGGTGTGGGGGTGAGGGCCTTCAGCAAGCGCGCTTGCGCCTCAGCAACGGGCAGCAAGCTCATATGTTTCTCTCGTAAGTGCCGGATTTGCCGCCGGTCTTTTTAAGCAAACGCACGGCTTCGATGGTCATGGATTTGTCCACCGCCTTCAGCATGTCGTAGATCGTCAACGCTGCCACACTAACTGCTGTCAGGGCCTCCATCTCAACGCCGGTCCTGCCGGTAAGCGAAACCGTTGCGCGGATGTCGATGGCAAAGGCTGTATCATCCAGGTCGAACCCCACGTCCACCTTGGCAATATCAAGGGGATGGCAAAGGGGGATGAGGTCCGGCGTTTTCTTCGCCGCCATAATGCCCGCCAGCCGCGCGACGCCGAGCACATCGCCTTTCTTGGCGGTGCCGCCCTTCACATGGGCAAAGGCTTCAGGCGAAACCAAAATGCGCGCGCCGGCAATGGCTTCGCGTTTGGTCTCGGCTTTGCCGCCCACATCCACCATGTGGGCCGCGCCGTCTTTGTCGAAATGGCTGAGCTTGCTCATGATTAGCCTTGTAGCAGGTTTCGTGTGGCCGCTTCCACATCTGCTTGCCGCATAAGGCTTTCCCCCACAAGAAACGTGTTGATGCCCACCGCAGCAAGGCGTTTGAGGTCGTCATGGGTGCTGATGCCGCTTTCGCCGACCATGGTAATGCCTGCGGGAACCAACGATGCAAGGCGCTCGCTCACGTCAATCGATGTCTCAAAAGTGTTGAGGTCGCGGTTGTTGATGCCAACAAGCGGCGAGCGCAATTTCAAGGCACGTTCAAGCTCGGCCTCGTTGTGAACTTCAATCAGCGCATCCATGCCCCATGCCAAGGCTGCGTCTTCAAGCTCCTGCGCCTCGGCATCGCTCACCGCTGCCATGATGATCAAAATACAGTCCGCCCCCAACGCGCGAGACTCAGTCACTTGATAGCGCTCAAACATGAAGTCCTTGCGCAAAACCGGCAGCGATACAGCGGCGCGCGCTTCGGCGAGATATTCATCATCCCCTTGGAAGCTCGGCGTATCGGTCAACACCGAAAGACATGCGGCCCCGCCAACCTCATAAGATTTCGCAAGGGCAGGAGGGTCGAATGCCTCGCGGATCAGGCCTTTAGACGGGCTGGCTTTTTTGATCTCTGCGATGAGCGCGAATTCCCCGCGGCTATGCATTGCTTTTAGCGCACCATGAAAGTCACGCACGGGAAGCGCTTTGCGCGCGGCTTCTTCCACCATCTCGCGGGGCGCGCGCTTTTTGCGCTCGCTGATCTCGACGCGCTTATAGGCAGCAATGTCATCAAGGATGGTCATGAGGAAGAGGCAACTTCATTTGAGATGCGCACAAGATTGTCCAGTGCCGCTTTGGCGTTGCCGCTATCAAGCGCCATGGTGGCGTGATGCATGGCCTCGCGCAGACCGGTCGAGCGGCCGGCGACCATGAACCCGGCCGCCGCGTTCAACAGCACAATATCGCGATAGGGGCCGGGGGCACCGTCGAGCACCGCGCGCAAAGCGGCGGCGTTCTCCTTTGCATCGCCGCCCACAAGATCGCCCAGCTTGGCCACGGGCAATTCAACATCTTCCGGGCGCACAGTCATTTGCTTGATGGTGCCGTCGCGCCCTAAAACAGCGACATCGTTGGGGCCGGTTGTGGAGAGCTCATCAAGGCCGTCTGCGCCGTGAACAACCCAGGCGCTTTCCGTGCCAAGCCCGCGCAGCACCTCGGCCACCGGCATGACCCATTTGCTGTCGAAGACCCCAAGCACTTGGCGTTTGACCCCGGCCGGGTTTGAAAGCGGCCCGAGCAAGTTAAAGATGGTGCGCAATTTCAACGACTGCCGAATGGGCGCTACATGTTTCATGGCCCCATGATGGCGCGGCGCGAACAGGAACCCGATATGCGCCTCGGTGATGGCGCGCTCCATCAGCGGCAATTCGGCCTCGATGTTGACTCCCAGCGCGCTGAGCACATCCGATGAGCCTGACTTGGAGGAAACCGAGCGATTGCCGTGCTTGGCGACGGGAATGCCGGCCCCCGCAAGTACAAAAGCAACGGCGGTGGAAATATTATAGGTGCCGCTGGCATCCCCGCCGGTGCCGCAAGTATCAACCGCATTGGCAGGGGCCTTCACGCGGAGCATACGCCCACGCATGGCTTTCGCGCCGCCGGTGATTTCCGCCACGGTCTCGCCGCGCACCCGCATGGCCATCACCAGGGCTGAGGCCTGGATCGGGTCAACCTCGCCAGACATAAGCGCGCCGATGGCGACTTCCGCGTCGGTCTCGTTTAGGCTGCCCCCATCAGCAAGGCGCGCCAGCAAGGGCTGTAGCTCGCTCACGAACCTGCCTCAGTGATGCTCAAAAAATTCTTCAGCAAGTCATGGCCGTGTTTGGTGGCGATGCTTTCAGGATGAAACTGCACCCCGTGAATGGGTTTGGACTTATGCTCAATGCCCATGATGAGGCCGTCGTCGGTTTCCGCCGTGACGTCAAACACGTCCGGCAAGCTGTCGCGCTCCACAATAAGGCTGTGATAGCGCGTGGCTTCATAAGCGTCGGGAATGCCCGCAAACACGCCGCGCGCTTGGTGGTGAATTTGGCTTACTTTGCCGTGCATGCATTCAGGCGCGCGGATCACCTTGCCGCCATAGGCCTGACCGATGGCCTGATGCCCCAGGCACACCCCCAGCAGTGGAATGTCGCCGTCGGTCGCGGCGATAAGATCAAGGCAAATGCCCGCTTTATCTGGATCGCACGGCCCCGGCGAGATGACGATGCCCCGGGGGGCTTTGGCTATCACCTCCGCGGGGGTGATCTGATCATTGCGGTGGACCTCAACCTCCGCCCCCAACTCCCCCAGATAGTGGACGAGATTGTAGGTAAAGCTGTCGTAGTTATCGATCAGAAGGATCATGGCTTTGGCCCAGAGTCAGTGTGCGGCGCAAACTAGCACGATGGGCGGGGATGACCAGCGCCTGTTTGGCGGCACGGTTTACGGCTGCTAAGGTGGGGTGCGAAGGAGGCACGAGAGATGGCGATGAGTAAGGCGTACGCGCCTATAATAGCGGCTTGCATTTGCGTGGCGCTCGCCGGATGCAGTGCTGAGCAATCGGATGCGCCTTATCTTGGAAATCTTGAGCGGGCCTGCGCCGATGATGATGTGGTTTCATGCGAAGAACTTGCGTTGCTCTATCTCAATGGCGACGCGAGGGGCCAAGCAAGATCACCTGCCTATGATCTTGCGCAATTTTTCTGCACTCAAGGCATACGCCGGGCCTGTGCCGCATCAGATATTGAGCTTGTGAGCAATGACGGCGTGGTCCAAGGCGATAGCGAAACTATTTTGGCCGGGTATTATTTTCGCCGCGCCTGCGGGATGGACAGCGCGCAAAGCTGTTTTGACTATGCGCGGCTGCTTAGGAATGCAGTGACTGAAGACGCGCGGGCTGAGCGTGTGGCATACGCCGCGCGCGCCTGCGCCCTGGGGCTTGCGGAAGCCTGCCTAAGTTTTGATGAAGAAGAGCAAGCTTCGCCCGATTAAGGCATGCGGCGACTTTGATCCACGTTTCGTGCCACTCTAATTCCGAAGATACTCGCTTGCTCGGAACGAGCCAATCGCCTATGGGTGGGACGGGCGGCGCCGCGCGTACTGGCCCAACTGCCACCTAGAGCGTAGTGCGCGGAACAAACGTCGCCTCGGTACTCCGAACAATCGACGACCCACTCAGGTACATTTCCCAGCATATCATAAATGCCAAATGCATTGGGACGGAAGCTACCCACAGGGGCTGGTTCCAGGCCAAAACCATCACGACATCTATTGGGGACGGAGAAAGATCCAAAACGATGGGCCGAGTTGTCATAGACGTTGGCAAAATTGCAAATTCTGCGGTCGCTAATGGGCTCATAGGTACGATAGGTCCGTTCCGCTTTCGCAGCGTATTCCCATTCTACGATTGTCAAAAGCCGGTAACTCTCACCGGACTCCAGGGAGAGCCATTCTGTGTACCGAATTGCTTCGTACCAATTTATGCCGACAACTGGTTCTTGATCATCCTCGCTATTGAATTCCAGTTCAATATCTCGGCAAAACTTCGCAGCAACACATTGGCGCCACTCGCCAACTGTTATCTCATAGCGTCCGACAGCAAAGTAATAGTCAACCGCCACAACTTCCGCCAGAGACACATCAGAGTTGGCGCGTGCGCTGTCATAAAGAAGCGTGCCCGGTTCAACAACAACCATCTCAGGGCAATGCTCACAATCACGAAAAACTTCATGGTCAGGCGAGATTGAAAGGTCTGAGTCCGAATCGACGCTTGCTATGGGAGTACATCCAACGGACGAGACTACCGCCCCAAGCAAGCAGATAGTGCGGACAATTCCTGCTATACGATTATGCATCGGCCAATCCTCATATTCGCAAACGACTATAGCTTGCGATTGTCTGATTGCACTAACGCCGCAAGTTGCCCTTTGGTCCGCTGGCGAATTGCACCGCTTCCTCCGCCGCGCGCACCAGGGCGCGGGACTTGTTCACGGTCTCTTGGTACTCCGCTTCGGGGTCGCTGTCGTGTACAACGCCGCCGCCTGCTTGAACATACATGACGCCGTCTTTTACCAATGCCGTGCGCAATGCGATGCACGTGTCCATGGAGCCGTCCGCGGCAAAGTAGCCGACACCGCCTGCATAGATGCCGCGCTTTTCCTTCTCAAGCTCGTTGATGATTTCCATAGCGCGCACTTTGGGCGCACCGGAAACGGTTCCCGCGGGAAAGCCGCCGATGAGGGCCGAGAGGGCGTCGTGAGCGCCAGAGATTTGCCCCTCAACGTTAGAGACAATATGCATCACGTGGCTGTAGTTTTCGATCTTGAATGAGCTTGTGACATCCACCGTGCCAGGCTTGGAGACGCGGCCCACATCATTGCGCCCCAGGTCAAGCAGCATGAGATGCTCAGCATGTTCTTTGGGGTCCGCCAAAAGATCGTCGGCAAGGGTTTGATCTTCTTCCGGCGTCACGCCCCGTGGCCGCGTGCCCGCAATGGGGCGGATGGTAATGGTGCCATCGCGCAATTTCACCAACACCTCAGGGGAGGACCCCACAATGGCGTGGCCGCCGAAATCCAAAAAGAACAAATAGGGCGATGGGTTTAACCGGCGCAAGGCGCGATAAAGCGCAAACGGCGGCAGCGTGAACGGCACTGCAAAGCGTTGGCTCGGCACCACTTGAAAAATGTCACCGGCGACAATGTAGTCCTTGGCGCGGGCCACCATAGCCAAGTATTCGTCGTGGCTGGTATTCGATGTGGCCACCGGCGGCGGCAAATCTTCGGCGCGCGCCCCTTGATGGGGCAGGGAGCGATCAAGGTCATGCACCACGCGGGCGATGCGTTCTTCGGCGCGGCCATAGGCAGCTTCGGCGTTAAGGCCGTCTTCGCGCCAAACCGGGGAGACGATGTCGAGCTCCCCCGTGACACTGTCAAAGATCGCCACAATGGTGGGGCGCAGAAAAACCCCGTCAGGGATATTGAGGGGATCAGGATTGGGTGCCGGCAGGCGTTCCATTTCCCGCACCATGTCATACGCCATATAGCCAAACAGCCCTGACGACATGGGCGGTAGTTCGCGCGGCACCTCAAGCTGGGTGGCATCGATGAGCCTGCGCAGTGAGACAAGGGGCGCTGCGTCTTCGGGGACGTAGGCATCGGGGTCCACCAGCGCGCGCGGGTTGATGGCCGCCGCGCCATTTTCGCATTTCCAAATCAGATCCGGCCGCATCCCGATGATGGAATAGCGCCCGCGCGTTTCGCCGCCTTCAACGGACTCAAACAGGAAGCTATTTGTTTCGCCGTCGGCAAGCTTGAGCATGGCCGACACCGGCGTCTCAAGATCAGCGATCAGCCGGGTCCAGACGAGCTGCCCCTTGCCCGCCTCGTAGGACTGGCGAAAGGTTTCGCTAAAGGCGGGCTGGGTCTGCATTAGCGTGGGATTTGATTGATCAGGTCCGTCAGGGCTGATTGATTGATCTGCACATTGGCCGCAGCGCGCGCCTCGTCGATGATTGCCTGCAAAACTTCACCTTGAAAGTTTTCCGCAAGCTGAAGCTGGATCTGAGTGATGTTCTCATCATTGGGTTCCGCTGCAGTTACAGATGTGGCGCGGGCCACGATGGAGCCTTGGCCAAGGCGAACGTCTGCCGCAATGGCATCATTGAGAGGCACAGAAAACAACCGTTGCAACGCGCTTCGGCTGAATATTTCGCTGGTTTCGGAGCGGCGAAGTGCGGCATCGGGCGTGCGCACCTGACGGCCAAGCTCTGCCGCGACGGTGGCAAAGTCATCGCCTCTGTTAATGCGCGCGGCGGCGGCCTCGGCCATATCGGTGAGCAGCCGGCTTAATTCTTCATTGCGCCAATCGGCCAAAAGTTCATCGCGAATCTCAGCAAATTCAAATAGGCGGTCTGGCGTAATGCTATCAACGCGCACGATATAAAATGACCCATCAAGGGTTTCTTCCAGTTGCGATTGCCCGCCCTCTCCCAAATTGAACGCATTGTCGAGAAGACCATCAATACTCAGCAGTGATTCAAGCCGCGCGCCATCGGAACTTTGGCCGTTGATATCTACTGCATCTATGGTGAACACCGGCAGGTTCAGGCCGCCGCCAATGTTCTCAAGATCCAAGCCCCCGGCGTATTGGTCCTGCACCGTGCGCGAGAGCGCGTAGAGCTCTTCTGAGGCAATGCGAATTGCCAGATCATCACGAATTTCGTCACGAACCTCTTCAAACGCAACCTCTGTGCCCGGTGTGATGTTATCCACACTCACAATCGACACCGCCAATGATCCTTCGATTACGCTGGTTAGGCCTGGTGCGGTTAATGAAAACGCAGCTTCAGACACAGCCGTATCGATGACTTCCATTGTCGTTACTTCATTGAGCTCAATCAAAGTGCCGCCAGCAAAGTCAAACGGCGCACCCGCCAATATGGCCGCATAGGCCGCGTCAGCTTCGGCGCGTGTGCTGAAGGTCAGTTGGCGTATGGTCCGGCGCTCAGGCTCTGACAAGCTGGCGCGGCGCACTTCATACATGGTGCGGATGTCTTCTTCCGGCACGAAGACACTCTCGGCGATCTCATCCGGGCTCATGTGGAGCACAGTTACGGTGCGATATTCCGGCGCTTGATAGCGCGGCGCGTTTGCATCGAAATAGACTTGAAGCACATCGTTGCCGGGGTCGCTTGGCGTATCAATGGCAGCGGGCCGTAAGACAAAATATTCAAGCGCCCGTTGCTCATAGGCATAGGCATAGTACATATCGGCCATAGAGCGCGGCACATTGGCCCCGCCGCCAAGACTTGCAAGCAATTGGGTGCGTTCCATGTCGGTCCGCATCAATTCTTCAAATTGCGTATCGGTCAGACGTAATTGGTAGAGATATTCGCGATAGGTATTGCGATCAAACGTGCCGGTGGCACCGGCAAAGGTCGGGTTGCCTGCGATTTGCCGCGCCAGTTCATTGTCTGATGTACGCACGCCAATGTCGGCGGCCAAATTTGCAAGCACGATGCGCGTTACAATTTGATCCACCACTTGATCAGTGAGACCAAAATCGAGCGCAACGGCCATGGTGTATTCCGAACCGTATTGATTGCGGTTTTGGCGAAACGCCAGATCGAGCTCGCGCGCAAAGCCATCTGCCGTTACCTCGGCATTGCCAACGGTGATGATCGCCGGGTTGGGATCGGGCAGAAAGATGTCATTGACCCCCCAAAGGGCAAAGCTGACCACCAATAGGCCAATCACGATCATAGCGAGCCAACTGCGCGTCGCCTTGCGAATATCTTCAATCATTGCAACTCCGGACTAGATGCGCTGAGGAAACATAAGGGTTTCCAGTGAATTTGATTGGGGCGCATCATATGAATCCGCCCCCTGGCCTGCAAGCGTGAGGCCATAAGCTGTCCGCGCCCCGTTGGCAAGCGGCGGTGAGAATGGTAGTCAGCCGCCAAAAGCAAGGTATTTGCGGGAGACCATTATGGCAGAAACGCGCCGCCCCATCGTCATCGGTAACTGGAAAATGAATGGCTTGGTGGATTCAGCCGTAGAGCTTGAAGCCACTATCGCTGCAAATGGCCAAGGGGCGCCGTGCGAGGTGATGATTTGCCCGCCCGCAACGCTGCTGTTTCCGTTTTCTCAGCTGATCCAAGGGAGCGCTCTGCGCCTTGGCGCGCAGGACTGCCATATGGCGGAAAATGGCGCGCATACGGGGGATTTGTCGGCTGCGATGTTAAGCGAAGCAGGGGCAACAGCGGTTATCGTTGGCCATTCTGAGCGTCGCGCCGACCATGGCGAAAGCGATGCCGTCGTGCGCGCCAAAGCCGAAGCGGCTCATGGGGCGGGCTTAACGGCCATCATATGTGTTGGCGAAACCGGCGCTCAGCGGGATGCCGGGGGCGCAGAGACCGTTGTGGGCACCCAGTTAGAGGGCTCGCTTCCCAGCGTCCTTCGCGCCGAGAACACCATTGTGGCCTATGAGCCGGTTTGGGCTATCGGCACCGGCCGCACGCCGACGATCGCGGATATCGAGGCCATGCATGGCTTTATCCGCCGCCGCATTGAGGCCTTACAAGGAGACGTGGCCCATGGCATTCGCCTGCTTTATGGCGGTTCGGTAAAGCCCGGCAATGCTGCTGAGATTTTGGCCGTGGCGAACGTAGACGGCGCCCTTGTGGGCGGGGCCAGTCTCAAGGCCGCCGACTTCTCAGGCATTTTCGGCATTTACACCTGATGCAGGCCCATTGGGCTGCCCCAACGGCGTGGCAAGGGGCTTGGCAAGGGCCGAGAGGGCCTATATATCCCGCCCCTTAAACCGCCATTTGTTGCCGCGCCGCGAAAGGGCCGATTGCATCATGAACACATTGCTGATCGTGCATCTTCTGATCACCATCTCTCTTGTGGGGTTGATATTAATTCAGCGCTCCGAGGGCGGCGGCACCGGCCTTGGCGGCGGTGGCGGTGGCGGTGGTGGCGGAGGCGGTTTCATGACCACCCGCGGCACAGCCAGCACCCTGACCCGCATGACGATATTTTTCGCCACGGCTTTCTTTATTTCTTCCATTGGCCTTTCAATTGTCTCCGGGTCGCAACGCGGCAACAGCGGATCGGTGGTTGATTCGATTCAAAATCTGCCGGCCCCAACCCCTACAGACGATCTGATCCTGCCCGCCGATGATGGATTGCCCGCAGTGCCGACCGGCGATTAAACCCGCAAAAGCGACAGAATCATTTAGGTTTTACTCCTGAGCTCGCGGGGCACCCTGCGGGCTCAAAATTTTGTGTTTTCCAATTCGAAGTTCTGGCGTAAGAAGGGGGCCCATGGCGCGGTACATTTTCATAACCGGCGGTGTGGTTTCCTCACTTGGTAAGGGACTGGCCTCTGCGGCTCTTGGGGCGCTTTTGCAAGCGCGCGGGTATTCCGTGCGCCTACGCAAGCTCGACCCCTATCTGAACGTCGATCCCGGCACCATGAGCCCGTATCAACATGGTGAGGTATTTGTCACTGACGATGGCGCGGAAACTGACCTCGACCTAGGCCACTATGAGCGCTTTACCGGCGTGGCAGGTCATCAGGGCGACAACATCACCACGGGACGCATTTATCAGAACATTATCACCAAGGAACGGCGCGGCGATTATCTCGGCGCAACGGTTCAAGTCATCCCTCACGTCACTGATGAGATCAAAAACTTTATCCTCGAAGATGGCGAGGATGTGGATTTCATGCTGTGCGAGATTGGCGGCACCGTGGGCGACATCGAAGGGTTGCCCTTCTTTGAGGCCATTCGTCAGCTCAACAACGAAATACCCGAAGATCAAAGCATCTTCGTTCACCTGACACTGGTTCCCTATATTCCCAGCGCGGGCGAGATTAAAACCAAACCAACGCAGCACTCAGTGAAAGAGCTGCGCTCCATTGGTATTCAACCGGACATTTTGCTTTGTCGTACCGACCGCGAAATCCCTGCTGAAGAACGCCGCAAGATCGCGCAATTTTGTAATGTGCGGCCCGAGCGCGTGATTACAGCGCGGGATGCCAGCAGCATTTATGCGGTGCCGGTGGCCTATCACCAGGAAGGTTTCGATGAACAGGTTCTTGCGTGTTTCGGTCTTGACGGGACAAAGGCACCTGATCTTTCTACCTGGGAAGAAATCGACCGCCGCTTTACCGAACCTGAAGGTGAAGTCACCATCGCTGTTGTTGGCAAATATGTCGGCCTCAAAGATGCGTATAAATCTCTGATGGAAGCGCTCGCTCATGGCGGCATCGGCAACAAAGTAAAAGTCAACATCGTGTGGCTCGATGCTGAGATATTCGATAGCGATGATGTGGCTGCGCATTTGGAAGATGTCCACGGCATATTGGTGCCGGGCGGCTTTGGCCATCGCGGCGCGGAAGGTAAAATCAAGGCCGCCCAATTTGCCCGTGAACGACACGTTCCTTATTTCGGAATTTGCTTTGGCATGCAGATGGCGGTGCTGGAGGCAGCGCGCAATCTTGCTGGCATTAGGTGCGCTAACTCGACGGAATTTGGCGAGACCGAAGAGCCCGTCGTGGCGTTGATGACGGAATGGACCAGAGGCAACGAAAAAGTCACCCGCGATGAAGCAACTGATCTGGGCGGTACCATGCGCCTGGGGGCCTATGAGGCTGCACTAAAGCCTGGCAGCCAGGTGGCGGAGATTTACGGCGAAACGCGCATTCACGAGCGCCATCGCCATCGCTGGGAAGTCAACGCGACTTACGTGGAGCGGTTGGAAGCGCAAGGTATGCTCTTTTCCGGCATGTCCCCCGATGGCAGCCTACCTGAAATTATTGAAGTCCCTGAACATCCCTGGTTCATTGGCGTGCAGTTCCACCCGGAACTGAAGTCCAAGCCGTTTGATCCCCATCCGCTCTTTGCCTCCTTCATCAAGGCCGCGGTGGCCCAAAGCCGGTTGGTCTGATCCCCCCATCCTAACCTTCCCCCGCAAGGGGGGAAGGAACGAGCGAGCCTTTCTTTAAACCTCCTCCTTTGACGGGGGAGGTCGGCGAGCTGCGCGAGCCGGGTGGGGGTGACGAAGACTTGAGGTCTTGCCCCGATTGGATGGGAGTGGTCGACTGTCCTCATGACCACCCTCGACGCCTTTCCGACGTTTCCACTTGCCCATCTGCCGACACCATTCGAGGCATGGGCGCGGTTGGGCGCTGCGATCGGCCACCCAAAGCTTTTCGCCAAGCGTGACGATTGCACCGGCCTTGCCTTTGGCGGCAACAAGACGCGCAAGCTGGAGTTTCTTATCGGTGATGCGCTGGCGACCGGTGCTACGTCCCTTGTGACCGTGGGCGCGATCCAATCCAACCATTGCCGCCAGACCGCAGCGGCGGCAAACAAGGCCGGGTTGCCGTGCCATCTGGTGCTGGTGGATCAGGTGCCGATCAAGACCGATGCCTATCAACAATCCGGCAATGTGCAGCTTGATCATTTGCTGGGGGCCATAATCCACAAAGTGGAAAGCAAAGAGGCCGCGCCGGAATTCATCTTAAACTTGATCAACAAGCTTCAAGCTTCTGAAAAAACACCGTATTTCATGCCGCCGGGGGGCTCCACAGCAATTGGTGCCCTGGGCTATGTGGCCTGCGCGATGGAACTCACCAAACAAGCCGACGTTGCCAGCCTCAAGCTCGATCATGTGGTGGTGGCGTCCAGCAGCGCGGGAACACAGGCCGGTCTTGTTGCCGGGTTCGCGGCACTGGGGGCCGAGGTGAAGGTGCACGGCATCAACGTTTATGAGGATGACCCGGCAAAGCTGACTGAAGCGGTGGCAGGGCTGGCGGATGAAACCCTGTCGCTTCTCGGCGTAAAGGCGGCGGCCCTTGAAATCATCGTCCATGGGGACTATCGGGGCGAAGGTTACGGCATCCCCACCGATGGAATGTTTGACGCCCTGAAGCTCACCGCTCGGGAAGAAGGGGTGCTGCTCGACCCGGTCTATACGGGCAAGGGCATGGCGGGGCTCATGGCCCTCGCGCGGGCGGGCGCTTTTAGCAAGGATGAGACCGTTACCTTCATTCATACGGGCGGCACGTCGGGGCTTTTTGCCTATACGCCGCAGTTTGGCGTTGCCCTCAGCAGTTAACGCCTTTGGCCCGCCGCCCTTGCCGTTTGTGTCTTCCCGTCATTCCGGGCGCTACAAGACGCCAAAGCTGTAGGCTTTGCTGCGACTTGTTGGACCCGGAATCTTGATCCTGTTATGGCCTTGAGATCCCGGGCTCGAACCATGCGGTTCGCCCCGGGATGACGGTTTTGTTTGTGGATTAACGCCTTTGGCCCGCCGCCCTTGCCCAGAGGTGCGGGGAAACGATATGGGTAGCTCCCCTTTTATCTGGTTCGAGCGCCCTTAAGAAAGCAAACGCATGAAGCCTAATGCCTCCGTCAAAGTCGGTGCCCTTGAGATCGCCAACGATAAACCCTTCACGCTCATTGCCGGGCCGTGCCAGCTGGAAAGCCGCGCTCATGCGCTTGAGATGGCAACGGCGCTCAAAGAGATCGGCGAGCGCCTGGGGCTTGGCGTCATCTATAAGACAAGTTTCGACAAAGCCAACCGCACCTCCGTCGATGCGGCGCGCGGCCTGGGGCTCAAAGGGTCTTTGCCGATCTTTGCTGAAATCCGCGAGAGTGTTGGCTTGCCCGTGCTCACCGATGTGCACACGGCAGAACAAGCCGCCCAAGCCGCCGAAGCGGTGGACGTGTTGCAAATTCCAGCCTTTCTTTGTCGGCAAACGGACTTGCTGCTGGCTGCGGCGGCGACGGGTAAAGTGGTCAACGTCAAAAAAGGCCAGTTCCTCGCGCCATGGGATATGAAAAACGTAGTGGCGAAATTGACCGGCGCGGGCAACCCCAATGTGTTGCTCACCGAGCGCGGCGCATCTTTTGGCTACAACACATTAGTTTCAGATATGCGGGCGCTGCCCGAACTCAAAGCCACCGGCGCGCCGGTGGTGTTTGACGCGACGCATTCGGTGCAACAACCGGGCGGGCAGGGTGCATCATCTGGCGGGCAGCGGGAATATGTGCCGGTACTGGCGCGCGCGGCTGTGGCCGTTGGTGTTGCGGCGGTTTTCATTGAAACTCATGAAGACCCGGACAACGCCCCCTCAGACGGGCCCAACATGGTGCCCTTGTCAGAACTTGAAGCGCTTCTTCAAACCCTGATGGAGTTCGATGCCCTCGCCAAACGCCGATAGGCCGACGTCCACTCAAAACCGGGTGCCAAGCAAACAGCGGGGTCGCCGCAAAGCGCGTGGGGCGGGCCGGCTTATGGTCGAGCGTTTGTTTAGCACCATCCCCATCCATCCGTTTTTAACCGCGGCGGCCGTCGCGTCGGTGATCATTTTATTTGTGACCATTGCTGAAGTTGCCACCGGCCGCATGGATGACATTCTGGCGCCAGACGATTTCGACCCTTATGGGTATTTCCAGCTGCTCCTGCACATACTGCTAGTGTTTTATATGCCCGCCGCGTTTGTAACCTTGGTGCGGTCCGCGCGCCGCAACGCCGCCAGATTGCTGCCTTTTGTGGAGCCCGCTGAGCATGTGAAGCAGAAACTCTCAAAGATTGGCCGCTATCCACAGCACTGGTATTTGCTCGCAGGCTTTTTTGGCGCAGTCTTTTTATTGATGACGCCATTTTTCAGCACGGAAGTTTGGCGTGATCATATCTATTCGCCATTTGCCATTGAATTCTACACAATTGAAGTTTGGGGCCACCGCATTTCTGAGCTTCTTATTGGGTTTTACGGTGGCGTGTGGATTTTTGCATCGATTACAGAAGCGCGCCGTTTCAGCGCGCTTGCGCGGCATGTGGTGCGGAGCGCCGTTTTTGACCCCAAGAGCCTTGTGCCGTTCACACAGTTGGGCCTGACGAATGTTTTGAATGGCGTGGGCATCCCCGTAATCTTGTCGCTGTTTTTGTTTGGGTCGGGGCTGCTGTATTTGGTCCTTGGCGTTGGGCTCCTTACATTGCTGGTGGCGATTGTCGGCATGATCTGGCCCATCCAGGGCATTCACCGGCAGATCAAAAATGCCAAGCATGAGAAACTGGACTGGGTTAACGCCGAGCTGGCGCGTGAGCGCGAGGTTATCGTAGACGGCGGCGGTGAGCGATTCCCGCAACTCATGGCCTATCGCAGCTATATTGAGTCAATCCGCGAATGGCCCCTTGATGGCTCTACCATGACGCGGCTTGGGTTTTACCTCGGCATTCCGGCGATCTCCTGGTCCGGCGCGGCGCTCGTTGAGCGCCTCATAGACTCAGCACTGGGCTAGGGTCTTTCGCGCGGGGCCCCAATCGGCTAAACCACCGGCACATCATCAACGCTGATCTCGGAGCCCTTTATGACCGCCATTCTTGATATTGCCGCCCGCGAAATTCTCGACAGCCGGGGCAACCCCACGGTTGAGGTGGATGTGGTACTGGAAGACGGCTCCATGGGCCGGGCCGGCGTTCCCTCTGGCGCCTCTACCGGCGCGCACGAGGCGATGGAAAAGCGCGATGGCGGGGAGCGCTACCATGGCAAGGGTGTCCTTGATGCCGTGGAAGCGGTGAACACGGAAATCTTTGATGTACTCTCAGGCTTTGATGCAGAAGATCAGGTCCATATTGACGAAGTTCTGATCGATCTTGATGGCACCGAGAACAAATCCCGCCTCGGCGCCAATGCCATCCTGGGTGTCAGCCTGGCGGTGGCCAAAGCCGCAGCTGAGGCAAGCGGGCTCGGCCTCTATCGCTATGTCGGCGGCACCAATGCGCGGGTCTTGCCGGTGCCGATGATGAATATCATCAACGGCGGGGCCCACGCCGATAACCCGGTGGACATTCAAGAGTTTATGATCATGCCGGTGGGGGCAGATACTTTTGCCGAAGGGTTGCAATGGGGCGCGGAGATTTTTCACACCCTCAAAAAGGAACTTCAAGCCGCCGGCCACAACACCAATGTGGGTGACGAAGGAGGCTTTGCGCCGAACGTCTCAAGCACCGATGAAGCCATCGGGTTTGTTATGAAGGCCATCGAAGGGGCCGGGCGCAAACCTGGCGATGATGTCTGGCTGGCGCTTGATTCTGCCTCAACTGAATTCTTTAAAGATGGCGCCTATGCCCTTGAGGGAGAAGGCAAATCCCTCGACAGCGCGGGAATGGTCGATTACCTCGCCAGCCTTTGTGATCGCTACCCGATCTTGTCCATTGAAGACGGCATGGCGGAAGATGATTGGGATGGCTGGCGCCTGCTCACGCAAAAACTCGGCGGCAAAGTACAGCTCGTGGGCGACGATTTGTTCGTCACTAATCCTGCGCGCTTGGCAGAAGGCATCGCGTCCCATGCAGCCAATTCAATCCTCATTAAGGTCAACCAAATCGGCACGCTGACGGAAACTCTGACCGCTGTGCAAATGGCCCATCAGGCGAGCTTTACTGCTGTCATGTCCCATCGTTCGGGCGAGACGGAAGATTGCACCATTGCTGATCTGGCGGTGGCGACCAATTGCGGGCAGATCAAAACCGGCAGCCTGTCGCGCTCTGAACGTCTGGCGAAATACAATCAACTCCTGCGCATTGAAGAAGAGCTTGATCAGTCCGCGGTTTATGCCGGGCGGAGCGTGCTGCGCGCATGACCGGATTGCCGGCGGGCTATGACATCGGTTTGGCGACCCAAGCCGACTGTGCCGGTTTGCCGGAGATTGAGCGCCGCGCCGCAAGCGCCTTCCAGGGCCACCCCGGCCTTGGCGCCTCCACCATCGACTTAAGTGTGGTCACGCCGCTTGGGTTTTTGCAAGATTGCGCCCGCACGGGGCTGCTTTGGGTTGCGACCCATCACGGGGCGCCAGTGGGGTTTGCTGCGTGCGATTGGCACGACGAAGATTTCTTCCTGGCGGAATTGAACGTGGACCCTGATCATGGCCGCAAGGGCCTTGGCCGCGCTCTTCTTAAAGAAGCAACGGCGTTTGGATTTGCTAAAGGCGCAACGCGCGTCACCCTTACCACTTTCACTGAGGTGCCGTGGAACCGACCGTTCTATGAAAGCGAAGGGTTCAAAGTTATTCCCGAAGCAGAGTGGGCTGATTGGATGCGCGACAGCATGGCAGCACAGATCGACAACGGCCTTGACCCGGCAATGCGCTGCTTCATGGGGGTGGAGAGCGTCGCGGGTTAGCGCTGCTACTTTCGGGTTTCCTATTCAACGAATTGATAGTCACTGCCTTCCAATCGATATGGATAGGGCCCGACGAGGCAGAGATCCGTTGGCCCCACACAGTTTTCGTCTGGGATGAGGTATCCGCTGATACGAATCGGGCGATCGTTTTCGAAATGGGCCTGTCATTGTGAATATCGCCCCAATCGATCCGTGCGGCTGGCGCATCTATAGGTTCAGTTGTGTCTCTGACATGGAGCTCGTCGTCAATCCATCGGGCAATAGCATTCGTGCATATGTGCTCATAGGCGAATATGAGTGGCTGTGCCGTTAGCTGGCTGAAGTTGACTAACCGGCACCGCTCCATCTGAAGGTTCCGTACTGATATCTGCAATTCCTGTGCAGTGAATACCAGATTGGATGGGCCATCCCAACACGGGGATAGTTGATCCCATTTAGCATCTGCGCATTCGGCCGGCGTTGACGCAACGCCGATAGCTCTTACCCTCGCGCCCGATGAATGTTCAGACAGTCGTTCGGGCGATACTAAAAGTATTTGACGTGCTTGAGAGGGTTCGTCGGACCGTCCGGCGACCGCAACATAGTTGAAGGTCGAACTTCGTCCGAGGTAGCCTTCTATGCAAACCAAGTCGCCAATGTGGTTGCGTAATGTAACATCAAAGTTTGATGAGATGGGATTGGCACACAAGTTCTCTTCGCTCAGTTGTGTTGATTCGCTCTCCGGCGAACATGCGGAACCAAAGAGCGCCAGCAAGACCAATGTGGTCGCTGTGCCCAACAAGTTTGCGCCTGATCCCCTAGCCATTAATGTTTCTCCTGCTCTCAAAATCGCCTGACCAGACCCGAAGGTGTCTTGATGAGTAACGGGGCTTGCCGTGCAAGAATGTCATCGCCATGCCCATTTCTTCCTGTACTCATGTTCTCATTTAATCGCTCCCGCCGTCCTGCCTGGCGGGCAACATGCGGGCCGCCTGCGCGGCTGGCTTGGGGGTGCCGTTGCTAAGAGAACGTGGATTGATGAAACCAGAGGCTCACGGAACCGAAACTCAAATCCGGCCGGACCGTTTTGGAAGTAATAGCGAATATCACTAACTTGGTGCCATTCCCGGCGAGTTCCTTCTAGAGTGAGGGTCTCACCCGTTCGCTTGTCGAGGACGTATGCAACCGCAATCTCATACGCACTCGGAGAGACATCCGCACGCCCTATCCATGTTGCGGCATCAAATATTGCACGTTTTCGCGCTCGGTCAATTTCGGTAAGTGTAATGTGGGGATTTTCTACCTCCGATGAACTTGATCGCCCGATTTGTAGTTCCGCCTGTCGGGCTTCATCAAAGGAAATTGGCGGGCGAATTCTAACGTCATACAAATCGCTGCCTGAGCGGTCATGCGGATGTATGGCAATGCCTGTATCAGTAATGCTCAATGTACCCACTGTGCACACAACCTGCTCGTTGTAGGAAATGGGGTCCGCATATATCGCATCGATCGATACTTCTTGGCAGGCCAGATGCTCCTGGGGGTCTTGCCTGCCTCGTTGCTCACAGGCGGTAAGTGATGTCGCCAATCCAACGATCACCCAAAGCCGCAGCATTGAACAACTCATATCAACCCCTCCGCATGTCATCCATCGAATCGTATGTGCGTGCATCGTCGAAGACGCGACCTCCAGGCATGTCTGGTGTCGCCACGATTGGCTTCATTGTTCTGCCGACTTCCACCGCTTCGTGGGAAGCAGCATCGGCCGCAATTTGCTCGGAGATTTGTCATTATTGCGCCATTGGCTCAACGGCGAATATCCACCAATGAAAATGGGGATGACAAGCGAGGCTATCTTCGGGGTTCAGCTCAACGTCACGACGCATGGGGTGGCCTTCAATAAGGCATTCCTCATAGGTATCGAAGTAACCGATGAACGACATTTGTGTGCTACCGTTCGTCAAACTCTCCTGCATGCCACTTGGGGTGTCTTGCGTTACGGGTCGGGCAAGAAGGTTAGCTGATCCAGTAATGGGATCGACTGTGAAATGTTCAATTTCACCGTTTTCATAATGGTACGCGGTAAATTCTGCTGATGAACAGATCACTTGCCCCTCGTGCGCGGCGGGATCGCCATAGACATCAGCCAATTCGACTGTTTGGCAGTTTGCCGCCGGGTCAACGCGCGATGTCCACTGAAGTTCCAGAACGTTGAGGCCAAACGGCGGTGTACACACTGGATACTCAGGAACGCCTCCCCCCAAAGTCATTTGCACGCTGGGGCCGCATTCGTGATTGACTGTTAGAATACCCGCTACATCAAATTGGCTTTGTGGTGCATGCATTGTATCAAATTCCGCATAGGCAGAATATTCCAGGTCCATGCGATGGGTTGTGTGTGCATCAATTGCCATGCCCAATGGGACCGCAATCAAAAAGTCGTCCTGCCAAGCGATCTCGCCGCTGGTACACAATAGTTGACCGTCGAACGCCGCTGGGTCCTCATAGATTTCCTCAATCGGTACATGTTGGCATTCAGACCAGGCATCGTAGCGTTCAAGAATTTCGATAACGGCATTGTTGAAAGTGGCCGGAAGGTTTGTAGGAAAGCATCCGCGAAGATGTGGTTCTGGTTCATCTGCATTGTAGATGGATGCGCAATGTTCATCCAGTTGAAAGACACCTTCAATACGCAGCACGTCACGTTGACGTATTCCGCGCGCCAGCAATTCTTCATGGGTAAGAGGGATGCTTAACCGCGCACCTTGCGACCAGCTGGCCTCCCGTTCGAGAGTGGTCAGCAGTTTGGTACTATAGCCAAGGTCTGCAAGGCCTTGGGTGCAGATGTAGTGACCATCAAACGCAAATGGATCATCCAACAACGCTTCGAGGGGAACGTCTTCGCAGGCAAGGGCGCTGCTGTCATCTGCAGGGTTGCATGACACCAAAACGAAGAACCCGAGCATAAGAAAAGACACGTGGGTCGTTGAATGCAGTTCTACCATCGGATGTCACTCCAATCTCTCATGTCTCTATCAGCTGAATTGCTGATAGTTTCGGCCTCTGTGCGGGAAGTAGTTGTTCGCACCGTACTTGATGTAAACCGGCGCAGTCTCAAGTAGGCCCTCGTCGTTTCTGCTTAATCCTCTTCTTGAGCGGGGTGGCTCACCTCTATTCCTTGCCGGGTGGCTATGGCCCCAAACGAGCACCCAGAAAGGACGGGCCGTATAGTTGTTTGCAGAATATTCAAAATGCGCTTCGCCTTGGCTGTCATAGTAACCGCGTCCGGCATTGCTTCCGGAAAGTCGAAGGATTTCTCCAGTGTCAGTGTAGTAGAGCTCCAAATAGCCCTCCTCCAATGCGCCTGGTGACATGTCCGCATTGCTAAGCGCTGATCTTGCGTTTCGCTCAGCTTGCCTTCGCAGGGTCTCAAGGTGGGTATGCGAGACGTCTACGTTCGATGCTGCCTCGCCCTGTTTGTTGAGGCCGTGCGGTTTGCCGAGTTTTGAAGCCGATGTCGTCTTTGCGAACGAATTCCGTTTGCCAAAGCTGCTGGGCTTCTTGGCCATCTTCTGCTCCGGATCAAATGGTTCCATGCCGAGCGCTTTGCGCATGGCCTCACCAACGGTTTTTCCCTCATAGCGCATCTTGGTTCCTCCTCTTGGCGCCGCCCAAATATAGGGGCTGAAGGACACATCCTATGGCTGCGGAGAAGCGCGGGAATAACTTTTAGCATATGCTCGTGATGTCCCGCAAATGCACAAAATGTGCGCCGGGCCGCGCCGCGCCTGCCTTACAATGTTGAGCGCGGGCAACGAATTCTATCCACGCCCTATGCCACCGTTCCGCCAATGATGCCGCATTGGCGCGCGCCGGGCATTGGGTATACTGCGCCCACCATGCAACGGAGGCCCCCATGATACTGCGTATTCTCACATTGGCATTTGCGGCAGCGCTGCTCGCGGCCTGCGGCGATGCGGAACAATCGGCAACGGACACCGAGACGAGTGCGACGGAGATTGACCTCAGCCGTATTACCAACATTCGCTGGGACGAATGGGGCGTGCCGCATGTCGAAGCCGCCAGCACCGAAGGTCTATTCTATGGTCTTGGCTGGTCGCATATGCAGCTTCATGGGGATTTGATTTTAGAGCTTTATGGTCGCGCACGGGGGCGGGCCGCTGAATACTGGGGCGCTGAGTTTCTTGAACGCGATCAGCTCACCCATTTGGCCGGAGTTCCCGCCCGCGCAGAAGCATGGTGGGATGCGCAGTCAGAGGAATATCAAAACTTCCTCATCGCTTACACCCAAGGCATGAATGACTATGCCGCCGCGCATCCAGAGGCGCTGAATGATGAGCGCGAACGCGCGCTGCCTATCTTGCCCACCGATCCACTGGCCCACACCCAATGGGCGATCCATTTAACCTTCGTTGCGCGCGGCCTTGAGGACGAAGCAGCCGCCTGGACCGCCGCGGTGCAAGCGGGCGCGGGCATGTCGCCCACGGCGGTTTCTGAACCCGCCCCTGTAAGGCAACCTGAGGGCGACAAAGAGCGCGGCTCCAACGCTTGGGCGGTGGCGCCATCACGGTCGACGAGTGGCAACGCCATGCTGCTCGCCAATCCGCACCTGCCGTGGTTCGACCTGTTTTTCTTTACCGAGGCGCATTTGAGCGGCCCGGATTTAAACGCCTATGGCGTGACCCTTTTGGGGACGCCGTTTCTGGCCATCGCCTTTAATGACTATCTCGGCTGGACCCACACGGTGAATACCTATGACGGTATGGACACCTATGATCTTCAGCTCAGCGCCAGTGGCGGTTATATGCTCGATGGCGAAGACACCGCCTTTGATGTCTCCACCGTGACGATCAACGTGTTGCAAGACGATGGCAGCCTTGCCGAAGAAACCGTCACCATTATGAATTCGCTGTTTGGGCCGGTGTTCGCTATGGAGGGTGATCGGGCGCTGGCGTTGCGCATTGCCGGGCTCGAAGGCGCGCAGATATTTTCGCAATATGTGGAGATGGGTCGCGCTAGAAACCTGGATGAATTTACCGCCGCCGTTTCGGCCCTGCAGATGCCCATGTTCAATACCATCTATGCCGATCGCCATGGCGACATTGGTTATTTCTTCAATGCGGCAATGCCGCAACGTAACGGGGGTGACGTCGCCTATTGGGGCCAAACCGTGCCGGGCAACACCCGCGACACCCTTTGGACTGAATACCACGCCTTTGCTGAACTGCCCCGGTTCCGCAATCCGCCAAGCGGCTTTTTGCAAAATGCCAATGATCCGCCCTGGACCTCCACCTTCCCGCAAATCCTGAACGCGCGCGACTATCCGGCCTATTTCGCGCCGGAGGGCATGGCCTTTCGCCCGCAACATTCTGCACGATTGTTGATGGCAGATGACGACATCAGCTTTGATGAATTGGTGACCTACGCCAATGACACAACATCTGAGACCGCACGGCGCATTATGCCTGATCTGATCGCCATCTTGCGCCGCGTGGGCGATGGCCGGCTTGTTGAGGCAGCCGATGTGCTTGACGCATGGGACGGGCAAACTCTCAGCGCAAGCGAAGGCGCGGTTTTGTTTCACAACTGGGTCATTGCCATGGGACGGGACGGCGTGTTTGCAGAGCCCTGGTCAGCAACCGAGCCACTGGCAACACCGCGCGGCATCGCAGACCCTGGCGCGGCCATCGCCGGCATGCGCGGAGTGATCGCGCAAATGGATGAAGCAGGCCAGCCGCTCAATGTGCCGTGGGGGGATGCGCGGCGCATTATCTATGGCCCGCACAATTTGCCTTCAAGCGCGGGCAGTGGTGCCATCGGATCGTTCCGCGTGGGCGGGTGGCGCCCCTCAGGTCAGCCCGGTGTCATGGTCAACATTTCCGGCACGAGTTATGTCGCGGCCATTGAATTTGGTGCTGAGATCCGGGCGCGCGGCTACCTCGCCTATGGCAACGCGACGCAAGACGGGCACCCAAATATGGGCGACCAGGTACCGCTTTATTCAGAAGGCACATGGCGTGACATTCATTTCTATCCCGATGAGGTGGAAGCCCACACTGTGCTGCTGGAAGAGCTGACCTATTAAAGTCTTAACGCGCGTTAACACATTGATAGATCAGGGATAATTGCCGCACAAAGCTTGACCCAGCGAATCACCCGTGATTCTCTCACGAGGTCATGAGCGAGCGAAATAGATCAGCAAGTTGGGGCCAAGTCGCGCTGTTAGCGGGGCTTTTAGCGGCGTTTGTCTACACCGGCCACAACGCCCTTATCGGCGCTCACGGGCTTTTGGCGCTCGTGGATAATTCTCAAGAGATTGCGGCGTTGGAAATTGAACGTGATCGCCTTGGCGCAGAGCACGCGCGCATGGCCCGGGATGTTCAGCTTCTCAGCCCGCCCATGGTGGATCGCGACTTGCTTGATGAGCGCGCCCGCACCGAGCTTGGCTTTGTAAGAGACAACGAGCAGGTTATCTTCCGCGGTCGGGAGTAGGGGCGGTCAAAACATCGCTCTCAGGCCAAACTTCAACATACCGATATTGTAGCGATTCCTATTCGCTTAGAGTTGCCGTGGCATCAGTGAATTCAAAAGGTCTTGGTGTGAAGAGGCAGAGGGTTTGCGGACCGACGCAACTTTCGTCGGGCACTAAGAGCCCTTCGAGATGAATTTGAACTCCACTTTGAAAATTGTACTCGCGCAAGGCCCCCCAGTCGATCACGTGATTTTCGAGGTCATCGAGCGATCGTGCTGGTAGTATGTTGATCATATCTCCTTGGATACGGACAATACCATCCGCGCAAATGTACTGGTACGCGAACTGAAGTGGATCTTTGAGGATCAAATCAATGGGAGCCATTTGGCACCCTTCTTCAGCATAATTGCGTGCTTCGATTTGAACTTCGTAAACTTCCAAAAAGACATTGGTGCTTCCGTCCCAACAAGGCGAGTCATCTTGCAGGCCTTCTTCGTGACAACCACTTGGGCGCGCGACCGTTCCAATTGCTCGAATGCGGCTTGCGGTTTGATAATGCGAGAGGTCATCGTCCGCTACTAGAAGTACGCGGCGGGTTTCATCTTCAGCGCTTCGTTCTGCGGCTATGGCAACAAAATCAAATGTGGTGCTTCGCCCTAAGTACCCTTCAACGCAAACAACATCGCCTTCCCGTGGAACCAATGTATCATGAAAATTTTCAGTGATTGCATTCGCGCAAAGTGCAGCAGATCGTTCGCCAAGACCATAGATCGGCGACGTGCAGGCGGTGACCAATGCGGACATCAAGCATGCAAGGACAAAGGGAATCGGTCGGGCGAAACGCAGTGTAAATAGCATGCTCGATGTCCTTGTCTTTATCTAGAATGGTTCAACGTCGCCTGATGGCTTTTTTATGAAGAGTGGTGCAAGCCTTGCGAGCGCTGAATCGACGTCGTGGTGCACATCTCCCAAATTGTCATT
>JAJFIK010000017.1 GCA_021775005.1 Rhodospirillales bacterium
CAATTTTGGCTACGAGGAAATTGTCCCACCTGCTTTGGTGCGCGATGATGCCGTATTCGGGACAGGTCAGTTGCCAAAATTTGCGGAGGATCTGTTTCGCACTGAAAATGGGTTTTGGCTTGTACCGACCGCAGAGGTGCCGCTGACAAATTTGGTGCGGGAGCAAATCCTCAGCGGCAAAACGCTTCCCATTCGCTATACGGCGTATTCACCTTGCTTCCGCTCAGAAGCCGGGTCGGCGGGCAAAGATACCCGCGGCATGATCCGCCAGCATCAGTTCTCAAAAGTGGAACTGGTCTCCATCACCACTGCGGACGAGGGGCTGGCTGAACTTGATCGCATGTTGTCGGCTGCCGAAGAAGTGTTGAAGCGCTTGGAGCTTCCCTTTCGCGTGATGACCCTTTGTACCGGCGACATGGGGTTTTCGGCGCAAAAGACCTATGACATCGAAGTTTGGCTGCCCGGACAAAATACCTATCGCGAGATTTCCAGCTGCTCCTATTGCGGGGACTTTCAAGCCCGCCGCATGAACGCGCGCTACCGCATTGACGGTGAGAAAAAGATTCACTTCGTCCATACGCTCAATGGGTCAGGCCTAGCCATTGGCCGAACAATTGTCGCGATTTTGGAGAACTACCAACAGGAAGATGGCTCAATCACCATCCCTGATGCGCTCATTCCCTACATGGGCGGCCGTGAAACGATTGGGAAAGCCGAATAAGCCATGAAGCCTCTGGCTGGAGTACGCATCCTTCTAACCAATGATGACGGTATACATGCGCCGGGACTGGAAACATTGGAGGAGATGGCGCGCGCCTTGTCGGACGATGTTTGGATCGTGGCACCAGAATCCGAACAAAGCGGTGCCTCCCATTCACTCACCCTGCATGAACCTTTGCGCATAAGGGAGATGGGTGAGCAGCGCTATGCGGTACTGGGCACGCCGACCGATTGTGTCGTCATGGCCGTGCATCACATAATGAAAGATCACCCGCCGCAACTTGTTTTGTCCGGCGTCAACCGCGGTGCCAATGTCGCGGATGATGTAACCTATTCCGGCACCGTAGCGGGCGCGATGGAAGGTACCGTGCTGGGCATTCCTTCGATTGCTCTCAGCCAGAGCTATGACTGGGAAAACGGTCGTACACCGCCATGGCAAACCGCCGCCTGTCATGGACCGGGTTTGATAGAACGGCTTTGGTCCAGCGGGTGGCCTGATCCTGTGCTGCTCAACATCAACTTCCCTGGCTGCGCACCTGAGAAGGTATCGGGCGTTGAAATTACCCGCCAAGGCAAACGCGACGCGTCTGCCCTAAGATTGATTGAGCGTGTGGACGGGCGAAACATGCCGTATTTCTGGTTGGGGTTTCAGCCGCCGGCAGTGTTTGCGCCCAAAGAAGGGACAGATCGACATGCCCTGTGGCATCGCCGCGTTTCTGTAACACCGCTTCACATGAATCTGACAGAGCCAAGTGCCAACCTGCAGTTATCTGAAACATTGGACGCATTACCCCCAGAACTTGGCAAACCAAAATGACAGCTGAAGACAAGATTGATACGCGCAAGATCGAGCTCGTAATGCAGCTCCGAAAGCGCGGCATATCGGACCCGCGGGTCTTGGCTGCGTTAGAGCGCACACCGCGCGACGTCTTTGTACCTGATCAGTTTGAGGAACAAGCCTATGATGATCACGCGCTGCCGATCGAATGCGGCCAGACAATCTCGCAACCATTTGTCGTAGCATTCATGACCCAAGCGCTTGGTGTCGGCCCGCGCATGAAGGTCCTGGAAGTTGGCACCGGCTCAGGGTATCAAGCCGCTGTTTTAGCGCGCCTATGTCGCCGCGTTTACTCTCTGGAAAGATATCGCACTCTTTTGAGCCAAGCGGAGGCGCGCTTTCGCGCATTGGACCTCACAAATATCACTACAAAAACTGGTGACGGAACAAAGGGTTGGCCCGAACAAGCGCCGTTTGATCGGATAATTGTGACCGCAGCAGCTGAATCCGTACCAGACGAACTAATTCATCAACTGAAAATTGACGGTTGGATGATTATTCCTGTGGGGCGGTCAGTAGAAGACCAGACCCTGATGCGGATCAAAAAGACTGAAGACGGGCTCACGCAAGAGCCTTTGTTGCCAGTCCGGTTCGTACCATTGGTGGCGGGACGCCCCAACGAGGCCTGACCTTCTACACAAAGGACCGCACCAATGGCGCAATCTTATAATGCGCTGAGAAGGAAGGGTTCGATGGGTCGGCAGGTACAGATCAAACAGCTGACAAAGATTGCACTGATCGCTTTGGTGGCGACGGGCTTGCAAAGCTGTGGCCGGGCATTTTATGCCGATTGGCCAAGCACACATCGCAATACGCAAGTGCAAGATCATGCGCGCGCCAACGGGCCTCAAGAAGTTCGCGTACGCCGAGGTGATACATTGTCTGAAATCGCCTTACGCAACGATGTGCCGTTTCGTGCCCTTGCCAGCGCCAATAACATTCGCGCGCCTTATACGATTTTTGTTGGCCAGGAGCTGACGGTTCCTGGTCCGCCCACCCACACTGTGCGCCGCGGCGAAAGCCTGTCGGTGATCGCAGCCCGCTATGATGTATCAACGCGTCAGCTTGCACGTCAGAACCGCATTCGCCGTGCTGATCACATTGATGTGGGTGATCAAATTACTTTGCCTTGGACGGCGGCAACCCCGGCGACCAATGGCATCAGCCGAAATGTGGCAGCGGCACAGCCGCGCTCAACAGCGACGTCGCGGCCTCAAGAGCGCACTGCACCGCAGCCGCGCCGGATCACACCGCAACCCGCCAATGTGGTATCGGCTCGCGAGCTTGCGCCGCCGCCTCGGTCGGGCCAGGGCTTCCGGTGGCCGGTGGATGGGCAGGTCATCTCAGACTTTGGCCCCAAGGATGGCGGCCAACACAATGATGGCATCAATATCTCAGTTCCCGTGGGCACGCCGGTCCATGCCGCCGATGCGGGGGTGGTAATTTATTCCGGTAATGAAGTGCCTGGTTACGGCAATTTGATCCTGATCCGCCACGACAGCGGATATGTCACGGCCTATGCCCACAATTCAAGGCTCAACGTCGCCCAGGGTGCAGTGGTGACCCAGGGCCAGGTTCTGGCACTTTCTGGCCGCTCAGGGCGGGTGAGCGAACCTCAGGTGCATTTTGAGGTCCGCCGCAACAGCCGCGCCGTCAATCCAGCCCAATTTCTTGCCGGGGCCTAGGCAAACCACCACTTAAATCCTATCTGGAACCCTCAGGGGACGCTTGCAAAGGGCGGGCGCGCGGCTATAGTCCGCGCCGAAACGTTTCGTGGCCGATTTGCGCCACCAACAGCTTCAGGGATTGAAGAAAAATGGACCAAGGACTTACCACCATTCTGATGATGGGCGCGATATTCGCCATCATGTACTTCCTGCTTATCCGCCCTCAGAACAAACGCATGAAAGAGCACCAAACCATGGTCGCCGCCATTCGCCGCGGTGACACGGTGGTGACCTCTGGCGGGATCATCGGCAAAGTCACAAAAGTTGTGGATGATACTGAAGCCGTGGTTGAGATCGCTGAAAATGTCCGGGTCCGTGTGATCAAGCAAACCGTGACAGATGTCCGCGCCAAGGGCGAACCCGCCCCAACAGCTGCCAACGACTAATCCGCTAACACACCGGACACCCTTACATGCTCTATTTTCAGACTTGGAAAACTCTGCTGATTCTCGGCGTCTGCGTGCTGGGGTTCATCTTCGCGATTCCCAATGCGGTGCCCGAGAATATGCGGGACCAATTGCCTCAGTTTATGAGCAACACGCTCAACCTGGGGCTCGATCTCAAAGGCGGACAGCATTTGCTGTTGCAAGTTGAGATCAGCGAGATTTTCGAGCAGCGCCTTGAAAACCTTGAAGATCAAGTGCGCACAGGATTGCTGAGCAATAATATTGGCTATACCGGCCTTGATGTGGTGGACCAGCAGCTGCGCGTGCGTGTGCGAGACCCGGCCCAATTGTCACTGGCAGAGCAGGTCATCAACGACCTTGGTGAACCCATCACAACCGGCAACTTTGCCATCGGGGCGGGCGGCGGAACTGATATTCTAGTTTCAAGCACCGATGATGGTCTCATATCGGTGGTTCTGACCGAAGAAGCACAAACCGCATTGACCACTCAAGCCGTCAATCAATCCATCGAAGTGGTAAGACGGCGCGTTGATGAGTTCGGCACCAACGAGCCGACCATTCAGCGGCAGGGCCGTGATCGTATAATCGTGCAAGTGCCCGGTGGCCAGATTGATACCGATATCCTCAATACCACCGCACGGCTTGAGTTCCGTATGCATGACTTCGAAGTGCCAATCAGTGTGGCGCTCGATGGCAATGTGCCGAGCCGATCTGAGGTCTTGCCCACGTCAAACCCGGGTGAGCCCTATATTGTTGTGCGCAACGCGGTACTGATCGACGGCGACAATCTGGTCAATGCGCAGCCAGGGTTTAGCCAGCGGACCGGCGAACCCATCGTGTCCATTCGGTTCAATACCCAAGGGGCGCAAATATTCTCGCGGATCACACGTGACAACGTAGGCCGGCGCTTTGCCGTGGTTCTTGATGACGTTGTCATCACCGCGCCCAACATTAACGAGCACATTCCAAGCGGCAATGCCGAAATCAGCGGCAACTTTACCCCCGAGGCGGCGAACAACCTCGCCATCTTATTACGGGCGGGCGCATTGCCGGCATCACTCACCATTATTGAAGAACGCAATGTGGGACCGGATCTGGGTCAGGATTCCATCAACGCTGGTCAATATGCGTCGATGATCGGGTTTGCTTTGGTGATCATTTTTATGATTGCCGCATATGGTCTTTTCGGCGTTTACGCCGATATCGCACTGGTGGTGAATTTGGTTCTCATCACCGGGGCTTTGTCATTGTTCCAGGCCACGCTGACACTGCCGGGGATTGCCGGGATTATCTTGACCATTGGTATGGCGGTGGATGCGAATGTGCTCATCTTTGAGCGCATTCGTGAAGAAGTCGCCGCAGGAAAAACGCCCATCAACGCCGTTGAGACCGGCTATAGCCGAGCGCTGGGCACCATCTTGGACGCCAATATAACGACGCTCATTGCAGCGGTAATCCTGTTCCAATTGGGCGCAGGCCCAATCCGCGGTTTTGCCGTCACCCTCGGCATCGGTATTATTACCTCGGTCTTTACCGCCTTTACATTCACTCGGCTTTTGGTCGCTACGTGGTTGCGCACCGCCAAGCCAAAACATCTTCCCATTTAGGGATAGGACAAAAAAATGTTACTGCGCTTGATTCCACAGAAGACCTCCTTCCGGTTCATTCACCTGCGCTTTGTGAGCATGACTGTGTCGGCATTCCTAATGCTTGCCTCAATGGGGCTGTTCTTTGTGCAGGGGTTGAATTACGGCATTGATTTTCAAGGCGGCACTCTGGTGGAGGTTTCAACAGAAGACGCTGCCGATCTGAACGCCATCCGGAGCGTTGTTGGGGCATTGGGACTTGGCGATGTTCAAGTGCAGGCTTTTGGCAATATCAATGACGTCCTGATCCGCGTGGAAGCCCAAGCCGGCGAAGGCCGCGAGGGCGAACTTGCTCAACGCAATGCGGTTGAAACCGTTCAAGCCGCGCTGACCGAAGCATTTCCAAATATTACATTTCGGCGCACCGAAGTTGTCGGGCCCAAGGTCAGCGGAGAACTTGTGACAGCGGGGGCCACCGCCGTCATTGTTGCCGTGCTGGCAGTGCTTATCTACATCTGGTTCCGCTTTGAGTGGCAGTTCTCCCTCGGCGCAGTGGCCGCATTGGTCCATGACGTGGTGCTGACCATTGGTGTGTTTTCACTTTTGCGCCTGGAGTTCAATCTCTCCATCGTCGCTGCGCTACTCACTATCGTCGGGTATTCCTTGAACGATACAGTGGTGGTCTTTGACCGCGTGCGAGAGAACCTGCGCAAGTACAAACGAATGCCGCTGCCGGAGTTGCTGGATACATCTATCAACGACACCCTGTCACGCACATTGATGACCTCGTTGACAACCCTGTTGGCGCTCATTGCGCTCTATACATTTGGCGGTGAAGTGATCCGTGGATTTACCTTTGCTATGATCTGGGGCGTGATCGTGGGGACGTACTCTTCGATTTTCATCGCCTCTCCCGTACTCCTGATGCTTGGTGTGAAGCGCGACTGGAGCGGCGTGAATGAGGCCGCTACGGCGCGGCCCTAACCCGGTGACACAATTTTCCGAAACGCGACTTGAGTCGGTTCGGACAAATGATCCTGATCGTTATCTTGCCGCACTGATGGCACCTTTACCGCTGCGCGATTACCTTATTTCTCTCTATGCCTTTGCAAATGAGATCGCCCGCGTGCGCGACGTAACAACCGATCCGATGGTTGCCGCCGTCCGCTTGCAATGGTGGCGCGATCTCGTTACGACCGCGGCAGCAAGCGACCCGCAAGACCCGGTGGGCGAGGGGGTCGCAGCGCTTTTGAAGGGCAATCTTCTTGCGCCCACAGACCTCATGACCATGATCGATGCCCGTGAGCGTGATCTTGAGGACCACGTGATCTCCACTTGGGATGAGCTGGATCACTACTGCGATGGCACCGCGGGTCTCGTCATTCGCGCAGCACTCAAACTCGGCGGCGCGCCTAATGATGAGTTGGCAACCATGGCCGGGCGCTGCTGGGGCATCACCGGCCTTGTCCGCGCCTTCCCGTTTCATGCCGGGCAAGGGCGGGTCTACATGCCTGCAGAAGCCTTTGATGATGTGGGTTTGGACCCGCACGCCGTCTTTCAGGGGCAAGAGTCACAAAAAGCGTTTGCGATCCTGTTCGCCGCCTCAGCTCGCGCCGTTGACTATTGGCAAGACATGAAACCCCTTATGGCCCGCCTGCCAAAGGCGGCGCGTGCGGCGGTCAGCTATGTAGGGTTTTATGATCTCTATGCGCGGCAACTCAGAAGTCGCCCGGGCGAGGCGTATCTGATCCACCCGGAGATCCCGGCGTTTCGCAAACAGTTCAAATTTATCATGGGCGGGCTTGGTTAGCCTTCGTCCTTCAGCCGCCACGGCGGGTTGAGCCTGTTTTCCCCCGCCCAGTAGAGCCGGATGCGATTCCCATCCGGGTCGCGTAGGTGCGCCTCCCGCCAAAGGTATGGCTGATCAAAGGGATCACGCTCGAACACAACGCCTTTTGATTTTAGTTTGGCCACGGTTTGATCCAGGTCCTCGCACTCAAAGAAAATAGTTGTCGGATGGTCGGGAATGGGACCGTCTTCCTTATCGAGAGAAAACGTTGCCCCGCCCGGACATTCAAATCGCGCGTAGCCATGTTTGGCATAGACGATCAACTTAAGACCCAGTGCATTGTAGAACGCCACCGACCGATCAAGTTCGTGATGGGGATCGTTACTTGGTTGAGATTCATGGGCGCTACTCAGCCGCTGCTGCTGTTACGCTTCCAACCCAGGTATCGATTTCTCCAAGGGCTCTTGCGGACTGGGCGCGTTTGCGCGCGCGACCTTTTTCCTTGCCGCGCAGGCGCGTGCCATCCGCAGGCTTTGGCACCTCAATATCTGGAAAAAGGCCGAAGTTGATGTTCATAGGCTGAAACGATTTCTTGCCGTCCGACATATGCCCCCCAGTGATGTGTTCCACCAAGGCGCCGAGAGCCGTGGTAACGGGCGGCGCAGGCAACGCGCTTCCCAATCGTTCAACCGCTGCCATGCGCCCGGCCAGAAGGCCAATGGCGGCGCTTTCCACGTAGCCCTCAACGCCGGTGATTTGCCCGGCAAACCGAAGCCGCACATCAGCCTTGAGGCGTAGCTGATTATCTAGGACTTTGGGAGAATTGAGAAAGGTATTGCGATGCAGCCCCCCAAGGCGCGCAAAACGCGCGTTCTCAAGGCCGGGGATCATACGGAATACTTCCGTCTGCAAGCCGTGGCGCAGCTTGGTCTGGAATCCAACCATGTTGTAGAGCGTGCCCAGGGCATTGTCCTGGCGCAGCTGTACGATGGCATAGGGTTTTACTTGTGGGTCATGCTCATTGGTCAGGCCCACGGGTTTCATGGGGCCAAAGCGCAAGGTTTCGCGGCCCCGTTCCGCCATCACCTCAATAGGCAAGCAGCCCTCAAAATAGGGCGTACCCTCCCATTCTTTGAAGTCGGTCTTTTCGCCAGCCAGTAGCGCGTCAATGAAGTTGTTGTACTGCTGCTCAGACATGGGGCAGTTGATGTAGGCCGCCATTTCGCCCGAGGGCCCGGGCTTGTCATAGCGGGATTGCATCCAGGCTTTATCCATATTGACACTGTCAGCATAGATAATTGGGGCAATAGCATCGAAAAACGCCAACTCTTCCTCGCCGGTCAGCGCACCGATGGCTTCAGCCAAAGCAGGCGAGGTGAGCGGACCTGTGGCCACGATGACGCTGTCCCAGTCTGCGGGAGGCATGCCGGCGACCTCAGCGCGGTCAATGGTCACCAAGGGATGCGCTTCGAGCTTTGTGGTGACAGCTTGCGAGAAGCCATCACGGTCAACTGCCAGCGCGCCGCCAGCGGGAACCTGATGCGCGTCGCCGCACGCCATAATCACAGAACCACAGCGGCGCATTTCCTCATGCAGGAGCCCGACCGCATTGTTTTCCGCATCGTCGGAACGGAAAGAGTTCGAGCACACAAGCTCAGCCAACCCACCGGTTTTGTGGGCGTCCGTGCAGCGGGTGGGGCGCATCTCATGGAGCACCACGGGCACGCCAAGCTCAGCCGCCTGCCACGCGGCTTCGGACCCCGCGAGCCCGCCGCCAATAATATGGATGGGTTTCATGGTCATAGGGCGGAACCTAGGTCGAGAGATCCTTAAGTTCAATCACCCCCAGATGGGTGGGCGCTTGTCGGCCCACGGCATTGCTTGTTCCAGCTGCCCGGCAAGGCGATAGAGCGTGCCTTCATCGCCATAGGCTCCCGTGAACATCATGCCGATGGGCAGGCCCTTGCTATCCCACGCCAGCGGCAGGGAAAGCGATGGTTGGCCGGTGAAATTGTAAGGCGGCGTAAAGGGGAACGTCTTGGCTTGGTTGCGATCCACGGTGGCGGGGTCCTGGTTCACCGGATCGCAAAAGCCGATTTCAGGCACTGAGGTGCCGAGCACCGGGCAAAGCATCACATCGACGTCCGTCCAGGTCTTGAGAATTTCGCGGTTCAGCACCCGCAAGGCGCGGTGACCGCGTCCCACATCGGCCGCCGTAAGGCGCGATTCAGAGCCCTTCCAATTACGCCAGGTCAGTGGCTCTAGCTCATGTTCTTCCGGCTCACGGCCCATGCGCGCCACCCGGTCCCGCATCGCCGCGGCAAAATTACCGCCGGAGACCGCGCGGCTTGCCGCATAAAGGTGGCGATAATTGATATTCAGCCCACGCTCCTCCACATGATGCCCAAGGCCTTCCAGCTCCTTCGCCACCTTTTCCACCGCACCGCGAATCTCAGGGTCAATAGGATCGCCGCTGGGAGTTTCCGTATAAAAGCCGATCTTGAGCTTGCCGGGATCGCGAGAGACTTCTTGCAGATAAGCGCGTTCCTTCCGAGGCGGCGCGTAAGGGCTGTCGGGTTCTGGGTTGCCGGTCCAATCGAGCATCGCGGCGCTGTCGCGCACGGTGCGGGAGACCACATGATCAACAGAAAACCCGATGACACGATCTGCATCATCGGGCCCTTGAGGGTTGCGATCACGGGTGATCTTCATGCCCACAAGGCCGCAACAGGCGGCAGGAATACGAATGGAGCCCAACCCGTCAGAGGCGTGGGCGAGGGGAACAATACCCGCCGCCGTGGCGCCCGCCGCACCGCCCGATGATCCCCCCGTAATATGATCGGTATTCCAAGGATTGCGGCAGGGGCCCAGCCGCGCGCTTTCCGTCGTCCCGGTAATGCCAAACTCCGGCGTGTTGGTTTTGCCAAGAAACACCATACCGGAGTCCCGATATCGGGCGGCGAGGCGATTATCCTCCGTGTCCGGATCATTGGAATTAAAATGGGTGCCGTCGGTGCGCGGCATGCCGCGTACCGTCACGCCAAGGTCTTTGATTAAAAATGGAACACCTTTGAACGGACCGTCCGGCAGCTCGCTAGCGGCCTGAGCACGGGCATCGGCATAAGCCTTGTAGACCACCGCATTGAGGGCACCGTTGTGCTTCTCAATCCGGCCAATGGCTTCTTCGGTAAGCTCAGCGGGCGAGACGTCACCCTTTTTCACCAGAGCGGCCAATCCAAGACCATCAAAATTGTCGTATTCCGCAAAGCCCATGCTCTCATCCTCCCAAGGTTTCCAAGAGCTTAGGCATTCTGACAGTTTGTCGTAAAGCCGTCTGAGCCCGAAACTTGACCAACCCGCGCGCTGGCGGGCACCATAGCGGATAAGTTGCACCAGGTTTGGGGGGGCTCATGGGTCGATTTGTATTTGTTGCGGCATTTTTGATGTCACTCCAGCTGATCCCTGTAGCAGCTAATGCCTCAGTCACCAGCGATGTTTTTGCTGCTTACCAGGCCGCCTCAGAAGCGGGGGATTACCGGGAAGCGCGCGACGCCTCGCGGCGGGCCTATAACGCAGCGCGCGACGCTTCCGGCGAGATGAGTTCTCAAGCACTCCAATTCGCAGCGGTCCATGCGAGCGTTCTGAATGATCTCTTGGCGTTTCGCGAGGCCGCAGACTTTTTAAGTCGCTATATAGAGGTCCCAAATACTGAATTTGCAGATCAACAAGTGCTGCCTTACCAGATTTATCTGCAAATGGGCCGGGCATTGTTGAGTTTGCGAGAAACGGACGAGGCACATGAGCTATTTCTAATGGCACTCAACGCGGCAATTGACCACCACGGCACCGCAAGTGTTGAGGCAGGATTGGCGCATCTGGAGTTAGCCAGGCCAGGTTGGAGCAACAGCACCACTATGACCGATCCAGCCCAACTGCGCATGATCGGAACCGGGCAGTCTGCGCTGGCAGGCTCAATAGATTCGCTTGAAAGTGCAGAAAGAATATTCTCAAACCACCCTGATCGCCGCATTGAACGCGCACTTCTCAAAGTCATGCGCGCAGGAAACTTTATGGCCAATGATGACCGAGACGGGGCCGAGCCCATACTCTTGAGTGCAATCGCTGATCTTGAAGATATCGGCTACATGGACGATTTTGTGCTCACGCTCTACATCAACTGGATCGAAATGCACTACGGCGAATGGTCTATTACACGCATACAGAATGGACTCAATCATGCAATAGATTTGGCGCGCACCCGCGTCGAGGGAGATGCTCTTCCCGTCGTACGCAATATCCGCTACCGCCATCCGCGTGCGCGCTCCTTTACTTACAGCGGAGTAATAACCGTCGAATACCGAGTAAATGAAGAGGGATTGATTCGGCGGACACGAGTTACCGATTCAACAGAGCCAGGGGTTTGGGACGAAGGCATTCGAGCCATGGTGCGGGGATGGATTTACATTCCGGCACAAGAACGAGGGGAGCCTGTCGCCCGTGACGGCTTGACGACGCAATTTCAGTTAGATTTGGAACCGCGGTGATACGGATGGGTGGATCTGCTATGGCGAAACTTTCACAGCTGTTCCTTGCCTTGGCCTTGGTAGCGCAATTCCTTGCCGCGCCAGTGCTCGCACAGGATAACGCAAAGACCGCTGGTTTTAATTCTGAAACCAGCTTTCCACCAGAACTTGACTCATTTCGTGACGACTACCTCTCCGCTCGCGAAATTTATGGCGCCCAAAGCGCTGAGTTTGGTGAGGCGGCGCGGCGCTTTGGGAGCGAGCTTCTCAGAGTTCATGAGTACCGCAGCGCTGCGCAGGTTTACTGGGAGGCCATCGGGGCGATGGAGATGGCCGGAGCTACCGCTGACGAGTGGTATACGACTCTCATAAATGCAGCCCGCGCGGCGTCTCTTTCCAATGACTATCGGGTTGCTGATGGCTATGCGCAACAGGCATTGGGTGTTGCGCAGGACCGATATGGCGAAACCTCCAGAGAGGTCGCCATGGCTCACTATGAACTTGCCTATGTGCATCTCAGGCGCTCACCGGATGCGCTGGAAGGGTTTGGCCGCGTGCGTAATCAGGTCACATCGGAATCGCTCTTTATCAATCGCCAGGTCCGTGGAACGTCCATTGAGGCACTTACAGACCTCATAGACCTGCACCTACGCTCTGCCGAGCGGATGCTTCGCGATGTCGGCCTGCGCGACACTATGGATTATGCATTGGTCCAAGCGCTCCGAGGACGATTCCACGCCGCGCGGCAAGACAATCTTCGCGCAGAGGAAGCTCTGGAAGCCGCGATTGCGCAACTTGAAACGCGCGGTTTTGTCGATGACGATTTGATTCACACTTATGCTGCTCTCATCCACGCCATGCAAAGTCGCTCTCTGCGTAACAGAGCGCGCGCCTGGCGCAGCCTCATTGAACATGCCCGTGAGCAATCGCTGCGGCGCACCTATGGCGAATACATTCATGTTGCGCGCATAGATGCCGAAATGCCGCGCAATATTAGGGGTGGATTTTCCATAGGAATAATTAGCTACCGTTTCGACATCTCAGCTGAGGGGCGGGTGGAAAACCTAGAGACGACGACATCAATCACAGATCAGACGGCATGGGCCGCATCAACACGCGATGCGATGGAGGGCTTTGCTTTCGCCCCGCGCGTTCGCAATGGCATCGCTGAGGGGCTCCAGAATCAGGGCGTGGGATTTTCCATGTTCGCCTACAGATTCATGGTTGTTAGAGAGGCACGATGATACAATTCAGGCAACTAATTTTGCCATTCGGTTTGGGCGCAAGTGCCGACCTTGTCCCGCTCCCCATGGTCGTGCTCCTTTTTGGATTGATGCTCAATCCCGCCCATGCCTCCCAAGCTGAACTGCAGGCGGCCTATGGTGCCTACCAGGAAGCAGCCGAGGCGGGCGATGTACGCGCGGCACTGCCTCATGCACAGCGCGCCTATGAGTTGGGGCTGGAACTCTATGGGGCCGACAGTCGGAATACAGGGCTTTTGGCGTTTAACTACGGCGCGGCGCTTAATGAGGTCCACAGATTTGAAGAAGCGTTACCCATTTTGGAAGAAGGGCAATTGGCATTGGAGGCCGCGGGTGGCAGCGAAGCATCCTCGCTCTTTGATATGAATATCGAGATTGCGCGGAGCCATATGGGCATCTGGCATGGCCTCGACGCGCTTCCCTACTTGCGCGCGGCATTGCAACTTGCTCAAGCCGAATTTGGGCCGGAATCAATCGAGGTCGCACAATCGCATTATCTCATCGCCACTATACCGTTTCGGCAAAGGGGCGTGGATGAGTTCGGCGTGGTGGGGTACGTGCCGCGCATAAGTGGCGTCACTATAACAGAGCGTGCGCGCACAACCCAGGAACATAGGGAAATTGCCAGCCATTCGACGGCAAGGGGATCAAGTTTTATGGCGTGGCTTGCTGAGCTGCGTGAGGTGCGTGCAGCCCATATCGAGCCTGCGGAGCAAATTCTGTCCACACATCCTGAAGCAGAGCTTGAGAATGCTAAACTGAGCCTCCTTTCCGCCATGTACGACATCGAGCTTGATGAGCGGAACCCGCATCCTCGATTTGCCGCAGCAATAGAAGCGCTGAATCAGCTGCACTATGCCGATATGATTACGTTTCGTCTGGCAGTAGATTGGCTAAGCCATCCTGATCGTCATACATGGTCACAACGTACCCTTGAGCACTATTGGGATATCAGCATAGAGCATGGATACTACCGGCAAGAGGGCAACCATGTCTTTATGCTTCGTCTTCCGCCGAGTTATCCTAGAAGCGCGGCCGTTAGCGGCCAAGAGGCCAGAGTCTGCGTTCAGTTCAATCTCACCAACCGCGGACAGACTGAAGACATTGTGGTCTATGAATCCGAGGGGCTCAGAATTTTTAATCAATCCGCAGTAGAGGCAATCGAGAACTTCGTCACAGCCCCCAGAATTGAAAATAGAGTGCCCGTGCCCACAGCGGGTGTCCGAAACTGCTTTGATTACCAAATGCAACGTTAGAAACGGCCATGGTTATGAAACAACAAATATTTAGATGCGCTGGAATACTCCTGGCGGCGGCCTTTATTTGCTTCCCACTCGCCTCAGCGACAATGGCACAAACGGATGAGACGACTGAGGTTGCGCCGAGGTATCCTTCACCCACCACCCGCGCGATGCCCCAATATCCCTATTCCCTGCTCTCGCAAGGCATCGAGGGCCGAGTCATGTTGGAATTTGATATCAACCGGCGCGGCCGACCCATGAACATCGAAGTTATCGAGTCAGAACCTCCTGGGGCGTTTGACAGAGTCGTCATAGATGCGCTGCGCCGCTTCCGATATGAACCAGTCTTGGAAGACGGGGAACCCGTAGTTTTTGAAAATGCTCGAAACGGTTTCGATTTTAGAATTCAGCGCTAGCCCCAAATGGCGGGCTTGCGATCTATACAGGGTGCGGCTTAATCAAGCTGCCCGGCATGGCGCAGCAGCATGTCCTCGCGGCCTAAGTCGGCGGTGAACATAATGCCCAGGGGCAGCCCGGCATCATCATGGTGGAGCGGCAATGATATGGATGGATTGCCTGTGGCATTGAACAGCGGCGTGAAGGGCAGATAATCCAGCAACGGTTCAAAGGCCTTTTCCACATCACCTTCGCCGGTTGAGAATTGCCCCACCTTGGCAACCGGCTGGCCCAGTGTGGGCGTTAGCAACAAATCATACCCTTGGAAGAAGGCACCAATGGCGCGCCCTGTGATTTGCAATATCATCATAGATTGTTGGTATTGCCCGCCGGTCAGCGTCTTGCCAGCTTCATAAAGCCCCCAGGTCATGGGCTCAAAATCCTGCTGCCGAAGCTCGCGGCCGGTCATGAATGCCAAGGTATCAAGCAGCGCCGTTGCACTTGCCGCCCAAATCGCTGTGAAGGCCGGTTGGAACATGGCGAAGTCCACCCTCTCAAGCGCGACCGGTTCAACTTTGTGGCCGAGGCTTTCAAGCAGTTTCGCCGTTGCTTCAGTTGCCGACACCATTTGCGCATCAACCGGTTCGCCCGTGCGCATGTTGTTGGTGAACATGCCGATTTTCAGACTGCCCGGGTCGGTCTGTGACTCCTTCAGATAACTTTCCGCTTGAGGCGGCGCGAAATAAGGGTCGCCCACTTCCGGCCCCGCCGTGCAATCAAGCATGGCAGCTGTATCGCGCACGGTGCGAGAGACCACATGTTCTTCGGCAAGGCCGCTCATGGCGTCGCCAACAATGGGGCCTTTAGGATTTCGTTGCCGGCTTGGCTTAAGGCCCACCAAGCCACTGCTTGCGGCGGGGATACGAATTGATCCGCCACCATCATTAGCATGGGCGAGGGGCACACAGCCCGCCGCCACCATGGACGCCGAACCCCCTGAGGATCCGCCCGGAGTGTAGTCCGGATTCCAGGGGTTGCGGCAGGGGCCATAGGCAATGGACTCGGTGACCGGCATAGAGCCGATCTCCGGCACATTGGTTTTGCCCAGGGGAATGCAACCAGCATTCATGAAGCGCTGCGTCAGGGTAGAGGTCACCGGGGCAGGGATGCCTTGCATGAACCGCGTGCCTTGGGTCGTGGGCCAGCCTTCGCGATCCCCCATGATGTCTTTGAGCAAAAACGGCACACCGGCGAAAGGCCCATTGGCAACGCCATTTTTCGCTTCATCACGGGCCTGATCAAAGGCGCTGAAAATGACAGCATTCAAAGCGGGATTGTGTTTCTCAATCCGCGATATGGCGGCATCCACCAGCTCAAGTGGTGTCACATCTTTGTTGCGCACCAATTCGCCCATGCCAAGGCCGTCGTAATCCTGATAGTTGTCCAATGCGAATCTCCCGTATTTCACGCCCGATTTTGCACGTCTGACGGAAAGTCACAATCCGCCGGAAACGTGTGCTGGGTTGTGAGCCGACCATGAGTCGCGTAGCCTGATTGGCGAAACTTGAGGGGAATCATTCTTATGAGCGATCGAATAACTGTCAGTTCAACCATCGGCGAAGCGTTCAATTTTGCCTTTGGGAATATTAGTGCGGTGTTTCGTATTGGCTGGTTTCCAGTGAGCCTGATGATGGCTTTGCTCGCTTTGATCGGCTGGATCTTCTTTCAGCCGATTATCATGGTCTATGGTGAACTCCTCACCAACATAGATGCAATGTCCGATGCTGATGCACTGACCCAGATTTTGGCACAGTACAATGAGAATATGCTCGCGGCGGTGGAGTCTATCGGATACCAGACGGTTTCGCTCGGTTACTTGCTTTTTCTTGTGGTGGGACTAGCCGGTTCGGCCATCCCCATGACCGCCTATTCACGCATGATTGTGAATGGTGATCGCTATAGAGGACTGATCTATTTTCAGTTTGGCGGGCGAGAAGTCTCAGTCGCTATAACGTACTTCGCGGTAACGGTTCTCGTCACCATAATCTATATTGCCGCGGTCCTCGTTGCGGGAATTGTAGTGGGCATTGTCGGGGCCATTGCCGCAGCAGCATTGGGGGATGCAGGAACCGCTGTGTTAGGATTGCTAATCATTGGCACGGTAATTGTAGCGATGATCTTTATGCTTTGGCTCTTTGCCCGGCTCCTTATCGCAATCCCCGCCTCAGCAATCGAAGGGGGTGCCCCCATTGGTAAGGCCTGGACCATGACGAAAGGCCATGGCGCGACCCTGACGCTCGCACTGTTGCTGGGATACATCCTCCTGATCTTTGTATGGATCGTCTTCTTTGTGGCGCTGGACTATGTGGTGGACGCCATCAGCATGGTCCTCGGCGACCCGGGTTCACAGCTCGGCATGTACGTCACAATGGCGCTTGGTGCAGTGGCCTATGTGGCCATGGTTTGCGTCGGGAATGCCTTCTTCATTGGGTTATTTGCTGGACCCTATAAGCGCCTGACAGCGGGCGACCCAAGCCCACAATAGCCTAAGCCGCTTTAACGCGGCGCTTGGCCAAAGTCTTTGTTTTGGTTTTCGTCTTAACTTTGGCCTTTGCCTTCGCTTTGGGACGAGCTTTAGGTTTCGGCGCGGGCTTTCGCTTCGCAGGCGCTTGTCCTTTGAGGAGCGGCTTGAGGTACTGGCCCGTATAAGAAGCTTTGACGCGCGCCATGTCTTCCGGCGTGCCTGCAGCAACAATCTCACCGCCGCCATCACCGCCTTCAGGACCAAGGTCAATGATCCAGTCGGCGGTCTTGATGACTTCCAAATTGTGCTCAATGACCACAACCGTATTGCCCTGATCCACCAACTCGTGGAGCACCTCAAGCAGCTTGCGCACATCCTCAAAATGAAGCCCCGTGGTGGGCTCATCAAGAATATAGAGCGTCTTGCCGGTGGCTTTGCGCGCGAGCTCTTTGGCGAGCTTCACGCGCTGTGCTTCACCGCCCGACAGGGTCGGGGCCTGCTGGCCCACTTTGATGTAGCCAAGGCCCACGCGCTCCAGTGTTTCAAGCTTGTCTCGCACGGAGGGAACGGCTTTAAAAAACTGCGCGCCTTCTTCCACATTCATGTCCAGAATGTCAGCGATGGATTTTTCTTTGAAGGTAACTTCCAGGGTTTCGCGGTTGTAGCGCTTGCCCTTGCAGACATCGCAGGTGACATAGACGTCTGGCAGAAAGTGCATTTCGATCTTGATGACGCCGTCACCTTGGCAGGCCTCGCAGCGGCCGCCTTTGACGTTGAAGGAAAACCGCCCGGGCTTATATCCCCGCGCGCGCGATTCTGGCAGTTCCGCGAACCATTCCCGAATGGGGGTAAAGGCACCGGTATAGGTGGCCGGGTTTGAACGGGGCGTGCGCCCGATGGGCGACTGGTCGATGTCGATCACCTTGTCCACAAGCTGCAAGCCCAAAACTTCTTCATGGCTGCCCGGGTGCTGCCGCGCACTCATAATCTTGCGCGCCGCTGCCTTGTAAAGCGTCTCAATCGTGAGGGTGGATTTCCCGCCGCCCGACACGCCGGTGACACAGGTAAATGTGCCGACGGGGAAGTCTGCCGTGACATTTTTGAGATTGTTGGCGCTCGCCCCTTTTACGCGAATGGAGAGGCCATCTGTTGGCGTGCGCCGTGTGGCCGGCACATCGATCTGCCGGAAGCCAGTAAGATATTGCCCCGTTAGGCTCGCTTGGGTTTGCATGATCTTCTCAGGCGGGCCTTCGGCGATCACCTTGCCGCCGTGAACACCCGCGCCGGGGCCAATGTCAATCACGTGATCGGCGGTGCGAATGGCTTCCTCATCATGTTCAACCACAATAACCGTGTTGCCCAGGTCGCGCAGGCGCCGCAGGGTTTCGAGCAAACGCGCATTGTCGCGTTGGTGCAAACCAATGGACGGCTCATCCAGTACATACAAAACTCCAGTCAGCCCCGATCCGATCTGTGAGGCAAGACGAATGCGTTGGCTTTCCCCACCCGACAAGGTGCGCGAGCCCCGCGACAGGGTGAGATACTCAAGCCCCACATTGTTGAGGAAATAGAGTCTGTCTTGAATCTCTTTCAAGATGCGAGCGGCAATCTCGTTCTGTTTCTTGGTCAGCTTCTTAGGCAGCGCCCCAAACCACTCAGCGGCTACTTTGATGGACATCCTGCCGACTTCACCGACATGAAGCTTGGCAATTTTTACTGCCAGCGCTTCAGGTTTCAAGCGATGGCCGCCGCAGGATTCGCAATCAGTAATGCCCTGAAACTTTTCCATCTCTTCACGAACCCAACTGGAGTCGGTCTCGCGCCAACGTCGCTCCAGATTGGGAATGACCCCCTCAAACGACTTGGTGGTTTCATAGCGGCGCAAGCCATCATCATAGACGAAGCAAATCTCCTCGCCCTTTGAACCCCACAAAATGACGTCGCGCACTTTCTTGGGCAGCTTGTTCCACGGCTTGGTGAAGGAAGCTCCATAGTGATCGGTGATCGCCAATAGAGTCTGAGTGTAGTAGGGCGAAGTGGAGCGCGACCAAGGGGCCACAGCGCCATCCTTCAGCGACAGCGCGCCTTCGGGGATCACCAACTCATCATCAAAGAAGTGCTGCGTGCCAAGGCCATCGCAAGTGGGGCAGGCACCAAACGGATTGTTGAATGAAAACAACCGCGGCTCAATCTCTTCGATCGTGAACCCCGAAACCGGGCAGGCAAATTTCTCAGAAAATATCAAACGTTCAGGATTGCCGTCTGCATCTTTCTTGTCAGCCAGTTCCGCAATGGCCAAGCCATCGGCAAGCCGCAGTGCCGTTTCAATGGAATCCGCCAAGCGGGGTTCCAACCCTGCTTTAACCACAAGGCGGTCGACCACCACTTCAACATCATGTTTGAGTTTCTTGTTCAGCGTTGGCGGGTTGTCGAGATCGTAAAACTCCCCATCGACTTTGATGCGTTGAAAGCCGCGTTTTAGAAGCTCGCCAAATTCTTTGCGATACTCCCCCTTGCGACCGCGCACGATAGGCGCGAGCAAATAAAGCCGCGTACCACTTTTAAGCGCCTGAACCTTGTCCACCATCATGCTGACAGTCTGCGCTTCAATGGGCAGACCCGTGGCGGGAGAATAGGGGACACCGACCCGCGCCCACAAAAGACGCATGTAGTCATAGATCTCCGTCACCGTGCCTACGGTGGAACGCGGATTACGCGAGGTGGTTTTCTGCTCAATGGAAATGGCCGGCGAAAGCCCGTCGATGTGATCCACATCGGGCTTTTGCATGAGCTGCAGGAATTGCCGCGCGTAGGCCGAGAGGCTTTCCACATAGCGCCGCTGGCCCTCCGCATAGACCGTATCAAAAGCCAGCGAAGACTTGCCCGAGCCAGACAGCCCGGTGATCACCACCAGCGAATCCCGCGGGAATTCGACGGTAATGTCTTGAAGATTATGTTCGCGCGCACCAACGACACGAATCGATTTCTGGCTCATACGCTTTGCCTACAGGTCGAATTGGGGGTTTCAGCCGGTTGATGAGCAACATAGAGCCCGGAGTCGCAATTGACAGCAAGAACAAAATATGAACATTAGCAGTTGGGAGGAAGCAGCATGACCTATGCGCTTTATGCTAGGAAAGGCTGGGGCTCGGCGATCACCGAGGCCGCGCTCACCTGTGCAGAAGTGGACTTCGAACTTCTGGGCGCACGAGGCGATCCGAGCAAGGGCTTTCCGCCACTTAAAGAGGCCAATCCCCTTGGCCAGTGGCCGACACTCCTTTGCGCCGACGGAACGGTGATGACCGAGACTGCCGCGATTTTGTTCCATCTGGATGATGTGGCGCCCAAGGCGGGTCTCGTCCCGCCCAAGCGTGCGCGAGAGAGACGAGCATTTCTGCGTTGGCTACAAGTGATCGTGGGGGCGATCTATCCCACTTTCACCTATGCGGATTATCCGGGGCGCTATGTCTCGGCCAAGGTCGCGCAAAAAGAACTTGTGGATAACATCGCCCAGCGGCGTAAGACCATTTGGATTCAAATCGAAGGTGAGTTACAGCCTAGTCCATGGTTTTTGGGCGCTCGATTCTCAGGGCTTGATATTTATGCCGCCGTCATGACCCGTTGGGGTCCGCGGCGAAAATGGTTCGCGGCTCATTGTCCAAAACTGATGTCGGTAGCAAAACAGGCGGATGCCATTCCGGCGCTCGTGCCCATATGGAAGCGAAATTTCGGAAGGTGAGTAAACTCACGGAAGGAGAGAAAAATGGCCGGTAGTGTCAACAAAGTAATTTTAATCGGTAATCTGGGGGCAGACCCTGAGATTCGCCACACCCAGGACGGGCGACCCATTGCCAATCTGCGCGTGGCGACTTCAGAAAACTGGCGCGACAAAAGCACTGGTGAGCGGCGTGAACGCACCGAATGGCACCGTGTGGTGATCTTCAGCGAGGGGCTGGCAAAGATTGCCGAGCAATACCTCAAGAAGGGCTCAAAGGTTTATCTCGAAGGCCAGCTGCAGACCCGCAAGTGGCAAGACAATACCGGCAATGATCGTTATTCCACGGAAGTCGTGCTGCAAGGCTTTAACTCGACCCTGACCATGCTTGATGGCCGTAGTGACAATGCAGGTGGCGGGGGGGGCGATTACGGCGGCTCGCGCTCTTCAGGCAGCAGCGGCGGCGGCGGTGGCCAAGATTTCAAGCAAGAACTCGACGACGAAATCCCGTTCTAAGGAGCGCATTTCATGCGCCTTCTGATCACCGGCGCTTATGGCTTCCTTGGTGCCCATATTGCGAATTATCTAAAGGCCCAGGGCCACGACATTGTCGGGGCCGGGCGTGATGTTGTCTATGGGCGCAAGCGATTTCCGGACTTTGAATGGCTGGCATGCGATTTCAATCACGACACCGACATAAGCGACTGGCTGCCGCGCCTTGAAGGCATTGATGCTGTCATCAACTGTGTCGGCATCTTGCAGGGCACTGCGAGAGACCGCGCAAAGGCGGTCCATGTCGACGCCCCAAAAACCCTGTTCGCGGCGAGCCAAAAAGCAGGCATCAAACGCGTCATTCAAATCTCGGCGCTCGGCGCGGGCAGTGAGGCCGGCACCATATATGCCAGCAGCAAAGCATCTGGCGACGCAGCGCTGTCAGAGCTTGATCTGGAATGGGTGATCCTGCGCCCGTCATTGGTCATTGCCCGTGATGTATTTGGCGGCACAGCGCTGGTCAGAAATCTTGCCGCCATCCCGTTTGTAACGCCGCTCATCGCCGGGGAACAGCGCTTCCAGCCGGTGCATGTGGATGACCTATCGGAAGTGATCAACCGCTTGCTGGTGCCGGGGGCCTCCTCGAAGGTAACGCTCAACATTGTCGGCCCGGGCGAGATGACACTGGCAGAGATCGTCCGCGCTTACCGGACATGGCTACGCTTTCCCAAAACGGCAGAAATTGCGATCCCCCGTGTGCTCGTAAATATTGCCGCGCGACTGGGTGACGCTGCAGGGTGGCTCGGCGCGCGTTACGCCTTGCGCACTACGGCCCTTAAACAAATGGACATCCCGATTGTTGCGCCCGTTGAGCCAATGATTGAGGCCACAGGAGTTCATCCGCGCACTTTGGAATATGCCCTGCGCGCAGAGCCCGCTGAGCTGCAGGATCGCTGGCACGCGCGCCTTGGTCTTCTCAAGCCCGTTGCCCGAGCTATTCTTGCCTTGTTCTGGATTGTCAGCGGGTTGGTGCTGCTCGACCCCGTGTCCTTCAGCTATGCCGCTGGTGTTCTTGTCCAAATGGGGATGCCAGTTGATTGGGCGGCACCACTGACCACTGCCAGTGGAATTGTTGATGTCATCCTGGGAACATTACTTCTGATGCGATGGCGCGTGCGCGATGTGATCCTCGCGCAACTTGCGGTCTCTGCCTTCTACATTGTTGTGCTGAGCATATCACTGCCTGGCCTGTGGCTTGATGCCCTTGGCGTCTTAACGAAAGTCATTCCCATCATGGTGTTCTCGCTGATGGTGCTGGCCATTGAGGATGATCGCTAGTGGATCTTTATTTGACCCTCAGGTTGATCCATATCCTCAGCGCGGCCGTGCTGCTGGGAACCGGTCTCGGCATAGCCTTCTTCATGTTCATGGCAGAGCGGAGCGGAGACGTGCGCCACATCGCGGTAACAACACGCCATGTGGTTTTGGCCGACGCCCTTTTTACCGCTGTCGCTGTTGTCGTTCAGCCCATATCAGGTGTCTGGCTCGCAATCATTGTGGGCTACCCACTGATGAGCGGGTGGTTGCTTGCCACCTATGCGCTCTACGCTGTCGCAGCTGCGGCCTGGTTGCCGGTTGTCTGGATTCAAATGCAGCTGGCGCATATGGCGTCGGACGCCGCCGCGTCAGATGCTCCTTTGCCGCCGCGCTTTGCACAGCTTTATCGGATATGGTTTTGGCTCGGTTGGCCGGGCTTCATGTCCGTATTGGCCATCTTTGTTTTGATGGTGTTTAGGACAGCGCTCTAAGTAGGGACGCCCACTGTCACGCCATCTCTGTACCTCCGGCTAACAGGGACCTGGACATCGCCGGACAGTTTCGCCACATAATCACCACTGCCTGTGGGTTCAAGTGCTGCAATTGCTGATCGGCGTACAACATATGACCGGTGGGTACGAACGAAACGCGCTTTGTCCAGCTCGCTCTCAAGCCTTGAAAGGGTTTGGCGCAATAAGCGCGACGACCCGTCGGCCAAATGTAATTCCACATAATTGCCCGCCGCTTGCGCGTAGTGGATTTCTTCTGGCGTAACCCAGAAAGTGGAACTGCCACTGCGAAACGAAAGGCGCGCGGGGGCGGGCGCTTCGCGCGCCTCATTACCGTTGGTGGCAAGGGCGGCGCTATGGGCTTCAATCAAGGCGCTCCACAGAACCACAATGGCAACAATTGTGGCGTAGCTCATTGCGTCCTTGCGAACTTCATAGAGCAGCAGTTCTGCAAGCGGGCCGGGTGTAAATGCGGCCCCGAACAGCGGATAGATGAGCCAGCGAAGCAGCATCATTCCGCCAATATGAATGGCTGAGAACAAAGCCCCACCGGCGACCAACAAGCCCAAGAACTGGCTCCAATGGCGCGACATTTTGCGCGCGCCGGCAATCGCCCAGATGACAACGGGAATGAGCAGTAAGATCACAAAGACGCTGGTGAATTCACCCACATAAACTGGCCAGGCGGCCCGCGTGATGCCTGAGCGAGAGGCCTCCATCATAGTGGAGCTGGCATTGACCAATGCGGAAATCAGCACAACTGAGATCCAGAATACCAGCACAATGACCCGTTCCCATTTTACCAGCCAGCCCCACATGCGTCGTCTTTCTCCTCAAAAGCGCCGGGCCGCTCGCCAGCCTTTGCGCTCCGTTCATCCTTAAGCGCCCAAGGGGGCTTGCCGTTTATCACTGGCCCTTGCCGCTCAGCCCAAAACTATAGCATTTCTACGCACCACACCCGACATCTCATTCAAATCGATGGCAGAACAAAGATGGGGTGCGCCCACCATGACCAATCCAACCATAGCGCAAGATGGGCGCAGATATGACCTCGATTGGCTCCGCGTCATCGCTTTTGGCCTGCTGATCTTCTACCACATCGGCATGTTTTACGTGACCTGGGGGTGGCACGTGAAAAGCCAGTATTCGGGCGAGCTCATTGAGCCGTTGATGCTGCTAACGAACCCCTGGCGTATTTCGCTGTTGTTCCTGGTCTCCGGGGCCGCGTTTCGGTTTGCTACTGACCGGATTACCCTGGGCACCGTGGCCGGCAAGCGTTCCGTGCGCCTGCTCGTGCCGCTCATCTTCGGCATGTTCGTGATTGTTGTGCCGCAGGTTTATTTCGAGGTTGTCCAATCAGGCGCGTTCACGGGAAACTACATTGAGTTCTATGGCCATTATCTGACCTTTGATCAAACCCTCAATACGCCCATCCCGACCTGGAACCACCTTTGGTACATTGTCTATCTGTGGGCCTATTCCATGGTCCTGCTGCCGTTTATTCCACTGCTGCGCCGTGTCAGCGCCCCATCTACCAGTGATGCGAAGTTCCCCGCCTGGTTGGTGCTGGTTGTGCCAGCACTTCCGCTGGTGGTTTTCCTTGTGCTTTTGCGGCAGAGCTGGCCGGAAACCCATGCGCTTGTTGATGACTGGTGGAACCACGCGCGCTACTTCTACGTTTTTGTGCTCGGATTTATTATCCCCAAGCAGCAATGGTTTTGGGATGCGGTGCGGCGCTTAACCTGGCCCGCCGTTGGCCTTGCGCTTGTTAGCTACGCCATCTTCATTGTGCTGCGCCAAAGCGGCGCCTTTGATGGCGTGACGCTATTGCAGGCGACTGCCATTCGCTCAGCCATGCAATTCGAAGCGTGGCTCTGGATCGTGGCCATTCTCGGGTTGGGTTACCGCTTCCTCAATGTGCCTAGTCGCGCGCTCAGCTACCTTAATGAGGCGGTCTACCCGTTCTACATATTGCACCAGACTGTCATTATCGTGCTCGGGATGACGCTGACCACTTACCAGCTTGGACCGACCCGAGAGGCAGGCTTGCTTGTCGCAGGTACATTCCTGGGCTGTTGGGCGCTTTATGAATTCGCAATCCGGCGCGTCGCAGCCTTGCGGTTTTTGTTCGGGATGCGCATTGGGCAGAGCTTTAAAGCGCCCACCGCCAATCCGCAGCAGGTCTAGGTGTCGTCTTTGTCCCGAGCAAAGCGATCCTCAAGGTCATCAAGATCGCGCCCGGTCTCTTTGCGGAAGCTGTCCAGTTCGGCGCGCAGGGCCTGAATTTCAGCCATCAGATTTTCCTGCATTTGCACCGTTGCCTTGTTCTCAAGCGCTTCGGCCTCCATGGCGTTGACGATCACCGCCACGAAGAAGTTCAGCACCGTGAGCGCCGTAATGAGAATGTAGATGAGAAAGAATATCCACGCACTGGGGTAAACCGCCATCACCTGGTCGGCCACATCAGGCCAGCCTTCCAGCGTCATCACTTTGAACAGGGTGAACATGGAGGTCCAAAGATCACCAAAATAATGCGGCACGCCGGTGCCATAGAGGTTGGTGGCAAGGATAGCTGCTACAAAGACAAACAGCAGCAGCAGCAACGCCACGGCGGCAATCCCGGGAATGGACTTCAGAAGGCCGCTGACCACCGAGCGCAAGCGGGGGAAGGCGGATATGAGCCTAAGGACCCGAAATACCCGAAACGCTCGCAGAGCCTGGAATCCGCCTGCGGCAGGCACAAAAGAAATCGCCACCACCGCAAAATCAAACATGTTCCAGGGATCAGAAAAGAATTTCTCCCGGTAAGCAATCAGACGCAGCGTCAATTCAGCAACGAAAATCCATAGAATGAAGCCGTCAATGGCCATCAAGATATCGCCATAGGCCAGGCTCGTAGACGGAATCGCGTCCATCGCCAGTACCACCGCATTGATCGCAATGATGACAATGATGCCCCAATGAAAGACCGGATGATCAACCACCGCTCGTAATCCGCGCAACGTCAAACCCCCTCAAATTCGCCCCTAAATAAAGCCCAGAAAACAGCGCCGAATCAGGCCGATTTCCGACCCTATTAGATTTGCCCATTAGGCACCAAAATGCTACCTAATAAGGGCAATTATCCGCCGACTCAGCGAGGGCCATTTTGGCCCTCGTGCCGCTAGAAAAAGACCAAAAAATTGAGCGACACAACCGACATCCCCCCAGGTGACGAGCCGCCGCCGGACCCTACCGCCAGCAGCCCCTCGGACATAACGCCGATCACCATCGAAGCGGAAATGCACCGCAGTTATCTCGATTACGCCATGAGCGTGATTGTGAGCCGCGCGCTGCCCGATTTGCGCGATGGTTTGAAACCTGTCCATCGCCGCATCCTTTATTCGATGCATGAGAATGGCTACGACTGGAACAAGCCGTACCGTAAATCAGCGCGGGTCGTGGGCGATGTCATCGGTAAGTATCACCCCCATGGGGACCAATCGATCTACGATGCCCTGGTGCGTATGGCGCAGGAGTTTTCCATGCGCTTGCCGCTGTTGGATGGGCAAGGCAACTTTGGCTCCATCGATGGCGATAATGCCGCTGCCATGCGGTACACGGAAATCCGTATGGGCAAGTCGGCTCATGCGCTGCTGGAAGACATCGACAAAGACACCGTTGATTTTAATCCAAACTACGACAGCTCCGAACATGAACCAGCCGTGTTGCCAGCACGCTTTCCAAACATATTGGTCAATGGTGCGACCGGCATTGCCGTTGGTATGGCAACGAATATTCCGCCTCATAACCTGGGCGAAATATGCGACGCCAGTATTGCCGTTATCGATAATTCAGAGATCACATTTGAAGAGCTTCTTGAGATCGTACCGGGGCCTGATTTCCCGACGGGAGCTCAGATTATTGGGCACGCCGGGGCGCGGGCCGGCCTCTTCAAGGGCCGCGGATCGGTTCTCATGCGCGGTCGTACCGACATTGAGGAAACCAAAAACAGTCACGCCATAATTGTCACAGAAGTGCCGTACCAGGTGAACAAGGCGAACATGATCGAGAAGATCGCCGAGCTTGTTCGCGAAAAACGCATCGAAGGTATTTCCGACATCCGCGACGAAAGTGATCGGCGCGGTATTCGCGTGGTTATTGAGCTTAAACGCGATGCGGTGCCGGATGTCGTGCTCAATCAACTCTATCGCTTCTCCCAACTGCAAACGAGTTTTGGCGTAAATATGCTGGCGCTCAATCGCGGCAAGCCTGAGCTTCTTTCGCTCAAAGAAATTCTTCAGGCTTTTATTACGTTCCGCGAAGAAGTCATTACGCGGCGCACAAAATTCCTGCTCAACAAAGCGCGCGACCGGGCCCATGTCTTGGTGGGTCTGGCCATTGCCGTTGCCAATATTGACGAAGTCATCAAGATGATCCGCAGCGCGCCTGACCCCGCCACCGCTCGCAGCCGCTTGATGGAGACAGATTGGCCTGCCGGTGACATCAAACCGTTGCTCGAATTGATCGCCGATCAACGACACAGGCTCGCCGAAGACAGCACCATTCGCATGTCCGAAGAACAGGCACGGGCCATTCTGGACTTGCGGCTGCAACGGCTAACCGCCCTGGGGCGGGACGAAATCGGTGAAGAGCTAAAGGGTCTCGGCGGCAAGATTGAAGAGTATCTTGAGATTTTGCGTTCTCGCAGCAAGCTTCTGGAGCTCATCCGCGAAGACTTGGTCACGGTGAGGGAGGAATTTGCCACGCCGCGTCGGACGGAGATCGTCGAGGCCGCCCTTGATGTGGAAGATGAAGATCTGATCCAGCGCCGCGACATGGTGGTGACCGTTTCCCACACGGGCTACATCAAGCGGGTGCCACTCGACACCTATCGCACCCAGCGCCGCGGCGGAAAAGGCCGCGCAGGCATGTCCACAAAGGACGAGGATTTTGTCACCCGCGTCTTTGTCGCCAATACGCATACGCCAGTGTTGTTTTTCTCATCCACCGGTATGGTCTACAAAATGAAAGTGTGGCGCCTGCCAGAAGGGACGCCCACGTCACGTGGTCGCGCCATGATGAACCTGTTGCCGCTCAAGCAAGGGGAGACCATCACCACGGTGCTCGAATTGCCTGATGACGAAACCACATGGGGCGATCTCAATGTGATGTTTGCCACGAAGTCCGGTCATGTGCGTCGCAATGAGCTTTCGGATTTCGTCAATGTCATGGCGAATGGCAAAATTGCCATGAAGATTGAAGACTCCGAGGATGGCATTGTTGGCGTGCATGTGTGTGCGCCCGCCGACGATGTTCTTCTAATCACACGCAATGGCAAGACGATCCGCTTCCAGGTGGACAACGTGCGGGTCTTCAAGGGCCGCGCCTCCATGGGCGTGCGGGGCATCAAATTGCTCGGCGATGACCGCATTATGTCGATGTCGATTCTGCGCCATGTTGATGTGACCACGGCTGAGGCGCAGGCCTACCTTAAACAAGCCGCAGTTATTCGCCGCGCGGCGGGTGAGGAGGGCGATGAGCCCCCTGAGGCCGATGACGTTGTAGCAACGACGCTTTCAGCGGATCGCTTTGCTGAATTGGGTGCCCACGAGCAATTCATTCTGACGCTAACCGACAAAGGCTTTGGCAAACGCAGTTCAGCCTATGACTATCGCACCGCGGGTCGTGGCGGGCAGGGCATTGCCGCCATGGATATGACCGACCGAAAAGGCAAGTTGCTGGCGTCATTCCCGGTTGAAAGCGATGACGAGATCATGCTGGTGACCGACAAAGGCAAGCTGATCCGCGTGCCCGTCGGCGGTATTTCCATGCGCCGCCGTTCAACCCAAGGGGTAACGGTATTTGTTACGGCGAAGGATGAAAAAGTGGTCTCGGTCGAGCGTATTGAAGAACGCTCTGATGACGAAGACGCCGACGGCAATGATCAGGGAGGCGGAGAATAGGCCATGACACGCACAGGGCTATATCCTGGAACCTTTGATCCGCTCACGAATGGGCACGTGGATATCATCCAGCGTGCCGTTAAGCTGGTGGACCATCTCGTCATTGGGGTCGCCATTAATCGCGATAAGGGCCCTTTATTTGCCCTCGAAGAGCGGGTCGCCATGGTGCAACAAGTTGCCGATAGCCTGGACGGCAACGGCAGCGCCACCATTGAGGTGCGGCCTTTTGAATCGCTGCTGATACATTTTGCTGAAGAAGTAGGTGCCAATATCATCATCCGGGGGCTGCGGGCGGTCTCAGATTTCGAATATGAGTTCCAAATGGTGGGAATGAATCAGCACCTCAACACCGATATTGAGACCGTGTTTTTGATGGCTGAAGCAAGGCACCAAGCCATTGCTTCCAGGCTGGTCAAGGAAATCGCCAGATTGGGTGGCGATGTCTCCGCATTTGTGCCAGAAGACATCCGCCTCAAACTTGCCGAAAAGTTCGGCTCAGCTTAAGGCACGCCCTAGGCGGGCATATCGGAAGCACCAAAGGACATCCCCTCATGCGTTTTACTGCCCTTGCCCTTTTGATGGGCACCATGGTTTTTGCTGACGTTGCCGTCGCCCAAGATGCGACAGCGCCAGTGGTAACAATTACACCGGAAAATGTACTTCTGGTGGATTTCGACAACGACACCTCAATTGTCATTGAGATGTTCCCCGATATCGCGCCGCTGCATGTGGAACGTATCCGCACGTTGGCGTCACAAGGGTTCTATGACGGGGTGATTTTTCACCGCGTGATCGACGGCTTTATGGCGCAGACCGGCGATCCGACCGGAACCGGACGTGGCGGATCTGATCTGCAGGATCTGCCGGCGGAATTTTCACCTATCGCACATCAACGCGGCATTGTTTCAATGGCGCGTGCGCAGGAGCTCGATAGCGCCAATAGCCAGTTCTTTATCATGCTGGCTGATGGGCCAAGCGGGTCATGGTCGCAATTAGATGGTCAATACACGGTTTGGGGCCGCGTCATCGACGGCATGGAACACGTTGACGGCATTCGCAAGGGCGAGCCACCAGCAAACCCAACACGGATATTGCGCATGCGTACCCTTGCATCGGAATACCCTGACTTCGCCGGCATGGATAGCCCAGGGCCGGTTCCCGGCCGCACAGCGTTTGCACAGGAACGCGCAGAACAATTTGATTCCCTGTTTGAAACGGATGTGCAGATCGATATTCTGACCCCCGTTCTTGCCAACCCAAACCAAAGGTAGCTCACATGGCTCGGCCCGACCCCACCCCGGAAGACACGCTTCTGCTTGATATCGATCATGGACGCGTGGTGATTCAACTTCGCCCTGACCTGGCGCCAGGTCATGTTGCGCGCATCAAAGAGCTTGCGCGCGACGGCTTCTATGATGGCATCGTCTTTCACCGCGTGATTGACGGCTTCATGGCCCAGACCGGCGATCCGAACGGCACCGGCACCGGCGGTTCTGGCAAGAACCTGGATGCGGAGTTCAATGATGAACCTCATGTCCGCGGGACCTGCTCCATGGCGCGTGCCGCCAGCCCCAATTCCGCAGATAGCCAATTCTTTATCTGCTTTGGCGATTCAAAATTTCTTGATCGTCAATACACCGCCTGGGGCCATGTGGTTGAAGGCATGGAGCATGTGGATAAAATCAAGCGCGGTGAGCCGGTCCAAAACCCCGACAAGATTGTCACCATGCGCGTCGCAGCCGACGTCGACGCCTAACCGGGTGTAGCCGCGCCCATGCGCGTAGACCTGTTCAATTTTGACCTGCCCGAAGATCGCATAGCGCTGCGCCCTGTGCAGCCGCGCCATGCGGCAAAACTTTTGCGCGTTAACGGCGCGGGATTGAGCGATCATATCGTCCGCGATCTACCAAATCTCTTACGGCCCGGCGATGCTTTGGTGGTCAATCGCACCAAAGTCATACGCGCGAGACTGAAGGGAACGCGCGGACCACGACAAGCGACCTCCCTTGGCACCCACGCAACAATCGGCGGCCCGCGCATCGAAGTGACGCTGCATCAGCAGCTCGGGCCCAATACATGGGCGGCCTTTGCCCGACCTGGGAAAAAGTTAGCGGTCGATGATCGCATCACATTCAAAGGCGGATTGACCGCGCGCGTGCATGAAAAGCGCGATGGCGGTGAGCATATTTTGGCCTTTGATCTCGACGGTACTGCCCTTGATTGTGCCATCGCAGATGCCGGTGAAATGCCGCTCCCGCCTTATATCGCAAGCAAGCGAGAAATTGATGCGCAGGACGATGCTGATTACCAAACTTACTTTGCCAAGGAGCCTGGTTCTGTCGCTGCTCCCACTGCTGGCCTCCATTTCACAGCGGAGCTTCTGGAGGCGTTAGCGGCGCGCGACATCTTTGTGAATCAAGTGTGTTTGCATGTGGGTGCAGGCACTTTTCTTCCCGTCAAAGTCGATGACACCGCAGACCACAAGATGCATTTCGAATGGGGTGAGGTGGATGAGTTTACCGCCGCCGCCCTCAACCGCACCCGCGAGGCTGGTGGGCGCATCATACCGGTCGGCACGACCTCGATGCGTATTCTGGAGACCGCGACCAGCGACGACGGCATCGTTACCCCTCACGCTAGTGAAACCGACATCTTCATTACCCCAGGGTACCAATTCAAAGCGGCGGACGGATTAATCACCAATTTTCATTTACCAAAGTCAACGCTCTTCATGTTGGTATGTGCCATGAGCGGCACCGATCAAATGAAAGCCGCATATGCCCACGCCATCGCGACCGACTACCGGTTTTACTCATATGGGGACGCGTGCCTCTTATTGCCTGGAGATGATGCATGACCGGCATCCGCTTTGTGACCCATGCCCGCGATGGCGCAGCAAGAACGGGTGTGCTGCACACGCCGCGCGGCGACATTCGCACCCCGGCGTTCATGCCAGTGGGCACGGCGGGTACAGTCAAAGCGATGCTGCCCGAAATGGTTCGCCAGGCCGGTGCGGATATTGTTTTGGGCAATACCTATCATTTGATGCTGCGGCCCGGCGCAAAGCGTGTGGCAAAGCTCGGCGGCTTACATGAATTCATGCAATGGCCACGACCCATATTGACAGACTCCGGCGGGTTTCAGGTGATGTCACTTTCGGGACTTCGGGAACTCACTGAGGATGGCGTGACCTTTCAGTCGCATATCGATGGGTCTAAGCATCATCTAACGCCGGAACGCTCGATTGAGATTCAATCAGATCTTGGGTCGGACATCATCATGGTTCTTGATGAATGCACGCCGTTTCCGGCCACAGAAGATCAAGCCAAGTCGTCGATGAACCTTTCCATGCGTTGGGCCGAGCGCAGCAAAGCGGCATTTGGATCACGCGATAGCCAGGCGCTGTTCGGTATTGTGCAGGGCGGGGTCTATGGCGATTTGCGGCGGCAATCCGCAGAGCAATTGATTTCTATCGGGTTTGATGGCTATGCCGTGGGCGGGCTCGCCGTGGGGGAGGGGCAAGACTTGATGTTCGATGTTCTTGATCAAACGCTACCACATCTTCCCGCAGACAAACCACGTTATCTCATGGGGGTGGGTAAACCAGGCGACATCGTCGGTGCCGTGGAACGCGGCGTGGATATGTTTGATTGCGTTCTACCGACCCGATCAGGTCGCAACGGGCAGGCCTTCACGCGCAACGGCACTATCAATCTTAGGAACGCGCGACACGCAGAAGATTCACGGCCTCTCGACGTAGAGAGCGATTGTCCCGCAGCCCGGGACTATTCCCGCGCTTATCTTCACCATCTTGTGAAGTCCAAAGAGATTTTGGCTTCCATCCTGCTGACTTGGAACAATCTCGCGTACTACCAGTCCCTCATGGCGGGCCTTCGCGCGGCCATTTCCGACGAGCGGCTTCACGAATATGTGAGTGAAATCAAAGCTCTATGGCAAGCAGGTGACATTGCACTGCAATAGAACCGCAAGCCATCCCGTCGCCCGCAAGCTGTATTTCCATTCGTCACAAAACCGCTGATTTTGCGAAACAATCAAAAACGCCGCATTGCGGATTTTAAAATTTTGTTCCACTTTTCGCCGAGAAACTAATAGCCCTCATTAGGTCTGATCAACACCCGCGTGAGGGAATAGGGTTTAGGTTAGGGGGACTGAGCAAAATCAGTGCCCTGCGGATTATTTATGCTTGGAGCAACTAATGCCATTTGATTTTGAGAACCACGAATTCGCTAGATTCATTTCGTTTTCACCAATCGCTGAGGACGGTCTATCGCGTATTCGTTGGGTGATCCCCACCGATGATCGGTTCACAGATCAATGGCATCTTTTGAACACCGGCCAGGAGGGTGGGCTCGCAGGATTTGATCTCAATGTCACGGGCGTATGGGACGATTATACCGGTGAAGGGGTCATTGTCGGTGTGGTTGACGACGGTGTCTCGTATGTCCATCCGGATTTGGATGACAACTACGATACCAGCCTCGACCGCGATGGCCCGGAAGGCGATGATGATGCCTTCCCGACCTTTGGCGGGGCGTTGAGTGGCGACAATCATGGCACAGCAGTTTCCGGAGTAATTGCTGCAGAAAATAACGGGTCGGATGTCGTCGGTGTTGCTTATGATGCGACGCTCGTGGGATTGCGCATTGGGTTTACCGAATCCGATGGCCCCGAACAACCCGCCGCCCATTTCAATTATGCGGTCACTGCTGGAATCGACATCCTCAATAATTCTTGGGGCTATGGAGGATTCTTTTCTGATTCTGATGACCTCAGTGATCCGTTCTTCGCTGACTTGGCCGCCGCCATCGAAAATGCTGCGGATAACGGTCGCGGCGGATTGGGCACATTGCTCTTCTTTTCCGCTGGCAATAGTGGTGCCGAGGGACAAGACACCAACGCCCATAACCTCGCCAATGCGCGCCAGTTATTTGTTATTGGAGCTACAAACCGAGACGGCTTCCTAACCGACTTCAGCACCCCTGGGGCATCTGTGTTGGTGGTTGCGCCTGGCGAAGAAATCAGAACAACGGATCGGCAGGAAGGTACACGCGCCACCAATGGATATAACGGCGGCAGCTTCACGACATCTATTGATGGCACGTCGTTTTCGTCACCGGCCGCGGCTGGCGTGGCCGCATTGGCGCTAGAGGCCAATCCGGACCTTGGATGGCGTGACATGCAGAAAATCTTCGCCATGTCGGCCAATTTTACAACTGACACGGCGATTCCCTTCCCGGAGCTGGGAGGTACAACAGTTGATCCAGGTTGGCAGATCAATGGGGCAACCAATTGGAATGGCGGCGGCATGCACACCAGCCGTTGGTATGGCTTTGGCATGTTGGATGCGCACAACGTAGTGCGTTTTGCGGAAACATGGACAGAGCAGGGTACCTCCGCCAACGAAGTTTCGGTTTCGGGAACAAACTCAACATCCAAAGCCGTAGCAGACTTGGCAACTGTCACCAGCACAATCACCATTGGCTCCGGTGTGGAAATTGGAAACGTTGAAGTCGCGCTCAATCTTTCGCATACCGCGCCAGTAGATTTGATCATCACCTTGATCTCACCGGACGGGACCGAAAGCATTCTTGTTTATCAGCCCGGCGTTGTCCCCGGCACGGGAGACGGCAACAACCCCACTGCCGGGGATGATGGGGTGCCCAGCGCTGATATTGTCTTCACGCTGACAAGCAATGAATTTCTTGGTGAAACCGGCGAAGGCGTCTGGACCCTGCGCATTGAAGATACCTTTAGCCAAGACTCCGGCACCCTCAACGATTGGACCCTTACGCTCTACGGCGACCCCATCACAGATGATGATACCTACTTCTTTACGGACGAATATGCCTCCTATGCCGGTCAGGATGCGTCCCGGCAAACGATCAATGATGCCTTAGGTACAAACACGATCAATGCCGCGCCGGTTACGACGGATCAGGTTATCGACCTTTCTGGTGCAGGCGCGAGTACGATCGCTGGCACGACGTTGAATTTGGGCGTCGGCACAATCATGCATCATGCTTTTGGTGGCGACGGAAACGACACCATCACCGGCAATACACTCAACAACAATCTTTATGGTGGTCGCGGCGATGACATAATTGAAGGCGGATCAGGCGCTGACACCGCAATCTTTTTAACCAACGTCAGTGAATTCACCGTCACTGTTATCACCGCAACAAATGTCATCATTTCATACACCGGGGCAGCCGGGATTGATGAGGGCACCGACAATATCAAGGATGTCGAGTTCTTTGACTTTGGCGGGACCATTCTGACACTCAGCGAAGTCCTGGTGCTGGGCGGTGGTTCGCCCAATGAAGTACCAGTCTTCACATCCGGCACGACCGCGAATTATGCCGAGAACGGTGTTGGTGTCGCATATGACGCTAACGCGACGGACGCCGACAGCGCCGCTCCGACGTTCTCAATCACCGGCGGCGCGGATTCAGCGCTATTCACGATCAATTCAACCACGGGCGAAGTGAGCTTTGCTGCCAGCCCAGACTTTGAGGCTCCCGGCGATGTGGGCGGCGACAACGACTACGAGGTGGAAGTCACTGCCTCCAGCGCCGGAGATGACACGGCGCAAACTGTGACCATCTCTGTGACTAATGAAAACGATAATTCCCCGGCATTTACATCTGGAACCACCGCGAATTTTGCTGAAGCGGGTACCGGTACAGCCTATGACGCCAATGCCACCGATGCAGACGGCACAAGCCCCACCTTTGCCATCACAGGCGGTGTCGATTCAGCACTGTTTTCTATCAACTCAGCGACTGGCGAAGTTACATTTAATACTGCGCCTGATTTTGAAGCGCCGGATGATGCCGGCGGCAACAATGTCTACGATATCGAGATCACGGCTTCCGATGGGGTAAACGATACGCCTCAGAACGTGGCGATCACGGTGGATGATGTTAGTGGACCGCCTGTTTTTTCAAGTGGGACCAGCGCCAACTTCGCAGAGAACGGGAATGGTATCGCCTATGACGCCAATGCCAATGCAGCGGACGGCCCGGCACCGACGTTTGCTATCACCGGCGGCGCAGACGCTGCAGACTTCACCATCAACTCGGCCACAGGTGAGGTAAGCTTCGTAACACCCCCGAATTTTGAGGCACCAGCGGATGCGGGTGGCGACAATAATTACAACATCACCATTGAAGCAGACTCTGGCGGTCTCACCGCCACGCAAGATGTCACAATATCGGTGACAAATGAGAACGACATTGCGCCTGTCTTCACCAGCGGAACAACTGCCAATTTTGCTGAGAACGGCACGGGCGTTGCCTATGATGCCAGTGCAACCGACGGCGACGGCACAAGCCCGACCTTCTCTATCACCGGCGGTGCAGATTCCGCGCTGTTCAGCATCAATTCGGCTACCGGCGAGGTGAGCTTCGTATCCTCCCCGAATTTCGAAGCACCAGCAGATGCTGGCGGCGACAACGTCTATGACATCGAAGTCACGGCCTCAGATGGCGTCAATGACACTGCTCAAAACGTCGCCATCACGGTGACGGACATCGCCAACGAATTCAATGTCATCAACGGCGATGGCGGCGATAACGAACTCGATGGAACGTCGGGTGCTGATCAAATCAATGGGCTTGGCGGCGCTGACCGTATCGACGGTATGGGCGGTATTGACGAGCTCAATGGCGACGGCGGCGATGATATTTTCCTCGTTGGCCTTGGCGACGGCCCCGATGATTTCAATGGCGGCACCGGAACGGACACCATCGCGGCAGTTGAAGCCGATACTGTGATCTCATTTGCAAGCGGATTTGGCCCAGGAAATTCAATTGAGCTGATTACAAATAGCGACCCGGATGATGTGCCATCTCTTATCGTTCTCACCGGCACACCTGGGGCGGATACATTGGACGTATCTGGGCTCACCGATCCCCATCAGTTGGAAGGTTTGGGTGGTAACGACACCCTGATTGGTGGACCGGCAGATGACATAATTATTGCTGGCCAGGATCGAGATACGCTCACCGGCAACGGCGGCAGCGACATTTTTCGATTTAGCACAGGCGATAGTTTTAATACCATCACCGACTTCGCGCCGGGAACCGATATCATCGACTTCTCTGGCGTTGCCGGGCTTGATGACTTTGCAGATGTTCTCGCTAATGCACGCGAGCGTGCTGGCAACGTGACGATCAACCTGCCAGGCGGCGGCAATGTGAAACTGCTTGGTGTCTCACTAGCAGCGCTTTCTGGAGCAGACTTCGACTTTGGTGCAGGGCCCTCAATCGCTCGAGCAGCGGAGGTGAGCGGCGTCACAATTGGCGGCACCTCCGGGAACGACAATTACGATTTCTCGGCGACCGAACTTGTTGGCATCGGTTCCATCGATATGGGCGCGGGCAACGATACTGTTGTCGGGTCGGATCAAGCGAATGTCATCAACGGGGACGCAGGTGATGACACTGT
>JAJFIK010000018.1 GCA_021775005.1 Rhodospirillales bacterium
ATGTTGGCAACCTTGTTTGACTTCCCGTTCGAGGATCGGCGCAAGCTGACCTATTGGTCAGATGTGGCAACATCCCCGCCGGTACAAATGGGTATCACCAGTGAAGAACGCGCCGCGCATCTGTTTGAATGTCTTGAGACCTTCACGGGTTTGTTTAAAGAGCGCCAGGGGGTCGGCAATGAAAGCCAGGACTTTATCTCGTTGATGGCAAACCATCCGGACACCAAGGATCTGGATGGGCTCGGCTTGCTTGGCAATTTGCTGCTGCTCATCGTGGGCGGCAATGACACCACGCGAAATTCCATGTCCGGCGGTGTTTGGTTCTTGCAGGAAAATCCGGGCGAGTTTGCCAAGCTGAAGAACGACCTCTCCCTCATTCCAAGCATGGTGGCGGAGATTATCCGTTATCAGACCCCGCTTTCTTATATGCGGCGCACGGCCCTTGAAGATGTGGAAGTTGGCGGCAAGCTCATCAAAAAGGGTGACAAGGTTGCCATGTGGTATGCCTCTGCCAATCGCGACGAAGACGAGATTGAGAACGCGGATCAATTCATTATTGATCGGCAAAACGCGCGGCACCACATTGCCTTTGGCTTCGGCATCCACCGCTGCATGGGCAATCGCGTGGCCGAAGCGCAGCTGCGTATTCTGTGGGAAGAAATCCTCAAGCGCTTTGATCGTATCGAAGTGATTGGAAAGCCCGAACGCCTGTCCCACAGCTTTGTCCACGGCATTAAGGTTCTAAACGTTATTGCGCATCCTTTGAAGTGAGCTCTTCCCTCACGCCCAAACTTCCGCGTGATTGCGCCGTTCAACGCGGCGGGTGGTTTTAAGGTCAAGGAATTCTACAAGCCCCGCACCTTCAAGCGTGCTGCGCACCAAAGCTTGGTCGTTTGCGCCTAAAGCCATAAAGGCATCTTGAATACGCTGCAACAAGTAGAGCCGATAAGGCACCACGGCGGCGTTGATGGTAAGGCCGCTCCAATCAAACGAGCACATGCCGATAAAGCGGTTCTGCGGCGCACCGCCCACAATGTCTCCGGCCTTGAGACCCTCTTGCTCGGTAAGCCAGGTATTTGTGAAGGCCACAAAGGCGCGCACTTCGGGCAGGTAATCTCGCGCGATCAGTTTTAGCACCGGCATCAGGGTTGCGGGGAGGGCGTCATCGCCGAGAAGGTCCGCCGTTTGCCCGATGAACTCCCCAAAGTCATCGCCGCGGGCATTCATGCGTTCCGTCCAGCGGAACACGGCAGGGGCAATTCGTTTCATCAGCGCCGCAGGATGGGGATCACGACCCAAATGCGCGAAGAGCGGCGCAATCATGCCGTAGTCGCCGATGGTGGGCGCGCCGCCCAAGAGATATGGCACTGCCATAAAGTGCTCATTAAGGGCGATGAGCAATTCCTCATAGGCGCTTTCGATGGCGGCAAAGGCATCGGGCACCGCGCCAAAGGCAGCGCCGGCCATGCGCATGCGGTCCATGGCCTTTTTTGTCACCGCGCCACGCTTGTCAGCAGCGACACTGGCAAAGATGGAGCGACCGAATTGATCTTGCAAAAAGGCCAAATTCGCCTCATCGAAATTCCAGCGGTAATGCATGGCGGGGCGCAGCAAGCCCTCGCCGCCGAACATTTCCAATATTAACGAGACAATATGCTGACGCGGGGTCCGGGGGTAAGCCGGTTGTCGCGCCAGGTCCCGACTTTCAAACCAATCAATAATGTCGGTGCCGTCTTGGACGATGGTGGCATCCGGCGTTTGCATTACCGGGATGATGCGCCGCCCGATAACGGGGGCGATCTCAGTCGCGTACGCCGGATCGCCCACAGATCGTTCTTCAAACTCAATATGTTGCTTGATGAGGTATGAGCGCGCCTTGCCGGAATAGAGTGAAAACGGTGTGGCATAAAGGATAAATTCTGACATAGGGCTCACTTAGTATTGGGGTGAGGGGCGCGGTCCGTCCACGCGAACCCTTAGTGACCTAGCGAGCGGTGGCAGCCCTGTCAAAAGTCTTGAGTGTTAGTGATCAGTACCGCAGCCATATCCGCGGGGATCACATATATTATCGCCGCCTGAGCGTTGCGCATCGATTCTGGACCACTATTTCAACGCAGAAAACGACACGAGTTTTTGCTGGGTCTCATCCCAGAGAGAAAGCCGCGCGCAGGCAAAACTTTTCCAAAGCGTCAATCGGCTAACGTCTTTTAGCTCTGGATAATCCCTCAACACTTGTGTCAGGCGATAAAATGGAATGCGGCTGTTGAGGTGGTGCACGTGATGCACGTTGATGTTTGCCATCATCCACGCCAACACACTTGGCAGCACATAGTAGGAGCTGCCCTTGAATGCGGCATCGGCCAGGTTCCACTCTTCACCTCGGGCCCAGTATGTATCTTCATATTGATGCTGCACATAGAACAACCAAACGCCAATGGTTGTCGCCATCAAGGTGATGGGAATTTGAATGAGCAAAAATGGCCCAAGGCCCACCATATAAATCATCGACGCCACCACAATAACAATGGCGATATTGGTCGCCATGGCGCTGATCCAATAGCGCCAACCATCGCTCATGAATTCAAACGGCAAGCGGTTTCTCAAGATAAAGTTATAGGCCGGGCCAATACCGAACAGCACCAGTGGATGGCGATAAAGACGATAGCCAAAGCGGCTCAACGCCGACCTGTTTTGGTATTCCTCAACTGTCAACGTGTCGATGTCGCCATAGCCGCGCTTGCCCAGGTCGCCCGAGGTTCCGTGGTGCATGGCGTGGGCGCGTCGCCATACGTCATATGGCGTTAGGGTGAATACGCCCAGCACACGGCCGACCCAGGTGTTTAGCGCTTTGGTGCGGAAAAACGCGCCATGGCCGCAGTCATGTTGAATGGTAAACAGGCGCAGAAGAAATCCGGCAGCAGGAATGCAGATCGCCAGGGTCAGAACATAGCTGACAGAAAGCGCCCACAAGGCTGCAATCCAAAGGGCTACAAACGGAATGACGGTAATGATCATTTCCAGCGTGCTGCGCAAGTGGTCGGGCGTGTGGTAGGACGCAAGAACTTGCATCCAGTCACGTTTGGACGCGGACTCAATTTCATTTTTGGTATCAGACAATGTTTCTTGACCCATATTACTCATTCGGAAGTAGCCCCCGCAGCTTTCGAAAATCGCTTACCCAAATAGGGCAACTCAAATGCCGGTCAAGTTTATAAATTGATTTGGCGGCTGAGACCATGCTTCAAAGCGGAACTCTCATATCCGCTTGATTTGGCCAGAATTCGCGCGAAACTTGAGGTTAACAGGAGGCGGGCCCAGCTCTCTTCCGGGGCCCTTGGATCACGATTGTGGTAGCGAAATCCACCCTTAGCCCTCCAACGGCCTGCTTGAGGCCTAATCCGCGTCTTGGGTCTTTTTCTTAGAGCGCTTGAGGGGCGTTTCACCAGCTGCCTTGGCATCCTTCTTGGCGCGCGCGGCTGCCGCCGATTTGGCGAGTTTGGCAGCCTTTTTTTCTGAGCCGGTCCAGCGTTGTTTTTTCTTTTTTCCCGGCGCTTTAGGTCGATCTGATTTGGGAAACTCTTTGTCGCTCTTGTGGTCCTTGGCATCTTCGGCGCGCGGCTTTTGCGCCATAGATTTATGCGCCTTTGGCCTATCACTATGGGGCTTTTGATCTTCTGCCTTGTAGGGCTTCTTTTTGCGTGGCGCGGGTGCCGCATCGCCTGTTGCTGCTGGCATTGCGGCGGCGTCATCGCGGGTGATGAGTATGGATTTCTCCCTACCGCCGGTTTCGTCCAACGCGGCAGCGAACCGTTCAGCCGCTGCTGCTGATACTTCAAAGCGGCTTTCCTTTTCACCAACTTTGATGGAGCCCACATCTTTCTTGGTGACATGACCGAGACGGCAAATAAGCGGCAAGAGCCAGCGCGGTTCAGCGCGGTGTTTGCGCCCGGCGGACACACGGAACCAGACGCCGCCTACGAAAGGTGCACGCTCTTTCCTGGTGAACTCACGCTTGCCTGATGTCTCCGGTTTCCCGGGTGCGTCAAGCAATTCTTCGGCGGCAGGCAACTCACTCACGCGGCGATCAAGAAACGCAGCGGCGATTTGCTCTGCCCCGTGTTGCTCCAACAACTCGCGAGCGGTGCTCAGGGCGTCGTCGTCATAAGTGGCGCTCAACGCCGGATCAGCAAAAAGCCGCATCCGGTCTTTGGCCTGGATGTCTTCAGGGCTGGGGGCCGAACCCCATTCGGCCTCAACCTTGGCAGAGCGCATCAATCGATTGGCATGGCCGCGACGGGTGTGGGGCACTACCAAGACGCAAGTACCCTTTTGGCCGGCGCGACCCGTGCGCCCGCTGCGATGCACAAGCACTTCGCCGTTGGTGGGAAGGTCTGCGTGTATGACGAGCTCAAGCCCCGGTAAGTCAAGGCCGCGGGAGGCCACATCGGTGGCGATACAAACCCGCGCGCGTCCATCGCGCATGGCCTGCAGTGCGTGGGTGCGCTCGTTCTGGCTCAATTCGCCGGACAAGGCGACAGCAGAAAATCCGCGATTGCCGAGACGGCTGGAAAGGCGGTTGACGCCTTCGCGCGTGGCGCAAAATACCAGCGTGCTGTCAGCATCATAGTACCGCAGCAAATTGATGATGGCGTTTTCCCGATCGCTCGGCGCCACAGATAGGGCGCGATATTCAATGTCGCGGTGCTGGGTGCGTTCTTCCACGGTGGAGATGCGTAAGGCATTGTTCTGGTAGCGCTTCGCCATATTGGCAATAGTGCGCGGCACCGTTGCAGAAAACAGCAGCGTGCGTCGCTCAGTGGGGGCCGTATCCAAAATAAATTCAAGGTCTTCACGAAAGCCGTAATCGAGCATTTCATCGGCTTCGTCGAGCACCACCGCTTGCAGGGTGGACATATCCAGTGCGCCCCGCTCAATGTGATCGCGTAGCCGCCCGGGTGTACCGACGACAATATGGCAGCCCCGTTCCAAGGCGCGGCGCTCAGATCGGGCATCCATACCGCCGACGCAGGACGTAATACGCCCGCGCGCGTCCGCATAAAGCCAAACCAATTCGCGCTGGACCTGAAGTGCCAGTTCGCGGGTGGGGGCCACCAGCAGAGCGAGAGGCTTGCCCGCGCGCGTGAAAGCTTCCTCAACGCCCAAAAGTGTCGGCGCGATGGCCATGCCAAAGGCAACGGTTTTGCCCGAGCCCGTCTGCGCGGACACCAACAGGTCTCTGCCAGCGGCTTCAGGTTTCAGCACCGCCTCTTGCACTTCGGTGAGGGCGGCATAGCCCTTTTTTTCAAGAGCGCGCGCTAATGCGGGCGCAATTTCGGAAGCTATCGTTTTCGTGGCCGCAGGTTCGGCGGTCACGGTGTCGGGCGTTTGGGTCATCGAGCAATCATTCCGTTATCGGGGTGCTCAGATGCGGGTATGCCTCAAAATGCCTTTACGTCCCTCAAGGGCCCCGGCACGGCGTCGCGGTGAGCGCGGGGCGTCCCTTAGCACGGTTTTTGAGCAGCGCACACAAATACTGAGGGGTGCGGCTCTTTAGCTCGTATTGGCAAAAGGCTTGAGCCGACAAATTGGCTTCCTGCTTAGCGCCGAGGGGGAGATATGCTATAGGCGAGGGCATCTGATCAATGGACCAACCCTGAGGCCACCCCCCATGAAGCATGACGATATCAAGAGCCATCTGGAATCCGGTGGCATTGAAAACGTGAAGGTCGGCGTCTTTGACGTGGATGGCATCTTGCGCGGCAAATATATGCATCGCGACAAGTTCCTCTCTGCGCTCAAAGGGGGCTTTGGCCTTTGCGATGTGGTGCTGGGGTGGGACAGCAACGATCAGCTTTATGACAGCGCCGCCTATACAGGCTGGCATACGGCCTATCCCGATGCGCCGGTGCGCATTGTGCCGGGCTCCATGCGCGACATGCCTTTTGAAGAAAACACACCGTTTTTCCTGGGCGAATTTGATGGGGCGGCGGAAGCCATCTGCCCGCGCGGCACCCTGCGGCGGGTCATCGAGCGCGCCAAGAACATGGGCTTTGCCATCACTGCAGGGTTTGAGTTTGAGTTCTTTTTGTTTGAGGAGACACCCCATTCAATTCGCGACAAGGGCTTTCGCGATTTGAGGACAATCACGCCGGGATATTTTGGCTATTCGGTTTTGCGCAATTCGGTTCATGCAGAGTTTTACCAAGATCTCTTGAGCATGTGCAGCGAGATGGGCTTCCCGCTCGAGGGGCTGCACACCGAAACCGGGCCCGGCGTTGTGGAAGGCGCGCTTCAATGCGCAGAAGGTCTGGAAGCAGCCGACCAAGCGGCCCTGTTCAAGACCTTCACCAAGGTGCTGGCGCAGCGGCGCGGATGGCTCGCCACGTTCATGGCCAAATGGTCGAATGATTGGCCAGGGCAATCGGGGCATATTCACATCTCGCTGCAAGACAAAGATGGCGGAGCCGTTTTCTATGATGCCAACGCCGACGACAATATGTCTGAGGCGCAGCGCTGGTTCATAGGCGGGCAACAGGCGCTGATGCCGGAACTTCTTTCTATGATTGCGCCCACCGTGAACAGCTTTCGCCGTTTGATCCCTGGGTTTTGGGCCCCGACCCACGCCACCTGGGGGGTGGACAATCGCACCTGTGCCCTGCGGGTGATCCCTGGAAGTGCCAAATCCCAACGGGTGGAGTATCGCATTTCAGCAGCCGACATTAACCCGCATATTGCCCTTGCGGCGGCGCTTGGCTCCGGTCTCTGGGGTATTGAAAACAAAATGGAGCCCACGGCGCCGGTGGTGGGTAACGCCTATGAGCAGGAATTCGGCACCGCGCAGTCCTTGCCGCAAACCCTTTATGACGCGGCAGAGCGCCTGGGCACATCAACCGCAGCGACAGAACTGTTCGGTACAGAATTTGTTGAGCACTACATGCATTCCCGCCAATGGGAGGAACGGGAGTTCCGCAAAGCCATCACCGATTGGGAACTGGCACGTTATTTTGAAATCATCTAGCGCGGCAATCTGTTAGCGTCCGAAAACAGCGCGCTTCAATTCCGCCTGCACCGTAGGTTTGCATTTTCCATTAGGAGTTCTTTATGACCAGCCAATCTGATAAAGCACGCGTCTTTGAAGCGCTTCATGCGAAGAGTGAGACCTTCATCATCCCCAACCCGTGGGACGCGGGCTCCGCGCGGGTGTTGCAGGACGCGGGCTTCAAAGCCTTAGCCACAACCAGCGCCGGGTTTGCCTGGACCTTGGGCCGCGTTGACGGTGAAGTGTCACTGGAAGAAAAGCTTGTGCACTGCCGGGCGCTGTCAACTGTAACCGATGTACCCCTCAATGCGGATTTTGAGAACGGCTTTGCTGATGCGCCGGATGAAGCCGCGGCAAATCTGGTGAGAGTTGCCGAGGCGGGCGTTGTGGGCGCGTCCATTGAAGATTGGTCCGGTAGTGAGATTTATGATTTTGATCTGGCGGTGGCGCGCATAGCCGCCTGCGCCGAGGCCGTAGCAAAATTGCCATACAAGTTCATGCTCACTGCGCGCGCCGAAGGATTGCTGCGACAAACCTCTGACTTGGATGATGCCATCAAGCGCTTGCAAGCGTTTGCGGCGGCGGGAGCGGATGTGCTCTACGCGCCGGGCCTCAAATCCCTCACGGACGTTGAGGCGGTCATGAAAGTGGTCTCAAAACCCCTCAATGTGCTCGCGCCGTTCATGCCCAAGGTAACATTGGCGGAATACAACACCTTGGGGGTTGCGCGCGTTAGTGTAGGCGGCGCGCTGGCACATTTCACCAGAGCTGCGACCAAGTCAGCGGCGGGAAAATTGATAAGCTCAGGCAGTTTTGTACTGGGCTAGAGCGCACGAAGTGCAGCGGCATCCCCCGCATTGAGTTGCCAATCATATGATGTGATGACGTCTGGAATGTTCCCCAACGCGGTTCGCAAGCGCTCATAGGCAGCCAGGTTGTTTTGATAATAAGCATCAACATCCTCCGCCGCGCCGGTCCAATTGAGGGTATGCGCCCATCTTGCGCTACTACCCGCCTCGGCCATGTCGCCTATGGTCAAGCGGATAAGGGCGAGGCGAAGGGCCGGGACGTCCTTGCGGGTGTCGTCATATTCATCGTCCACCACAAATGTAGCACTGCCGCCGTCCCAGGTCACTGTGAGTTGCGCCATGGATTTTGCTGCAAGGACATCGTCTACGCCCGTTTGATCCAAGCTGATGGTGCAGCGGCTGGCGTATTTGAGAAGTTTTTGTAGCCCTTCACCCATCGCTGCATCCTATCCAAAGTCCGCACAAAACGCTAAACCAAGAGCAGGCAAAGTGCCGCCAAGCGCTGCAAGACAGGATGCCTTCACATGACCGCAAATGATGCTGAGCTTCAATGGCACAAGGTTGCCGATCTGAATGAACTTTCAGACGGCCGCGCCAAGTCTGTCACCGCGGGCACAAAGAACATTGCCCTTGTGCATTTCCAAGGGCAATTTGCTGCCATGGACAATCGCTGCCCGCACCAGGGCGGGCCTTTGGGTGAGGGCGCTATTGAAACCGGCAATGATGGGGAGTGTTGGTTGCGCTGCCCCTGGCATGGCTGGGACTTTCATCCTCTCACCGGCAAGCCCCCCGGCGGCCATGAAGACTCCGGTCAGGTTACCTACCCCACCGATGTGCGTGATGACGGCATTTATGTGGGCCTTGCGCCGGAGCCGCCCCACACCCGCACCGTGTCGGACCTGATGGCAGAGACCTTGGTGAACTGGGGCGTCACATCCGTGTTCGGCATGGTGGGGCACTCCAACTTGGGCCTTGCGGATGCGCTGCGGCGTCAGGTCGACCAAGGCACCATGCATTACTACGGCATCCGCCATGAAGGGGCGGCCGCATTCGCCATCTCCGGTTATGGCAAGCTCACCGGCGCATGTGCCGCGGCGCTCACCATCGCCGGCCCCGGCGCCACGAACCTGATGACCGGGCTGTGGGACGCGAAAGTTGATCGCGCTCCGGTGCTCGCGCTCACCGGCCAAGTGCAGGAACAAGTCATTGGTGTTCATGCCTTCCAGGATATTGATCTTGAAGCCGCGTTTCAGGCCGTCGCCGCCTTCTCGCAAACTGTGCATCCCAACTCAGGCCACGGGGCCCTGGCAAGCCAGGCCGTGAAAACAGCGCTGGTTGAGCGCGACGTGGCCCACCTTGTGTTCCCGGACAATGTGCAGACCTTGCCCGCGGGCGACGATGCGAAGCCGGGCAGCCCCGCAGGGCGCATGGCATCACACAGCTTTGCGCCAAACCAGGAATGCCTGAGTGCCGCGCTGGCAGAAATCAACGCTGCCAAACGCCCCATGATCATCGTTGGTTACGGTGCGCTTGCCGGCATGGATGACGTCATTGCCTTGGCGGAACATTTGAACGCCCCCATTGCCACCACGTTTAAAGCCAAAGGGCAGATCGAAGATGCTCACTTGCTGGCCGCCGGGGTGCTTGGCCGATCAGGGACGCCCATTGCGTCATGGTTTATGAATGAAGCGGATCTGCTTGTGGTGTTTGGCGCGTCGTTCTCCGATCACACGGGCATTTATCCCACTGCGAAAACCGTGCAAGTGGATACGGACCCTATGCGGCTGGGCAAGCGCCATGGCGTGACCGTGCCTGTGCTGGGGGATGTGGGCATTACCGCGCAGCTTGCCTTAGCGCAAGTCTCCAAAGCCAAAACAGACCATCTGGATCAGCGCGCGGAAATTGCACAGCGCTGGCGCATCTGGCGCGGGGAAAAGGCAACCCGCCTGACAGAAGACAATGGCAAAGGGCTTTCCGCCGCGGCGCTTTTTGATGCGCTAACAAAACTTGCGCCGGAAGGGGCCATACTGCCTGTGGATGTGGGCAATAACACCTATTCCTTTGGACGCTATTTTGAGCCAAAACGCGGGCAACGAGTTTTGATGTCGGGCTACCTGGGCTCTATCGGCTTTGCGCTTCCCGCCGCCATGGGGGCCTGGGCTGCAACCCAAGACCGGGCGGCCTATAAGGGCCGCAAAGTTATTTCCATTTCCGGCGATGGGGGCTTGGGGCAATACGCCATGGAGCTGACGACATTGTCCAAGTATCACATGAACATCTGCCACGTGGTCATGAACAATGCGCAGCTCGGCAAGATCACCAAAGAACAGCGCGGCGGCGAGTTTGACGTTTGGGAAACCAATCTCGTGAACCCAAGTTTTGCCGGATTTGCGCGCGCCTGCGGCATTCATGGGGAGCGCGTGCGTACTCTTGATGAGTTGGAGCCTGCGTTGCGCAAGGCCATTGAACTTGATGGCCCTGCCCTTGTTGAAGTTATGACCGATGCGGAGCTAGTATGATGTTGAAAGATGCGCGACTTCGCCTTCATGCCGCAGCGCAATGGCTTGCGCGGCTCGGCTTTGCCTATGCAGCCCACGCTGATGATGACTCTCATGCTGCGCTCACATGGCAAGGGGATGACATCTCCACCGGGCCATTGGGGGAGGCAGGGCATTGCGCGACCATCAACGCGCGCACATTGGAATTTCAACTTGGGGATAGGGCAATCGCGCTTGAGGGCTTGAGTGAGGCCGCGCGAGAGGGGGCCGTACGCAAAGCCCTTACGGCTTTGGGATATGATGCTGCGGCGCTAAAGATTGCTTTGCCTTGGGGTGACGAGGCCCCCTCTGCCGATGCAGCGCCCAAGAGCGCTCAAGAAAACATTGACGCCCTGGCGGACCTCTATCACGCTGCGTCTGTTGCGCTGGAAGCTGTGCAGCGCACAGAAGCAGGGGCATCGCCGCTGCGGCTCTGGCCCCACCATTTTGACATTGCAACGCTCATCACCGGACTGCCGGGCGCAGCCGATGATGCTTCCATTGGTGTCGGCATGGCCCCCGATGACGCTAATTTCGACACGCCATACTTCTATGTGACGCCGTGGCCTTATCCCGATGGTGCGTTGCCTGATCCGCCAAAGGGTTGGCACTGGCACAGCAAAGGCTTCACCGCGCTCATCGCCCCGGTCACAGCAGCAAGCCAACTTGGCAATATCGATCTGGGTGCGGCCATTGCCCAGGCGCGGAAGTGTTTCGCGTGACGCGCCGTTATCTGATGACTGTCCTATGAGCGCAAACCAATTCGATGTCATTGTGCTTGGCGGCGGCGGCGCGGGGCTCATGTGCGCTATCTCCGCAGGTGGGCGCGGGCGATCTGTGCTGGTGCTTGATCACGCTGCGAAGCCAGCGGAGAAAATTCGCATCTCCGGCGGGGGCCGTTGCAACTTCACGAATTTGCATACTACACCGGAAAACTTTCTCTCAGAAAATCCACGCTTTTGTATTTCGGCACTGCGCGGCTACACCCAGCATGACTTTATCGAAATGGTGCAGCGTCATCGCATCGCCTACCATGAGAAAACCTTAGGGCAGTTGTTTTGCGATAAAAGCGCCAGCAACATCATCGAGATGCTGCTTGAGGAATGCCGCAGTGTTGGCGCGCGGGTTCAACTCAACACCCACATCAACGGCATTATGCGCCATGACAGCGGCTTCGATGTAGAGACCGATCACGGCAGATACACTTGTGCATCCCTGGTGGTGGCCACGGGGGGCAAGTCCATCCCCAAGATGGGCGCAACGGATTTCGGGTATGGCGTGGCCAAGCAGTTTGATCTCACTGTTATTGAGACCCGCCCTGCCTTGGTGCCTCTCACCTTTAGCGGCGACCTGCGCGCGCAGTTCAAGCCGCTCGCGGGGGTTTCCGTTGATGCGGAAATTCATTGCGGCAAGACGAGTTTTTCTGAAGGGCTGTTGTTTACGCACAAAGGCCTCAGCGGACCGTCCATCCTACAGATCTCATCCTATTGGCGCGAAGGCGGAGAGATTATTGTGGACCTTGCCCGCGACGCAGATGTTTTGGCGCATTTGCTTGCCATTCGCGCCGCCCACCCAAAGAAGGGATTCACCGCGCCCCTGGCAGACATCCTGCCCAAGCGCCTTGCTGAGGTGATTGTGGAGACAATGGATTGGCGCGGGCTTAATCCCGTTGAGCGCCTTGCCGATGCATCAAACAAACATTTGCAACTGATTGCCGATGCGGTGAACCGCTGGCACGTAACGCCCGTGGGCACCGAAGGTTATCGCATCGCGGAAGTGACCATTGGCGGTGTGGACACAGGTGAGCTGTCATCCAAAACCATGGAGGCCCGCAAAGTGCCAGGGCTCTATTTCATCGGCGAGGTGGTCGATGTCACCGGGCACCTTGGCGGATTTAATTTCCAATGGGCGTGGTCGTCTGGCTATGCCGCTGGGCAATACGCATAAGCGCAAAATTGCTTACGCGCCTGTGCGCCGTTGCCGCCCCGCCGCACCGCGATTGGGGCCGCGGTTCGCACTGTGCTTTTGACCCTTGGGGCTATTGCCCCCTCGGGGGCCGCCACGGCGTTGGCCGTTTTTCGGGCCGCCGAATTTACGTCCTTGCTCGTCGCGCGGTTTCGGTGCAGGGCGAAGGGCCTTCACCCGTTTGACCTCAGCCATGAAATTGTCGGGCAAGGGATCAATATGCGCCTTTTTGCCGGTGAGCCGCTCAATGTCGCGCAAGAACGGCCGCTCATCGCCAGCGACAAACGAGATAGCGAGGCCGGATTTCCCGGCCCGCGCGGTCCGGCCGATGCGGTGGACATATTGCTCAGGCACATTGGGCATATCGAAATTGATCACATGGCTGACGCCGTCCACGTCGATACCGCGGGCGGCAATGTCGGTGGCAATCAAGATTTTGCACTCGCCGGCTTTAAATGCCTGCAAGGCGCGTGTGCGCTGGGGTTGGCTTTTGTTGCCATGGATGGCGGCGGCGGTGATGCCTGATGCCGCCAAGTGGCGCACGATCTTGTCCGCACCATGTTTGGTGCGAGAAAACACCAGCGCACGTTCAATCGGCTGGTTATTCAAGGTCATGGTCAGAAGCGCAACTTTTTCGCTCTGGTTCACAAAAGTGACGCGCTGTTCCACACGCTCTGCGGTGGTGGCAGTAGGGGCCACGGAAACTTGCTTGGGGTTTGTGAGGTAGCGCCCGGCCAAATCGGAAATGGAATTGGGCATGGTGGCGGAGAAGAAAAGCGTCTGACGCTTCTTTGGCACCAGCTGCACAATACGCTTGAGGGCATGGATGAAACCGAGATCCAGCATTTGGTCGGCTTCATCGAGTACCAGCACTTCTACGTCTGAGATAGAAAGCACGCGCTGATCAATCAGATCGAGCAAGCGGCCCGGTGTTGCTACAAGGACATCCACGCCAGGCACAATGGCTTTGATTTGCCGGTTGATGGGCACGCCGCCGAACGCCGTTGTGGTGCGAAGGGCAATGAAACGGCCATAGGTGCGGAAGGACTCGGCGATTTGCGCGGCAAGCTCCCGCGTGGGCGCCAGCACCAGCACGCGCGTGCTGCGCTTCTTGCGCTCATTGTGTTCGCCCTGGCTCATATTGAGCATGTCCAAAATAGGCAGCGCGAAGGCGGCGGTTTTGCCGGTGCCTGTTTGGGCAATGCCCAAGATGTCATGGCCCGCTTTTACCAGCGGGATGGCTTGGATCTGGATCGGTGTGGGAGTGGTGTAACCCGCCGCCGCCAATGCTTTGGCGATGGGCTTGGTGAGGTTAAGCGATGCAAAGTCAGTCATTTTAATATCCTGTTACAGCAAACGCACGCGCCGCCAAATGCTGGCGTCGCCGCGGGGCTCGAAAAGACGGCCCGCGTGAATCAGGACGTAGAAAAATGCATCTGAAGGGCGGCTCAGACGCGGCAAATGTGCCGCGCGTGCTTCACGCTGCCATACCCATGGGACCATTGCTGGTCGCAAATGCGAGGCTCATATGGGCCGCCCGTTCAGAAATGTCAATTGCAGGGGTTAATCCCGCCGTTTGCCGATAGCCGGGATCATGGGCACTTCCGCCACACATTGGCCATACCTGCCGCCGAAAAGCGTAATCCAATCGCGCTCTTCCTAGCCGATGGCGACAAATATACAGGCCGTCCAGATCCCGGCAAATGGCAGATGCCCGGAACCTTGTAGCAAATCTGCCTCCAGCCAAAGAGCTCGAAATGATTCTGCGCTCCATAGACGAGCGCAACTCACCCCACTTTGACCGCCATGAAACACGCCGGTACGAGGCCGCTTTCGCTGTTTTGCGGCGGTGAATAATGAACGGAATTATTCCGGCAGCACCGCGGTTGCCTCGATCTCTACCTTGGCGCGATCTTCCACCAGCGCCACCACTTGCACCAATGCCATTGTGGGGAAGTGCTTGCCGATGACATCGCGATAGGCAGCGCCGACTTGCCCTAACGCGCCCAAATATTCTTGTTTGTCGGTGACATACCATGTGAGCCGCACAAGGTGTTCGGGCCCCGCACCGGCTTCGGCCAGAAGCGTAACAATATTCTCAAGAGTTTGCCGCACCTGGGCGGCGAAGTCATCGCTCTCAAATTCCTGCGCGGCGTTCCAGCCGATTTGACCGCCGAGAAAAATGGAGGTGCCTTTGGCCGCAATGCCATTGGCATAACCTCGTGCACGCTTCCAATTACTGGGGTGGAGTTGCTGGTGCATCATACCACTCCCTTCGCGGCGTCACGCAAGACAAAGCGCTGCACTTTTCCGGTTTGAGTTTTGGGAAGGGCATCAATGAACTTGATCGATCTTGGATACTTGTACGGCGCGATGGTGGCCTTCACGTGATCCTGGAGCTGCTTGATGCAGGCCGCATCGCCTTGGGTGCCTTTTGCCAAGACCACATGGGCCTCAACGATTTGCCCGCGTTCTGCATCCGGCGCGCCAATGACCGCGCATTCCGCCACATCCACGTGAGACAGCAGCGCTGCCTCCACTTCAGGGCCCGCAATATTGTAGCCCGATGAAATGATCATATCGTCGGCGCGAGCGGCAAAGTGGAAGTAGCCATCGGCATCCTTAAAGAATGCATCGCCGGTCAAGTTCCAACCCTCGCGGACATATTGCGTTTGGCGATCATCGCTGAGATAGCGGCAGCCGGTGGGGCCGCGCACGGCGAGCTTGCCCACTTCGCCATCGGGCACATCCTGCATATCATCGTCAACAACGCGCGCTTCATACCCCATGATGGGCCTCCCGGTTACGCCGGCGCGCGCGTCATTCAAATGATTGGACAGGAAAATGTGCAGCAGCTCCGTTGCGCCAATGCCGTCCAAAATGGGAATGCCGGTCTTCGCGGTCCAGGCGTCATAGGTAGGTGCCGGTAATGTTTCGCCAGCGGACACCGCAATGCGCAGGCTCGAAAGATTAGCCCCTTCATCTATCGCTGCCATCATGGCGCGATAGGCTGTGGGGGCGGTGAAACAAATGGTCGCCCTATAAGTCTCAATGATCTCGATCAGGTTCGCGGGCGAGGCGTGCTCAAGCAATGTAGCGGTTGCACCAAAGCGCAAGGGAAAGACGGCAAGGCCTCCGAGCCCAAAGGTGAACGCCAGCGGCGGGGAGCCCACAAAAACATCATCGGGCGTGACCCCCAACACTTCACGGGCATAGCCGTCAGCAATGATCAGCATGTCGCGGTGAAAATGCATGGTGGCTTTGGGCTCGCCCGTGGTGCCGGAGGTAAAGCCCAGCAGTGCCACATCATCGCGGCCTGTTTGCACTGCTTCAAAGCGGACTGGCTTGCCCAGCGCCGCGCGATCCAATTCCGCGTCATGGTTGGAGGTGCCATCAAAGCCCACAACGGTCTCAAGGAAGGCGCTGGTCTTCGCAGCGGTGGCAAGTTCATCCATCATGCGCGTATCGCAAAGGGCAAGGGTCACCTCAGCTTTGTCGATGATTTTGGAAAGCTCACCGCTGCGCAGCATGGGCATGGTGTTGACCACCACGGCACCTGCCTTTGTCGCCGCCAACCAGCACGCCACCATGGCCGGATTATTGCCGGAGCGAATGAGCACCCGATTGCCGGGGGTGACGCCATAGTCTTCTACCAGCGCATGGGCGAGGCGGTTGGTCCAATCCGTCAGCTCTTTGTAGGTGCGCCGCCGTCCATTGCCGATCAACGCGTCATGGTCGCCAAAGCCGCTCGCCACCATCTTGTCGGTCAGCTCAACCGCTACATTCAGGAAATCGGGGTATTGAAAGGCCGCGTTATCAAGCAGCAACTCAGGCCATTGATCTGCAGGCGGCAGATTGTCCCGCGCGAAGCTGTCCACATGCCCTGTAGGTCCCAGTACCATCTATTGCCTCCAACTCTCTTCTGTCATTCCGGACGTTACATGACGCGTGAAGCCCGAAAGGGTTTCATATGCGACATGTTAGATCCGGAATCTTGCGCCCCTCACCCCGGAGATTCCGGATAGCTGGGTTCGCGCGCCAAATCAAAGATTTGGGTCGAACCGGCTTCTGGAATGACGGGGAAGGGGAAGCGCGCATCATCAGTTACCTTCAAAGGTCGGTTTTTCTTTTGCGACAAAGGCGCGATAGGCGCGCTCAAAGTCGGCGGTTTGCATGCAAATAGCCTGCGCTTGCGCTTCGGCCTCGATGGCTTGCTCAAGGCTCATGGACCACTCCGCATTCATTTGCGTTTTGGTCATCATGTGGCCAAAGCTTGGGCCCGTAGCGATGCGGCTTGCCAATTCCAAGGCCTCTGCTTCAAGCTCGCCCGCACTGACGAGCTTGTTGTAGTAGCCCCAGGCAAAGCCTTCGTCTGCCGTCATGGCGCGCCCGGTGTGTAAAAGTTCCGCCGCACGGCCCTGGCCGATAATACGCGGCAGCATAGCGCAGGCCCCCATATCGCAACCCCCAAGGCCAACGCGATTGAACAGGAATGCGGTTTTGGCCTCCGGTGTTGCAATGCGCATGTCCGACGCCATAGTGATGATGGCGCCAGCCCCCACCGCCACGCCGTCCACGGCCGCAATAATGGGTTGCGGTGCAGCCAGCATAGCCTTGACGAAATCGCCGGTCATGCGGGTGAACGCCAGCAGCGCTTTCATATCCATCTTAACCAGCGGCCCGATGATGTCATGCACATCACCGCCGGAGCTGAAATTGCCCCCGTTGGACGCAAACACCACAGCTTTGATGTCGTCGGCATAAGCAAGAGCGCGAAACATGTCGCGCAGCTCAGCATAGCTCTCGAAGGTGAGCGGGTTTTTCCGCTCCGGGCGGTCCAGCTGCACAACGGCGACGGCACCCTCGCTGCGAAACAGAAAGTGTTTGGGTTTGAAGTTGCGCATGTCAGTCATCGTTTCATTGTCTCCGCAGTGTCGGTCAATGTTTCCAGAAGGGATATTGCTTCAGCTGTTTGGGGCTCATTTAACCCGCTCAGGCGGCGATTGATCCAGGTTTCATGAGCCTGGGCCATGGTCTCAAACGTCGCGCGCCCGAGATAAGTTAGTTCCACATGCACGGTGCGGCGATCTTTGCTGCTGACATAGCGCCCCACAAACCCGTCGTCTTCCAACCGATCCACAATGCCGGTGACATTACCGTTGGAAACCATCAGGGCGCGGCTCAGCTCACCCATGGTCAAATCTTTCTTTGCCCGATAAAGCGCAGCCATTACATCAAAGCGCGGCAGGGTGGTGCCGAATTCGCGCCGCAACAGCTCACGCATGTCATTTTCGATCAACCGCGAGGCGCGCAACAATCGCAGCCAAAGACGCAAGCGCTGTTTGGAAGGCGCGGTGCTGGCGGCAGCGTCGCTCATATTTCACCGCCGGAGATGGAGATCGCTTGCCCGGTGATTGATTTGGATTCTGCCGCGCAGAGCCAGAGTACCGTCGCGGCAACCTCTTCCGGCGCAATGATGCGCCCTTGCGGGTTGGCACCGGCCAGCGCGGCGCGCGTCTCTTCCTCTGAGCGTCCGGTTTTCTCCATTATGTTCGCAATAGAATCAGCCAACAGCGGTGTTTCAGTGAACCCCGGACAGATCGCATTGACGGTAATGTTTTGCGTCGCGGTTTCAGTTGCCAATGCGCGGGTGAGGCCAATGACGCCGTGTTTTGCTGCGCAATAGGGCGCGGCATAAGCGTATCCCTTAAGTCCCGCGGTGGATGCCATAGTGATGATGCGCCCGCCGCTGGTTGAGCGCATGTCTTCCAGCGCCGCGCGACAGGTGAGAAAGACACCGGTGAGATTCACATCCATCATGCGCTGCCAATGGTTCAGGTCGACGCGCGCGAAGGGCGCGCTCTCTGCCGCACCTGCATTGGCAATGACGATATTCACCGGGCCGTGGGTCTTGCGCGCGCCGGCAAACATGGCGGCCACCGACGCTTCATCGGTAACATCAGCGATGACAGCGCTGATGTTCTTCGCTTGCGCTGCAATTTCCTGTAAGGGGCCTTTGCGTCGCCCGGCGATGGTAACATTTGCGCCGACGCCCGCGAGCGCCAAAGCGATGGCCGCGCCAACGCCGGTGCCGCCGCCCGTGACCAATGCATGTTTGTCGCTCAATTCCGCCATGTCATACCCGTATCATTTGGCTGTCATCGCGTTCCGCAAGGCGATGAAGTTGGTCGCGGCCCGGCTCATACGGTTTGGGCCAGGTGGCCAGGGTCTCCCCCAAGGCCGCCCCTGCATGAAGCGTCCAATAGGGATTGGCCAAATGCGGTCGGGCAAGGCAGACAAGATCAGCGCGTCCCGCCATAAGGATTGAATTCACATGGTCAGGCTCGAATATGTTGCCCACGGCCATGGTCTTTAGGCCGGTCTCATTGCGAATGCGGTCTGAAAAGGGCGTTTGGAACATGCGGCCATAGATCGGATCGGCGCGGGTTGAAGTTTGTCCGGCGGAGACATCAATAATGTCTACCCCTGCGTCCCCCAACATTTGCGCAATGCCAACGGCGTCTTGCGGCGTGATGCCATCGCTACCGACCCAATCATTGGCGGAGATGCGCACGGAAATGGGTTTGCCCTCGGGCCACACGGCGCGCACCGCATGAAACACTTCCAACGGAAAGCGCATGCGGTTCTCTAAGGTGCCGCCATATTCATCATCTCGCTTGTTCGTCAGCGGCGTGATGAAGGACGACATGAGGTAGCCATGGGCGTAATGAAGCTCGAGCCAGTCAAAGCCGCAACGGTTCGCCATCTCTGCAGAGGCGACAAACTGGTCGCGCACCTCAGTCATCTCAGTACGGGTCATTGCGCGCGGTGTTTGATTTTGCGGTGACCATGGAATGGGGGAGGCGGAGATCAATTCCCAATTGCCTTCTTTGAGCGGGGCGTCCATTTTCTCCCAGCCCAATTGAGTGGACCCCTTTGGCCCGGCGTGACCCAATTGTATGGCCATCTTGGCGTCGGTCTCTTTGTGTACAAAGTCCACGATGCGCGTCCAGGCGGCTTCATGTTCGGCCGCGTAAAGACCGGGGCAGCCCGGCGTGATGCGGCCGGTGGGGGAGACGCATGTCATTTCCGCAAATAAAAGCCCCGCGCCGCCTTTGGCTCGCTCGGCGTAGTGAACCAGGTGCCAGTCAGTGGGGCTGCCGTCGACCGCTTTGTATTGCGCCATGGGGGAGACAACGACGCGATTTTTCAGCGTTACATCGCGCAACTTAAACGGGGCGAACATGGGTGCATGAGCATCCTTTGATGTCACGCCCGCTTCAGCAAAGAACCACCTCTCTGCGCTTTCAAGCCAGTTTTTGTCCCGCAAGCGCAAGTTTTCATGGCTGATGCGCTGGGACCGGGTCAGCAGCGAATATGTAAACTGCACCGGGTCCAGGTGAAGATAGCGCTCCACATCTTCAAACCATTCCAGCGAATTGCGCGCCGCAGATTGCAGGCGCAACACTTCCACCCGGCGTTCATCTTCATAGCGTGCAAAGGCCGCTGGCATGGTGGGCTCGCTCACAAGATAATCCGCCAGTGCGATGGCGCTTTCCATGGCAAGCTTGGTGCCGGAGCCGATAGAGAAATGCGCCGTTGCTGCCGCGTCGCCCATGAGCACAATATTTTTGTGAGACCAGCGCTCGCAAAGCACCCGCGGGAAGCTGAGCCATGCAGACCCGCGTATGTGCGCGGCGTTGCTCATAAGGGCATGACCGCCGAGGTAGTCTTTAAATAATGCTTCGCAGGTTTTGATGCTGTCTGCTTGCGACATCTCGCCAAAGCCAAAAGCGTTCCAGGTTTCTTCGCTGCATTCAACAATAAAGGTCGCGGTGTCATCGTCGAACTGGTAGGCATGGGCCCAAACCCAGCCGTGCTTTGTGTTCTCAAAAATAAACGTAAAGGCATCATTGAATTTTTGGTTTGTGCCGAGCCAGACAAATTTGCATTTGCGCAGATCCGTGTTGGGCTGAAACACATCCGCGTGCTCTTGGCGCACTTTTGAGTTAAGCCCGTCGCTTGCCACGATGAGATCGAAGTCAGCAAATTCGTCGGTGGACTCAAACTCTTGCTCAAAGCGCAGCTCCACGCCGAGCTCCCGCGCGCGGGTCTGCAAAATGTTTAGGAGCTTTTTGCGTCCGATACCGCAAAAGCCATGGCCGGTGGAAACTGTGCTTGTGCCTTGATAGTGAACGGCGATGTCATCCCAATAGGCAAAATTCTCTCGGATGATTTTCCCACTTGGCACATCATTGTTGTCAAAATTGTCCAGCGTCTCGGCTGAGAACACCACGCCCCAGCCAAAGGTGTCGTCGGGCGTATTGCGCTCGAAGACAACGATGTCGCTTTCGGGCGCGCGCAGCTTCATGGAGATGGCGAAGTAAAGACCGGCGGGGCCGCCGCCAAGACAAGCGATGCGCATGGGATTTGATCCTTCGCCGAGCCGATCCGAGGTCGAAATAGACTGCGGCAGAACCAAAACTATTTCAAGCTTAAAGCATTAACCAAATTAACGGGGATTTCCCGGGGATAAAAAGGGCCTAGACCCGGAGGACCAGTCGCGCCATCTGTCGGCTGAGAGCCGCCATGCCTTGCCACGGATTGACGTGATTGATGTTCATGAAGTCGTCGTCGCCAAGCTCAAACCCGTCCATGGGCATTAGCTCGATGTCTGCATTGGCTCTAAGGCGCGCGAGCAATTCTTCAAAGCGGTCGCCTTGATATTCAGCTGCCAGGGCACGCGTCATAGTTTGGTCTGCCGGATGAATGAAACAGATAACCCGATCAGCCACTTCTTTTAGGGCCGCCGCCCCCCTGAACCAATCGTCGAGCTCTTCGAATTTGAAATCCACGTCGCCCAAATAGGTGCGCGCGATTTCATAGTCGCGGTCCTTTTCCCACTTGGGGCGCAGGCGCCTGCGCGTGCTGTCATCATTGTGCGCCCAAAGACCGCCGCTTTCCGCGTCCCAATCAAACTCAGGATCAAGCTCGCCCGTACTTTGCGGCTTGATGCGCCCGGAAAAGTGGTCCCTGCTGAGATTGAGATCACCCTTTGGCGGCGTCACGCTGATGTGCATGGGGTCAAGCTCATAGATCACAATCGGCATGCGCATGCCGACCGATTTGCAAGTGTCGCGAACAAAGGCGCAAACATCGCTAATACCCGCGCAACTGATCGCCGGCAGCCCTACATTGAGGCACCGCACATCATAACCCATTGTTTGGGCCTCTTGTTCAAACTCCAGCGGCGCAAGGGCACGATAAACCCCCGACGAGCCGATGATCATAATCGTGGGTTTTTTCTCCGCTGCGATATAGCCTGGGAAGCGGTCAATAAATTGCAATGCGCGGTTGGCGCGACGCTGCCCAAGCTCTGGTTTTGCCGGTTTCACTAAACCGCTGACGGCGCGCAATCCCTTGTGTAAGGCTGCGCTCAGGCGCGAAAGGAGGCCGCTCTCGCTATTGTGCCTCAGTGAGGACGCATCCAGCCGTTCCACCATGTCGCGGAAGGAAAGCTGCGATAGCTCCACCACGATGTCCTGATCAAGGGGGACGGCATAGGTGCGTTCAATCTCCGCCGTGAGGCTAACAAAGGAAAGTGAATCCATCCCCGCTGCAATCAGCGATGGCGCACTTAAGATGCGATCACGGCTCAAAGCCGGCGACACTTGAAGCACCGCACTCATCAAGCGCTCTTGCTCCTGCGTCAGGGGCTCAAGGTTTTGGCTCTCGCTTTGCTCGCTAGCGAACGAAGCCTTGATGGTTGCGGCAATGGACTTGCGATCAATTTTTCCCGCCGCGCTGATGGGAAAAGTTTCGATGCAAACCACCCGCGACGGCACCATATAGATCGGCAATTCGGTACGAACTGCGGTGATGATTTTGTCTGTATCCGCGCTGTTGCATTCAAGCGCCGCCACAATGGAGGTGCGCGCAGGTTCATCCGGCGGCCAGGCAAGCGCAATGGCGTTCACGTTGCCCGCCGCCTCACGCAGCACGGCTTCAATGGCCCCCAGCTCCACGCGATAGCCGCGGATCTTCACTTGGTTATCCATGCGCCCGATGATGTGAATGACGCCATTGGGTTCGCGAACAACCTGGTCCCCGGTGCGATAATAAAGCCCTTCTCTATCGGGCAGTGAGACAAAACTCTTGGCGCTGCGACCTGGATCATTCAAATAGCCACTGGCCACTTGCGGCCCGCACAAAAGCAATTCGCCTGGCTCGCCGTCAGGCACCTCGGCAAGGGCTTCATCGTGCACCGTCAAAGACATATTCGGGAACGCCGTGCCGATGGGAATGGATGGCTTGGCCGTGACCGCGCTTTGATCGCCTTGCGGTAAGACATATCGCGCGCAAACAATGGTTGCCTCGGTCGGGCCGTACCAATTCTCCACGCTGCCATTTGGCGCAGCAACCGCCCATTCCAATGCAAGAGCGGTGGGCAGCATCTCGCCACAAAACAGTGACGATCGAAGAGACGGAAATGCGCCTGCGGTCAGATCCCCCTGGCTGCGAATAAGAAACCCCATGGACGGCACGGTGAACCAGCAGGTAATGGCATGATCGCGAATGAAATCCGCAGGCCGCGCCAGCTCATGCTGTGTCGGCACAAAGAGGTGCGCGCCGGTGCTCCAACAAACATAAATATCATGCACCGATGGATCAAACGTCAGCCCGAACGTTTGGCTGAACCGATCATCGGGCCGCGCGCCAATCATATCTTTGGCGGCATCTACATAGGCGGTCAGATTGCTGTGGCTGATGGGCACGCCCTTGGGCTCACCGGTGCTGCCTGAGGTAAAAAGGATGTAAGCCAGCCGATGCGCATCGATTTCCGTTACAGGCAAAGCCAAGTTGGCTGCAGCAGTAAGATGAAAGTCTGCTTTACGATCAAAGCAAGGCAAGAGCGTTAGTGCCTTACCACGTTCTGTTTTCATCAGCGCTTTGATTTCTGCGCGTTGGCCAACGGTTGCGCCACATATAATGTGTTGCGCTTGTGACCTTCGAAGCAGCTCTTCGTTTCGCTTGGCCGGGTTTTCAGAATTGATGGGACAATAGGTGTGACCGCGCAGAAGACAGGCCAAAATACCGAGATATGACGACAAGTGCCGGTCTGCAATAATGGCGGTGACCGGCGGCGTGCCACCGGAATTCGCCGGGGGAAGTTTTTCAGCCAGGGCTTGCGCAGCACCAAGAAGCTCGCCGTAGCTCCAGGTTTCTCCATCGATAGTGAGCGCAGGGCGATCAGGTGTCGCTACGGCGTGGCGCACAATCGCGTGGCAGACAGACCAAGTTTCCTCAGACATCATGGGCGGCATCGCCTTGGGGTTTGGCTTGTGGATTGTCGCCGCTCACAAGGGCAGGAGCATCCGCTTCCACCTTCACCGCGAAACTGGTTTGCACTGTGGAGTAAAACGGCCGCTTCTCACCGTTCATGAGGCGCTCAATCGGTTCAAGCAGTTGCTGCCTCATCATGCGCAAGGCTGAGCGCTTCGCCGCAACGCCAAAGTCGAGAGCGTATCCAAACCGCGCCATCAAGTCGCCCAAATAGGCTTCGGTCATTTTGATCTGGCCGCGGGAAAGCGTTTTGCGATACTTGCCGAAATTTGATGACATCAACGGTCTGGCGAGGTTTTCGCGCGCCGTGCCTTTGCGCGCAAATTTCGCTGTGTCCTGATTTTCGTGGAAGCTGAGCATAGAGTCTTCAAATGTGATGCCGAGAAATTCGCATAGCGAAACCAAAACCCGCCGGGGGTCGCTTACCAAATCCTCATAGCGCTGGAACTTGACACGCTCCGGCCCCAAGAGAGCCAAAGTTTGAAGGCCGCCAATTTGATCCTCGCGCCAGACCGTCAAGGCATTGCGGTTGGAACCGAACTTGTTACTGAGCCATACGTTCTTCAATGCTTTGGCGGAGGCGAGATAGTCGCGAGGGTCGCGCACTTGGAAGATAAATTTCGCGTCAGGAAAGCATGAGAGAATAAACGGCATGGTCTTATGGAGATTATTCTCCTTGATAAAGATCAGTTCGGCCCCGGGCTTGGGGTCAAGGCGCGCGTGCACATAGCGATAAACCTTGCACGGGTCCGCATCGCTGGTGTCCAGCCATGTCGCCAGATTTGCGGCCACCTCTTCTGAGTGAACGCGGGCTACTGTGGTGACCAGATGGCGCTTAATCTTTTCCCACGCAGGCGCGGCTGCCCCCAACCCCAACATGGTGTGATGGTTCTGGATAAAATCGCGCCCCAGGTGAAACGGCGGCGGCGCGCTAACCTGGCTATGAGAACCGAGAATCGCGCTCATGAGGTTTGACCCGCTTCGCTCAGAGCAAATCAGAAAAGCGAACTTGGTGCCGCCTGTGTCTGGCATCGGATCAGTCATCGTCCGCTCATGGTTGAGGGGTTTCTCATTGCCGCTTAGGAACTTGGATAAATACTCGCCCGCGGTGGGTCAAGCAAGGCGCTGGGCAGGGTTAAGCGCGAGCGCTGCGAGTTCAGTTACATGGACATCCCGCAACCAATCACCCTAGATTGCAGCGAACGCAAGAGCCAAAGGAACGTGCCGCTGTGGCTGAGGCCCCTATAAAAATTATTGCCATATCAGGGACCGGCCGTACCGGCAGCACTTTGTTCGCGCTTTTGCTCAGCCAGCAGGCGGGCGTGTTCAATTTGGGTCAGCTGCGTGATCTCTGGTGGGCTTATGGCGAGGCGGCTCCTTGTAGCTGCCAAAATCCGCTAACCTCCTGCCCCGTCCATAGACCGGCAATGACGGAAGTGTTTGGGCCCGACGTCTCGCAAGGGTTAAAGCAAATGGACGAAGGCACCCGCGCGTTCATCCAGGATGCCAAGTCGTTGCGCCATTGGGACAGCGCTGAAACCCGGCACAGCTTGCGCGACCGGCACCGTTACTTGGTCGATACCCTTGGGAAAACATTGACGGCCTTTGTTCGCACAACCGGGTGTCATACGTTTATTGACGCTTCTAAGGCCCCCGAAATGGCATTGGCGTTCAGTCTCGTTGAAGGGGTCGACCTCAAGGTTCTTAATCTGGTGCGGGACCCTCGCGCCGTGGTGTCCAGTTGGCACAAGAAAACCAAACAATTTCGCACTGCGATCAGTTTCGCCGCCCAATGGGCATTGCGCCAAAGGCAGCTCGAACAATGGGCACCGGCCCTCAGCGCAGATTTTCTGCGCGTCCGCTATGAAGATTTTGCTGCCCGCCCGCAAGATACCCTGAATGCCATATCTGCCTGGGCAGGGATGCCTTTGGCGGACGATTTGTTTGTCTCACCCGACGAGGTGTCGCTAAGTTGGGGCAGGCAGCACCTTTATCCGCGCGCCAATGAGCGTTTGCTTGCTGAGCGCCAAACCCAAGTTATCATACAGCCTTCGGATGGTTGGCGCGGCTCGGGTAATCTGCCGTTGCATCTGATCGCACTTGCGTTCAGTGCCCCGCAAGGATGGCGCTACGTTTTTGATAAGCGCCAGGGGCCGGACGCCTAAGGCGCTGCGAATGTAAACTGGTGCGAAACTTCCGCGCCGGCATCAAGCTCAATGTCAATTTCCTGCTCTTCACCTTGATAGCTGCCCACAAGGCGGTAGGTCCCTGCGCTTAGGAGAAACGCCGTGTCGCGTCGCACCTCGCGCGCCACAGATCGGGCGCCGTCCACGCCAGCGGAAAACACAGTCCAACTGACATGGCGAGCGGTGGCCGCGCCGGTGGGGCCAAGGCCCGAAACGCTAATAAGCCCGGCATTCAAATCAATGACCTGCGCGCTGTGTTCGCCAACCTCAAAGACAGCCACAAATGAGACTTCCAAATCCTCAGCGCTGACCTCGCCCGCATAAGTGCCCGCCGGTAGTGTAATGGAGACGGCATCTCCGGCTTCCCGCGCGACGCTGCGTCCATCGGGCGTCGAAAAAGACCACGAGAGGCGCTGCTCAAAAGCAGGCAAGCCCGTCGCCAATTGACTGGAAAAATCTAGCGTGCCCGTGGCGAACACCACGTCCACTTGCAGCGGTTCGGTGTCAATGACCTCGAACATGTGCGTGATGCCTGTGTCGCCGCGCTGGCCTGCGACGCGATAGCTGCCGGGCACAAGAGCGATGTCAGCCTCAGCGGCGATACCGATCCATACGCGATCGTCTGTCTGGGTGTCATAGACATTCCATGAGACATTGTCGCTCAGTAAAGCCCCATCTCCATCTACGGCGCGCAATGTCACGTTGCGATTTGCCACCGCACTCTGCATCACCGTGCCCATGGCCTCGCCCAGCGCACCCGCTGTATCAGCTGTGATAAAAAGCCCGCCGGTTTCATCAGCGATGCAACGCAAGGAACTCACATCCTCCTCGCCCAGATCGAAGCCAACAACATGGGCGCGCAAATTGATGCCCGAGGCGGCAAGTTCTGCCGCCGCAGCGCACGGGTCCGCATGGCAAGTTTCAAGGCCATCGGTGAGAAGAATTACCGTGCCTGGGCGTTCACTTGCGGAGATCACCGCCGCAGCCTGACGCAATGATGCGGTGATAGGCGTTTTCCCAAGCGGTCGCACCGCATTAATACCATCGTTTACCGCGTCCAAGGTGCCGGATGCGATGGGGGCCAACATTTCGATGTCTGTGCAGTCCCCTTCGCGCCGATGGCCATAGGCCATGAGACCGAGAGCATTTTCGCCGTCCCATGTGCTCAGAAGTTCAGCAATCACGTCCCGCGCAATTTCATATTTCGCGATGCCGTCGATTTGGCCCCACATGCTGCCAGACGAATCAAGCACCAAAAGCACCTGCTCGCCCGGTTCGATCAGATCATCTTGCGCTATTGAACTGGGCGCAGCTCCCCCCATCACAAGCAGTGACAGGACTAAAGGCAAAAACCGCATGACTCTCTCCACTTTGAGGCAATGATTTGAGTGGCATTCCGGCAATAATATACACCGCGGCATTAAATCTTGTTAAGGGAGCAAAAATTGATCGCCTTTTTGCTCCCGTCTTCGCTGTGTCTTACGGCATACTGCCATCGAAGGGAGCGCCCACGTGCTTTATTTTGAAAAGCATCAGATCAACGCAGAAACCATGCAGTTCACATTTGTAGTTGATGAAGAACCGCACTCTGTGGGGATCGACCCGTATAATTTGCTGATCGATCGCAATTCAGATGACAACATGGACCGGGTGACCATCCGCTAGGCCCTGGCGCCCAGCAGCGAAACCAGATCAGCGGTAAGCCGGGTGAGGGAGGCAATTTCCTCGCCCGGTTTGTCTTTGAACGCAGGGATATGAATAAAGAGGCAGGGCGTCTTGCTTTTGGACCGCGCCAGATAATCCAGCGCCATATAGTAAGCGTGATTGCAGACATATGTTCCCGCGTGGTGAGATATGTCCACCGTGTGGCCCCGTGCCGCCAAGGCCTCCCTCGTCGCGGCGACATTCACGCTGGTCTCTAGGGCAAGGGCCGCCCCGTCTCGAATGGGGCAGCTCTGGCGCTGGTCGCCGTCGTTGTCGGCTATTTCTGCATGGTCGAAGTTGAGTGCCACGCGCTCAAGTCGCGGGCGCACGGCCTCCTCATGAACCCCAAACATTAAGATGAGCGATGGGCGATACTGGTCCATCAGGCTGAGAAGCCGTGGGCCGCTGCCGAAAAAACTTGTGGGCAGAATTTCTGCGGCAACATCCACTGTGCCCGACAACGCGCGCGCAAGGTCAGCTGAAGGGTTGATGTCAGCGCCGCCAAAGGGCTCAAAACCTGTCACAAGAATTGCCATGGGCAAGAAGCTCTGCCGCAACAAGGCGGGAGTCAACGCCTTAACAACACGCCTCCGCGATGCGCCATCCGCGCTGCGTTCGCACAACATTAAGGTTAAGGGCTTCGCGTTAGCGTTACCGTTTGGAAACCTTGTTCCGGCGATTCCCTTGAAGCGACACCTTTCCCGCCGCAGGCTGGCCCCTGAGTTGCATCACCTTGGGGGGAGGAGATGTGTCTGTCGCATTGCGGCACGGTAAACGCTCTCCCGCTGTGGTGAACGGGAACAAGCGAGAGTAAACATGTCAGGTGCCGTTGCGACATATTTTGAGGCGCTCCGCGCGTCGGAGACCGCTGTTCCTCGTCGCCAAGTGTATCACGGAGATCGCGCGCACCTGCGTCCGGTCCCCTTTACTACGAAACCGAATGGCAAGGGCGCGAGTGTAAAGTCCGTGGCGCTTGTCGCTGGCACGCGCCCTGAAATCATAAAACTCGCGCCAGTTTACCATGCCCTGAAATCAGGTCCTCTCGACGTGCGATTTGTCACCACTGGCCAGCACGGGGAAATGGCCCACCAGGCTTTGGCGACCTTTGAGATCACGCCCGAACTTGCCCTTGATTGCGTCAATGGCGCGGTCGACCTCAGCGATATCCAAGCGCGCATGATGACGGCCTTGAGCGCCGCTTTCACGGAAAACCGTCCTGATCTTATTGTCGTGCAAGGTGATACGTCATCGGCCTTTGTCGGCGCGATGGTGGGCTTTAACTTGCAGATTCCTGTAGCGCATGTGGAAGCGGGGCTTTCCAGCGCGTGCAAATATGATCCCTTCCCGGAGGAGATGTTGCGCACATTGGTGCGGGAAATTGCGGCACTCCACTTCGCGCCCACTCCTGGCGCATTTGCACATTTGGAGCGCAAAAACCTTCAAGAAGCAGTGCTGCATCTAGTTGGCAACACGGTTGTTGATGCGGCCCAGTGTGTGGCAGCAACGGAAACCGTGCCGCCGCAAGTCATTCGTGACTTGGAGGAAGGTGAGCGGATCGTATTGATCACCACCCACCGGCGGGAAGCCTGGGGCGGCGGAATTGAAAACATCTGCGATGCGGTGGCGCAATTGGCGCGCGTGCATCCTGACGTCATGTTTGTATGGCCGGTTCATCTCAATCCACGCGTATCTGAAACGGTAACGGCAAAGATGTCCGGCCAACGCAATGTGCGCCTGACTGAACCTCTTGGCTATGCAGACTTCATCGGCGTGTTGTCGCGCGCCACATTGGCGCTGACTGACTCCGGCGGTGTCCAGGAAGAAGCGCCCAGCTTTGGCGTTCCCGTGCTGGTGATGCGCAATGTGACAGAGCGCCCTGAAGCCGTTGAAGCTGGCCTCGCGCGCCTTGTAGGTACAGACACAGCGGCAATTTTTGAACAAGCAAGCGAGCTTCTGTCTGATGAGGTGACCCGCCTCGCCATGACCAAGGCAGGCAATCCCTTTGGCGATGGCCTCTCTGGTCCGCGAATCGCGCGCCTGGTGGAAGAATATATGAACGCTTCAGTCAGCGTGGCGGCGAAATAACAACAAAAAAGGAGCGGCACCCCCGTGCTCCCTCTAAATTGGCAAGCTTTAGAGTACATGGCGATCGACGCCGCTGCGATCGGCTGGTTCGGTTTGCAAGCGGCCATTGCCAGCATCGCTTTTATCATTCTCCTCAGCTCAATCGATGATCTCTTCGTAGACGGGACCTATTGGTTCCTGCGGCTCAAACGTGCCGGGCGCGGCAATGTTTACGGCTTGCCTCGCAATGCCGACGATCTCACTGCAATTGAACAAAAACCTTTGGCCGTCATGGTGCCCGCGTGGGAGGAATCTGCTGTCATCGCGCGGATGATCGCCAACACCATCGCCAATATCAAATACGACAACTACCATATCTTCGTCGGCGTTTATCCCAATGACTCAGATACCCGCGACGAGGTTGATCGTATGGGGCGCATGTATCCCAATGTGCATCGCGTTGATGTGGGGCATCCGGGACCCACCAGTAAAGCGGACTGTCTTAATTGGTTGATCCAGGGGATTTTTGGATTTGAGCAACACCAAGGGCATGACTTTGCTGGCGTCGTACTTCATGACGCTGAAGACGTGATCCACCCCTACAGTTTTGCTGTGGTGAATTGGGTCTTGCCTTACCTCGATCTCATTCAACTGCCGGTCTATTCCATGCCACGTCGCCCCGGGCAAATGGTCGCCAGCCACTATATGGACGAGTTTGCCGAATGGCATACCAAAGACATGGTAGTGCGCGAGGCGCTGACAGGCATAGTCCCCAGCGCGGGGGTTGCCACGACGTTTTCGCGGCTCGCTCTAGAAGAACTTTCCCGCGACAACGAAGATCTGCCGTTTAATACCAATAGCTTGACCGAGGACTATGACGTTGCCCAGCGCATTCAGGAACTTGGCTTGCGGGGCGGCTTTGTACGTCACGAGCTGGATGTGCCGTATGAGGCGGAAGATGGCTATACGGATTGGAAAACAGAGGTTGTTTCAACCCGCGAATTTTTCCCCGACAAATTGAAATACTCGATACGGCAAAAATCGCGCTGGATGCTGGGGATTTCATTTGTGGGGTGGGAGCAGATTGGCTGGCGCGGCTCCCTTGGTAATCGTTATTTCCTCTACCGAGATCGCAAGGGCATTGTAACCGCGCCGCTCAGTATGCTCGCCTATTTCGTTGTTCTAAATGTGGTGATGTATATGGCGTGGTATCTGCTCGCGCCGGTGGATTGGCGCTTGCCGACTTTGGTGGAAGCGGGCTCGCCGGCTTGGTACTTGGTCATGATCAACTTGGTATTTCTCGCCTCGCGGATTTTCCATCGCGCCTGGTTTGTGGGCAAATTGCATGGCCCCGTCCATGCCTTGATCTCACCCGCCCGCATCGTCGTTTCAAACTTCATTTCGTTCTTCGCCAGCATGCGCGCTGGGCGGCAATATATTGTCTCGCGCCTCACAGGCAAAAAACTCACCTGGGATAAGACCAGCCATAACTATCCCTCAGCGTCGGAAATTCTTGACGGGCAAGCGCGTCTGGGGGAAGTGCTGGCGCAAATGGGTGCGGTGCGCCCCTCTGACGTGGATGCCGCCTTGGCTGAACAAGGCAACGTCTATCGCCCCTTGGGACTTCTGATGTTGGATCAGAATCTGGTCAGTGACGAAGACCTGGCCAAGGGCTTTGCTGAACTTGCGGGCCTCGCATTTGAAAGCTTCAGCGTTCACGACGTGCCCGACGATCTGATTGAGATGATGCCGCAGCGTATCGCCGCTGAGTATGGCGCTTTCCCCATTCGCATCGACGGCAAGTGTCTCGTGATCGGCTTGAGAGAGCCGCTGACCAAACCACAGCGGGCCGTTCTTGAAGATGAAGTTCACACCGACCTCAATGTCACCTATGTGCTTTCCCCCCGAAGTGACATCAGCTTTGCCATCCGCTTTGCCTATGACGGTCATCTGATGGACGCCACCAAGCGCGATCTTAACCTGCTTGAGAAGGTTGGGGTGGTCAGCGCGAGCGATGTTACGCGCATTTGGCGCGGCATTCGGCGCAGCTATACCCCGTTCGCAGATCTGGCTGTACGACTTGGTTATGTCACTCATACAGAGCTAACCCAGATGCTAGGTGACTTCTGGGTGCGCGCTGATCTGCCGTTCATCGGAGATTACCTGCTGGAGCTTGGTCTTCTCACCGATGAAAAGGTTAACGAAATCTTACGCATCCAAGACGCAGAACTTGCCGACGCGTTAACCGTCGCTGCGCACTTGGGCCTTATAAGCGAAAGTGATAGGGCCCAATTGGAAGACGAAAGGGAGCGGTCATAAACCGCACAAGTGCGCGCGTTTAGGTCAAAACCGCTTGGTTAACACGTGCTGCGATGGCTTCGCCGCCGGGGGGGTGGCGCAACATCAAACCTATTAAGGAATTTTTGCCTGGCCATTTTGGTGGGAACCCTTCTGCTTGCGCCAACACCAATGGCCGTCGCGGCGGGAGAGACACAATCTCTCATCTCAAACGCGCGGTCATGGCTTGAGTCCTTTACAGGGTCCGAGAACGGGGATTGGTACCTTGAACGCGACTTGGCTGGCTTCCGCGCTTTTCCCCTGCTCAATCGCGCCCTGCGCCGCATGGCCGATGGTGACTATGATGGCGCGCGCACAGCGGTTGATCGGGCCCTGCAGATCGCGCCCCAAAACGCTGCGGCGTGGACCATCAGCGGCGATCTCGCGTATAGGCGCGGCAATGTGGCCACCGCATGGCACCAGCTCAATCACGCCTTGGCGCTCAATCCTGATCTGGCGCAGGCGCATCTCTATCGCGCCTACGTTCGTATCGAATATGGTGACTTTGATGGCGCGCGGTCGGACTTTAATGCGGCCCTCGCGATCGGAGCCCTGACCGATGATCAAATCGAACTTGCCCAAAATGGGTTGGGGGCAGCGGCGTATCAAGTAGAGCTTATGAACGCGGCCGCCAGCTCCAATAGTTCACTTCCCATTACCAATGCCCTGCTGCAAGCTGATCCCAATCGGCGCCCAAACCTGCCAGCACCGGGCCCGGTTTCGATTCCCCGTCGCAACGAGACGCCTTCGCAGGCATACGTTTCTGCATATGTCGAACCGCCGACCCCCACGGCGGGCGATCGGGCCTATTCCTACGCGTCCAATGGCCAATGTGCCGCCGCTGATCCATTATTCATGCAAGCTTATCGCGATACTGGTGACGGGGCGCTGCTCATAGCGCGCGCTGATTGTTTCAACAGCGCGGGCGATATGATCGCCGCCCATGCCGCTTTTGAGGCCGCGCGTCGCGTCGCAAGCGGGCTTTCGGTTGTGCAAGAGGTTTATGTGCTGCAGTCCCTTGGCTATTCCTATGAAAACACGGGAGACCATGACCGCGCAGCTGAGGCGTGGGGCGCTGCGCTTGCTTTGGACGAAACCCCCACCCATCGCCTCGCTCTGGCGCGAAATTTGATGGCGGCCGGCGATAGTGCCCAAGCCCGGCAAACGATTGCCTCCATAAACCCGGACACCCTTTCACCAGGCGAGCAGGCGGCGTTTTATGATTTACGTGGGGGCGTGCGCGCAGAAACGAATCCAGTGGGCGCGATTCCGGATTTCGAAGCGGCAGTACGCGCGGAAGACAGCGCCGACCGGCGCTATCGCCTTGCCACAGCGCTGCAGGCGGCTGAGCGCCATGACGAGGCGCTGGTGCAGTTGGAGCAGGCTTATGACCTTGACCCCTCAAGCGCTGACATTGCGCTCTCCCTTGCCTACGCTTATGGCAATGTGGATCGCCCGGCAGCGTCCATCCCCTATTTTGTTGAAGGGCTGCGCCGCGATGACGCGCGCTTCTTTGAAGCCCGCGAGGATCTCGCCTATGCCCAGCTTCGCACCCGGCGCTATGGCGATGCCGCCCGGAGTTTCCGGCGTGTGGTGGATAATGAACAGAGATATGACCAAGATACCCGCGCTGAGCGGCGCGAGCTCGATCAACGGATGTACCGTGTACGGCGTGAAGTGAGCGAGCTGGAACGCACCGGCTATGCCTATGGCTCAGCGGTCTATCGCAGCACCGACATTAACGCCAGCGGCCTTACTGGCGCCGATCGCGATCAATCCCAATGGAGTGCGCTGGTTGGATGGTATCCGCTGCGGGGCCGCGTCTCTGCGGGGCGGAACTTGTCGATTTTCGCACGAGCCTACCAATCGTTTGAGCCCGGCGGGTTCAGCTTGCGTGATGAAACATTGCAGGCAGGGGTCGGCTTACGCCTGCAACCGTTCGATAGCTTTGGGCTCACGCTTTCCGGCGAACGTTTGATTGCCGTTGGCGACGAGGCGCGCAATGCCTGGCTGTTCTCGGCCGCGCACGGCTGGGGCATTGGCGGTGATTGGCGCCCCACAGACCGCCGCTGGACCGTAGCCTCCAGTTATCTTGAGGCCGCCTATATTCCAGACGATCCCCAAGTCCTATCGGGCTTTGGAGAATTGTTCCTGGGCCAAGCCTTTGCCATTGCGCCGCGCCTTGCGGTGATCCCCCACGTAGTTGCCTCGGTGCGCTACAGCGAAGATGAGTTCGTGACAAACTTCCTGAGCGAATTGGGTGTTGGTGCCTCTTTGCGATACTGGTTCGACGACACCAGATACCAAGCCCCGCGCGGATCGATTGATTTTCAACTGCAATATCGCTGGTTTGCCTATGATGACACTGAAATCCCCCTCACTGATGATGGCGCTGTTGTGGGCCGCGTGACCATCAGCCGGTAGCGACAGAACCAAACTCGTATTTTTCCGCATCAATCTTTTTGGTGCGTTTGATGTACTCGGTGGTGCGCCCAACCCAATTATTGGTCACTTTGCCCTGGCGCATATACCAACTGTCATCCACCACGCCCCAGATCATGTCGTCCATGCGCCCCTGCAGCCAGGTGTTGTAGTCACGCTGGGCATCTTCCCGCACGTCCAGCCATTTGACGTTGCGATTTTTAAGGGCGGACAGACACGAAAGAATGTATTTCGTTTGCGCTTCGATCATCAGCACAATGGAATTGTGACCCAGGTTCGTATTGGGGCCATACATCATAAAGAAGTTGGGATAGCCAGTGTGGGTGATGCCAAGATAGGCCTCCGCACCGTTTTCTTTCCACTCATCATTAAGCACACGGCCAGCACGACCGGTCACCACCATGGGCGCGACAAAGTCTGTGGTGTTGAACCCTGTGGCAAAGACAATGACATCGGCATTAATGGCATTGCCGCTTGCGGTTTCAATACCTGTGGGCGTCATTCGCGCCACGGCGTCGGTGGTCAAATGCACATTGTCCTGTCCTATGGCGGGCATGTAATCATCAGAAAATAATATCCGCTTGGCCCCCATGGGATAATCCGGCGTTAGGATGGCGCGTTTGTCGGGATCGCTCACATGGGCGTGCATGTATTGTTTCGCCTGGTCTTCGGCTTTGGCGCGAAGCCACTTGGGGCACTTACGCTGCATCAGCGGGAACAGTTGCACATCGCCGCGAAACCAAATCAGAAAGCGATAAAACCTCAGGGTAAAGGGAAGCGCCGCGCCAAGCCATTTCTCAAATTGAGTGTACTCGCGGTCATTTTTGGGAAGCATCCAGTTGGATGACCTCTGGAACACATTGAGTGTTTTCACTTGGGGCTGGAGCTGCGGGATAAACTGGATCGCGCTGGCGGCATTGCCAATCACCGCCACGTCTTTGCCCGCAAGGTCCACACTGTGATCCCATTCTGCGGAATGGAAGCTCGGCCCGGCAAAACTCTCCCGGCCATCAATATTGGGGATTTGGGGTTTGTGGAGCTGGCCCACGGCACAAATGATGGCGTCAAATTCAAAGGCCTGGCCATCGGAAGTGGTCAGGGTCCAGAGCCCTTTTGCCTCATCAAAGGTGGTTGCCGTAACGGCCTCATTGAGCTTGATGTGGGGATTGAGGCCGTTTTTCTCCGCGCAATGCTCCAGATAGGTGAGAATTTCCGCCTGCTCAGACCATTTATGAGACCAATTTGGATTGCGCTCAAATGAATAGGAGTAAAGTGCCGAGGGAATATCGCATTCGGCCCCCGGATAAGTGTTCTCCCGCCAGGTGCCGCCTACGCGATCGCCTTTTTCGAAAATCGTGAATGTGTCGATCCCTTTGGACTTAAGCTGAATGCCCGCGCAGAGCCCGGAAAACCCAGCGCCGACAATGCCTATACGGGGAGTGGGGGTATTCATGGGCATCTCCAAAAAGGGCCACGTCAGTTGGGCAATTGGCAAGGGTGGGGCAACCTAGCGCGCTCTGCAGAGGGGCGCAAAGCTGCTTCGTAAGCAGCACCGCGACCCCGCCGGTCCCTATTGGGGGGTGGGGTGAGCGGAAAGGGCCAAGATAAGCGTAATCGCCTCTTGACCCTTGGGACCGAATTGTTGTGACAATGCAATGACTAAGGCGATGTAACCGGGTGCAGGGAGTGACGGCGCCGCGTAACAAATGGGACTGCTCAAGATGGGGGGCAATCCCAAGCAAAAACCGGATGGTGGGGCGACAGGGGTTATGTCGACCGGTGATGCTGATGGCGCTCAGAAATTGGGATGAATCCGACAAATACAACTGATCCGGACTACTTCCACAAAGTTGTGGATTGCCAGTGGGCATGCCCAGCGCATACGCCCGTGCCGGAATACATTCGGCTAATCGCGCAAGGCAAATACACCGAAGCCTATATGGTCAATCGCCATTCAAATGTGTTTCCTGGAATTTTGGGCCGCGTTTGTGATCGCCCCTGCGAGCCCGCCTGTCGGCGCACGCGGGTGGAAGACGAACCCGTCGCAATCTGTCGTTTAAAGCGTGTAGCGGCCGATCATCGCGACGAAGATATTTCCGCGCTGCTTCCCAAAAAACCTGCAAAGACGAATGGCAAGAAGATCGCGTTGGTCGGCGCCGGCCCTGCGTCGCTAACGGTTGCCAATGATCTCGCGCCACTTGGCTATGAGTGCACAATTTTTGAGGCACTGGAGCGCCCCGGCGGATTGATGATCTCAAACATCCCCTCATTTCGTTTGCCGGCAACGGTTCTTGATGAAGAGATCGGATACATCACCGATCTTGGAGTGGAGATAAAGTATAATCACCCCATCGCCAGCATGAAGGCGCTTTTGGACGAAGACTATGACGCGGTCTTTGTCGGGTCCGGCGCTCCCAAGGGGAAGGATCTCCAGCTTCCTGGCCGGGATGAGGCCGCTGCCAATATTCATATCGGCATTGATTGGCTGGAGTCCGTCGCGTTTGAGCACACGGACAAGATTGGCAAGCAAGTGCTGATTATTGGCGTTGGCAATACCGCAATGGACTGTTGCCGGTCATCGCTGCGCCTTGGTGCCGACACAGTGAAAGTTATGGCGCGTAAACCTCGCGCGTTCTTCAAGGCCTCCCCTTGGGAGCTGGAAGATGCCGAGGAGGAAAACGTTGAGATTGTCGTCAATCATTCACCGAAGTCGTTTGTCGTTGAGAACGGTAAGCTGACCGGCATGGTGTTTGAAAAGATGGAATATGAGCTCGATGAGAGCGGCGCCATCACCTCACAAAAAAGCGCGGGCGATGTGACCATTCCGTGCGACGATGTCATCCTCGCCATTGGGCAGGAGAACGCGTTTCCCTGGATCGAGCGCGACATCGGGCTTGAGTTCGACAAATGGGATGTGCCGAGCGTTGACAAAGATACGTTCCAGTCCAACCGCGATGGTGTGTTTTTTGGTGGTGATGCAGCCTTTGGTCCGCTCAATATAATTTGGGCGGTGGAGCATGGTCATCAGGCTGCGATTTCGATCCATAAATATTGCGAAGGCACTGATGTCACGGATCGACTGGCTGCGGGGCTCAATCTGGTCACCGCCAAGATCGGTGTGAATGAGTGGCAGTTCTCAAATGACTATGATCCTTCAGACCGCCGCCAAATGGAGCATGTGGAGCTGACGGAGCGGTTCCGCAAACTCGACACGGAAGTTGAGCTTGGCTTTGCACCCGAGCAGATCGCCACAGAGGTTCAGCGCTGCCTCAATTGCGATGTACATACAGTTTTTGAAGCACCGCTCTGCATTGAATGCGATGCCTGTATCGACATCTGCCCGGTTGATTGCTTGACCATTACGGTCAATGGCGATGAAGACGATTTGCGCACCCGGTTGACGACTGATGCCGACAACCTTGAACAGGCGCTATACGTCTCCGATCCACTTAAGGAAACCGCTCGTGTGATGGTGAAGGACGAAGACGTCTGCGTCCATTGTGGACTTTGTGCAGAACGATGCCCGACCGCTGCATGGGATATGCAATACGGCGTCATTCATATCCCTCTTGTTGAGGATGAAGTCACTGCCGCGCAAGTGGCCAAAGGAGTCGCAGCCGAATGAACGTCGTCACCAAACCCGCGGTTCAATCTCGGGTCAACGACTTCACCATTAAAGTCGCCACCGTCAACGGGACCGGCTCATCCAGCGCCAATACGCTGTTGATGAAGTCGATCTTCCGCTCGGGGGTGCCGGTGGTGGGCAAGAACCTGTTCCCGTCAAACATTCAAGGTTTGCCGACGTGGTATGAAATCCGCGTCACCAAGGATGGTTATCAGTCCCCCACAGGGTCGGTTGATTTGATGGTCGCCATGAACGGGGAAACCTACGCTAAGGATCTGGCTGAAGTTTGCGCGGGCGGCTACATGATTTATGATTCTACCTGGCCTCGGCCCAAGCTTCTGGAACGACCCGATGTCACTGTGATTGGCGTGCCGTTAGCGCAAATGTGCAATGCCCGGTTCGCCACGGCCCGCATTCGCGTATTGATGAAGAACATGGCCTATGTGGGCGCGGTGGCAGCTCTGGTTGATCTCGATATGGGTATTATTCGCGCCATGATCGAAGCCACATTTGCGTCCAAGCCGAAACTGATCGATTCCAATATGGAAGCGATTGAACTTGGCTATGATTACGTGCGCGAAAACTTTGAGTGGCCGCTTCCCTTGCGTGTTGAGAAGATGGATGACACCAAGGGCCATATCATGATTGACGGCAACACAGCCGCGGGGCTTGGTTGCGTATATGCGGGTGCCACTGTCGGGGCCTGGTATCCCATTACGCCTTCCACCTCAATCATGGACGGTTACAAGCTCTTTTGCGATCGCTTCCGCACTGACAAGGAAACCGGCGAGCGGCAATTCTGCATTATTCAAGCTGAAGATGAATTGGCCTCTGCGGGGATGGTGGTCGGCGCCTCATGGAACGGCGCGCGCGCCTTTACACCCACCAGTGGTCCCGGGATTTCGCTCATGAGCGAGTTCATCGGCTTTGCTTATTATTCCGAAGTACCCATGGTGCTTTTTGATGTGCAGCGGGTTGGTCCCTCCACCGGGATGCCCACGCGCACACAGCAAGGCGACATATTGCTCGCTGCCTACGCCAGCCACGGCGATACCAAACACATCATTTTGTTCCCCGCCAATCCCCAAGAATGTTTTGAGACGGCGGTGGAAGCCTTTGAACTCGCCGAGTGGTACCAGACGCCGGTCTTTGTTCTGTCCGATCTCGACATCGGCATGAACGACTGGATGATTCCCGAACTTAAGTGGGATGACAATTGGACGCCCAATCGCGGCAAAGTCCTGAGCGCCGATGAAATAGAAAAGATGGAGAAATTCCATCGCTATCTCGATGTGGATGGTGACGCTGTGCCTTATCGCACCTTGCCGGGCGAACACCCCAAAGGGTCCTACTTCACGCGGGGGTCGGGCCACAATAAATATGGCGGCTACACCGAAGATAGCGCTGAATATCAAGACGTGCTGGATCGCTTGGCAGTGAAGTTCAAGAACTCTGCGCTAAAAGTGCCCAAGCCGGTAATTGTGCAAGCGGCCAAGAAGACCTCGCTTGGTATTATCTCAGTAGGCGGTTGCGATGGTGCCGTGAAAGAGGCGCTGGATGTGCTTGGCGAGCACGGTGTTTACGCCGACTATCTTCGCGTTCGCGCTTTTCCATTTAACGGCGAGGTGAAGGACTTCACGGAAGGTCATGAGACAGTTTTTGTCGTGGAGCAAAATCGCGACGCGCAGCTCAGAACCCTGCTCATCAACGAAGCATGCGTCGAACCGCAAAAACTTGTGCCGGTGCTAAAATACGACGGCATGCCCGCCGACCGGCGCTTTATCGTTGAAGGGATCAATTCACACCTCGCTGCGGGAGCGCGCAAATGACCTCCATCCGCAAGCCGCTTATTGATAAACATCTCCGCCGCAATGATCTGGGGCTCACGGTGCGCGATTATGAAGGCGTGATGTCCACCCTTTGCGCTGGATGCGGCCATGATTCGGTCACGGCAGCCATCACCCGCGCGTTTTTTGAACTCAGCATTGAGCCTCATCGTGCAGCGAAAATCAGCGGCATCGGCTGCTCCTCGAAGACCACAGCCTATTTTGTCGGCCAGTCCCACGGCATTAATGCAGTGCACGGGCGGATGCCATCGGTGGCTACGGGCGCAGCGGCGGCAAATGGCGATCTCTACTACATTGGCGTTAGCGGTGACGGGGATTCACTTTCCATTGGTCTTGGCCAGTTCTGTCATGCCATTCGCCGCAATGTGAACATGCTCTATATTATTGAGAACAATGGGGTTTACGGCCTCACGAAAGGGCAATTTTCCGCCAGTGCCGATATTGGCACCAAGCCCAAGAAGGGCGCGGCCAATGAGCAGACACCTATTGATCCAGTGAAATTGGCGCTCACCCTTGGCGCAAGTTTTGTGGCGCGGTCGTTTTCCGGTGACAAAAAACAATTAGTGCCGTTGATCCAGGCGGGGCTGAAGCATAAAGGCTTTGCGCTCATCGATGTGATTTCCCCTTGTGTGACGTTCAACGACCATGTGGGCTCGACTAAGAGCTACGCGCATACTTATGAGTATTTCCACCCGGTCATCCACGCGGATTACGTCGCTTCAAAAGAAACCATTACCGCGGAATATGAAAACGGCGCGGCGATGGATGTGGAACTTCATGACGGCAGCGTGGTGCGCCTTCGCAAAACCGAAGAAGACTATGACCCGCGTGATCGTGGTGCGGCGTTTGACTACATCACGCGCCATGACGGCAAAGGCGAGATCGTGACAGGCCTGTTGCATCTTGATGAGGATCGCCCGGACATGCGCGACATGAACAAACTACCTAAAGCGCCGCTTAACCGCTTGCCGTTTGAGGGTCTCTGCCCCGGTGCGGGCGCCCTTGCAGATCTGCAAAAGGACTATGCCTGAGGCAATGGCGGACCCGATCCACAAATTCTTGGCGCCCTGGCATGCCCAATTGGGCAGCGGTTTGGGGGAGGCGCTAGCCGATCTGATTGCAGAGGATGCGGTGTTTTACTCCCCCATCGTCTTTGCGCCTCAAGAGGGCAAAGCGCTGGTGCAAATGTATCTCACCGCTGCGGGGGCGGTCTTTTCCGGCGGCGGCACGCTTAAGGACCATTTTCGCTACACCAAAGAGGTCGCTGCGGGCCACCATGCCGTGCTTGAGTTTGAGAGCGAGGTCGATGGTGTGATCGTCAATGGCGTTGACATTGTCACCGTAAACGATGCCGGTCTGGTCACAGAATTCAAAGTCATGGTGCGCCCCATGAAGGCGATCAATTTGATGCGCGGTAAAATGGCAGCGCTGCTCGAATCGATGCAGACTTGATCTGATCGCAGCCTAGGAGCGAACCATGGCGGACACTCTTCTCATCAAAACAATTTTCATTCTCGCGATTTTGATCATCGGCGTCTTAGGGGGCCTTGCGCCGCTTCGATTTAAGGGCGGGGCGGGGGCGGCGCTCGCTATTGCGCGGGCCAATGCGTTCGCTGGCGGGATTTTTCTTGGCGCCGGGCTGCTGCACCTTCTCCCCGATGGGCTCAGCCATTTTGCCATTTGGCGGCCTGAGGTTGAATTTCCTATTCCCATGTTGCTCACGGCTGTGGCGGTAATTGCCATTCTCCTCACTGACCAAATTGGCAATGACAAACATGAGGTTGTGCCGCAAACCCGGCGGCGCTCCGCGCTGCTTCTTGTCGTGTTGTCAATTCATTCGGTCATCGCCGGGGCGTCGCTTGGTCTTGAGGCATCACTGATAAGCTCAATGGCTCTCTTTGTCGCCATCATCGCCCACAAAGGCGCGGCAGGATTTGCTCTGGGCACGGCGCTTGTGGCCGACGGTGTGTCGGCTGCGGCCCATCGCGCCCGGGTGATCTTTTTCGCGATCACGACGCCCGTTGGGATTTTGCTCGGAATCTTCCTTGCCAGTGAAATACATGGCGGTTCGGCAGATGCCTTTGAAGCGGTGTTTGACAGCCTTGCGGCGGGGACGTTTTTCTATATCGCCATGTCAGATATGTTCAGTCATGCCTTTGTGGAGGTGCGGGGGCGCTGGAGTAAAATTGCTCTTGCGACGTTCGGCTTGGGCGTAATGGCATTGATTGCTGTTTGGGCCTAGGCCGACAAAACGCGCCCACGATTGAGAATATTGTTGGGATCGAGCATGCCCTTGAGCTGTTTCATCATGGCGATTTCTGTGGGTGTGCGGGATAGCTTCAGAAATTCTTTCTTCTCAGTACCAATGCCATGCTCGGCCGAGACGGTGCCATGGACACCGGGAAGCGGCCCGTAAACAATTTCCTCAATGCGATGAAGCGCCGCTTTGTCATCGGTTCCCGCGCCAACAATGACGTGGAGATTGCTGTCCCCCAGATGGCCGAATATGACGGTGCGATTGTCCGGCAGTTCTTTGTCGAGGTCGGCCTGCATTTTTTCGATGTAGCGCTCCATATGCGAAAGTGGCACCGAGATATCAAACGCCTTCATGGGCCAAAGCTGCAGCAATTGCGGAATATCATCTCGGATATTCCAGATTTTCTGCCGCTCCGCCTCGTTCTTGGCAATAAGGCCATCAACGATCAGCCCTTGTTCGGTTGCCGTTTCAATCAACTCTAATGCAAGGCCCTCTGTGCGTTCGCTGTCTTTGCCTGAGAGTTCTATCAGAATGTAGAAGGGATAGCCTTGATCAAGGGCGGGTGCACTTTCGGCGGGCGGCGTGGTCATCAGCTTATAGAAATCTTCCCACATCACTTCAAAAGTTGAGAGGGTACCGCCAGAGCCGCTGTCAAAGTGGCGCAGCAATTTACACACCGCGTCATAGCTCGGCACCGCAAGAAAGAGCGTGGTGATGTGGGGCGGTTCCTCGCGCAATCGAAGCACGGCGCGGGTGACGATTCCCAAGGTTCCTTCGCTGCCGATGAACATGTGCTTGAGGTCATAACCGGCGTTGTTCTTGAGCACGCGATTGAGTGAGGTCATCACCGTGCCATCCGCCAACACCACTTCCAACCCCAGCACCTGTTCGCGCATCATGCCATAGCGCACTACGCGATTGCCGCCAGCGTTGGTTGAGATCATGCCGCCAATGGTGGCCGTGCCGCGCGCGCCCAAGTCCGCTTCCATGGCAAGGCCGTGATCAGCGGCAGCGTCATGCACGGTCTGCAATGGCACGCCCGCCTGCACAGTGACGGTGCGATCTTCCGGAGAGATCTCCTCGATCTGGTTCATCAGTTCTGTTGAGACAATAAGTTCATTGGGCTGAGCCACCGTTGCGGCGACCATATTGGTCATGCCGCCGCCAGTGACGATGGGCTGATCATGGACGTTGCAATGCTTTATCAGTGCCGCCAGTTCCTCTGTGGTTTTTGGCCGGGCAATACCGATGGCTTCATTTGGCGCTTGCGAGCCGAACGACAGCGCCCGTGCACGGCTGTCTTCGCCCGTGAGCAGTGACAATGACGGAAACGTTTCAGCAATATCTTGGACCGTCAGCGGCATCTGGAAACTCCTATCAATTAAGAGCGAATACTAACGGTATGGCGCCAGAGGGCAACTTGATCCCTCTATGCCCAGCGCGTGAGGCGGCGCATGACGAAAACACCAAACAAAGGGCCGATGGCGAGCACGAACAGCACCGGGGGCCAGCCAAAGTGCACCGCCGCTATTGGTGTTGCTTGAACGGTGAAGAACGTGAGCAAGAACCCCAAAGAGGTTTGCAGCGACATTAAACTGCCCGCAAGTTCGGGCGGGGCGTTGTCGGCCACAAGGGCTGAAAATTGGGCTGAGTCCGGAACAATGGTTGCGCCCCACAATACGGCAAGCACAAAGGTGATCCAAGGGGCACCACCAAAGGTTAGTGCGGTGGCAAACCCTGCTGCGGCGCTCAAACCCATGGCGATGACGGTTACCTCCGCTTTGCCAATGCGGTCCGCAAATATGCCAGCAAGCACGCAGGCAGGCCCGCCAATGCCGATTGCGGCGAAGGCCGTCAGCTTGGCAAAGGACTGGGCATTGTCGAGAGGCATAGAGGCGGCAAAGGACGCGGCCGCCACAACGCCGATCCAGCTCCACATGGCATAGAGCTCCCACATATGCCCAAAATATCCCAAGTAGGCGGTGCGGATATTGCGATTGGTCCAGGCGATAAAAATGGCGCGGGGGTTAAATGCCGGGCTGCGCGCATGGTGCGGCCCGAGAGTTGTGAATAGAACCGCTGCGCCGCCGCTGGCGGCGAAGGCCGACGTGATCAATATGGCGAGGCGCCAATTCGTGCCGCCAAAGAGCGATGCCAGGTGCGGCATGGCAGACCCCAGGGTTAGCGCCCCCACCAAAAGCCCGATGAGAAACCCGCGATCTTTTGTGCCCCAGCCCACGACGATTTTCATGCCAACGGGATAGACCCCTGCGAGTAAAAATCCAGTGGCAAACCGCAGCATGATGGCGGCGACCTCCCCAACCGGAACTGCAAGCAAAAGCGTATTCGCTGTAACGGCAAGAAAAGCGCTATAGGCAAACACGCGCCGGGGGTCGTATCGATCAGCGATGCCAAGGATTGCAGATAACAGTGCGCCGACAACGAACCCGGCTTGCACACTGCTCGATAGCAAAGCCTGATTGACCGGTGAAATGTCTGCCAAGCGCAGCATATCGGGAAGCGCAGCAGAAGAGACGAACCAAAGGCTCATCGCCGTTGTGGCAGCAAACGCTAGCAATGCAAGAGAGCGCGTCTTGTCGCTCATATTGCTGCAATAGTGTGCGCGGCGAGCGGTAGCGCGCCTGAACCCATCATCATGGGCGGAAGTCTAGCTTAGGCGGTGCGTTTGTTCCAAGGCATGAACATCAGCATGTTTGCCATGGCGCAGGTGCCGCTAATCCCTGCGAACATCAGCCCCGCACCGACAAAGGCACTGAGCCCGATCCAATAGGGATGCAGTGCCAATGACAGACCAACGCCTAAGACAATCAGGCTACCAGCGGTAATTTGCACCTGGCGGTTCAGCTCCAAGGGGGCCTTCTTGTCGAGCTTTGTGCCGAACCCACCAGCGCGCCAGGCGTCAATACCGCCTTCAAGAATCATCGATTCGCCTTGCGCCCATTCAGACAGCTGATCGGCAGCGTTGGCCGTACGCATCCCGCTTTTGCAATGAAATACAACTTTGCAATCCCCGTCGGGGCAGGCCTCGCTGCCAAGCTGGTCGAGGGGCAAATTTCGCGCACCGGGAATAGACTCGCGGGTAAACTCATCTGTGCCGCGAATGTCCACAAGGACGCAAGCGTCATCACGGAGCATTTTTTTGAGGTCACTGGGAGAGATAGTTTTTGTCATGGATCAGTTCCGTTATTGTGGGCAATAGGCTTTGTGCAGCACGCGCACAATCGATTTCACGGTAGGATCGGCGAGTCTGTAGAAAACGGCCTGCGCCTCGCGCCGCGTTTCAACCAGGCCCTCGGCCCTTAACAATGCGAGATGTTGTGAGAGCGCCGATTGGCCAAGACCAGTAATTTGCATCAGCTCACCTACATTGTGCTCGCGATCACAAACCGCGCACATGACCATCAGGCGACCCTCATGGGAAAGCGCCCGCATGAGATTTGCCGCATCACGGGCTCCCACCTTCATGGAATTTATGGTTATGCTCGTCATCGTGCACTCTTTAAATAAGGTATTGCTAAATTAGCCAATACTAATATATATGTCAAGACCAATATCACAGCGGAGGAATTGAGCAATGGCAGGGCAAGTTGAAGCCTTCTTTCACGAAGGCACCAATTCGTTGACCTATGTTCTTCATGACGGGCCCGGCACAGAAGCTGCCATTATCGATTCTGTGCTGGAATATGACCCGGTAACCGGCGGCGTTGGCACGGCTCATGCGGATCGTGTCATTGCTATGGTGCGCGAAAACGACCTGTCTCTTCGTTATGTGCTTGAAACCCACATTCACGCGGACCATCTGACGGCCGCCAAGTATCTCTGCGATCAGCTTGGCGGGGAAACTGGCATCGGCGCAAATTCCCCTGTTGTGCAGAAAGAATGGTCCGGCCGATTTAACCTTGACCTCGATGCGGTGCAGAAAAAGGCAGCGTTCACGCACATGCTTTCACAAGGGGATACGCTCATTCTCAACGGACGTCCTATCGGCGTCCTCTATACCCCTGGTCATACGCCATCCTGCATCACCTATACCTATGATGATGGGGCTTTTGTCGGCGACACATTCTTTATGCCTGACTATGGCACCGCGCGATGTGATTTCCCCGGCGGTGATGGCGAAGTGCTCTACGGCTCTTTGCAGAAAATTCTCGGGCTCGGCGACGATACCAAAATTTATGTCTGTCATGACTACATGCCAGGAGGGCGAGAGCTTGAATGGGTCGCCAGTGCTGCTACGCAACGCTCTAACAATATCCACCTCGTCGCCAACACGTCCGCTGATGCCTTTGCGAAATTTCGCGCCGAGCGGGACAAAGGGTTATCCACACCGAAACTCCTTTTGCCGGCTCTGCAGGTAAATATGCGCGGGGGCTCGCTGCCGGATGCGGAGGACAACGGCACGGTTTATCTGAAAACGCCGATTGCGGGCGCGCCGGAGAGCGTCAAGTAGTGGCGCTGCCGGACAACTTCAAACACTATATGTCTGGCCTTATTGGTCAGGATGCGGTGGCAAGTATCGTCATTACGATCCTGCTCATCCCGCAAAGCCTGGCCTATGCGCAACTCGCCAGCTTGCCGCCGGAAGTGGGCCTGATGGCCAGTATCCTGCCGCTGGTGGCCTATGCGCTGTTGGGGCGCAGTTCTGTTCTGGCCGTTGGACCCGTCGCCATCGTTGCGCTGATGACCGCCGCCGCCTTGCAAGGGGCGGGGATTGTGGACCCGACGGCCAAAGTCGCGGCGGCCGGCGTGCTGGCCCTGATGATCGGCGGCATCTTGATTGCTGCTGGGCTGTTGCGTCTTGGCTTTCTTGCGAACTATCTCAGCCAGCCGGTAATTCATGGTTTTATTATCAGCTCGTCGATCATCATCCTCATCAGTCAGTTACGACACATGCTGGATGTCACATTGACGGCTCATGAACCGCTGTTTCAGTTCCTTGAGCTTGTGCAAAGCCTGGTGGCAAGCAATCCCACCACAGTGATACTTGGCCTTGCGACTTTTGCGATCTTGTTTGGTTTCCCAAAGGCCATGACGGCGAGCCTTCCAAAGTCAGCGCGAGAAACCACTATCGGGGATCTTCTCCCTCGTGTTGCGCCGCTTGTGGCCATCGCCGTGACCGCATTCGCCGCTGTCGTGCTTCCGGCCGTGCAGGTTCCCTTGACCGGGGAAGTTTCTACCGCGCTTCCAGACCTCACCGCGATCACCCAAGGGCTTGGGGCAGCCGAGCTCCTTTGGCCCAGCGCCCTTCTGATCGCCCTTATCGCCTTTACAGAAAGCCTTGCCGTGGCGCGTTCATTCGCTGCCCGCAAGAAAGAAAAGATCGAGGCCAATCGCGAACTCATTGCGATTGGCGCTGCGAATGCAGCGGCGGCATTGTCAGGCGGGATGCCGGTAGCAGGTGGTTTCGCACGCACCGCTGTCAGTTTTGCCGCTGGTGCCGCCACCCGTGCGGCAGGGGCCATGACAGCAGGGCTCATTGCCCTCTCCCTTGTCTTCTTCACCGGGCTCTATGCCTACATCCCCAAGGTCACTCTGGCGGTGATTATTATCTTCTCCATTTCCAAGATGATCCGCTTTGGCGAGATTTTGCCCATCTGGCGCTATTCCCCCCTCGATGCCGGTGTTTACGCCCTTACTGCAGGCGGCGTATTCTTATTGGGTGTCGAAATGGGATTGTTGATGGGTGTTGTTCTTTCCATCATCATTTTCATTGCTCGCGCAGGACGACCCCACATTGCGCAAGTGGGCCGCATCGCCGGGTCTGAGCATTTTCGTAATGTCAGGCGCCACAGCGTTCTCACGCACAATCATCTGTTGATGGTGCGAGTGGATGAAAGTCTCTACTTCGCCAATGCGCTCTTTCTTGAGAATGATCTTATGACGCGCGTTCAGGATCATGACGGCCTGACAGACGTCGTGTTGCTCGCCAGTGCGGTGAACAAGATCGACTGGAGCGCCATGGAAACTTTGGAGCGCATCAATGGTGACTTGAAAGCGCGCGGCATTCGTTTTCACTTGGCCGAGGTCAAAGGCCCGGTGATGGATCGCATTGAGCGCTCTGATCTTCTGGCGCACCTCACCGGTGAAATATTTCTCAGCGCATCTGTTGCAGAGAGCACCTTGGGTGCCAACGGGCGCGGGGCAAAATCTCAAATGGTGGATGGGGCAGGAATTTAGTCGCCCACACGGCGGATAGGTTTGGACCCATCCCAGGTATCCGCCACCTCACGAATATGCTTGAAGAAGCCGCCTTTGGGACCGCTGACATCGGAAAGTTCCACCACAGTGCCGGGGTGGCTTTCGGTTTCGAAATAAACGAAACGTCCGCTCTCACCGATTTCGCCTTCCTGGCCGACGCGAAATCCTTGCGCCAGGAGCCGGTCATAGTCTTCTTGATAGTTCAAAGTCCAATACGCCACATGCTGCAAGCCCTCGTGGCCGGCGTTTAAGAAATCCATATACATGGACGGCGCAGCATTGCGCTGTTGGATCAGCTCAATTTGCAGGTCTCCAGAATTGCCCAGGGCGATGGAGAGCTCTGCATCAGATGGCTTTCCGCCATAAGTGAAGTTTTCGACTGGCACCTTGTCGATATAGTAAAACGGCCCAACACCCAGCACTTCGGTCCAGTGTTTCAGCGCAGCGTTGATATCGCGCACCACATAGCCGTTTTGACGTATCTTGCCGAAATATCGACTCATGATCGTTTGTCGTCTTGAATTGAATCGATCACCTTCATGCCAGCGGGCGGATCGATGTCTGTTTCCGTCGCTTCGGTCAGGCGCGCGGCCATCATGTAAAATCCGATAGTGAAAATGATCTCGACAATCTCCCGGTCAGAGAAATGCGCATGTACCGCCTTGAAGATGGCGTCGGGAACGCGCACGTTTTCGGTCACTTCACGTGAGAAGGCGAGTAGCGCCTGTTCCGCCGTATTGAACGCGTCGCTGTTGATATCCCCATTGGCGATGGCATCAATTTGCGCGCGCGGCACGCCAACACCAATGGCAATGGGGTCGTGTTGATTCCATTCGTATGCGCCGCCCTCCAACTGCGCCACTTGCAGGATAAGGAGCTCCCGCTCTTTGGCCCCAAGCTCTTGTTTGGACAGGATCGCACCGCCGAGTTTTACTACCGGCTTCACCAGGGTTTCCGCATGGGCCATCATACGAAATATGTTGATGGCATTGGGCATGGACTCCAGCACGCGCTTGGCGTCGCCGGTGGCTTGGGCGGGATCAATAAGGGGCAGACGGGCCATGGGGCATCCTTTGTTTGTTTGGATGTCATCTTAAACCGAGGCACCCCGTGACAGGCAAGGACCATTGAGCTAGCGTCACCTTGCAATTGAAGCCCCCTTCGAATGAGCCCCATGCGCCTTTTTGATTCTCAGATCCAGGACAATAGCTTGCCCACCCGTTCGGGTGAAGAAACCTCCGCCTTTGATCAGATTTTCTCCATTGGTGAGTTGCGCGGCCAAATGGAAGCCATTTGGTTTTGGACCCGTGACAACATCCTCAAGATCGGCGTTCTAATCGAGTTCGGGCTTATTTTCGGCGCCTTTGCGGTGGCGGGATTGGTGGCTCCGCTGGTGCGGACGCAAATCACCAGGCATCTCACGCCGCGCGCGCCAGAGGGGCTGGCACGGCGCGCCTGCCATGCTCTTGGGCTTATCGCCGGGCCGATCATGTTCTTCGTCATGCTGAATGTGGCGTCCTTGGGGATGCAGATCGCGGCGCAATCGCGCAGCTGGCTGGAAGCCGCCATCAGCCTTGCTCTGGCATGGATTGTTATCCGCCTGGTGACGCTGGTCATTCGCTCGCGCTTTTGGAGCCAGGTGGCGTTCTATATCGTCTGGCCCCTTACCGCGCTCGACATTTTTGGCGTACTGGACGACATCGTTTTTTATCTTGAGGCCGCTGCCATCCCCCTTGGGGTCGACGCGTCCGGCGAGGTGCGAGACCTCTCCGCCCTTGATGTCATTCGCGGCTTTATGGCCTTTGCCGCGTTCTTCTGGCTCGCCAATGTCATGGCGGGATTTTTGGCCAAGCGCGTCTACGAGATTGAAGATCTGACGCCTTCGCTTCGCGCGCTTATAGTCAAAATTCTCAACGTGTTGCTGCCGGTGCTGGCGTTTTTCTTTGCGCTGCAGCTTATCGGGGTGAATATCGCCGCCCTTGCCGTTTTCTCCGGCGCTGTCGGTTTGGGCTTGGGATTGGGGCTGCAAAAGAGTGTTTCAAATCTCCTTTCCGGCTTCACGCTCATTGCTGACAAATCCATCAAGCCCGGTGATGTGGTTGGTGTGGGGGATACATTTGGCTGGGTCACATCTCTTGGCGCACGGTATGTATCAATTCGCACTCGCGATGGTACCGAGCACCTGGTGCCCAATGATAAGTTTATTGAACAGGGCGTGGTCAACTGGTCTCACGCTGACAAGATCGTGCGCCTTCACGCCCCCATCGGGGTCGCTTATGGCACCGAGGATTTGCGGATGGTTCAGAAACTCTGCATGGAATCGGTCGCAAGCGTGGATCGAGTGCTCGATTTCCCCAAACCGGTTTGTAACCTGATGGAGTTCGATGACAGCTCCATCAATTTCGATCTGCGCTTCTGGATCAAGGACCCTGAAAACGGTCTTTCCAACGTACGCAGCGAAGTATTCCTCAACGTGATGGACGCGTTTAAGGCCAATGGTATCGCCATTCCGTTCCCCCAACGGGATTTGCATCTCAAATCTGTTTCAGAAGATGCTGCGGCTAAACTGTCTGACTTGAATGACTAGGCTAGCGCCTGTTCCAGATCAGCGATCAGATCATCGCCATCCTCAACCCCGACTGAAAGCCGCACCAAGCCATCATCAATGCCCAGTTCTGCGCGTCGCTCTGGCGGGATTGAGGCATGGGTCATGATCGCAGGATGCTCAATAAGGCTTTCCACACCGCCCAAGGATTCTGCTAGCGCGAAAATACGCACGCGCTCCAGCAATGTGCGCGCAGGTGTCAGGCCGTCTTTCAGAACCGCTGTCACCATGCCGCCAAAGCCCTGCATCTGCCGTTTGGCGAGATCGTGTTGCGGGTGGCTTTCAAGGCCGGGGTAGTAAACTTTGGCAATCTTGGGGTGCGCTTCAAGATAGGTCGCCACGCGCGCCCCGTTTTCGCAGTGGCGTTCCATGCGTAATGCGAGGGTTTTGAGCCCCCGCATGGCGAGGAAGGAATCAAACGGGCTCTGAATGGCGCCGACAGAATTTTGCAGAAACTGAATGCGGTTGGCAATTTCCGCATTTGGTCCAACCACAGCAATACCGCCGATCATATCGGAATGGCCGTTGAGATATTTCGTCGCCGAGTGAATGACGATATCCGCGCCATCATCAATAGGGCGCTGAATGTAGGGCGAGCAAAACGTGTTATCCACCACCATCAAAATGCCGCGCGCCTTGGCGATTTTGGCAATGGCGGCAATATCAACCAGTTTTAGCAGCGGATTGGTGGGCGATTCCACCCAGACCATCTTTGTGTTGGGTTTGATGGCGGCTTCAAAGTGAGCCGGGTCGTGCAAATCAACGTATGAAAACTCCAACCCCGCTGAAGCGCGGCGCACCTTCTCAAACAAGCGATAGGTGCCGCCATAGAGATCATCCATAGCGACGACGTGGCTGCCTGCATCAATGAGCTCAAGCACAGTTGATGTGGCGGCCATGCCTGAAGCAAAAGCAAATCCACGCGAACCGTTTTCAAGATCCGCAATGCACGCCTCATAGGCTTGGCGCGTAGGATTGTGGCCCCGTGCATAGACATAGCCTTTATGATCACCGGGGCTGGCCTGCGCATAGGTCGAGGTCGCGTAGATCGGTGTGATCACAGCGCCGGTCAGCGCATCAGGTTTTTGGCCTGCATGAATAGCACGAGTGGCGAAAGCGTCGCGATTGCGTTTGGCGTCGCTCATGGATCAGGATTCCTTCATCTGACGGCGCAAAGTGTTCAAAAGATCGATGCGCGTAATAAGCCCTTGAAACTTGTCATCCAATGTGACGATGGCCACCAAACCCTTGTCGAATAAAGGAATGAGCTTGCCAATGGACTGCTTGGCATCAATGGTCTCAAGGCGCGCGGTCATCGCTGTACTTACGGGCTCACGGAATTTTTCTTCGTGGCCAATGACAGTGTAAAGCAGGTCTTCTTCGTCGAGCAGGCCCACCACTTTGCCGTCAGCATCAATCACCGGAAGCTGGCTGATGTCGTAAAGCTTCATACGGCCATAGGCGATCAGCAAGGTATCGGTTGGCGCGGCGGTTACGGTGGCGCGGTCTTCATGCAAACGCCCAATCAAATCACGCAGATCACCGTATTGTTTTTTCTTGATATAGCCGCGATCCATCATCCAATAATCATTGAACATCTTGGAAAGATATTTGTTGCCGCTATCGCATACAAAGGTGACAACGCGCTTTGGCTCGGTTTGTTCACGGCAATATTGCAGCGCCGCGTGGATCAACGTGCCGGATGATGACCCGCAAAGTATGCCTTCCTTCGCCAATACATCGCGCGCGGTGAGAAATGATTGCTCGTCGGTGACCGTGAAAGCACTTTTGACTCTTGTAAGATCACAAACGTCGGGCAAAAAATCTTCGCCAATGCCTTCCACTTCCCAACTGCCCACATCGTTGGAAAGTTTACCGGTAGTGATGTAGTCCGCAAGGATTGAGCCGGTGGGGTCGGCAAGGACCATTTCTGTGTCAGGGCTGACTTTCTGGAAGAAGTGGGTGAGGCCCGCACTGGTGCCGCCAGAGCCGACGCCGCACACAACTGCGTCAACGTCATGGTCCATTTGCTCCCCGATTTCCGGTCCGGTCCATGTCTCATGAGCAAGAGGGTTGGCTTCATTACCGAATTGGTTGACGTAAAAGCCGCCAGTTTCATCGGCGATGGCTTGAGCAACTTCTTGGTAATAGTCCGGATGCCCCTTCGCCACATCTGATCGGGTCAGCCTTACCTCGGCTCCCAAGGCGCGCAGGTGAAAAATTTTCTCTTGCGCCATTTTGTCAGGCACCACGATGATCAGCTTATAGCCCTTCTGCGCCGCCACCAGCGCCAAGCCCAAACCTGTGTTACCAGCGGTTGCTTCAATGATAGTGTCACCCGGTGAAAGCTTGCCTGCTTTTTCCGCCTCCTCAATCATCACAACACCGATGCGATCTTTGATCGATCCGCCGGGGTTTTGATTTTCAAGCTTGAGGAAAAGTCGGCAAGGCCCTGTATCCATATGGGTGACTTCGAGCATGGGCGTTGAGCCGATGGCATCGAGCACATTGGCAAAGACCGGGGCGGGCGGCGTTTGAACGGCGGCCATGTGAGAACTCCCTGAAATGAGGTATCAGCTGGGTGGTAATTTTGGCCGGAGACTAATGCGACTACGCCCAATACGGAAGGGGCGCAGCGTCGCAGGAACCTTGGCGTTTTGACGAAATGTCAGCTTGCATCCAGCAGTAATTCAATATCTCTGAGCGATAAGACCGAGGTAATCTCGTCCGCGGTCAGGGCCCGATTGAGCGTGGTTTCCAACGCAATCATCAGCCGGGCATGGGCAAGGCTATCCCAGGGCTCAAAGCTGCCAATGGCAGCATCCGCTGGAATCTCCTCGGGCGCATAGGAGACCGCTTCCGCAAGCACGCCCCGGGCTCTGTCAGGCGTGCTCATTTTGCGGTTCCTTTTTTGCGCGCGATCCATTCCTCCCGTAGCAATCCGAAATAGACCTGGTCGACGCGCTTACCGCCTGGCTCCAGAATTTGTGCGCGCAAGACGCCTTCTTTGGTAAAGCCCAGGGCCTGGTAGTTGAAGATGGCGGAGAAATTTCGCGCCAGGGGGCGCCCGAGCACCTTGTCCATGCCAAGGCTGAAGAACAAAAAGTCCAGCAGCGCCACACGGGTTTCCTGCACCACTTTCTTGCCCCAGTAGTCGCGATTGCTAATCACAACATGAGACATGGCGGTCTTGTTATCGAGCTCTACATTGACCCAGTAATAGCCGATGTCCACGCCGCTCTGCTTTGTCGCAATGGCCAGATGGTAGCTATTGCGATTATCAAACGTCTGCACATAGCGTTTGAACTGCGCCACGGTTGGATTGGGCGGCACGTTGAGCCCAATCTTTCCCGGCAGCTCCGGGTCACGCACCCAAGACATATAGCTTTCGTCAACGTCATCCGGCACGACCGAGCGCATGGTGAAACGCTCTGACTCTATACGTGCAGGGCGGCCCTCAGCTTTTTTCATTTCAGCTACCAGCGAGACATGAGTGTTGAACCTTCATGCGGTCGAGCTTGCCACGTTCATTCTTGGGAAGCTCGTCCAAAAAGAACCATTTCTCCGGAACGGCTTCACGGCGCACTCTTTCTGCACACCATTTGCGCAATAGCGTGGGCGTACCCTCAGTGCCCGGCTTGAGCACAAGCGCGATGCCGACGATCTCACCGGCGATCTCGTCCGGCACTCCAAAGGCGCAGGCCTCCATGACGTCGGGGTGGGTTTCAAAGAGCAGGTCCAAGTCTTCGGGGTGGATTTTCATCCCCGCCCGATTGATCTCATGTTTGATGCGCCCGGTAAGCCGCGCGCACCCGCTCGCGTCGATCCGTCCCACATCGCCGGTCCGGAACCAGTCATTGAGAAATGCCGCCTCCGTCAGATCCGGTCGTTGATCATATCCAGACATCAGCGATGGGGTGCGCACCAAAAGCTCGCCTTCGCCGGTGGTCATGATTTCGCCGGTATCGTTCAGCACGGCCATGTCCCCGCCCCACGGCATCCCGATCAGACCATCTTCGGGGGTGAAGTCCTTGGCGGACGCACCGCCAACCCAGTTCGCGGTTTCGGTAATGCCGAATGTGTTGACCACATCGTTGGTGCCGGACCATGCCATCACTTTGCGCCAAAGCTTTGCCGCCAAAGGGGCAGAGCCGATATGGATGCGGCTTAGTGTGCCGCCGCTGGGCGGGGTGCTCATGCGCAACGCCAATTTCCAAAATGACGGCACTGAACTCATGAAAGAAATTTTATGCGCATCAATCATGGCGCTGAACCCCTTCAGCTCCATGGGCCCCAGGCCGCAGGCAAGGTACAAGTCATGGCCGCCCAGCAATGGGGAGAGGCAATTTCCAATGAGTCCGTGACCGAAGTGGGTCGGCAAAACGCAAAGGCTTCGACGTAACGAGGCGCTCGGAATGTACGTAAGATTTAGCGCAACCCGGGCCTGCAATGATCGGTAGCTATGCACCACGCCTTTGGGCTCGCCCGTGGTGCCAGAGGTAAACAGCACGAGTGCGGGATCGTCTTCGCCGCGCGATGGGGGCGGGGCTATTGCGCCGGAGATGGCAAGAATATCGTCTGTACCTGCGAGGATAAGATCGGGCCGGACAAATGCTTTGATGTTTTCAATCTCTGCCGCCGTAAGCCCTGTGTTGAGGCAATAGGCCGTGCCGCCAAGCGCCCAAACCGCCAGCAGATCGCGAAAGAATTCGGCTGTACCCCCATGAGCGATGACCACTCTCGGGCGCGGGTGAGGGGCGGCTTTGGCAAAGGCCTCCTGTCGCGCGGCGATCTCCTGCGCCAAACGATCTGCGCTCCAACTCGCGCCGCTGCGGGCGTCAGTGATGGAACCAATATTGGGGAATTCGCGCCACATGGCGGTGGGGATCACTTTCGTAGTCATTTGTTGCGGGACGCTATCAGGAATGGTGCATACCGCCTATTCCTGCAAATTGGTCCATATCAGCATCAAATGCCGGGCTTGGTTTTGTTGTTCAAATGACAGTCCAGCAGATAGAATAGTCGGATGGGGAAAGCGGCTAAAGATTGTACATCCGCAATGTTTCTCGCGCAGCCAGATGCGGCACGCGACGATCCGCTTTTTGTGCAGATCGCCGATGGTGTGCGCTATGGAATTGGCTCCGGTCACATGGGCCCCGGGGATCGTTTGCCCACGGCTGTGGATGCGGCAAATTCCTGGGGCGTCAATCATCATACGGTGCGGCGCGCCTATGGTGCCCTCGCAGACGAAGGGTTGATCACAGTGCTGCCAAGGGTTGGCGCACGGGTCCGCTGGCAACACCAAACCGCGGCCAACTCACCAATGCCGTTGTCGGGATTTCTTGATGCCATGCTTCACCATGCGGAGCGCGCCTATGGACTTGACCCGGACGACTTGGCGGACCTCATTCGCACGCGCCGCCGTAAGACACGCCAAAACGGCGTTGTGGTGGTGATGGAATGCACCGCCGATCAAGCGGCCCATCACGGCGAAGAACTTGGGCATGCATTTGGCATGGATACTGTAGCGTTCTGTCTTGACGGGCATACTGAGCCCCCAGAAGGCCCCATCTTGGGAACTTATTTTCACTTATCAGAAATTGCAGCGCGCTGGCCCCATCGCCTTGGCGACGTCGTGATTGTGGCGGTAGAGCCCAGTGCCGAGATCGTCGACAGTATCCGGCAACAGGACGGCTCCATTCCTGATGTGGTTTTGCATGAAACCAATGGTATCCGCGCCGGCCTGATGGCGGATCAATTGCGGCACATGCCGGCGCTTGGCGGCACGCGGATTTTCATTGAGTTGAGCGATACCGTCGGGCCTGAAACGGATCAGCGCGAAAATATTGCACACCTCTATGCCCCTAAAAACTGGGCGCAGCTCTCGTGGTCAGCCCGCGGCAGAGCAAGGCACGACGAATTGCCCTTTCAAATCACACCTTTGGAGATCAAACGCCTGGCACCGTTACTCGATCAACTGAATTAGATTCGCCTTGGTGGTTTCAAAAGTGTTAACGCAACGCGGACAGATCTGCAGCGAATCTGTATTGATTGAGGCGAAGGTTTCCCCTAGATTCTGGCGCTCAGGCGGGATTTTTATAGAGGGGTAGTTCATGTCAGATAAGAAATCACTTAGCCGTCGCTCGTTCATGCGCACTGTTTCAGGCGCAGCACTGGCACTTGGTGCCACGGCGGTCGTGGCGGGGGCGGCCCATGCCGCGACTGATTCAGATACTGGTGGCAGCGCCGATCCAGCAGGGCGCGGGTACACCGGCGTTTCAGATTCCGACGGGGGCAGCAATGCCGACCGTGGAGGGCATGGTCGCGGTAGCTCATCCTCAGGCGTTACAGATTCCGACACCGGGTCTTACGCTGACGCTGTGGGAAATGGTCGCGGCAGAGCGAGCTACACAGATTCTGACAGCGGTGGCTGCTCTGATCCGGGCGGCAACGGTCGGGGTCCGGTCCAACCGGGCACTACAGATTCTGATGTTGGCAGCTGTTCAGATCCCGGCGGCAGGGGTCGCGCAAACTAATATCATTCTAAGTTGCAAGGGGAATTTCTAGTTTCCCTTAGCGACCCAAATACCTTTGAATAAGGCGTGAGATTCAATTCTCGCGCCTTTTTCTTTGTTTGGGCAGAACTGCCCAATTGAGCCAGGGATGACCATGACTGAACCTGAATGGATTGATAGCCCGCTACCGTTTCTTGTTGGCGATGTGAGTAGCGAAGACTTCTTCGACAACTTCTTTGAGAAGAAGGCGCTGATCGCCAAGCATGGTGATGCAGGGCGCTACAAACACCTTCTCTCTGTTGATCGGATAGATGAGATCATTGCCGGAATGGATCTACCTGGCAGCTCGCTTGATATGGCGCGGGCGGAACCGCGCATCAGCCGCGATGAGTTTCTGTTTCCAAACGGCATGGCTGACAAAGGGGCGGTGGTGCGTCACTTCCAGCAAGGTGCCACCATCATCATGCCGCATCTACATCAGCTTGATGCCACTCTCGCGGAATTTTGCCGCGCCATAGAGAGCCTTTTCTGCGCTCATGTTCAGACCAACATATATTTGACACCGCCGAACAACCAAGGCTTCCGCACCCATTACGACGACCACGATGTTTTTGTGATGCAAATATCCGGGCAGAAGCTCTGGAAGCTTTATGACATGCCCATCGCCAATCCTTATCGCGGGGAGGGATTTCAGCCCAATGTGCACAAAGCAGGGGATCCGGTGGAGGAGTTTCTGCTTGAGGCCGGGGACTGCGTCTATATTCCGCGCGGGTTGATGCACGATGCCATTACCGATGGTGACGAGTCCTCACTGCACATAACGGTGGGGCTGATTGTCAAAACCTGGGCCGATCTGATGCTGGAAGCTGTCTCGGAAGTGGCCCTTCGTAATGAAGGATTTCGGCAGAGCCTGCCGGCTGGGTTTGCCCGAGATGACTTTGACGCCAGCAAGGCTGAGGCGCATTTTCGCAAAATCGCAGAGGATTTTTCCCGCGAAGCGAATTTCACCGAGGCGTTTGAGCTTTTCGTTGAAAACTTTATCCGCGGACGAAGCGCCACCACCCGCGGTGGTGTGACCGGTGTGGTTGATCCCGTTGAGGCAGGCGACAAATTTATCCGACGTAAAAACGCCCCGGCGCGCCTGCGCTACAACGACGAACGCGCCATTATCATTTGTGCGGGCGGCGAAGTGAATTTTGAGCGGGAGGCGGTCCCTGGTCTGGAAACGGCCCTTTCGGGGAAACCCTTTGATCTCTCAACCTTCGCGGACCTTGCTGAAAATCGCCGTGCCGATACCATCAAGAAGCTAATTGCATTTGGGCTTGCCACCAAAGTCTAAGGAGCATCTGATGTCATCCGATTTTTCGTATGAAACGTTGCTGGTGACTTTAGACGGCGCGGTGGCGGTGGTGCGGCTGAACCGCCCTGAAAAACGCAACGCCCTATCCGTCAAGATGATAGGGGAGCTAACTGACGTTGCCCGCGATTTGAAAACGCGCACAGATATTCATGCCATCGTGCTTGCGGGATCAGACCAAATCTTTTCCGCCGGCGCTGATCTTACCGACCCAGATCGCCAGGGTGAGACTAAGCGAACCCTTCTGGAGCGGCGTCAGCGCGTTCTGGTGGGCCCGGATATGTGCGACGCCTGGGAAGCGCTTGAGCAAGTTACCATTGCCGCTGTCGAGGGGCCGTGCCTTGGGGGCGGGGTGGCGTTGGTGGCGGCGTGTGACTTCCGCATTGCTGGCGAAGGCGCGAGCTTTCGCCTGCCGGAGGTGGCTCTGGGGATCAACATGAGCTGGCACAGCTTGCCGCGCTTGGTCGCCATCATGGGGGTCGCGAAGGCAAAGCGTTTCGCAATATTCTGCGAAGATGCCTGTGCCGCCCACGACAAAGCCTGGGGTCTGGCTGACGAGGTTGCGCCGAAAGGCGGTGCGTTCTCAGAGGCGATGGCGTGGGCGGTAAAGGTGGCGGCGCTCCCTCCGGTGCCCGTGCGCATGTCCAAAGAAGCGATAAACCGCATTGCCTTGGCCGGTGCCGCCAGCACCATTCATATGGACCGCGACCAGTTTTTGCTCACCGCAGGGTCTGAAGACTTTGCTGAGGGCGTTTTGGCCTTTCTGGAGAAACGCGACCCCACGTTCAAGGGAAACTAGGCCTTATCGTTTGGCGCAAGGGGCGGTGGCTGCTCTTGACATAGTTTAACGTTGAACTTATATAGTTTAATATTGAACTAATGGAGAAGAGCCATGAACCGGCGCGGCGCACTAAAAATTCTTGGAAGCGGGGCGGTTATTCTGGCCGCCGGGGCCGGAGGCTTTGCTGTCACGCGCACGCCCACTGAGGCCATAGCCCCATGGGGGATGGCCGGATCAGCGGATTACACAGACCCCCGCGTGCGGGCGCTGTCCTATGCCATCCTCGCCCCCAACCCCCATAATCGCCAGCCCTGGATGGTGGATCTCTCGACCCCAGGTGAAGCCAGCTTGCATTGCGATCTGGGTCGATTGCTGCCCGCCACTGATCCGTTCAGCCGGCAAATCACTGTTGGGCTGGGGTGTTTTTTGGAAATCCTGCGCATGGCCGCGGCGGAAGAAGACCTCCGGGCTGAGATTACACCGTTTCCCGACGGTGGCGACGCGGATCAATTGGATGGACGGCCCATCGCTCATATTCGTTTTGTGGAAGATGCCGGTGTTGCACGGGATCCGCTTTTTGCCTTTGTCCTAGAGCGACGCACAACGCGGGAGCCCTTTGATACAAGTCGCCCTGTCTCAGATCGCTCGCTCGCCGCCATGCAGGGCGCTGCGGGCTCCGGTGTTCGTACCGGCTCCACCAATGATGCCGCGCGCATCGCCGCCCTTCGCGACCTGACCTGGGAAGCAATGCAAATCGAAATGCTCACGCCTTACACGATGCAGGAGAGCATTGACCTCATGCGTGTCGGCAAGCGCGCCATCAATGAAAACCCCGATGGCTTGGCATTTGGCGGCTTGATGTTTGATACGCTCAATCTCTTTGGTTTGATGTCGCCTGAAACCCTTGCGGATCAAAGCTCCGTGTCGTTTCAACAAGGTCTGGATATCTGGGAGGAGATCACCATGACGTCCATGGGCTTCATTTGGATCATTACGCCGGAGAACACGCGCCTCGATCAAATTAGTGCCGGCGGCAGTTGGGTGCGCCTCAATCTCGAAGCGGTGCCCCAGGGCTTGGGCCTGCATCCCGTGAGCCAGTCGCTGCAGGAGTACCCGGAAATGGATGAGCTTTATGCTCAACTTCGCCGCGATCTTAGCGCCACCGGGCCTGCGACGGTTCAGATGTTGGGGCGGATCGGCTATGGTCCCGCCATGCCGCGCTCCCCGCGTTGGCCTGTTGAGATAAAAATTACAGGGATCACATGACCGCGAAAAATGCCGATCCGCTGCTCTATGTGTTCTTCAATGAGATCGGCATTATCAATCAGCTGATCACGACGCAGTTGGAGCGCTCCCTGCCTGATGGTTTGCGCTTGTCGCATTTCTCAGTTCTCAGCAATTTTGTGCGCCTGGGGGGCACGCGCACACCGGCGCAATTGGCAAGCGCGTTTCAGGTCACCAAAGGCGCCATGACAAATACGCTGCAGAAGCTTGAGGCCAAGGGTCTTGTTCGTATTAAAAGCAACCCGGACGATGGCCGCGGCAAGCTGGTGAGCATTACGGAAAAGGGACGGCGCGTGCGCAACAAAGCCGTTACGGCCCTTGCTCCCTCGTTTGCTGAATTTGAAAAGGCGTTTGCAAAGCGGGATGTCAAAGAAGCGTTGCCGTTCCTACAGGAAGTGCGCGCTTACCTGGATACCGCTCGCGATTAAAAATGCGCGAGGTAGCCGCCATCGACGGCAAGGATTTGCCCGGTGATATAACTTGCCGCCGGTGAAGCAAGAAATACTGCCGCCCCCGCAATTTCAGCCGGATCACCCCAGCGCGCCAGTGACGTGCGCATGGAGAGCCATCTGGCGACCGCGGGGTCCGCCATCATTTCTTCATTGGCCTCGGTGGCAAAATATCCCGGTGCGATGCCGTTCACAGTGATGCCTTGGCCGCCAAGTTCCGCCGCAAGCGCACGGGTTAACGCCTCGAGCCCGCCCTTGCTGGCGGTATAGGCAGCATCGCCGCCCCGCGCGATGGGCCCAGCAATAGACGTGACATTAATGATGCGGCCTTCATTCGCCTCGATCATGCCCACGCTGACAATACGGGCGAGGTTAAATGGTGCCACCAAATTGACCTCCAAGAGCGCGGATACATCATCCGCCGCAAAGTCCTGGAGCGCGCGTCGATCGCGTTGCCCGACATTGTTCACAAGGATATCAAGCGCACCGTGAGCTGTGGATATTGTATCGATGGCGCCTTGTACGGCGGCGGTGTCGGTCACATCAAACGCGGCCACATGGCCCGCGCCGCCTTCATCTTCGATCTCGGCCCTGGTGGCCTCCAGCACGTCGCTCTGGCGGCCGTTGAGGAAAACTGTTGCCCCGGCGCGCGCCATGCCTTTAGCAATGGCAAGGCCCAGGCCGCGCCCCGCGCCGGTAACGAGGGCACGCTTGCCTTCAAGTGAAAACGACCTTGGGAAAAACTCAGCCATCGACGCTTGCCTTTGCTTTATCCCAGGCGTTGAGCACTTCTGCTTCGCGCTCCCTCGTGAGGGATTGATTGGCGAGGAATGTTCCGGTCTCGTCTAGTTCTGCCAGCACATCCTTGATGGTATCGCCAAGGGGGCGAAACCTCAGACCTGCTTTCAAGGGCATGGTGAGATCCGCGCGCATCATGGCTTCTGATTTCGCTGCGCGCGGAATCCACAATGGTAATTCCATCCACCCGTTGACCTTCTGGGCGCGAAGAAAGCCCTCAGCCACAAGTTCACGAGTTGTCCCGGGCGGGGCAAATTTCTCGCAGGCGTCAAGAACCTCGCCGAGGGTCAGGGATACTTCCGGTCCCGTGCCATTGAGGATACCGTGGGCCTTGCGTTCACAAAGATCGAGCATCCAGCCCGCCAAATCTGCCGCATCGATTACCTGCACGGGGAAATCAAGATAGTCCGGCACCAAGACACGGCCGCCTTTGACTATTCGTTGCGGCCAATAGGTAAAGCGTCCGGTTTTGTCATAGCGCCCGATAATGAGGCCAGGGCGGACGATCATTGCCGCATCGCCATAGGCCGCGATAACACGCCGCTCACATTCGGCCTTGAGGCGACCATAGTGCTTTGGTTCGACTTCCGTGGCGTCTTCAAGCGCCGGATCCCAATCCAAAACCTTGCTGGTTTCGTCAAGGGTCGGCGCGCCCGTTTCGTCATAGACAGAGATGGTGGAGACAAAAAGATAGTGCGGCACATTGGCCCTCACAGCCGCAATGGTACGCTCCACAATCGGGGGCAGATAGCCGCTGGTATCAATGACGCTGTCGAAGCTCTTGCCGTTGAGGGCAGAAAGATCGCCGGCCCGATCACCGCGCAATTTCTCCGCCTCTGGGTAAAGCTCAGCGTTCGTTGTGCCGCGATTGAAAAGCGTCACAGCGTGGCCACGGGCCAATGCCTGTTCGGTTACATGACGACCAAGAAAACTAGTCCCACCAAGAATGAGTAAGCGCATCGCGGGGTCCTTATCCTTGGGCGAGGGGGCGGATGGTGATCTCATTTACCGCAACGCCAGGGTCTTGGCCCAAGGCATAGATAATGGCTTCGGCTACGCGCTCGGCAGGCTGCGCCAGCTTTGCAAAGCCGCGTTTTTCCATCAGCTCTTTCACGAATTCATCTTTGATCCCGTCAACGAGTTCTGTGGTGAAGGCGCCGGGATAAATACAAGTAACACCAACTTTGCCCGCGCATTCCTGGCGCAAGCCTTCGGAAATCGCTTTCACAGCGAATTTTGTGCCGGAGTAAACTGCCGAGACCGGCGTTGTTGAAAGCCCGGCAACAGACGAGATACTCACAATGCGGCCGGAGCCCCGTTCCATCATGTGAGCAAGCACCGCGTGAATGCCGTACAAAACGCCCTTGATATTGACGTCGATCATCTGGTCCCATTCTTCTACGCGGCCAGCGCCAATCATGGACAGCGGCATGACGCCGGCATTGTTCACCAAGCCATCAATGCGGCCAAAGGTGTCGAGCGCCTTGCTCGCCAGGGTGTGGAGATCTTCATGTTTGGTGACGTCGCACACGGCATAGACGGCGTTGTCGGTCCCTAGCTCATCACATAGCGCCTTGAGGCGGTCTTCACGCCGTGCGCCGAGGACAACTTTGGCCCCTTCGGCCACCAGCATGCGGGCGGTTACTTCGCCAAAGCCGGAGCTGGCCCCGGTAATGACGATGACTTGGTCTTTGATGGATTGCATGGCGGCCTCCGAGATGACTAGGGGTTTGGCCCCTCATAGCCCCTCTCGCGGGGGCCTGTCCACTTTGTGGCAACCAAGGCATTTGCCAGTTTCCCGCAATTTACGTGTGAAATATCACCTGGCGAGAGCTGCGGGTTGCGTCCGACCCCGCCAATGTTTGACAATACGTCAGACATTCCCGACAACCTTCACTTGGCCACGAAGTGCCCAATGAAGGTACGCCCCTGAACGGAGATTTCCCGACATGTATAAGGACCACCTCACAGAATTTTATATCAACGGCGCATGGGTAAAACCTGAAGGCCACCACTTGCTGGAGGTCATCAATCCGGCAACCGAAGAAGCGGTTGGGGAAATTGCCCTTGGCGCGCAGGCCGACGTGGATAAAGCCGTCGCCGCTGCCAAAACAGCATTTGAAACTTATTCGCTAACGAGCCGGGATGAGCGCGTGGCGCTGTTTGAAAAAATCCTCGCCTCTTACCAAGCTCACTATGCTGAGCTTGCCGAAGCCATCATGACTGAAATGGGCGCACCAAAGCAGTGGGCTGAGCTTGCGCAGGCCGGATCTGGCATGGCGCATTTCGGAACTATGCTTGAGATTCTGAAAACCTATGAGTTTGAAGAAACCAAAGGCACTACCCAGATTATCAAAGAGCCCATCGGCGTGTGTGGGTTCATTACGCCATGGAATTGGCCCATCAATCAGATCGCCTGCAAGGTCGCGCCGGCATTGGCGGCGGGCTGCACCATGGTGCTGAAGCCCTCTGAAATCGCGCCGTTCTCTGGTTTGGTTTGCGCTGAGATTATGCACGACGCCGGTGTGCCCGCAGGGGTTTTCAACATGGTCAATGGCGATGGACCGACCGTTGGGCGCGCGCTTTCCAGCCACCCGGATATCGACATGGTGTCGTTTACCGGCTCCACCCGTGCGGGCTCTGATGTGGCTGCGCAAGCTGCCGCAAGCGTAAAACGTGTCGCGCAAGAATTGGGCGGCAAGTCAGCCAATATCCTTCTTGACGACGTGGATTTCTCAAAGGTCGTGGCCCGCGATGTGGGCCAGGTGATGAGTAACACTGGTCAATCCTGTAACGCCCCAACGCGTATGTTGGTGCCTCACGCCAAAATGGATGAGGTCGCGGGTGTTGCCAAGGCAACCGCAGAAGCCATCAAGACCGGCGATCCGCTTGAAGAAGGTACCCGTCTTGGGCCGGTGGTATCCGAAGCCCAGTGGAATAAAATCCAGGGGCTTATTCAAAAAGGCATCGACGAAGGCGCAACATTGGTCACCGGCGGCCCTGGGCGCCCTGAGGGCCTCAACAAAGGCTATTATGTCAAGCCAACCGTATTCGCCAATGTCACCAATGACATGACCATCGCGCGGGAAGAAATTTTCGGGCCGGTGCTTTCGATCCTTGGCTATGAGGACGAAGACAACGCCGTGGCCATTGCCAATGACACAGACTTCGGCCTGTCGGGCTATGTGTCGTCCAGCGACACAGAGCGTGCCAAAGCCGTCGCGCGCCGTTTGCGCACGGGCATGGTTCACATCAATGGCTCTGGCGGCGACTTCAATGCGCCCTTCGGCGGCTATAAGCAGTCAGGCAATGGTCGCGAATGGGGCGTTTATGGCCTTGAAGAATTCCTTGAAGCCAAGTCAGTGATGGGCTTTAACGCAGCTGCTGAGTGATATGTGAAACATGTCCTCCCGGACGCCAAAAGCGGTCCGGGATCTGGCGCGGTACGCTGGAGCACTGAGATTCCGGGCTCTGATTTTCAATCAACCCCGGAATGACAAACAAGAGGGCGGTGCATTTGCGCCGCCCTTTTTTGCATCAATAGTTTGGGCAAATGTCGCGGATATCCACGCCCACGGCTTCCGCCACCATGAACAAACGGTCCTGCCCGAAATACATCTCGTCGCCCACAAAGATGGATGGCGCGCCGAAGGCCCCGCGCGCAACGGCCTCATCGGTATTGGCTTTGAGTTTTTGTTTGTTCTCAGGCTTTTGCGTGAGGGCGAGGAAGGCCTCTGGATCCATGCCCAGTTTAGCAACGATGGCGGCAAGCACGTCGGGTTCCGCCAGGTTGGCTTGCTCTTGCCACATGGCGTTTGTCATGGCGGTGACATAGGGCAAGAAGTCATCAGTGCCCTGAATGGCGACCGCCCCGCGCATGGCCGCGAGCGTGTTGACGGGGAAATGGGGATTGAAGACATAGGCAAGATCATATTTCTTGGCAAAGCGCTGTAGGTCTTGCGCCATCCAGATGCCTTTGGGGATCACAGTCGCGGGCGGCACATTGCCTGTCGCCTTCATCACACCGCCAAGGAACATGGGCTTGTAGACAAGTTCCGCGCCCGCCGCATCCGCGATCTTGGGCAGGATGTGAGAAGAGAAAAACGCCGTAGCGCTCACAAAGTCGAAATAGTACTCGATGGTTTTGGTCATTCGGAGGTCCTTCTGGGGGTCACCACTTTTCGCTCCAGGGGCGAAGGTCAAGTTCATGGGTCCATGCATCGCGTGGTTGGCGGTGGAGCTGCCAATAACTTTCAGCAATGGAGTCCGGTTTCAAAATGTTGTCTGCGCCCGCATCCTTGAACGCATCAGGAAAAGTCTCGCGGCTCCAAGGGGTGTCGATCATGCCGTCGATCACCGTGTGTGCCACATGAACGCCTTTGGGGCCCAGCTCCCGCGCCATGCTCTGCGCAAGCGCACGAAGCCCCGCCTTGGCACTGGCAAAAGCTGCAAATTGTGCTGACCCGCGCAAGGACGCCGTCGCGCCGGTGAAAATGATCGTGCCTTTCCCTCGCGGCTCCATGCGGCGGGCCGCTTCCCGGCCTGCAAGAAAACCCGCGAAGCATGCCATTTCCCATACCTTTTGAAAGGTTTGCGCGGTCATCTCGCCAATAGGGAACCAGACATTGGCGCCAATGTTGAAGACAACCACTTCAAGCGGAGCGATGTCGCTTTCAATTTGATCAAAGAGCGCGATGGTTGCTGCCTCATCGCGGGCGTCGACGGCAAAGGGATGGGCCTGCCCGCCTTCATCGGAGATCGCTTGAGCGAGGGTTTCCAGTTGATCCATATGCCGTTCGCGCCGGGTGATGCAGGTGGTGAACCCTTCGCGGGCAAAACGCCGGGCGATGGCACCGCCGGTGGCATCACCAGCCCCAATAACCAGACATGATTTTTTCATCCGCATCTCCTTTGGCACGGGCATCCGGGGCGGAGTGTATCGTAATTTGGTGGTTCCGTTAGGGAAGGGTTCCGCGCGGGCGATTGGGGCGCTAAAACGGCCTGAAACCTTGCTAAGGAGAGAGCGCCGTGTCGCTTCCTAAAATTCTTGACGGGCGCTTGCGTCTTCCCGCCGTGGGCTCGCCCTTGTTTATTATTTCTCATCCTCCCCTCGTTATTGCGCAATGCAAGGCGGGAGTTGTGGGGTCGTTCCCCACTCTCAACGCACGGCCCATCGAGCAACTGGATGACTGGTTCAGTGAAATCAGCGAAACCCTGGACGACTATGCGGGCAAGAACCCTGACAAGCCGGTCGCGCCCTATGCGGCTAATCTCATTGTGCATCGCTCAAACGATCGGCTTGATGAAGACTTGGCGCTCTGCGTGAAGCACAAGGTACCCATTGTCATCACCTCCCTTGGCGCGCGGCCTGAAGTGAATGACGCCATTCATTCCTATGGCGGCATTGTTTGGCATGACATCATCAACAATCGCTTTGCTCACAAGGCAATTGAGAAAGGCGCGGATGGTTTGATCTGCGTGGCAGCCGGGGCGGGCGGGCATGCGGGAACCCTGTCGCCATTTGCACTGGTGCAAGACATTCGCGCCTGGTTTGACGGCACAATTTTACTATCAGGGTCCATCGCGACCGGGGATGCCGTGCTCGCGGCGCAGGCCATGGGCGCAGACTTGGGCTATATCGGTTCAGCCTTTATTGCCACCGAAGAAGCGCGCGCGGCTGATGACTACAAGCAAATGATTGTGGATAGCGAAGGTAAGGACATCGTCTACACAAATCTCTTTACTGGCATCCATGGCAATTATTTGAGCCCGTCAGTGGTCAAAGCTGGCCTCGACCCAAACAACTTGCCGGAAAGTGATCCCTCCAAGATGAATTTCGGCTCTGACGGCAGCACCAAGGCCAAAGCCTGGAAAGATATCTGGGGCTGCGGCCAGGGCATCGGCGCGGTTCGCGACATTCAAAGCGCCGGTGAATATGTTGAGCAGCTCGCACAAGAATATGAAGCGGCCCGCGCTCGACTTGCGCTATAAGCCATCCATGACTGCTAACCGCCCCCTCCTCGACGTCTCATTTCTGCGCGACCAATTCCCGGTGTTTCAACATCCGGAATATGGCCAATGGGCCTATATGGAAAATGCTGGCGGCAGCCAGGCGCCGCGTCAGGTGCAAGACGCCGTGAGCCACGCCTTTGGCATGGTGAAAGTGCAGCCCTACTATCCTTACGGGCCCTCAACTGAGCTTGGCGACACCATCGACAAGGCAACCGCGTTTCTCGGCGATGCCATGAATATTGGCGCGGACCACACCATCGCCTATGGTCCGTCCACCACCGCCAACACTTATATGACCGCGCAAGGGATGCGACCGCACATGGGCGCAGGCGATGAGATCATCGTCAGTAATCAAGAGCATGAAGCCAACGCGGGCTGCTGGCACCGTTTGGCAGCCGCCACCGGCGCGACATTGCGCGAGTGGCAAGCCGACCCGGTGAGCGGCCGGCTATCCATTGACGATCTGAAACTGCTGCTATCTGACAAAACCAAACTGCTTGCCTTTACTCATTGCTCCAATGTGGTGGGAGAGATTCACGACGCAGCGGCGATCACAAAGCTTGCCCAAAGCGTTGGCGCGCGTGTTGTGGTGGACGGGGTCGCCTACGCGCCGCACCAGATGCCAGATGTCAGCGTCATTGGGGCGGACGCCTATTACTTTTCGGCCTATAAGACATTTGCCGCGCATCAGGGGGTGATGGCCATCAAGACAGGTTGGCTTGAGAGCCTTGAAAACCAAGGACACTATTTCAACGGTATTTATGCTGAAAAGCGGCTTAATCCAGTGGGGCCGCAGCATGCGGAAATCGCCTCGATTGTTGGCCTGGCGGAGTTTTATAGTGATCTCTATGCCCACCATTTTGGTGAAGCGCCCGCAGGTCACGCGAGCCAATGGGTCAATCAAGTGAATGACCTGTTTCACGCACAGGAAGTTGAGATCGCCGCGCCGCTGGTTGAGTTCTTGGCGGGGCATCCAAAACTGCGCCTGTTCGGTCCAGATGAAATGACCTTTAGCAAGCGCGCGCCGACCATTGCCTTTGCGCCCAAGGATGGCTCAGACCCGCGGGCACTCACCAAAGCTATGGCCGACGCGAAGGTTGGTGCGGCGGCAGGGCACTTCTACGCCCATCGATTGATGAAGGCTGTGGGGGTCGAGCCCGACACAGGGGTCGCGCGGATTTCACTGCTCGCCTACAACACCGAAGCTGAAGTGACCCGCGCCATCAAAGCGATTGATGCTGCGCTTTAGTAGAGCGTTTCCTGCACCTTGGCGTCATAGGGCACCAAATCATCAAAACGGCCTTCGCGCATGATGTTGCCCCACTCAGGATTGGACAAAAGCGCCCGGCCAATGGCGATGAGATCAAACTCTTCGCGCTCAAGGCGCTCAATCAAATGGTCAATGCTGCCGGTCGCACTGCCTTCGCCGGTGGTGACTGTGGTGATGTAGTCAGTCGTAAGACTGACTGAGCCCACAGAGATGGACGGCAGGCCGGTAATCTTCTTCGCCCAGCCAGCGAGATTCAGGTCAGAGCCTTCAAATTCCGGTTCCCAATAGCGGCGCGTGGAGCAATGGAAGCAATCCACACCTGCCGCAGCCAGAGGGTTCAGGAACGCTTCAAGCTCGGCGGGGTTTGTTGCCAGCTGCGCTTCATAGTCTTGCTGTTTCCACTGGGAAAACCGCAGCACGATGGGAAATGCCTCGCCCACCTCTGCGCGAATGGCTCTCACAACCTCTTGCGCAAAGCGTGTGCGATCCACCATGGAGCCGCCGAACCTATCGTCGCGCTCATTGGTGCCGCCCCAGAAAAATTGATCGATGAGGTATCCGTGCGCGCCGTGCACTTCAAGGCCGTCAAACCCAGCCTCAACGGTGTTGCGTGCGGCGGAGACATACGACGCGATGGTGTCCGCAACCTCCGCATCGCTCATGGGTTTGCCTTGCTGCTTACCTGGTTTGAAAAGGCCCGACGGACTACGTGATGGGACTTCAGGGTTTGGGGAGCGATCCTGCCGACGCACCGCGCCCACATGCCAAAGCTGCGGGAAAATCTTGCCACCTGCCTCGTGCACGCCCTTCACAACGCGCTTCCAGCCCTCGACAGGGGCGTCCCCTTCCAAGGTGGGCACGTCGGGATAAAACGCGGAGGAGACATCGGCAAGATTGACACCCTCGGTGATGATCAGACCCGTGCCCCCTTCGGCGCGACGACGATAATAGGCCGCCACGTCTTCGCCGGGCACCAGGCCCGGGCTCTTCATGCGCGTCATGGGGGCCATGACGATGCGGTTGGCAAGTTCCACGCCCTTCAGTGTGAAGGGGCGGAAGAGGACGGATGTGTCAGTCACAAAGATTGTCTCCAATTTTTTGAGGCGCTTCGCATTTAGTGTATTGGGCGGCAATCCAAAAGATGCCCCTAGGTCAACGCTATGTGCCCCGTTGCTTGATCAAGCCTGCCAGGGCCAACAGCGCCACCAACATCCACACCCCTTCCAGTATCACAAACGGGATGAATTCGATGCGCCAGGCGACAACCAGAAGCACCCCAGCGCCGAAGGCATTCAAGCCGTGGTAAGCGTGGGAGGTATGTGCCAGCCGACCATCCAAATTGAGTGCAAAGGCTATGAGCAGAGTTGAAACGCCAAGGGTGCCGAGCCAATCTGTCAGTTGAAAGGGTTCAAACATATTCTGGTCCTTTGCTCACGCGCCTTGCTGTGGCATCTAGGGCCTAGACGCCATGTAGATCAATCGGAGCTTCCTATGCTGGATTATGAGGCCGTTCCTCTCACCGACTTTGTTGAGCACCCGCCCGAGGAAATGCGCGCCCGCGCCCGCGCCTTCTATGATGAGATCAAGCGTCGTCATACATTGCGGGAATTCTCTGATCGCGCCGTGGCGCGCGAAGTGATTGAGGATTGCCTGCGCGCGGCGGGCACCGCCCCCTCAGGTGCCAATCACCAGCCTTGGCATTTCACTGTCATTGGTGACGGGGCGGCGAAGAAAAAGGTACGCCTGGCGGCGGAAGATGAAGAGCGCACGTTTTATGCTGAAAAAGCCAGCGAAGAGTGGCTTGCGGCGCTTGCCCCTTTGGGGACAGATGAGGTGAAGCCGTATCTTGACACCGCGCCCTGGCTTATTGCCATTTTTGGTCAGAAGCGTGGCGGGCTTAATCCCGGTGATAATGTGAAGAATTACTATGTCACGGAATCCGTGGGCATCGCGACCGGGTTTCTTATCGCAGCGCTCCATCACGCAGGGCTTGCCACGTTGACCCATACGCCCGCACCAATGAATTTCCTTAACGAGATTTGCGGGCGACCCAAGTCAGAAAAACCGTTCTTGCTGCTGGTGGTGGGGTATCCTGCTAAAGGCGCAAAAATTCCCAAACACGCGACCATCAAGAAACCATTGGAGCAAATCACCTCATGGCTTTGAAACTCATCGGTGCTGGATTTGGCCGCAATGGCACCAAAACGCTGAAAGACGCGCTGGAGCAGGTCGGCTTTGGCCCGTGTTATCATATGTTTGAAGTGGCCACCCGCCCCGACCACGTTCAGGCGTGGTCCAGAGCCGCGAGCGGCGAGCTACCCGATTGGGATGAAATCTTCGACGGCTTCGTGGCGACCGTGGACTGGCCCGCTTGCAATTTCTGGCGCGAATTGGTGGCGCACTACCCCGACGCCAAAGTCATTTTGAGTGTGCGCGACCCTGATGCCTGGGCCACCAGCATGGATAAGACCATCTTTGATACCTGGCGACATCCGGTGGGCCCGGATCATCCGTCCTATGAGTTACGCAAGATGACCTGTGACCTCATCATGGAGGGTAATTTCGGCGGCGAGATTGACGACAAAGCTCATGTACTTGAGGTTTACCGCGCCCACAATGATGCTGTGAAGCGCGAGGTGCCGCCAGAGAAGCTGCTCATCTATAACGTCAGTGAAGGATGGGAGCCCCTATGCACCTTTCTGGATGTGCCTGTACCTGATGTCGAATTCCCCCATACCAACACGACGGCTGCCTTCCGCGCCAAGGCGATTGAGAAGGGCTGAGGCTGTGTCGTTTGAACCGTTCAAAAAACGGCTGCAAGATGAGCGCGCGGAAATATTGAAAGCTGTCCATGACACAAGTGACAATCGCAAACCAGTAGAGCTTGATCAGCAATCGGTGGGGCGCTTGAGCCGTATGGATGCCATACAGGGTCAAGCCATGGCAAAGGCGCAGGAGGGTCGGCGGCAGCAGCGCTTGATGTTGATCGAAGCAGCGCTGAAGCGCTATGAAGCAGGGGATTATGGCTATTGTACAGAATGCGATGAACTCATTCCGCTTGGCCGCCTGGATGTTGACCCCGCTGTGCCGCGTTGCGTGGGATGTGCGAACTAGCCCTTAGTTTCGTGCCACGGCATCGTAGTCATTCATATCAAGACGTTTTGTCCGCTTGCGGTATTTGACTGTCGTGTCAGGCCAAATGGCAGCGTTATGGCCATCTGCGGTTTGATACCAACTTTTGCAACCCGCACCCCAAACGGTGTTCTCCATCTTGGCCTGGATTTTCTCGTTGAATTCAAGTTGCACAGAGTCCTTGGGCGCAATGGCGGCAACCTGTTCGCGGTCCATCTGGCGAAGGGCGTCTATGACATATTGGACCTGGGCCTCGATCATGATGATCATGGAGTTGGATCCCAGCCCCGTATTGGGTCCCATCATCATGAAGTAGTTGGGAAACCCGGCCACGGTAATGCCAAGGTAAGCTTCAGGGTGCGCGGTCCAGGCTTCCCGCATGCTGCGCCCGCCGACGCCTTTGAGGTCGAGCCCTTCGGGAACGGCCATGGCTTTGAACCCGGTGCCAAGAATGATCGCATCGACGTCAATCTCACGGCCGTCTTTCATTACCACGGAGTGCGCTTTGACTTGCTCAATGCCGCAGGTCACCAAATCTACATTGTCCCGCGCCAGGGCCGGGTACCAATCATTGCTCAACAAGGTGCGTTTGCACCCCAGCGGAAAAGTGGGCGTCACCGCCTTGCGCAATTCGGGGTCTTTGATGTGGTCGGTAATGTTCTGCAATCCGAATTTTTCGCTGGCCTTAACTTTGCGTTTTCCCGTGGTGAAAAGCCGCGTTGTAAATTCAAGTCGCAAGTAGATCAGCATGCGCAGCACCCAACGCGCCGCAGGGGAAAATTCAAAGCGCCTGAGCTGCTCTTCGGTATAGGTGCGGTCCATCTTTGGCATGATCCACGGCGCGGTGCGTTGAAACACCGTCACATGCGCCGCATCGGGCGCAATCTCCGGCACAAATTGAATGGCGCTCGCGCCGGTGCCAATCACCGCCACACGTTTTGCCTTGAAGTCATACGAGTGATCCCATTTCGCGGAGTGAAATTTTGCACCCTCAAAAGTCTCCAAGCCGGCAATGTCGGGATAGGCAGGAATGTGTAGACCACCCGCGCCAGAAACCAACACCCTGGCGGTGGTGGTTTTGCCGTCAGAGGTCATTACCCGCCAGAAGCAACCTGCTTCGTCCCATTCTGCACCGGTAACGCCGGTGCCAAACTTGATGAATGGGGTTAGTTCAAATTTTTGTTCGCAATGCTTGAGGTAGTCGAGAATTTCTAATTGGGGCGAAAAGGCGCGACTCCAATTGGGATTGGTTTCAAACGAATAACTGTAAAGATGGCTTGGCACATCACAGGCGCAGCCGGGATAATGATTCTCGCGCCAGGTACCGCCGACTTCTGTGGCCTTCTCAAAAATAACGAAATCGGACTCGCCTGCTTCTTTCAGTTTTACACCCATACACAAGCCGGAAAATCCAGCGCCGACAATGGCAACTTTGACGTCGGTTTCGGCGCTTGGCGGGTTAAGGGGATGCGCAGTCATCTGGCGATTCCTTGGTTGTCACATATGGTGACAAATTGTCAGTTGTTATGGATGACTGTCAAGTCATGCCCCATGTTCGTTAGGGAATGATTGGCAAATCCGGCAGTTGCAGCACCGGCCCTTCATAAAAATTGATCGCTACGCTCAGGACCAACAGCAATATAATCCATACCGACATGGTCAGGATGGCCGATTGCTTCGCGCTTTGCTTCTCAAGCCAGGTGCGGGGGCGCAAGCCCTGGCTCCAGAACACGATTTGCGCCGAGAGATTGACGCAGACAACATTTACGGCCAGCAATATGCCTGCACCAAGCGCAGCGGAGTAATTGCCCGCACCGAGAAAAATCCCCAATGCGGCCGTGGGCGGGAGTAAGGCAACCGCCACCATCACCCCCACCAGGGTGGCCGAAAGCCCGGTGGTCAGCGAAAGAACTGCCGCGGCCCCAGACGCCAACGCCAGCGCAATGCTGTCATATCCCACCACCGTGCGCGACATGAGCTCTTGACTTGGTGTCTCTTGCCGCAACAACAGCCCGATAATAAAGCTGGCGCCCAGCGCAATGGTCACGCCCACCGCATTGGTCTTCAGCGCGTCTCCCATCAGGCCCCGATGCCCAAGGGCTGACGCGAACGCCAGTGCCAAGTTGGGCCCCAGCAATGGGGCGATGACCATGGCGCCGATGACCACAGCAACGTTGTTCTGCAAAAGACCAATGGAGGCGACCACGGTGGAAAGAAACGCCAGGATCACATAGGTCCGATCAGGGCGCGCGCCGCGTTGCACCTGATTGAAGATTTCCTCTCGCGTGGCCCTGGCTGATTTTTGTTTTTGATCGCCCTCTTTCGAGCTTGGATTGGGAACGATGGCGTCGACAGGGATGAGCACCGCGCGCCACTTCTTTTCTTCCCCGCCCAGCGCTGTTTGCACCACATCCAAACATCGTTGGACGTTAGACTTTTCCATCAGGATCCAAGCTGTAATGCGCTCATTGGCATCGGGGTCAGAGATCCATGTCTCAATGGCATCATGATTGTCGGCAATGGCGCGCAATGTGTCGCCGTGACCAGCAGGGGCAACGATCTCAACAAGGCGATGCGGCATAGATATGCGCTCCTTTTGAGGCGCACCTTGGCACTATTCGCTTTGAGACAAAAGCAGCAGTTATCGACCCACCAAGGCAATAAATTCCGCTCGCGTGGAGGCATCGTCGCGGAACTGACCCAGCAGGGTGCTGGTGGTCATGGTAACATCGGTCTTTTGCACCCCGCGGGTGGTCATGCATTCGTGGACGGCTTCCACAACGACCGCCACCCCGCGCGGCTGCAGCACATCATTGATGGTGTTGGCGATTTGGCGGGTCATTTTTTCCTGAATTTGCAGCCGCCGGGCGAAGACATCGACTATGCGCGCCAATTTGGAAATTCCCACCACCCGTTTATTGGGTAAGTAGGCGATATGCGCCTTGCCGATGATGGGCACCATGTGGTGTTCGCAGTGGCTGTTAAAATCTATGCCCTTCAGAAGCACCATCTCGTCATAGCCTTCGACTTCCTCAAAGGTGCGTTGAAGGATCTCGTCGGGGCTTTCAAAATAGCCTGAGAAAAATTCGTCGTAGGATCGCACCACGCGATCGGGCGTGCCTTCGAGGCCTTCGCGGGCCGGGTCGTCACCTGCATAGCGGATGAGCGTGCGAACGGCCGCTTCGGCTTCGTCTTTGCTCGGGCGGCCTTCGCGCGCCCGCTTCGCTGCGGCATCCTGAATAGATGTGACTTTGTTGTTGCTCATAATTTCCTGTCTCCGCGACCATCATTTGGGCCAGCGTAGAGGTTTGATTGCAAATTGGAGAGAAATGTTACGCGGAGGGAGGCCCTTTGCGCAACTTAGGCCGCGTGGATCGGCATCCGGCCTTTTGTGCGCGCATATTCTTGCGTGCCTTCATTATAGACTTTGTCGTGGCGCAGAACCTCCCAGACCTCATAGTCCGCAAGCTCTGGCAATTCCCCATAAAGCGGGCCAAAGTCCTTTTCCACCGTTTCAGCAAACAGTTCCTCGAAACTGTCGATAACCCAATACGTCTGCTGATAATCGTCAATGCGATACTTGGTGCGCATGAGCCGCGCCAGGTTGAAATGGATGCGATTGGGTGAGGCGTCATCGAGGCTGAAGATGCTTTCGCCTTTGGATGAGACAATGCCGGCGCCGTAAATGCGTGGGCCCTCTGGGGTGTTGATGAGGCCAAATTCCACTGTGTACCAGTAAAGTCGCGCGAGATTTTTCAGACAATCAAAGCCGAGCGCCCGTAGGCCCCCTTTGCCATAGGCTTGCATATAATCAGCAAAGACCGGGTTGGTCAGCATCGGTACATGACCAAACACATCGTGGAAGATGTCAGGTTCTTGCAGGTAATCAAGCTCTTCGGGTTTGCGGATAAACTGCCCGGCCACAAAGCGCCGATTGGCAAGGTGTTCAAAGAATTCCGCGTCCGGCACCAGCCCGGGCACGGCCACCACCTGCCATCCGGTGAGCTTCATCAGCTCTTCGTTCAAGCGGTCAAAGTTTGGGATCTGATCGGCCGGCATTTTGAGCGCCTCAAGCCCATCCAAAAATTCCTGACACGCACGCCCCGGCAACATTTTGGTTTGCCGCTCATAGAGGGTTTTCCATACACCGTGATCCTCAGCGGTATAGCTGTCCCAGCCTTGATCAATTATGAAGTCCGCCCGGATGTCAGGGTGGCGCTCGCGGTAGGCCGCCAGGGTCAATTCAGCCATAGGGGGGATCCTTTCAGGGATGGAGGCGACTCGCCTAGAGAAGCAATATAATCGGTTATTGGCGAAATTTCCTGTCGATTTCTCTATATTTTCGCTGATCTGTGAGAAATTGTTTCAATTGCCGGGGAAACATGAAATATTTGTCTCATGGCGATTGATGAAACAGATCGACGCATCCTGGCCGTCCTGCAAGAGGACGCCAGCTCGTCTCATGCGGAGGTCGGCAATCAGGCCGGGGTCTCGGCCGCATCAGCCTGGCGCCGCATCAAGCGCTTGGAAGAAGACGGTATTCTTATGCGGCGGGTGGCGCTGGTTGACGCGCGCAAGGCGGGCCTCGATGTGGCGGTGAGTGTGACCGTCCAGTTGCGCCACCACGGGGATGGTCAGCGCGAAGCCTTTGAGGATTGGGTGCGCGGCCATCCCGAAGTGATGGAGTGCTACGCCCTTACTGGTGATCGCGATTATGTCTTGCGCGTGGTGGTGCCGGACATGGGAGCCTATGACCACTTTCTGACGGGCAATCTATTACATCAAGAATGCGTTGCATCGGCGAGCTCCTCCATCGTTCTACGCCAGGTTAAATACACCACGGCGCTGCCTGTAAGCGAGAAACCGCTTAAGAGTTGATGGGTAGCTCGCTCGCCTCTTTCACAGGCTCGAGCACGAAATTAGTGCGCAGGTCACGCACCGCCGCAATCTTCAACAGTGGCTTTACGGTCTGGTCTTCATAGCTCTCAAGATCCTGCGCCACCACGCGCAACAGAAAATCGTAATTGCCCGTCACCGCATAGCACGCCACCACTTGGGGCATAGCCTGGACGGTGGCACGAAATGCCTCAGTGGCTTCTTCCTGGTCTTGGGCGATTTGAATGGAAACAAAAGCGGTGACCGAAAGGCCCAAGCGTTTGGGGTCGAGCCGCGCCTGATAGCCGGCGATAAAGCCCTTGGTCTCAAGCCCTTGAACGCGGCGCAGGCAGGCTGAGGGCGACAGCCCCACAGCATTGGCAAGATCCACATTGGAGATTCGCCCGTTCTTTTGAAGCGCAACAAGGATGTCGCGATCACGGGGGTCCAAGCCATCTTGTGCCATTTTTGGGGTCTCCAGCCGCAGAAGATGCGCGATCATGGCGGAATCATGCGCTCTTTTGCAAGGACATCGCGTATTTGTGCGCGTATATTGTGCCTGTGAGATACGTTGTTGCACTGCAGCGCAATATAACGCGGCTGCGGAATCATTCAGTTTTGGCCGAATCGGCCAGTGTTTTAACCAGATCAATTAAGACCGGAGCGCGCTATGTCCGCTATTGCTACCGCTGATGCGAATTCCACAGACCTTTGGGACAACCCCCTGGGGCTCAATGGCTTTGAGTTTGTTGAGTACACCGCGGAAGATCCGCAACTCCTTGGCCCGCTTTTCAAGAAACTCGGTTTCACCAAGATCGCCATGCACCGTTCCAAAAATGTCGAGCTGTGGCGTCAAGGCGGCACGAATTTCATTGTCAATCTGGAACCCACCAGCCGCGCCAAGCGCTTTGCCAAGGAACACAAAGCTGGTGCCAATGCCATGGCGTGGCGCGTCGCTGATGCTGCCAAAGCCTTTGCTGCTGTTGTGGCCAAGGGCGCAACCCCGGTCACTGATCCGGTGGGGCCCATGGAGCTGAACATTCCCGCCATTGAAGGCATCGGCGGTTCGCTGATCTATTTCGTCGATGACAATGGCCCCTCCATCTATGACCAGGATTTCAAATATATCGATGGCGTGGACAAACACCCAAAGGGCGCGGGCCTGGAAATTGTCGATCACCTGACCCACAATGTTTATCGCGGGCGCATGGATTACTGGGGCAAATTCTATGAAGAATATTTTGGTTTCAAGGAAATCCGCTTCTTTGATATCGAAGGCAAACTGACCGGCCTCAAGTCCCGCGCCATGACCGCGCCGGATGGCATGATCCGCATTCCCATCAACGAAAGCTCTGACGACAAAAGTCAGATCGAGGAATACCTCGTCGACTTCCGCGGCGAAGGCATCCAGCACATCGCGCTTTCTACAAGTGACATCTATAAAACCTTTGATGAGCTAAAGGCCCTAGGGGTTGAGTTCATGACCGCGCCACCAGACTCCTATTATGAGATGCTGGACGAGCGTGTCCCCAATCACGGTGAAAACATTAGTGAGCTCAAATCGCGCGGGCTGCTTCTGGATGGCTCAGAGGGCGGCATTATCCTGCTGCAGATTTTCACTGAAACAGTGATCGGCCCGGTGTTCTTTGAGATCATTCAGCGCAAGGGCGATGAAGGGTTCGGCGAAGGCAACTTCAAGGCGCTCTTTGAGTCCATGGAACGCGACCAGATCCGCCGCGGCGTTCTGGAAGACACCACCGCCGAATAACGGGAGGCGCCCTATGGCCCGCAATTACATTTCTTTCCCGCGTATGGAAGGCAACACGTCGCGCCAAGCTCATGCCAAATTGCCTGATGGCACGTTTGAGCGGGAGCTTGGCAAAGAAGGCTTCTTCGGCCCCGCGACGCACATGTATCATCGCCGTCCACCGACGGATTGGACCTCGTGGGAGGGCCCGTTACGCCCCCGCGCGTTTGATCTCACCAAATTGGATGGGACAAGCTCATCCCCTTGGGATGCGGCGAATGTGCTCCACAATGGCGCCACCAAAATTCGTATCTGGAATACCTCCGGCAACATGGATCACCTGGCGCGCAATGCAGACGGGGATGAATTGATCTTTGTGCACAAAGGCCACGGGGAGCTTTTCTGCGACTATGGGCACCTAAGTTTTGAAGCGGGGGACTATATCGTTCTGCCGCGCTCAACATCCTGGCGCCTTGAATGTTCTGAGCCGGTGATGGCGCTTTTAGTCGAATGCACCAATGCCACCTATGAGCTGCCTGACAAAGGCCTTGTGGGCCCTCACGCCATTTTCGATCCCGCCATGCTGGATGTGCCGTCGATTGATGATGCATTTGAAGCGCAGGCGGTAACGCCGGGCACCTGGCCGGTGCTGGTCAAACATCGCGGGCTGATCTCCACTGTGACTTATCCCTATAATCCGCTGGACGCTGTGGGCTGGAAGGGTGATCTGGCGCCGGTGCGCATCAATGTGCGGGACATTCGCCCCTTGATGAGCCACCGCTATCACTTGCCGCCGTCGGCTCACTCGACATTTATGGGCAATCGCTTTGTGGTTTGCACCTTTGTGCCGCGGCCATTTGAAACCGATCCCGATGCGCTCAAAGTGCCATTTTTCCACAATAATGATGATTATGACGAGGTGTTGTTCTATCACGCTGGTGAGTTTTTCAGCCGCGACAACATCCATCCCGGCATGATGACCTTCCACCCGTGCGGTTTCACCCACGGGCCCCACCCCAAGGCGTTGACCAAGGCGTTCAAACAAACCAAAGCCGGGACAGACGAATACGCGGTGATGATCGACACGCGCGACCCTCTTGAGGTAGGAGAAGGGGCATCGCAAACCGAATGGGCCGACTATCACATGTCTTGGCAGGCCCACGACTAATCCAAGGATTAACCCCCGCCCATGAAATTAGCGACCCGGAAGAACGGCACCCGCGACGGCGAACTCGTCATTGTAAGCCGCGACCTTAAGACTTGCGTTCCCGTACCCGGTATCGCCAAGACGCTGCAGGCGGCCCTTGATGATTGGGACGCGCTCGCGCTCCGGCTCGAGTCCGCCTACCAGGAACTCAATCAAGGCAATGTGGGAACTGCTGAAGCGTTTGATGAAGCGGCTTGCCACTCGCCACTGCCCCGCAGTTATCAGTGGGCGGATGGCTCGGCTTACGTCAATCACGTGGAACTGGTGCGCAAAGCGCGCGGCGCAGAAATGCCGGAAACGTTCTGGACTGACCCGCTGATGTATCAAGGGGGCTCGGACTCGTTCATCGGCCCGCGTGACCCCATTTTAGTGGCGCAGACCAAAGGGTGGGGCGTTGATTTCGAGGCAGAGATTGCCGTCATCACCGGCGATACGCCCATGGGCGTCAGCGCCGACAATGCCCTTGGCCATGTGCGCCTGGTTATGCTGGTGAATGATGTCTCCTTGCGCGGGTTGATCCCCGGCGAGCTTGCCAAGGGGTTTGGCTTTTTTCAGTCAAAGCCATCGAGCGCGTTTTCGCCAGTGGCGGTGACGCCGGATGAACTTGGCGATACTTGGCGCGCAGGCAAGCTGCATTTGCCGCTGCGCTCGTGGCTCAATGGACAGAAGTTTGGCGAACCCAACGCCGGTGTCGACATGACTTTTAACTTTCCCAAATTGATCGCCCATGCGGCGAAAACGCGGCCTTTGGCGGCGGGGTGCATCGTGGGCTCAGGCACGGTGTCGAACAAGCTGGGTGATGGCCCCGGCAAACCCATTGCCGAAGGGGGTGTGGGGTATTCCTGCATTGCCGAAATTCGCATGATTGAAACCATTCAAGACGGCGAGGCCAAAACCGGCTTTATGGAATTTGGCGACACCATAAAGATCGAAATGCATTCTGAGCAGGGCGAGAATATTTTTGGCACCATCGAGCAAGAGGTGCGCCAATACGGCGGCGCATAACCCCCATGAAACTTTATGACTATTGGCGCTCATCAGCGGCCTATCGCCTGCGCATCGTGATGAACCTAAAAGGCATTGCGTATGAGCACATCTCAGTGAACTTGGTGACCGGCGAAAATCGGAGCGAGGCTCATTTGGCGCGCAATCCGTTGGGGCTTGTCCCGGCACTCGAATTGGACGATGGCACGTTGCTAACCCAATCCATGGCCATGTGCGAATATTTGGAAGAGATCCAGCCCGCCCCAGCGGTGCTGCCGGGAGACGCCATCGCACGAGCGCAGGCGCGAGCCTTTTGTTTCGACATTTCCGGCGAAATGCACCCGCTCTATAATTTGCGTGTGCGCAAGCATTTGGCAGAAGAGTTGAAGCAATCTGCTGAGAGTGTGGACCGATGGTATGCTCATTGGACATCAACGGGCCTTGCTGCCTTAGAGCAAACCGCCCAGCGGTTGCCCAACCGTGGGGCTTTTTTGTTTGGTGACACGCCGGGGCTCGCAGAAGCGTTTCTTGTACCGCAATACTACAATGCCAATCGCTTCAATATCGATGTGTCAGGCTTCACGTGCCTCAATGCTGCCTTTGATACGGTGAAAGATTTACCGGCCTTCAAACAAGCGGAACCAGAAGTTCAACCGGATGCGGAGTAGGCTATGAGCACTCAGACCGGAAAAGTTCTCGACATGCAGCGCAAAGCCAAATTGGGTGCACCGCTGGAACCATTGACCCAGGCATCGGTTTCGCTTGAGCTTGGTATTGCTGGGGATGCGCGCGGCAAAATGAAAGACGCGCAGATCACATTGGTCTCCAAGCAAGCCTGGGACGCGGCCATGGCCGACCTCAACCCCACGCGCGAGGTGTTATGGAATGTGCGGCGCGCCAATGTGTTTGTAGACGGGCTCGATCTGAACGAAGCCACCGGCGCGCGCGTGACCATTGGCGATGTTGAGCTTGAAGTGATGAGCGAAACCGACCCATGCGAGATCATGAACAAAGCCTATCCTGGCCTAAAAGATGTGCTGATGCCTGATTGGCGCGGCGGCTGTCGTTGTAAAGTTTTGCGCGGCGGCACCTTGCGCGTGGGCAACACCGTCACCATGACGCGAAGTTAAGGGCACTCGATGATGCCGCGCATCAAGCCGAATGTATTGAAGATCAATGCTTATAAGGCTGGCGACAGTGTGCTGCCGGGGTTTGATACGCCCATCAAGCTTTCATCCAACGAGAATACTATGGGACCATCACCCAAAGCGCTTGAGGCTTATGCCCGCGCGGGCGAGGGGGTGGAGCTCTATCCCGATCCAACCTGCACCAAGTTGCGCCACGCCTTGGCGGCGCACTGGGGCCTTGATGCGGATCGCATCCTCATCGGCTCTGGGTCCGATCAGATCCTCGATTTGATTGCCCGATGTTATGCCGGGCCGGGCGACGAAGTGCTTTACCCCGCCATGACCTTTCCAGCCTATGAGATTGCCGCCCATGCACAAGGGGCGACACCAGTCACTTCCGCTATGGCTGGCGATGCGATTTCTATCGATGCGCTGATCGAAGCTGCCACCGACCAAACCACTGTGTGCTATTTCGCCAATCCCAATAACCCTACCGGCCATCGCCTTCCAAGCACTGAGGTGGAACGGCTGCGTGCAGGCCTTCCAGGCCATGTCTTGCTCGTGCTCGATAGCGCCTATGCCGAATATTGCGATGATGCGGATTATTCTGCCGGCGTCGCCTTGGTGGATGCCGCCATCAAAAGCGGCGCAAACAACGTCATCATGACGCGGACCTTTTCCAAAATGTATGCCCTTGCGGGGCTTCGTGTGGGTTGGGCCTATGGGCCGGAAGATGTCATTGGCGCTTTGTCGCGTGTGCGTCCGCCCTTTGCTGTGTCAGCGCCGGCGGAAGCTGCCGCCATCGGTGCTTTGTCCGACCATGACAGAACGAAAAGAACGATCCTCCACAACAACAAGTGGCTTCCGGTTTTGAATGGTGCTTTGCGGGATGCAGGATTTGCAGTCACCGAAGGGAAGGGAAACTTTGTTTTCTTTCGCGTGCCTGACGCAATGGGGGGCTGGGAGGCGTTCAACACGTTCCTGAATTCCAAGGGCATCATTGTGCGGCCCATCCCGCCGGCCAAGGCTTTGCGGGTGACCGTCGGCACGGACCAGGAGAATAAGGTTTTTCTGGCCGCTCTTAGCGCTTTTCCGGAACGCTCATAAAAGAGAGCCGGAGGCTCATTGCTGAGCGCCCGGCCCTCGGCACCGATGGGGACTAGGGGGACTAGTTACCCGGTTGGTGCCATCTACGAATTCTCAGCAATGTAGTCAGCCACAAGCTCATCAAGCACCGAGAGCGGCACGCCCCCGTTGCCGATCACCACGTCGTGGAACGCACGAATATCAAAATTATCGCCCAGTGCCTCTTGCGCCTGAGCTCTAAGGGTGAGAATGCGGGTCATACCCATTTTGTAGCTGAGCGCCTGTCCTGGCGCGCCGAGATAGCGCCGCACTTCACTTACAACAACTTCTTCTCCGAGGGTGGTGTGGGCCAGCATGTAGGCGATGGCCTGCTCTTCATTCCAGCGGTGATAGTGAATGCCGGTGTCAACAACGAGGCGGACGGCGCGCCATATTTCAGCGTTGAGCCCGCCAAATCGCGAATAAGGCGTTGAGTAAAGTCCCATCTCGTCGGCAAGGCGCTCGGCGTAGAGCCCCCAGCCTTCGGCGTAAGCCGTAAAGAACAGGAAATTCTGAAACGTGGGCACGTCTCCCAACTCAAGCATTAACGCAAGTTGAAAATGGTGACCGGGCGCTGCTTCATGGAACACGAGCGCTTCCATATCGAACCTGTTCCAAAGCGCCATGGTGCGCAAATTGGCCCAAAAGATACCGGGCCTAGTGCCGTCGGGTGCGGGACGATTGTAAAACGCGCGCGGGGCAGAGGCTTCGCGATAGGGCTCAATGCGGCGCACTTCAAGGGCCGCTTGGGGCAGGGTATTGAAGTACTCAGGTGCGGCAGCCATGACACGAGCCATGGCAGCTCGCGCTTCCTCAAGAAAAAATTCGCGGGCTTCGTCAGTATCCGGATAGTCAAATTCCGGACTTGTGAGCAGGTGCTCGCGGAACTCATCCAGCGTTCCCTCAAAGCCGACCTCATCAACGATCTCAAGCATTTGAGTTTCGATACGTGCAACTTCAGCGAGCCCGAAGTCATGAATCTCAGCAGGGGTCATGCCTGATTCGGTGTAATTCTCCGCCAGCATGGCGTAGTAGGCTTCACCATTGGGATGCCGCCAAACGCCATCAGAAGATGTGGCCAAAGGTGCCGCCGCATTTGCCGCATCAATAATCACTTGATAGCCGCGAGCAACCGGCCCTTCGATGGCGGCGCGCAATTCCGCAAGAAGGCGCGTTTTGTCTTCGTCGGCTATGTCTAAGGCTTCAAGCCGCCCAGAGAAAATGAGATAAAGCGGATGTTGGTCGGACGCATCTGCGGTCGAGAGAGGCAGCAGCCCGCCGACGCCTTCGCTGACTTGCGGGTAGAGGAAGTGCGGTGGAATGACGCCAAATTCTGTGCGATCAGTAATGTTATGGGCGATTTGTTCAAAGACGCCCTCAAGCCTTTCGACGCGGGTAACAAAGGCCTGCGCTTGATCGAGATCGCCCATGGGATGCTGGTTCCCCAACAGGGCATTCACCCCCAAGGGAAACATGAACATTTGCGAAATCGGATAGTTCTGCCGATAAAATTCCGCCTGCCGCAGCGTCTGCTCGCCTTGCGACTCGAAGATGCGATAGGAGACCTGGGCTGCGCGGGGCAGAGCCTCGAAGTCAAACGCGTGCAGGGTTTCCAGGTGCCGCGTGGTACGCGCCGCCTGGTCAAATGTGGCTTGATCGGAAAAGTCACCCCACTCATCCATGCGCTCAATGCGACCTTGCTGCATCAAGCTGATGGGGCTGGCGAGTGTATTTTCCTCAAAGGCGTCTTCAAGGAATTGATAAAACTCTGCGGTTTGGTCTGCGCTCGTTTGCGCAAAGGCGGTACTTGCGATTAGGGCTGCACCCGCCATGCCCGCCAATATGCTTGTCGCCAAATTCATCATTGCCCCCGCCGGAATTGTTACACTGATCAACCGATCCTATTCGATCAGCGTCCGGGGGTGATATCAAAACACGTCTGCTTATTTGAGCATCACAAGGCCGTCATTCGGCGCCTTGAGCTAACCCGTGGAGGACATAGAGATCGTAACTGCGCGTGCGTCCCCCGCCAATATCAACAGACAGGGTGTCGATTTGCTCTGCGCTTTCAAATCGGTCGACAATATGTTCGACCCGGCGACCCCGTCCCACCAGCAATACCTGCCCACTTAACTCTTCAGTCAGAGGCGCGGTTAATTCAAAGTGATTTTCTGGAACACCGTTGCCGTCCCAAATGGTCAGGGGTGCCTCAAGGTCTGGCGCGTAATATAAAAGCTCCGCATAGGTGAGCCGATCATTGGTGAGAACGGCAGTGTAAGGCTGGTCTTCAAATCCAGCATTGGCACGGCGCTCAACGAACTTGCCGATTTCCTCCCAGCCGCGCACGCGCTTGAAGTCGTTTTCGCGACCCACCCAAGTGATAATGGTGGGGAAAATCACAAAGAGCGCCAGTATCAACCCGAACAAGTTGTGCAGCGCAAACGATGCGGGCAGCAATCTGCGCCACCGTCCGGTCAGCAGCCATGCAATGACAAGCGGCGTTGCTGCCACATAGGCGCTGGCCGCCCAATTGGCATTAGCGCGAGATATAAATGCCTGAACTAGTCCGACCGCAAGCGCGGGAACCACAAAGGCGGCGAGCCAAACGAGTTTCTCATCAAAGGCATCGCGTGTTTTCCATCGCTGGGCCAATTGGAAAACCAGCACAACCAGGCTGCCGAACAAAAGCGGCCCAAAGATCGCAAATTGGCCGCCGATGAATTCAATCAGTTTTTCCGGATTGAATAGCTCCGCCCCCCAATTGGCGTTTGCGGCCGTATGGGTGATGGTGGAAAAATCATGCGTCGCATTCCACCAGATGTTTGGCAAAAAGATAAGCGCGGCCAAAATCATCGCGACGATGGCACGTGCGCCGCTTAAGGCTTCGCGGGTACGCGCGTCAAGGACAACAACAATGCCCATACCGATAAGGAAATAGAGCATGGCGTATTTGCTCATAAGGCCCAAACCGATGGCAGCGCCCAATGCAAAGGCCCAGGGCCATGATCGCTCCTCACGGAAGGCATAGAGGGACAAAAGCGCTACCGACCAGAAAAACATCAAGGGCACGTCAGTGGTGATGAGCCCCGAAGAAAACCAGATGCCCGGGAGTGTGGCGTAAATCACAGCGGTCCAAAACGCGGTGCGGTCATTGAACATGCGTTGTGCCAGGAAGAACAACATCAAGGCGGTAAAGCCGTGGAAGAGTGGTGAGGCAAGGCGCACGCAAGCTTCCCCGCCAGTGCACACAGCGGTACTAAGCCCGATGACCCAACCGATCATGGGGGGCTTGGAAAAATAACCAAAGGCAAAGTCCCGGCTCCACGACCAGTATTGGGCTTCGTCGGGGCCAAGGTCGAAGGGGTTCACATACAAAAGCCAAATGCGCACCAGTGTGAGCATGGCAATGAACATGAGTGCCGCCTGCCGCCAACTCAGCATCAAACCCCATTTGACCCATGGGGGCAGGGGGCCGGTGCTCGCGGTGGGTGGAGTGTGGATCATTCGCTTTGATTTCCGGTCGGGTTGAGGCGGCGATAGAGTGTGATCTCTACCCAATCACCACCTGAGTAATTAAAGCCGCGGACGACATCAACGGACTCTACCACGATCCCGTTTTCAAGTACGCGCGTCAGAAAGCGCACTTCATGCCGTTCCTCAATCAGGGCAATTGCTCCGGGGGTTGTGGCAAGGTGTTCCGCTGCACCGCGCGCGGTGGTCAGTCGTGTGTTTGTGCCAAGAGCAAAAACCAAACTTGGCTCAGTAAGGCCTGTTGAAGATGTGGCAATGGTCTCGTCGGGCTGCACCGCGCGAACAGCTTCGGCAAGGCGCGGGGCCAGCGCCAAATCTTGCATCTGCGGCAGCGCCAGCTGAAACACAAATCCCATGGTCAAGATCCCAAGCGCCACCGCGCGCAATGTTTGCCGCGGCGCAAGGGTCTGCCAGCCTTCATGGGCGATGATCCCCGCGGCCCAAAGGATCAGCAGCGAGAACGGGATCAGCCACCAGACCACGCCGCCGCCAAAGAAATACGGCAACACTGATGCAGCAATGGCAATGGCCGCCGTAATCAAGGCCCAAAGGGCAACACCGGTTTTGCGCCAGCGCGCATGTTTTTGCGCGTCGCCATGGAGCAGAAACGCTGCCGTCAGCAGGGCCAATGCCGGATAGGTTGGCAACACATAATGCGGCAGCTTGGTCGGGGTTAGCTCAAACACAATCCAAACCGGCACGATCCAGGCGATGCAAAACCGCACGGCGTCGACTTTGCGTTTGTCCCATGCGTTGCGGATGGCGGGCCACACAGCAAACGCTGCTGGCCAAAACATCACAGCGAGAAGCAAGAGATGATAGCCCGGAAGACCGCCGTGGCGCTCTGCCCCGCCAACCAATTTACCGCCCATGTCATTGCCGATGGCTTCGGCGAAAAACGCGCCATCGGTGGCGAACCAAATAGCGACGAGCCAGGGCGCGGCAAGAACACCAGCGATAATCACGCCGGAAAGGGGCCGCAGCCGTGCCAGCCATTTGATATCTCGGTCCCAAAGGACCAACGCCAATACAGCAAGGACTGAAATCATTGGCGTGATGGGGCCTTTGATCAACAAGCCCACCCCTTGCGCGACCCAAAAGAGTGTCGTGACGCCCCATCCTGGCGGCAGCGTGCCGCGTTTGTGATTCACATAGACCCGCGCCAGCGCCCCTTGGGCAAGGACAACGGTGAAAAGAAGAAAGGCATCGGTTTTGGCAATGTGGGCTTCCACCACCGCGCTAAGGCATGCGCCGACAAGCAGGGCGGCGAGCAATGCTTCGCGGCGTCCAAAAAGGGCAATCCCGGCCCACCAGGTGGCCAGCGCCGCGGCGATGGCGCCCAAAAGCGAGGGAATGCGGAAAGCCCAAATGGGGGCGTCGGGTCCACCGAAAAGTGTCGCGCTGGCAGCTTGCATCCAGTAAATCCCAACGGGCTTTTTATTACGCGCGGTACCCTGGAAGCGGATCTCAACGAAATCTCCCGTTTCCAGCATTTGCCGGCTGGCCTGGGCATAGCGGCTTTCATCGCGGTCGAGGGGCGGTGTGGTGAAAAATCCAGGCAGGATGGCGACAAGGCAGACAAGGATAATGGCCAGCCGCGGACGCAATTCGGCGAAGGCCGTTATCTGCCTGATCCACCCCGAATTTGCTGCCTCTGCGGCGCTATTGACCATAAGCTGTAATCGCCCCTTGCCGCGCCGCCGCTTTGCCAGTTTTCTCAAGGGCATAGACGCATCAATCGGGGCCGGACCCTAGCTGAATCTGGGTCTTGTGTCTTCCTTTGGATGCGGCTTGCGCCGGGGTCCCCGAAATGGGATGAAGCGCCAATTGATCTGATCTGCCCCAAGACCCAAGAGTTGAAGTGACCTGCTGATGGCTGACACAATTTCCGCAGACCCCCCCCGCGTTTCTGTCGTCGTTCCGGTGATGAACGAGGCCGGCAATGTTGGCCTGCTCGTGGAAGAAATCGCCGCCACATTGCGCGGTCTCGCCAGCTTTGAGGCGGTGTTTGTGGATGATGCCAGCACCGACAAAACCCTCACGGTTCTTGAGGCCATGAAGACAGACGTGCCTGAGCTGCGGGTCATCGCGCACGAGCAAAACAGTGGTCAAAGCGCCGCCGTCCGATCCGGCGTCACTTTCGCGCGGGGCCCCTTGATCGTGACCCTTGACGGGGACGGGCAAAACAATCCCGCTGATATCCCGAAATTGCTTGAGGTCTATGATCGCAGCGATCGACCGGTAGATGAGCGCTTGGTGGCCGGGCAACGCGCCACGCGCCAAGACACCTGGTCTAAGCGCATGGCGTCACGGTTTGGTAATGGCGTGCGCGGCTGGCTGTTGAAAGATCGCACCCGCGACACGGGCTGCGGCCTCAAATTGTTTGAGCGCGAAGCCTTCTTAAGGCTACCTTATTTCGATCATATGCACCGCTATCTGCCTGCGCTTATGCTGCGCGAAGGGTACAAAATCGCCCATGTGGACGTGAGCCATCGTGAGCGCGGCGCCGGCCAATCAAAATACACAAATCTAGGCCGCTTATGGGTCTCGCTTGGCGACATATTCGGTGTGGTGTGGTTACGGCAGCGGGCGCGCCTGCCAGGGGAAGTCAAGGAACGCTGACATGAGCGATGACGCGCAACCAAATCCGCCGGAAGACACCGAACGCTTTAGCTGGCACTTTGCCGGGACGATTGTGGTGGGTATTGCTATCCTTGGGCTTGTCGCGGGCCTGTTCTTTTTTGGTCAGCAAGTCCTCAACCTCAGCGGAGAAAGCGCCGCCGAGCAATTAATTGGCGCCGGCCGCGGCACCGCCTGGGCGCCGATAGTGGCCATATTGGCCTTTGTCATTTTGGGGCTTACGGGCTTTCCGCAATTCGTCATGATCGCGTCGGCCGTGGCGCTGTTTGGTCCGGTCTATGGCTTCTTTGTCTCCTGGGCCGGGACCATGCTCAGCGCATCGCTGACCTACACCTTAGGCAATGTATTCGGCCCTGATATTCTACGTCGTTTCGGGGGGGACCGCGCCAACAAGGTCAGCGAGATGGTGGCGCGACGCGGCATATTTGCCAGCGCCCTGGTGCGTAATGTTCCGGCGGGGCCCTTCATTGTGGTCAATATGGCGGCCGGGGTGTCGCATATCCGCCTCAGCCAGTTCCTGATCGGGACGGGTCTCGGCATCATCCCAAAAATGGCCTTCATCGCCTTTATCGGCGGCAGCCTGTTGACCCTGACCCAAGGTTGGAACCCGTTGATTCTGGGCGCGGTGGTTCTCGTCGTCGGCTTATGGATTCTTGGCGGGATTTGGTTGCAGAGAACCTATTTGCGCGCGCATGACGGGAATTCTGACAAGAATTCCGCAGAATAGAGCGGCAACTGCTGCCTTCTGCCGGTCACAAATGCAATGTTAGACTGACCTTGGTTGGCCCACCTGCAAGGGGCGGGCAAGGGGCGTTGGCGCGGGGGCGCTCATCGCGAACGGAGGGATTTCAACGTGTTTATCATTCGCATTTTTACGGTACTGCCTTTTATGGGCTTGTTGGTTGTCATTTACGCCGGGTTGTCGCTTGGCGGCACAGGATGGCTGGACGCGCCGTTCGCCATGGGCGGCGATCTCAACATGAACAATGGTGAAGCCTTCTCAATGGCGGGGCTGTTTTTCTTGGCGCTTGAAGTGATCAAATCGACCAATACGCGCGGCTGGTCGCTGGCCAATCATGGTCTGTCCATGTTGGTTTTTGTCGGCACGCTGATCTTGTTCCTGATCGTGGATGGCTATGCGACCGTGCCATTCCTCATGATCACGACCATGGCGCTGGTTGATGTGCTGGTAGGGATGATGGTCACGATTGTCACGGCACGCCGGGACATTGGACTTGGCGGCTTCGACGCTGGCTGACTTTAATTCGAGGTTGGGGCGGCGTTAGGCCGCCTCGACCTCTCTTTCATTTTCGGTCTCAGTGGTCTGATCCAGGCCGTCCAGGTTATTGGCCCAGCCATCAAAGTCGGATGGATCTGAGGCTTTGCGCACTGCGCGACCTTTCTGCGGCACCATTCCCAAAAACGCGAACCAGAAAACCAGCACGCCCAGCACAAGGGCGTCGGCAACTCGCTCCACCCTGGTGAGAGGCGGCGTCATTGGTTTGTAAGGGGTGTCGCTGGCCATAAAGGCATCTCCCAGGCGGTAAGTGCGAAAAAAGTGACATACGCAACACGACCTCGCGGGGGAGGAGATCTCACCCCGGCCCCCGCGAAGCAGGAGCCTAGTTGATTCGGCGCAATTTCCAGCGTCCTAGCTGCGCCAACGTAATACGACCTCTTCAACCGGATTGGCAAATTCTCGTGCCTCATCCAGCGAGGCTTGCCATTCTTTTTTGAGCCGGAAATACCACTTGGCCTGCACATCCGTATCATTGATGAGCATCAGACGGGGATCGTATTTCAGGCCCTCGCCCTGCAGCATGACCATCTGGCGGTCCTGATCGAGGAACTTCTCTGCAAACGGCTTCAAAAGGGGCTTGGCCAGAGTGAAGAGCGGATTATTCCAATAAAAAAGCTGCGTCACTTCGGTTTGCGTTTCGCTAAGCGGCGTTACGCAGGTCAATCCCAGCACCGTGGTCTTACCGGCGGTAATCAGCTCGGTGCGAATGCCCGGCAGGCGAAAGACAATTTCAGTGGTGGGGTTGGCCCCGAAAAGCCATTTATAGGCAAAGGAATTGCTCGATGGCGTATGGGGTAGCATAGAAAAGCCCAGCGCTGCCGGGCCAAAATTCTTCTCCTTGGCGTACATGGAATTTTCGCTGCGCCACCACCATTGCCGGTGAACATAAGAGACATGAGCGGGGTCCATCAGCCCAATAACGGCGTGATCAATATGGCAATCAAAGATCATGCGCATGCGGAACTTTGGCTGCCAGTCCGCACCCACTGCGGGTAGTTGCGGCGGATCAATGTGAGGCACCGGGGCATCGCCCACGATGGGGCTATCGGTTTGTCGCGGAATAAATATCCACACCACACCATTGGCTTCATGAACGGGATAGATGGGCACTTTGATTTTGTCGAGGTCCATCTCCTGCCCTTCGACCTGAGACGGAATGCGCCGGCAGATGCCTGCTTGGCCAAAGCGCCAGCCATGATAGGGGCACTCAACTTGCGGCTCAGTAATCGCTTCACCGCCCACCGTGTCGCCAGTATCCACCAGACGCCCGGCGCTCAGGGGTACGGCGCGGTGGGGGCAGATGTCCCGCATAGCAAAGGCTTTACCGGCCCTGGTGCGGCCCAGAAGGATCGGTTGGTCGAGAATTTCTCGACGGATCATGTCGCCAGGTTTGATCGCCGCACTGCGTTCGCCGAAATACCAAATGTCTCTCAGAAACATGGGGACCCGCTCTCCGTTCATTTCGCCAAGACTATGCCGTGGGGGCTCGGGGCGGCGCAAGGCGCGGCTTGCCGCACCATGAACGCGGGCGCTAGGCTGGTCTCGAATTCCATGGGGATGAGCTTGCCGGGCTTGGAGACACAGGTGGCACTTTTTTTCGATCAAGGCTGGTTTGAAGGGAAAATGGCGGTCGCGGGGCTCGCCAAGCCGGATTTGGCGCGCGCCCTTGGGCTCACCCTGCAAGAGCTTCAGGATATGTGGAAAGACCAGCGCGAAATTTCCGAGCGTGAAATTAAGACCCTGGCGCTTTTGCTCGGGGCCAGCGAAGCGGAGGTGCGCAACAAAGGCGGCGTTCAAGGAAGCCCTGAAGCGCACGCGGCGGTGGCAGGCGCCGGAGCGAGCCCTTCGCCCGAAACTACATCAGTGGAAGCGCGCCTAACGCGACTTGAAGCGACGCTGGACAAAATTCTTCAAAAGCTCAGCGGTGACTAACCAACGTCACTGTGGGAATTAATAAGTTGTTAGCGTTGCCAGCAAGTTCTGCATCGGAGCTGGCGAACGCGCATTGCTGCTTGGCGGTTTCTTAACTCGTTAAAACTAGCCTCAGACCTGAAGTCGGCCCACAACAGCTAGATCAGGTCTATGGCGAAGAGTATTCATCAACTTGTCCCTGATGCGGCGCATGCACTAGCGGATAGCGGCGATCTAGTCCGCATTCGCGCAGCGCTGCAAAGCGCAGGCGAGGCGGTTTATGATTGGGCTTCGGAAGGTGACCAACTCAATTGGGTTGAGGGGCACCACGATGTCGATGCGGTTGCCGCCGCCAGTGCGCACCCTTCGGGCCAGGATTTTTTGAAGTGCATAGAGGAAGATGGACGCACCGCGCGCGAGCGTGCGATCAGAACAGCGATTTTAGGAACCCGCGTATTTCAAACAGAGTACCAATTTATCTATGGTGCCAATCAGGTCAGCTGGCTTGAAGAGCGCGGCACTTGTTTTCTCGATCAAGACGGGTCATTGGACCGTATCGTCGGTATTGTGCGCGACATTACGGAGCAAAAGAAACGCGAGTCACGGCTGGCCTATCTGGCGACTTATGATGAGCTCACGGGGCACCTAAACCGCGCGCGGCTTTGCGAATGCCTCAATGAGGCTTTGACGCAAGTCCACCGATTTGAACAACCCGGCGGGTATCTTGTGGTCGGGCTCGACGGGCTTGGGGTGATCAACGAGAGCCATGGTTATGACATTGCCGATGAGCTTATTTTGCATATGGGCGAGCGTATCTCGCTTGCTCTGCGCCGCAATGATTTGATGGGCCGCATTGCCGGGAATAAATTTGGCGTTGTTCTGCCCAATTCCTCAGAAGACGAAATGAGGTTGGTGGCCGAGCGCTTGCTGGACGCCGTGCGTGCGACACCGTTTGATACAAAGGCTGGTAAAGTCATCACGACAATTTCCATCGGCGCGGTGGTGCTGGATGAAAATGTTCAATCCAGCCAGGAAGCCATGGGTCGCGCCCAGGAAGCTGTTGATAATGCCAAACGGAACGGGCGGGATTGCTGCGTGGTTCACCACTTCTCACCGGATTCCATTGCTCTGCGCTTAAAGAATCGCGAAACCGCAGATGCAATTGTCTCAGCCCTCAATGAAGATCGTATGGTGCTGGTCTATCAGCCCATCATCAGCAGCGGCGATGGCAAGCCGGAAATGTATGAATGCCTTGTGCGCATGCGCCGAAAGGACGGGGGCCTTGTGGGGGCAGGGGAATTTATTCCCTTGGCTGAGCAAATGGGGCTCATTCGCCTGATCGATCAGCGCGTGCTGAAGCTTGTAATCGCTGAGGCACGCCGCACGCCGGAGATCAATTTTACCTTCAATATCTCAGGGCACTCGTTCCGCGATGGCCCCTGGATGAGCCACTTGATCGATCTGCTTGGGGAAAATGCTGAGGTCTGCTCACGCCTTGTGGTGGAAATTACCGAGACCCTGGCACTTCATGACCTTGAAGAGTCCGCGGCCGTGGTGCGGCGCTTGCGCGACATCGGGTGCCGCGTGGCCATTGATGACTTTGGTGCCGGCTTTACATCGTTCAAAAATCTGCAGCGCCTTGAAGTCGATATTGTGAAAATCGACGGCGCGTTTGTGAAAGGCCTGATCGAAAGTCAGGCTAACCAGTTATTTGTCAAGACTCTCACCGCACTTGCAAAGAACTTTGGCTGTCGTGTCATTGCGGAGTGGGTGGAGACCGAAGCCGAGGCGGACCTGCTCCGCGATTTCGGGATTGATCTTCTGCAAGGTTTCTATTTCGGTGCGGGTGAGGTTGGCCAGCCCTGGAATAAGTGGCGCTAGTCGCCTTTTCGTTTCAGTTCTTCCAATTGTTCTTGCATCGCCGCCATCTGGGCCTTGAGGGCATCAATATTGGTGTCGTCATCCATTTCCGGCGCTGTGGAAGCAGTTGGGCCATTGCTGGGAAATCCCATCATCCGTGACATGGCGTCGGTCCAGGTACTTTGAAACAATTCAATATTTTGTCGCGTCATATCTTCAAACAAGCGCACACTTTCGCCGCTTGGTCCGAAGGCGTTACCCATACGTTCGCGGAATAGATCCTGATTTTTTGTAAACGCGTCCATGCTGAGGTTGAGATAGTTCGGCACCATGTGCTGCATCTGGCCGTCGTAAAACCCAATGAGCTTGCGCAGAAATTGAATGGGCAGAAGGTTTTGGCCGTCTTTTCCTTCTTGTTCAAAAATGATTTGGGTCAGCACCGAGCGCGTAATGTCTTCGCCGGACTTGGCGTCAAAGACCGTAAAGTCCTGCCCGTCCTTCACCATCTGACAGAGGTGGTCGAGGGTCACATAACTTGAGGTCGCCGTATTGTAGAGCCGCCGGTTTGCGTATTTTTTGATTGTGATCGGCTCATCCGCACCGTTTTGTGCTTTGCTCATACCAAATCCCCACTTTGGTTATGCTGCGCAGCAATTTAGTTGTGCTGTGCTGCGGCATTTTTATCCTAGACCGGAGTCCTAGCCCTCCATTTGTGGCAATGCAAAGAAAAAACCTATGACAATTCATCAACTTAGCCACCACTGGCCCCATGCCTGAAGCGAAAAAACCTTGTTGCAGTGCGGGTTTACGGGGTCCGAGGCCTATGCGATAGGAAAGGTTAACAAAATGTTTCCACGGTCGCCTATGGCGCAGTGCAACAGAAGGATTTGAACCATGACCGATGTGGTGATTGCCAGTGCCGCTCGCACTCCGGTGGGCGCATTTAACGGAACCCTGTCATCGCTCCCCGCGCATAAGTTGGGCGAGGTCGCCATCCGCGAAGCGCTGGTGCGCGCAAAGGTCGATGGCGCAGATGTGTCCGAAGTGATCATGGGCCAGGTTCTTACCGCCGGACAGGGACAGAACCCGCCGCGCCAGGCCGCCGTTGCTGCGGGCATTCCCCACCAAACCTCTGCATGGAACGTCAACATGATGTGCGGCTCCGGGCTTCGGGCCGTGGCTCTTGGGGCGCAGGCCATTGCTTGCGGTGATAGCGCCATTGTGGTCGCTGGCGGTCAGGAAAACATGAGCATGGCCCCTCATGTGGCGCACTTGCGTAATGGCGTGAAGATGGGTCCGGCCAGTTTTGTGGACTCCATGATCACCGACGGGCTGTGGGATGCGTTCAACGATTACCACATGGGGCAGACCGCAGAAAACATTGCCACCCAATGGCAGATCTCCCGTGAGGAGCAAGATGGCTTTGCGGCGTCATCGCAAAACAAAGCCGAAGCAGCCAAAAAAGCTGATACCTTTAGTGACGAGATTGTTCCCGTCACCATTAAGGGGCGCAAAGGCGACACTACGCTGGACCATGACGAATTTGTGCGCGACGGCGTCACCGCCGATGCACTGAGCGGTTTGCGCGCCGCGTTTCAACGGGATGGTGGCACGGTGACCGCCGGAAACGCCAGCGGCATCAATGATGGGGCAGCGGCAACCGTGCTCATGTCGGCACAAGAAGCAAAGCGCCGCGGAATTGAGCCGCTCGCCAAAATCGTTTCATGGGCCCAAGCCGGCGTTGACCCTGCGGTGATGGGTACCGGGCCCATTCCGGCGTCGAAATTAGCGCTTGAAAAGGCCGGCTGGTCCGCCGCTGATCTTGATCTGGTGGAAGCCAATGAGGCTTTTGCCGCACAAGCCCTTTGTGTGGTGAAAGAACTTGGGATTGATCCTGCCATTGTAAATGTAAATGGCGGCGCCATTGCCATCGGTCACCCGATCGGCGCATCTGGCGCGCGCATTCTGACGACGCTGCTCTATGCAATGAAGCGGCGCGACGCAAAAAAAGGTCTCGCCACTTTGTGCATTGGCGGGGGGATGGGAATTGCCATGTGTGTGGAACGCAACTGACGACCACGAAACATGAGGACATAGGACATGAGTAAAGTTGCTTTGGTCACCGGCGGAACGCGCGGGATCGGCAAAGCCATTTGCGCCGCGCTTAAGGCGGCTGGCTATAATGTTGCGGCCAATTATGGCGGCAATGATGATGCCGCCAATGCCTGCGCGGACGAGCTTGGCATTAAATGTTTCAAATGGAACGTGGGTGACTTTGATGCCTGCCAGGCCGGCATTGCCGAAGTGGAAGCAGTACTGGGCCCCATCGATGTGCTTGTGAACAACGCCGGCATCGCGCGCGATGCGACCTTGCATAAGATGACCGCAGAGCGTTGGCGCGAAGTCATTAATGTGGACCTTGATAGCGTCTTTAATATGTGCCGCGGGGTGATTGAGGGCATGCGCGCGCGCAGTTTTGGCCGCATCGTCAATATCTCGTCCATCAACGGGCAAAAAGGCCAGATGGGGCAGACGAATTATTCTGCTGCCAAAGCAGGGGTGATCGGCTTCACCAAAGCACTGGCGCAGGAAACCGCGCGCAAGGGCATTACCGTGAATGCTATCGCACCGGGCTACATCGACACTGATATGATGGCCGGCGTGCCGGAAAACATTCTGACGGCCATTGTGGGGTCAATCCCTGTGGGGCGCTTGGGCAATGCGGACGAGATCGCCCATTGCGTGGCGTTTCTTGCAGATGAGAAAGCGGCATTTGTGACCGGCGCGGTGCTCACCGTGAACGGTGGCCAGTACATCGCCAACGGGTAAGTTTTATTCTCCGCCGAACGAGACCTCTTCATCGGCTGCTGCTACATAGGAAAAGCCGTGTCCGGCTACCCATGTCCCATCGGTTAGATATTCTGCCGATGACTCCCACCCGGCATCGGTTGGGCTGACATATCCCTGCACTTCGGTGATGTCGGGAAGGCCGGTGACAAATTCATGGGCCACAAGGCGACCATCCTCCCACCACGCTGTCCCTTCGGTGTGGAACCCGGCGGTAGTGAAGTAATGATAAATGATGCCGCCCTGGCCGTCGTTTTCGTTGCCATCGAAAAAGTAAATTGTGCGCCCGCCATAGGTCCCGGGCTCCAAATGGTGGGTGTGCTGCACAGCCGCGCCGCCAAGGATCCATTCAAACCGCATGATGTCTGCGGCGTCCGGGTGGTCGGGGTCAGTGGATGTCCCCACCCATGTCCCCATCAGCGGCTCAAATACGGCAAGGGGGTTGTTTTGCGCCCAGGCAGGGGCGGCGAGGATTGCGGTAAAAAGCAGTGAGATCATCCAGCGCATGGGCGGGCCTCCTGTTACCTTCCTCTGTTATAACCCAAACGGCACTTTTAGGGCATCCCGAAAATAAGCCTTGACTAACCGTAAGTAATGGATTACCAATACATCATGGCCTATGACACCGTACTTGAAGCATTAGCAGACCCCACCCGGCGCGAGATTTTTGAGCGTCTGCGTGATGGTCCCCGCCCGGTGGGCAAATTGGCAGACGGCCTGCCTGTCTCCAGGCCCGCGGTCAGCCAGCACCTCAAAGTCTTGAAGGAGGCAGGTCTTGTGACCGACCGGAAAGACGGCACGCGCCGGTATTACGGCGTCAACCGAGAAGGGCTCGACGAATTGCGCGCCTATCTCGATGAGTATTGGGAAGATGTGCTGGCGAACTTCGCGGTGCATCTGGAACGCGACACAGCAGCCAAGGACAAGAAAAATGACGACTGATTTGAAGATTGAACCCATTGTGAAACAATTGACGGTGCCTCGGGATGCGCGCGCCGCTTTTGACTATTTCACCGCAGATATCGACAAGTGGTGGCCAAAGCGCTCGCATTCTTTGGGTGGCGATGAGACCAAATCCATTACCATGGAAACCAAAGTGGGCGGTCGGCTTTTTGAAACGAACCAGGACGGCACTGAGACCATTTGGGGCAAAGTCGTAGAGTTTGAGCCCGGCAAGGTCTTGAATTTCACCTGGCATATTGGACGGCCCGAAGAACAATCCACAAATGTCAAAGTGACCTTTGATGATGCCGCCGATGGCACCAGCACCGTGACGCTCACCCATTACAATTGGGATGCGTTGGGCGACGAAGGGCCCAAAGCCCGCGAAGGCTATAACAACGGATGGGTTATTGTGTTTGGCGAACGCTTTGCAACATATGCCAAATCCGGCAAGGCATTTGACGACTAGGCCGCACCAGGGTGCCAGCCTGAGGGCCCCATCTCAAAGCCCTCAAAGGTAAACCCTGGTGCCACTGTGCAGCCCGCAAGGGTGAAATCGCCGAGGCTTTCCGCAGACTGCCAATGGTCCTTGGGGACAATGATTTGCGGGCGTTCGTCCAAGCCAAAATTTGTGCCGAGCAGGTGATCCTTCGGCTTTGCTGTTTCCTTGGACGCAATGCTCAAAAGTAACGGCGCACCGGCATACCAGTGCCAAACCTCCGCCGCATCCACCCTGTGCCAGTGGGAGCGTTGCCCCGCGAGCAACAGAAAATAGATCGCCGTGGATGCCCCGCGTTCCTCAGGGTCTTTGGCGTCACGAAACATTTCACGATAAAATCCGCCCTCGGGGTGGGGCACAAGTTCAAGGGTCGCGATAATCGCCTCGGCATTCATCAAAAGTGATCCTTCCGCCGCCGCACTTCAGCAAAAACATCTACCGGGTCCGCGCCCACCATATGAACGGCGCGTTGCACACTGGGCTCGTCGGGGCGCAGAAAGGGGTTGGTGGCCTTTTCCATCTCGATGGTCGTGGGTACTGTGCGTGCGCCGCGCGCCCGTAACGCATCAATCTCCGCTGCGCGCGCGAGCAGTTCATCGTTTTCCGGATCAACGGTGACCGCAAACTTGGCATTGCTCTGGGTATATTCGTGCGCGCAATAGATTTTTGTGGAAGGGGGCAGTGCGCGCAGTTTTTGCAGCGAGCCCCACATCTGCGCCGGCGTGCCTTCAAACAATCGCCCGCAGCCAAGGGCAAAAAGGGCATCCCCCACAAAGGCCGCACCGTCATCTTCAAACCAATAGGCAATGTGTCCCAACGTATGTCCGCCTACATTGAAGACTTTAGCGCTACGGGTGCCAAATGCCACCGTGTCGCCTTCGTCCACTTTGATATCAATGCCGGGAATGCGATCGGCTTCGCCGGTGGGGCCAATAATTTCGCAGTTGAATTTTTCCTTGAGCTCCAGATTGCCGCCGGCATGGTCGAAATGATGGTGCGTGTTGAGAATATGGCTCAGACGCCAGCCGGTTTTGTCCAAGGCCGCCAGAATTTTCGGTGTGTCAGGGGTGTCGATGGCCGCGGTAACGTCAGCTTCCGCGTCATGGATTAAAAAGCCGTAATTGTCGTCAAATGCCTCGAATTGATAGATTTCAAGTCTGGACATGGCGGCGCGCTCCTTGGTGGGGGTCATGGTTAAACCTCTGCGGCCCCCCTATCAAGTCTGGGATGCGTTTCTTTAAGAACTCCGGTACATCTTGGGGGCGGAGAATTGCAAAATGCACATGGATGTTGTCGAGCTAGAGCATTTTTATACTACCCATCTGGGGCAGATGGTGCAGCGACGCTTGCGTCTTCGTCTCCGCGCGCTTTGGCCCAATGTTACGGGGCATGCTGTGCTCGGCCTTGGTTTTGCGAACCCCTTGCTGCGGCCGTTTGCGCGTGAGGCCGCCCGCATGATTTCCGCCATGCCCGCTAAACAAGGCGCGGATTGGTGGCGCTCTGAAAACGGTGGCAACGCCACTGCGCTCATAGAAGACGACATGCTGCCTTTCCCCGATCTTTCGGTGGATCGCGTGATCGCCTTTCATTACCTGGAAAACACAGAGATCCTGGGGCCCGCCCTTGACGAGATCTGGCGTGTCTTAACGCCCGAAGGACGGTTTATTGCTGTGGTGCCTAACCGGCGCGGGCTTTGGGCGCGGGTTGAAGAAAATCCCTTTGCCCATGGGCGACCGTTCAGCCGCGGCCAGTTTGAACGCTTGCTGGGGCAGCATCGCTTTGCCAAGGACCGCCACGATCAGGCGCTCTATTTTCCTCCCGTGCGCACGCGGCTTTTGCTCAATATGGCCAGCGGGTGGGAGCGGATCGCGCCGCAGCTTCACATTGGGCTCGGCGGGGTTCACATCATCGAGGCGATCAAACGGGTGCGCGGGGTGACGCCTCTCAAAGGCGCAAAAGTGCGCGTGCCCCTGCCGCGACCCCGCGTCGGCGTCCAGCCCGCCCTGGCCCCCGGCGGTCCGGGTTCATCCTGATTCAGACGGTCCTTTGATTTTTGCAATATGTCCGCATAATGGACCGGTACGAAGGGGAATCTATTGCAAAGCTGCGCAAGAATATGACTGAGACGCCAACATCATTGAAAGAGCTTCGGACCGAGATTGATCGGCTTGATGGTGCGATCCATGACCTGCTCCGGGAACGCGCGGCCCTTGTGGGCGGATTGGTGACAGCAAAGGGCGAGGCGCCCTCGTTGCGGCCGGCGCGGGAAATGGAAATTCTGCGGGGGTTGGCCGCCAATCATGACGGCGCGATTCCCTTCCCTGTGATCCTTCACATCTGGCGCGAGATTATGGCGGCGAGCCTTTCTCTACAGATGCCGTTCTCCGTGGTGTTGCCCAGCGGTGATGATGGTACAGCCTATTGGGATATGGCGCGCTTTCACTTTGGCTCCACAACGATATTCAATACAGCCATAAGCGTCGGGCAAATAGTGCAAGACGTGGCAGAAACCGCAGGCGCGGTTGGCGTTGTGCCGGATATTCTTTTTGAAGATGACACGCCTTGGTGGCCTTATTTGATTGGCGCAGGCACCAGGGGCCCCCGCATTGCTGCCCGCCTCCCGCTTATTGCAGACCAAGGATCCCTTAAAGCCTACATGATCGCCTGCGTGGCGCAGCGCCCAACAGGTGATGATGTCAGTTTGATCGCAGCCGTCGTCGGGGCGGACATGGGACGCACCAAGCTTGCTTCGCTCATCAAGGGTGCCGGCTTTAAGGCTGAACTCATTTCGGTTGCCGATGAAAGCGGCGGGGGGGATCGCCGGGGCTATCTTTTTGAGGTGCACAACTTTGTTGCCGAAGACGATGCGCGCCTCGCGGTTGTCGCCAAGGCGGAGGGCGTGTTTCAACTCAAGGTCATTGGCGGCTACGCCGCGCCCATCTCTTTGAGCAGTTCTACATCATGAGTAATGCGGTGTTCGACAGAGTTTGTCTTATTGGCCTGGGGCTCATTGGCTCGTCATTGGCGCGCGGTGTGCGCGAAACCGGCGCGGCAGCGATCATTGTTGGATATGATCTCGACAGAGAGGTTCGCGCAAAGGCCGCCCAGCTCAAGCTATGCGACTTTATCAGCGATGATCTTGGGGCGGCGGTCACGGATGCAGACCTCGTCATTTTTGCTGTGCCGGTGGGGGCGTATGGCACCATCGCTGAAGTAATTGGCGCGCATCTTATGCAGGGCGCGATCGTCACTGACACGGGCTCGGTAAAGGCTGCCGCGATAAAGGCCATTGCCCCGCACATACCCCCCCATGCCCATTTCATTCCCGGCCACCCCATTGCGGGGACGGAGCAGTCGGGCCCGGAGGCGGGGTTTGCAGCGCTCTTTCATGATCGTTGGTGCATCCTGACGCCGCCAGAAGGGACCGACGCGAGTGCATTGGAAAAGCTTACGCAATTTTGGAATGCCCTTGGCAGCCAGGTGGAACTTATGGATGCCGCGCACCATGATTTGGTTCTCGCCATCACCAGCCATGTGCCGCACTTGATCGCGTACAACATTGTCGGCACGGCAGCAGATCTTGAAAGTGTCACCCGGAGCGAAGTGATCAAATATTCCGCTGGGGGGTTTCGCGACTTCACGCGCATTGCGGCCAGTGATCCGACCATGTGGCGTGATGTTTTTCTTAACAACAAAGACGCGGTACTGGAAATGTTGGGGCGATTTTCAGAGGACCTCACCGCCTTGCAGCGCGCCATCCGTTGGGGCGACGGGGAGGCTTTGCAAGACCTCTTCACGCGCACCCGCGATATTCGTAAAGGCATTGTGGAAGCCGGGCAGGAGACTGATGAGCCTGACTTTGGGCGGCGTCACGACTAATCCGGCGCGCGCAAATGAAAGTGCGATACATATGAGGCTTCCAAGAGGTGCGCTTCGTCCGGGTGCACCACCGCCTCACGCCAATTCTCGCCGGTAAAAGCAATCAGGTCTTCCAAGGTTTCCCACTCCATGATCATGGAAAACTCACGAGGCGAGGCTTCGTGGGGCCAGCCAACGCGAAGGGCGCTCATGCCCTTGCAGGCGCGCAATACAGGGATGGCGGTTTCTTCAAGGAATGCCTGAAAGGCGGCTTGTTGACCTTCGCACACCACGGCGCGGTAAACCCGAAGAATCACTCGTCCGCCTCCGGCTCATCATCGTCATCGTCATCGTCATCATGATAGAGCGGCGGCAGGTTGGCAATCTCCACCGGGCCGATAAGGAGTTTTCCGTCGCTCATACGCAAGGGGGCACGAATACGGCCCTCTTCGTCTCCGCTGAGCATGGCGATCACACTGAGGGCCGATTTCATCAGCTCAGCGTAGCGCGGCAATATTGCGCCTCCGGCCACCATGGCATCGATCAACTCGTCATGGCCGCCAATGAGCACCGTTGCGCGACCGCGAGGGCGGTTGCGACGATCAAGGCGCACTTCACCGTTTGCTAAGATCTCAATCTCACCCCACTGGATGCCAAGCTCATCAAGATAAAAACTGCCGTCATTGTTGTGCCATCCCGGCAGCATTTCATCGTTGATGGAGCCAATGCCGCTTTCCGGCAGGCCGGTCAGAATCACCCGCGCCGTTGCTGTGGAAATGTCAGGTCCAAGCCCTTCATAGGGATGACCGGTCCAGGTGATGGCGGTCGCTTCCACTACTGCCGCGTGATGGTGGCCGCGGTCTGGCAGTCCCTCTTCATCGCGTAAGCGGCGGGTGTGAAGGGTTAGTCGCTCCCCGGCCACCAGTTCAACGCGCTCCGGCGTTTCGGGCCGATCGGGGTGGTAAATCGTGCGCGTAAGGGCAAAGCCCTCCAGATCATGGTCAAAGCGCTCCAGATCCCCATTACGAATGATCAGGCTGGCGCGGTGATGCATTGGCGTGCCCGTGACGACCTCATAGCGGCCAAGGCGCGCAAGCTCGAGCCGCTCAGCGCCCTCCGCCACGATGATAATGTGATTGAGGCGATAGGGCAGCACGAAGCCGGTCATTTTTGCCGCTTCCCATGACCACCCAAGGGCTGGATCGCCGAGGCGCGGCGCGGTGATTTCTATCTGCAAACGATAGGGAAATCCGACGATTTCAAGGGATTCATAGTCGGCAATGCGGCCCGCATCGCGCTCGTTCTCGACCCATTCTGTGACCTCTTCGCGGACCTCGTCAGCGGCCTGCTGCCAGAACCACCAATAGGCACCCAGCAGCACAATCAGAACAGCGGTGGGAATGAAAATACGCATGGAGTTGAATTCTAGGACAACAAAGGCATTTTGTGGGCAGGATTTGTTTGCGTGGAGCCTTTGCAAAATGACGTGGATTTTCGGTTACGGCTCGCTCATGTGGCGCCCGGGGTTTGAGTATCAGGCCCGCACAGAGGCCACCCTGCATGGCTTTCATCGTGGGTTCTGCGTTTTTTCCCATGTTCATCGCGGCACGCCGGAAGTTCCCGGCCTGGTGCTGGGGCTGGATCGGGGCGGGTCTTGCAAGGGCATTGCCTATCAAGTGGCAGAGGAGCACTGGCCGGGCACGCTCAGCTATTTGCGCGCACGGGAGCAGGCGACAATGATCTATTTGGAGCGGGACATTCCCATTCGTCTCAAGGGCGGAGCGCAGGTGCGCGCCACCACCTACATTGTGGACCGAACGCACCGCCAATATGCCGGGCGGCTTTCTCTTGAGGAGCAAATCCGCTTGGTGCGCCAGGGGGTGGGGCAATCCGGTGCGAACCCGGAATATGTCATCAACGCCGTGGCCCATCTGGAAGCGATGGGCATGGCCGAAGGCCCGCTTCATGATCTGCACATGGCGCTCATGGCGGGACCCGCCAAGACCAATTAGGCGCCCGAACCATGACCGATTGCCCAGTACATTTCTTCGGCAAAGTCTAGTCGGCGACAAGGCGATTGGTAGCGTCTTCAATACGGGTTTCAAGTTCCGACATGAAGGTCTTGCGATCAAGACCCGGCGCGATGGACGGCAAGATTTCAACCGTGATCACGCCCGGTCGAAACTTCACGCCGCTGCGTGGCCAGCAGCGCCCCGAGTTCAGGGCGACAGGCACACATGGGGTTTTCATGGCTCGGTAAAGCGCAAATACCCCTGGCTTATATTCGCTTTTCTCACCGGGCAGTGCGCGCGTGCCTTCAGGGAAAATCAATAGCGAGCGACCTTCCTCAGCTGTGGCGCTTGCTTTGCGCATCATGTCTTTCAGTGCGGCGGCGCGGGCTTCACGGTCGATATAAATCATCCGCAGTTTTAAGTTCCACCAGCCGAAAACCGGAATGTACATGAGCTCTTTCTTGAGCACCGTCGCTGCATCCGGAACCAAGCGATAGAGATACATGGTCTCCCACATGGCTTGATGCTTGGAGGCGAGCAGGACCGCCCCATCAGGCAGGTTTTCTACGCCTTTCAGATCTATGCGAACGCCGACAATTTTCTCAAACCCGCCAAGAATCCAACCGCACCACCAATGGATGAACACCACGTTCCAAGATCGCGGCGCAAGTAAAAGCGGAGAGCACACCAGCCCAATGAGGAGCGTGCCGAGATATAAAAAGACAGCAAAGGCATAGGCGCGAATTTTAATCACAGAAGACCCTTGGCAGCTCGGTTAGGGACGTTGGCCGAAAAGACGCGCGATGCGAATCCGCGCAAGGGCCAGTTCGTACTTTGTGTACTCCCACGCCAGAATGCGCAAGGTACGGAAGTTGAGGGGATCGATTTCCCCAACGGCCGTGCCCATTTCCGTTTGATGATAGCTGACAATGCTCGCGCCAGGCATGTGATGGCGAAGCAGAGCCAGGCTGCGCTTTTCATGATATCGGGCCGTCACCAAAGTGATGTTTGAAAATTCATTCCGCGCCGCCCAAGCGGCCGTCTCCCGGGCGTTCTGCCAAGTATTCTGAGCGATATAGTCAAGATCAACGCAGCATTCAAACAAATCATTGGGGTCATCCACCAGCTCGCGAAGGGCCCCCCGGTCCACATCGCGGTTGACACCGGAAATGAGCAGGCGATTTCCCGCACCCCGGTTCAGCGCATCCATCCCGATCCAGACCCGGTTGCCCCCCGCGCCGGTGAACACGGCGATACCGCCATGGCTTGGTGTAGAGAGCGAGACATAATTGTAAAACGTATCGCTTACGAAAAAGGCAAACCCCACAAGCCAAAGCGCAAAAAGTGCTCCGCCGATGCCGGGCAAAAGGTAGCGCTTGCGCGGTAGGGACGAACCCTCGCGCCAAAACGAAAACCAGTTATGTGTTGGCGTTGTCACGCTCTATTGTCTCCGCGCCCAAAAGGCTTTCGACCGCATCCCAAAGGGTCTCATAAACTGCTACGGGCAGGATATTAGTGGGAAGACCTTGCGCCTGGGTTGAGGCGCCTTTGCCTGTTCTCACCAAGATCCGTTTGGCATTCACGCGTGCTGCCGCCTGCAAATCGCGTAATGCATCACCGATCATCACAGTATCACCTGAGCTTGCGCGAAAGCGATCCATAGCCTCGCGCAACATGCCAGGCTCCGGTTTGCGGCGTTCACTCAGCGACCCGGGAGCATCAGGGCAAATGAATATGGCATCCAGGTGGCCGCCCGCCTGGGCGAGGCTGTCTTTGAGCTTTTCGTGGATCTTGTCCAGCATCTCTGGCGAATAAAGCCCCCGACCCACACCGGACTGATTGGTCACGAGTGCCACTTTGTGACCGGCGTGATTGAGCCGCGCCACGGCAGCGGCGCTTTGGTCAATCATCATGAACTCGCCAGGGGATTTTACGTGATCAGGGCGATCTTCGTTCAAGACGCCGTCGCGGTCGAGCAGGATCAACATGGCTCAGAGGGTCCGTGAGAGGACAGAGAGTGCCGTGGTGCGCGCGGTCAAAAACGCTACCGTCGCACTCAAAAGCGGCACGAGGATAAGGGCGGGATAGGTCGTCCATGTAACTCCAAGGCCGGGCAGGAAAAATTCACCGCGGCCGCTTGAGAATAAGGTCAGCGCGAAAAGCAGCGCAGCAGCGCCGACGGCACCAAGAACGCCAGCCCGCAATCCGACCCAGAGAAATTGCGCCTGAAATTCGCCAGCAATGAAAACATCCCGCGCGCCGATAAGGTGCAGCACTTCGATAATTTCCCGGTTGGCTTCCATGGCCGCCCGGGTGGCAAAGACAACAATGCCAATAGTTGCAGCAATGATGAGGCCGAGGGCGGCAAGGGCCAGCCCCTCAAGCGACCCTGCAAAGGCAGCAAGGCGCGATTTCCATCTGAAGTGATCGTCAAGCTCTGCGCCGGGCACGGCGTCCTGCAAGCGCAGGGCAAGGGCGCTTAAGTCAGGTTCGCGATCCGCATCAAGGCGCACATCGATCAAATGCGGCACGGCAATATCATCTGGCAATTCAACGCTGCCCAAATAGGGCTCCAGCAGTTCAGCCGCCGATTGTTGGGGGATTTCGGTGGCGCTCAGAATACCTGGCGTTTCGCTCAAAATGCGCATGGCCTCGCTGATCTGGCTTTCAATCTCAAGATCCGGGCGGGGTTTGATTTGCACCGTAATGACGCCCGCCAGATCGGCCGACCAATCATCCGCAACGCGGCTCACGGTCATGGTGATGCCCAGTGCCACACTGGCAAGGAAACACATCACGGCGATAACCAGATGCAAGGGCCAGCGGGCGCCGCCGGCAGCGGGGATGACACTTGATGCCAAGGGCAGGCGTTGCGCCAGGAATAGTTGGAGGCGCGCAATCATTTGAGTTCCACCGGACGACCGCGGGGGTCAACACGGGCTTCACGCATGGTGCTGATATTGCCGCCATCAATATGCAAGTGTCCCGCTTCAAGGGTGCGCTCCACCAGCGACATGTCATGGGTGGCGATCAAGATGGTTGTGCCCATGCGATTGAGTTCAGTGAAAAGCCGCAGAAGCTTGATCCCCATTTCCGGGTCCACATTGCCTGTGGGTTCATCAGCAAGCAGAAGGTTTGGTTGCGCCACTACCGCGCGGGCAATGGCAACTCGCTGCTTCTCACCACCAGACAATGTCGGCGGCGTGGCGTTCATGCGTTCGCCCAAGCCAACCCATGTCAGCAATTCACGAACATCCGCTTCATAATTGGCCGAAGGCGAGGTCGCAACGCGCAAGGGCAGGCAGACATTTTCAAATGCCGAGAGATGGTCAAGCAGGCGAAATTCCTGGAACACGACACCGATGCGACGACGCAGATCCGGCATATCCTCGCGCCCGAGCTGGCTCACATCGGAGCCAAACATGGAGATTTGCCCCCGGCTTGGCCGTGACGCGAGATACATGAGCTTGAGGAGCGAGGTTTTCCCTGCACCTGAGGGCCCGGTGAGGAAATTAATCGAGCCCGGGCTCAATTGGAACGAGACGTCGCGCAGGACCTCAGGGCCCATGCCATAGCGCATGCCGACATTCTCAAACCGAACCATGGGGACCTTTTTTCGCGTTTCAGGGGTTCAAATCACGTTGCCCCAAGGTTCCAGCCGCGTCGCCCCCCGTCAAGAGCAGGCAAGGCGGTGCAAATGGCCCGCGAAATGATTTTTTCATCTCAGCCCCCCTGTGCTAACTTAGCCAAAGGGGAGTTCCTTGAGGACCGGCGCATGATTTTAACCTGTCCGTCTTGTTCGACACGATATTTGTCGGATCCGACGAGCCTTAATCCCAACGGACGCATGGTTCGATGCGCCAATTGCGGCCATTCGTGGTTTCAAAAGCCGCCTGACGACATGCCCAAACAGGTCGCCGGCGCGACCCTGCAGCTTGGTGGCACCAGCGGCAGCCAGGCGGCTGCGCCCGTTGTGCCCGGTCTGGGGGGCGCTGAGCGCTTCTCTACTGAGCAGCGGCCGAGCCGACGGCGCGGGTTTTCTGCCAGCACCTTTGCCATTTGGATTTTGGTTCTGCTGGCAATCGGCGTGGTGGTTGCTGCGGTCTATCAATATCGCGTTGAGATCGTGCGGGGCTGGCCCCAAACCGCGTCACTCTACAACCTGACAGGGGTGGAAGTGATCAGCTCGGGACTTGACTTTCGCGACGTCACATTTGAGCGCACCACAAACGACGGTTTGCCGATGCTGACCGTGCGCGGCCAGGTGGTCAATATAACCGATCAGTCGCTGCCCATTCCGCGCCTGCGCATTACCTTGCGCGACGTCGATGAAGTGGAGCTTTACCACTGGACCTTTGCGCTTCAACAAACTCGTATCGGGCCGGGGACTTCAACGGATTTTGTCACGCGGCTAGCGAGCCCGCCGGTGGGTGCTTACGATTTTGAAGTGCGATTTGATGAGGATCGCGAGTGACGCGGATTCTTTTTACCGCCGATGACATCGCCCACCGTGTTGCCGCACTTGCCAAAGACATCGCGCGCGAACGCAAACGGGGCCACGTCACGGAACCGCTTTTGCTTGTATGCATTTTGCGCGGGGCGTTCGTCTTCACAGCAGATCTGATCCGCGCCTTGACTAAAGAAAACGTCGAAGCGGAAGTCGATTTTCTTGGCCTCTCAAGTTATGGCGATAGCACCCTGAGTCAGGGCCGGGTGCGATTGACCAGTGATCTTGATACCGATGTGTCAGGGCGAGACGTATTGGTCATCGACGATATTTTGGATTCGGGGCACACTCTTTTCTTTGTTAAGACATTGCTGGCCAGTCGTGCCGCATCCCGCGTGCGGACCTGTGTTTTGCTGGATAAGCCGGACCGCCGCGAAATCCCGGGAGCCGCTGATTTTGTCGGGTTTCAAGTCCCCGATACCTTTGTCGTCGGCTATGGCATGGATGTTGCCGGTTCAGGGCGAGGGCTGCCCTATATCGGCACGGAGGCGGGTTAACCACGCGTCCCAAGGCACGCCCATCATTGGTTGTGGGAAGGCGGTGTCATTATGGTTCATATCATCATTGCGGCGAAGGACGGTCCGGTACGCAAAGCGCTACGCGCCATGTTGATCGGAGTGGGCTATAAGATTTCCTGTGCTGGCGACGGGGGTGAAGCGCTGGATATTCTGCGTCAATCCGACGTTGCGCTTATCTTGGCTGATGTGCGCATGCCGGTGATGGACGGTATTGCGCTATCCATTGCAGCGCGTCGCGAGTTCCCTCAGTTGAAAGTGTTGATGATGAGCGAGGATCGATCATTTGCCGCCAAGCTGACCGCCCTTGATGTAATGACCGATAGTATCATTCAAAAGCCCTTCAGCGTACAGGCCTTACGCCGCGAAGTGGACCGATTGCTTCCAGGGCGATTGCACGCCGCCTAAATCAAAACCGTCGCAACAGGCGCTCGAGATAATCGAGCTCAATCTCAGGTCGATCACGCTCTCCGGCGCGGCGGCGAAGTTCCTCAAGAATATCGCGGGCGCGCTGCATTTCCCGCTCCGTTGGCACACTGACACTGTCGCCAAAGTCGAGCCCTTGGTTGGGTGAGGTCCGCCCCAGGGGGTCGCGTCCAGACGCCGATCCTGATTGATCGCCGCCCATGCGCTCGGTCATTTGATTGAGCAGGTTTTGCGCCAGCGCCTCAAGTGCATTGCGCAGGGCCTCAACCGCTTCTTCTTGCAAGGGAACCGATCCTGCGAAACTACCGCCGGACAGCGCGCCCTTGCTGTCATCCATATCGCGCTGGGCATCCCCCAGGGTGCCCGGTGTTTCAACGCCTTGTTCAAGCAATTGTTCCATCAGGCCACGCAATTGGTTCATAAGCTCGGCTTGTTCGCCGGCCAATTCCCCCGTGCCGCGGGGCGCTTGCCCATCCGGCGCAGCGGGGCTTTCTTCGGGCAAATTGTGGCCATAGGGCCAATCCTCAGGCGGGGGCCATCCGCCCCAGTCAGACCAGGGGTCTGTCAGAGCGTATGGGCTACCGTCTTCCCCTTGCGCGCCGCGGAAGGTCTCATCAAGAAGCTGTCTTTGCCCCCCAAGAAGGTCGCTTAAGCCCTCCACAGCATCGGCGAGGGCTTGCTCCTGTTGGCTCATGCCCCCGCCACCTTGCTGCGGCTGGGCGCGCTCCATTTGCGCCAGCATGTCGGCGAGGCCTTCCAGCAACTCGCGGGCGGCCTGGCGGGAGCCCATCTGCGCAAGTTCCTCGATTTGATCGAGCAAGCTCTGCAGATCGTTTTGGTTCATGGACTGCTGCTCGCCCGCTTGCTGCTGTTGCTGGGCTTGAGCATCTGCGGGCTGATTCTGGAACGCTTGCATGTACTGCTCGATCGCTTCTCGCAAGGCAGCCATCAGTGCGGCGATCTCCTGGTTGCTGGCACCGCGAGATAGTGCGTCAAGCAATTGCTGCTCAAGCTCGCGGATGCGATCAAGGGCGAGGGACAAATCCCCGTCTTCCAGACGCAGTGCGAGATCCCATAAAATGTCATAGGCATCGCGTACATCGTCCACTGGAGGACGCGTTGCGAGTGACCAAACTGCCGCGCGCAATCCCAGATACGCTGTGAGGTCATCGAGATACAAATCAGCACGCCTGGTGAGAGCATCAAGAGACATGACGACGTCGGTAATTGCTGTCTCACCCTGCACCAACAACGCGCGCTGCTCAGCCACCGCCGCTGCCAGGGGGTTCAGGAAAACGCGGGTGGGAAGGGCGATGATCTGCGGTCGGGTGAACCCGCGCCCGCCTGCGTCGTCAACGGCGGCGAGCTGCAACACCACTTCACGCCCGGCCCAGGGGTGCGCGCGCCAATCAATGGATGGGCTGTCTTCAGCGGAGCGTGGATGCGGCCCAGGCAAGGCAAGTTCCGTGACCGCGCGATCGGCGGCGGAAAACAAGGCGTCGTCGCGCGGCTCCCCATTGTCATCAAAAAACTCATCCCGATAGCCGCCATCGGCGCTCGGTTGAGGAACCAGTTGCAGTTCGGCAGAAACCGCCGCCACGCCATAGTCGTCATGTAGCGTATAAGGCAGGCCGATCAGCCCTAAGGGTGTTGGGTGGGGTTGCGGCGCAAAGGCAATCTCTGGCGCAATATCCATGATGAGGTCAAAGACCCAATTGCGCTCCACGCCCCCCGGCGCGGCAACCGAAATAGTGCCGGTTTCCATCAAGATACCGCTCACGCTCCAGGTTTGTGGCGCAATTTCTTCCACGCTTAAATCGCTCAAGGCACCAGTGAGAACAGGCGCATCAGTGGTTCCCGCAATGCGAATGGCAAGTTCAGACCCTTGCGGGACTTGCACGGTTCCCGCAGCTCCAACGTCCATCACCAGATCGCCTGTTTCGTCGGTGAGAAAGAGCGGCGCGTAGCCGGTGTAACTTGGCGGTGTGATCCAGGCATCAAGACGGGCGCCGGCATTTGCGGATGATCCAAAGCCTGGCACAAATCCGTGGCGGATGAGCTGCCCGGCATCGGCGCCCGCGACCACAAGTCCGGCAAATAGCAACAAGACCGTAAGCCCCCGGATGGCCCAAGGGTCGCGCGCGGCAAGATCTGAGCGCGGCGCGCCTGGCGTGACGGATGCGAATTGCCGCCGCAGCCGTGTGCGATAGGTCGCCCAAAGGGTTATCGCCGCTTCGTCCTCTTTGCCAATACCGATGTGATCGGCATAGCTGGAGAGCGGCCGATGGGCCAAGCCGTTGTCATCTTCCAAGCGGCGAATGGCATCATCGCGCGTCGGCCGATGAAAGGATCGAATGCCCCGATAAAGCGACCAGGTAAATCCCGCCCCAAGTCCCAAGAGGGCAAACAGATGAAGGGTTGCAGGGATAAGCGCCCAAACATCAAACAAAGATGCAATGAGATAGAACCCAGCAAATCCCCCTGCCGGCCACAGCAATGACCATATGCGCTCAACGGCGAGCGCCACATGGGCAATGCGAACGCGCCACTCAATTCGCGGTGGGAAGTGAACCGTCGGTTTGGTCATGCGAAAAAGTTGGCGTCCTCCTGCGGTTGCGTGAGGTGGGCCTCATCAGGGTCGTCTTCGCCCCCCGGCCGCACCAGGTCACCTTTCTTGCCGCAGGCCGACAGCCCCAAGCCCAAAACCATCAATATTGTTACGAGCCAACGCATGGCGGCCTCCTAGTGCATTCGTCACATATTCGGCCACTAGTCTGCCAAGGGGGCGACAGAGACGCTAGTCAAGATCGTGTAATTCTGAGTACACAAACAGGGGAGGATTCCGCCATGATCAGAGAATTAACCCGGCTGGCCGCATTAACGCTTGTGCTTTTGTGGCCTACAACGGCCCTCGCCGGGTTTGAGGAGGCCGCGCAATACAGCGCCGATCATCGCGGGGTCTCCATGCTCGTTATGATTGATGGCGAGGTGGTGTTTGAGAATTACCCCAATGGCGGCGGCAGGCGCGAGGCCCATGTGCTCGCCAGCGGCACAAAAAGCTTCTCTGGGATCATCGCCGCGGCTTTGGCGCAGGACGGGCTTTTGGAATTGGATGAGCGCGTATCAGACACCATCACCGAGTGGCGCGGTGATAGGCGGCGCAATATCACCGTGCGGCAATTATTGCAGCTAACGGATGGCATCGACCATGAAGGTCGCGTAGCCCGCGCGCCGAGTTATGCAGATGCCATACAGGGGCGGGCTGATCGCGCACCCGGCACGTTCTTTCGCTATCACCCCGGACCCTTTCAAATATTTGGTGAGCTTGTAACGCGCAAATTGAGTGGCGAGTCACCGCTTGAATATCTGACCCGGCGCATCTTTGAGCCCATTGGCGTGCGCTATGATGAGTGGCGCCATGGCCGCGACGGCAATCCGCATCTGCCATCAGGCGCGCAACTCACCGCGCGAAACTGGGCGCGGTTTGGGCAGTTTGTCTTGCAGGGGGGCGAGTGGCGGGGTGATCAGCTGGTGGACCCGGGCGCCTTTGCAGCGTTGTTTGTTGGCAGCAGCGCCAACCCAGCTTATGGCCTCACCTGGTGGCTCAATGAGCCGGTGGACCGTCACTTTGCGGCGAACACCGTGCCCCTGAGCAACTCAACAGATTTCTGGACTGACTATGGCGTCATTCCTGATGACATGGTGATGGCCGCGGGGGCGGGCAAGCACCGGGTCGAGATCTCGGCTG
>JAJFIK010000019.1 GCA_021775005.1 Rhodospirillales bacterium
TTGCCGCCGGCCGCTTTAATTTCCGCAACCACTTTGTCGGCGGCGTCGGAGGAGCCACCTGTGCCATCGACAGATCCGCCAAGATCATTGACCACCACGTTGGCCCCGCGCTTGGCGAGCTCAAGAGCGTGGCAGCGTCCAAGGCCCCCGCCAGCACCAGTAACAATGGCAGTTTTACCGTCAAAGCGTATGTCGGACATGGGGGCTCTCCTGAGAAGCGGGGGCGAGAAATCGCGCCTGGTGACTGAATGTCATTCAGGGGGAGATATGCCCCGGGGGCAGGGCGAGGGTCAAGGGCATCAGCGGCTCCAAATGCGCCCTCTCGCCCAACGGGAATTGTAGCGTTTTCTGGCAGAAACCCTGTGCAAATTCCAAGACGCAGCTATGCAATCTTTGCAATTCTCATGGCCGGGCCATGCGCCTATATCAGCGCCATCAGACAACGCCGAGCAAGGAGGCTCTACCGATGAAAATTGTATCTCAACTTATGACCGGTGGGCTCTATGCAACGGTCGCATTCGGCGTCATCAACGCCGGTATGAACCTCAGCACTTTGTCCTGGATGTAATTTCCAGGCTTTGCAGCCCCTCTATCGTACTAAAGGCCCGTCCAACCAGACGGGTCTTTTTTTTGGGGCTCAAAGCGGGCCGGTGCCATTGACGGCAAAAGTCCGCTCATAGGCTGGTCGGGCGTAAAGGGCGGCTAAGTAGCGTCGCACCTCTGCGAAAGGCTCCAATACCTCGTCCCCGTGGACGTAGCGCAGGCGGGCGGCCAGCAGGATATCTGCAACGGTCAGATCGTCCCCCACAATAAAGTCGCGCCCGGTGAGGCAATCCCATATGGTTGCGCTCCATTTGCAAAGGGTTGTGGTAATGGGATGGCGCATTTTATTTCCAGTGATTGCTATGACGGCTTTGGCCTGCACACCAGCCCTAGAGGACACAAGCATGACGCCCTGGCCTGACCTCCGCGAGGTTTGGGATTTCTCCGACCCTGCGGTCAGCGAGACCCGGTTTCGCCAGCTTGCCGCTGAAGCGGAATCCGCTGGTGATGACGTATTCAGTGCAGAAGCGTTGAGCCAAGTGGCGCGCACGTTTTCCCTGCGCAACCAATTTGGGGACGCCAATGATCTGCTTGACGCGGTGGAGGCAATGTCCGCCGCCCATCACCCGCGTGTGGCGGTGCGGTTGTTGCTTGAGCGTGGCCGCAACTTCAATTCAAGCGGTGATGCGGAGGCGGCATTGGTGCTGTTTGAATCAGCGGTTCCCATTGCTGCTGAGGCGGGCGAGCATTTCCTCGCGGGCGATGCCATGCATATGGCGGCCATTGCTGCGGATATCGCAGGGGAAGAGCGCTGGCTTCAGAGGCTGAGCGACTATATCGCGCGCGAACCCCACGATGGGTCGCGCTATTGGCTCGGTCCCATGCACAACAATTTGGGCTGGAGTTATTTCTTCGCAGACCAGCTCGACGATGCAGCGGCGCAGTTTCGCTTGAGCGGCATTGCCTATGCTGCAACGCCGGACAAACATATGGAAACTCTGATCGCCGACTATGCTTTGGGTCGTGTGTTGCGCGTCCAGGGAAACTGCGCGGAGGCGCTGGTGCTGCAAGAAAGTGCCTTCCGCGCCATTGCGGCTGAGTTTGACGTGCAAGACGAATATCTGGCCGAGGAAGCCGCTCTTTGTGCCGCTGAGTTGGGAGATAGAGACAGGGCTAAGGCTTGGGCACAAATTGCCTATGCAAGCTTTGCCGCGCAGGATTGGTTTATGGAAAGTGAAGCGGATCGACTTGAGGCGTTGCGCGTTCTTTCCGAAGACTAGTTGGGACACAGACCGAACGATTTGGCCAAAAGTTCATAGGAGCGCCGCCGCGCCATCTGGTCATGGGTGATGGTGACGACCATCAGCTCGTCCGCGCCATATTCCTCTGCCTTGGCGATCAATTGATCGCGCACAGCATCTGGCGTGCCCACAAAGGCGCGGGAGGCTCGTCCGCTAAGGATGGCCTCTTCCCGCTCTGAGAACACATGGGCCAAGGCCGTTTCTGTGGAGGGAAACGGCAGGTGCTGGCCCTGTCCCACTCGGGCCGCCCAAAGGCGAACGGAGCTTGCCTGGCGTTCTGCTTCGTCTTGGGTTTGGGCAACAATAGCTGCCACGCCCAATGTTGCATAAGGTGCGGGGTGGTTGGCGCTTGGCTGATAACGCCGCCGGTAATGTGCCATGGATCCAGGTCCGTCGATGCCTCCGGTACCGCTGTCGCCCACAATGAAATGCGCATAGGCAAAGGGATGACCGGTCACCGCAGCAACTTCAGCGCTATCAGGGCCTGAGCCCAGCAACCACATTTCAGGTGAGCCCGGCCCCAGAGGCCGCGCGCGAATGGTGGCGAAGGGGTGCGCGTCGGGCAGGGCGGCCGCGCCGCTGGCATCGGCGAGCAGATCCTTGATGAGCTGGATTTGCGAGGGATAAACGTGGCTGCCATAGCGCTCCGGCCCGGCCTGAAGCGCGGCAATGGCGTTCATGTCGCCGCCAGGGGCTCGCCCGATGCCAAGGTCGATGCGCCCCGGCGCAAGGGTGTGCAGGACGCGAAACTGCTCGGCAATCTTATAGGGCGCGTAGTGCATCATCATGATGCCGCCGGACCCCACGCGCATGGTGCTGGTCTCCGCTGCCAGTCGCGCAATGAGAATTTCAGGCGCAGAGCCTGCAAAGCTTTCCGTATTGTGGTGCTCGGCCACCCAATAGCGATGGTAGCCGAGTTGCTCAGCAAATTTGGCAAGTTCAATGGTTTCAAAGAGCGCATCAGACGCTGTGCGTCCTTCGCAAATTGGTGACTGATCGAGAATACCAAGTTTCATGCGCGAATCTTCTTGAGGATGCCGGTGAAGTTTAACAACACGACGCGGTCACCCTCCCTTATGGCGAAAACTTCGCCTCGCACGAAGATCAGGCTTTTGGTTTGGCGAACCACCACACCGTCACATTGAACGAAGTCGCCGTCTATACCGGCCGCCGTGAAGTCAGATGTGAACGAGATGGTGACACAAGGGGTGTTGTCACGCACGGGATCAGAAATACGAAACAGCGCAAAATCCGCAAATGACATCAACGCGCCGCCGTGAATGTAGCCATCGTCGTTCAAATGTTGATGTTTAGCGATGAAGGCGCAGGTGTTGCTGCCGTCTTCGTTCTCGCGCCAGCAAAAAGGTCCGTTTTGAACCTCGAAGGGGTCCTCGCCGTGGAAGGAAAGGTATCCCTCCAGCCGTGGGTCATCTCCAAATTCGCGGGCAGGGCGGTGGTTATGCCTCATGCGTCATCGTCTCCGAACACAATATTCTTTTGCTTGAGCGCCGTCGCTTCGTCATCGCTATAGCCGAGTTCACAGAGCAATTGATCCGTATCCTCGCCAAAGCGCGGCGGTACGCTATGAAAGGCGGCGGGGGTGCGCGAAAATTTTATCGGGCTGGCAACGCCGCGATAGCCCGCTTCTTCAATCACCATGTCGCGCGCCTTTGTGTGCTCGTGGCTCAGGGCTTCCCCGACATCATGGGCCGGTCCGGCCGGAACACCAGCTTCCAACAGGGCGTGCGATATGGCATCCGCGTCATGGTTGAGCAAGATGGCACCCAGGATTTCTGTCAACGCCGCTCGGTTTTCAAGGCGCAAGGCATTTGTCGTGAAGCGCGGGTCTGTCGCGAGGTCGGGACATCCAAACAACTTGCATGCTTTTTCAAATTGCCGGTCATTGCCAATGCCAAGAAACAGCATGCCTGTTTTGGTGGGAAACAAATCATAAGGCGCGACATTGGAATGGGCGTTGCCGGTCAATTCCGGTAGTTCACCAGACATCAGCCAATTGGCGGCGTGGGGGTGCATCAAGCTGAGGCCCGTATCAAAGAGCGTGGTCTCAACAAATTGCCCCTTGCCGGATTTTTGCCGTTCTGCCAGGGCCATCAATATGCCAATGGTGGCATTCAACCCGGTGGACAGGTCAATGAGGGGGACGCCAATGCGCACCGGGCCAGAATCCGGGGCACCATTAACCGAAATCAGCCCTGACATAGCTTGCGCCACGGCGTCGTATCCGGGGTAGCGCCCCAGCGGCCCAAACTCGCCAAATCCCGAAATGCGCGCATGGATCAGCTTGGGAAATTTCGCAGCCAATACTTCTTCATAGCCCATGCCCCACTTTTCCAATGTGCCAGGCTTGAAGTTTTCCACCATGACATCGGCGGTCTCCAACAAACGGAACGCCACTTCGCGACCCGCCTCGGTGCGCAAATCAATGGCGAAGCCGCGTTTGCCCCGGTTGATGGCCAGGTAATAGCTGCTGCGCTTCTTGCCTGTTTGCTCTGTTGCCTCAAAGGGCGGGCCCCATTCGCGGGTTTCATCTCCTTGCGGCGGCTCAATTTTGATCACCTCAGCGCCATGATCGGCAAGGATCTGGGTAGCATAGGGTCCGCCAAGAACCCGCGTGAAGTCAATCACACGAAGGCCATTGAGGGCGGAGGGGGCAGCAGCAGAAGAATGAGTCATGCCCCTGTGTAGCAGAGAATTTTTTAACTGCACATCAGCGCCCGAGCAGAGCCCGGTGTTGACCTTAGGGCATCATCGGCGGCTTCAGCCGCCTTGCCGCTCCCGCTCTAGGGAGCAAACGAGGCGGTTGGGGACACTGTGGGTTAGTGGTTGCCCGCCTTCCGGAAAAGCCGTGGTCAATGATTCCATGAGGCATCTAGCGGCACCAAGTAATGATATTGTAGTGGCTGGCATTCTGGCTGTGCCGAGATAGAGCAGCTCCCCGCTGGGTCGAAATTTAGGATCAGCAGTTCGCCGGTCTCTTGGTAACTCGAAGCGAACACCGCTTCTCTCAATACCAAGGGCAAGCATGGGAAAAGAATCGCGTCGTCGAACTCGCTCTACGCCGGTTTGAACTCTTGGAGTTGTATAATATGCATGGTCATACTCCGTCCGTGTGCCGACATATTGACCGCGACGATTGTACCGCGGAACTTGCCGTTCTAATTCAATGTATTCTCGTTCCCCGCCCGAATAGACTGGGCGATCAACATAAGAATCATTTTCCCAATAGCCAGCCGCGACAAATATTGTGTAGTCCGACGTTTCTAGATTTCCACTTCGGGTAAAGCCGCGGCGTGCAAGGAGAAATTCTAACTCCTCAAGTATGGGCTCCATTTCAGCCAATGGGGCAGGATTGTCGATCCCGCGTGAATCAACAACGAAGACATAATCCCGACCCTCTAGATCTGCTCGTGACAGATAAGTTTCGACGGAGACGATCCATGCCGTTGGACCGATCATTCCAGGTGTTACACAGCCGCCAAGGGCAAGCGTCACAGCTATCAAAATAACCGACGAAATCGACTTGATCGACATGGTAAGCCCCCCTTGCAGCTATCCAGGCCGGTCCCACAACCTTAACCTGTAGATGGAAAGTATAGCACTTTTTCGCCTATGGCGCAATTTTCACCGATACCCCAAGCCGTTGAGTTTGTGCGCCTATTCTGGTTCTCTTCCGCTATGACATTAGACATTGAAACACGCGATCAGCTGATCGAAACCGTGCGCCGCTTCGTGCGCGAACGGCTTGTTCCCCTTGAAGCTCAGGTTTCAGAAGATGACGCGGTACCGCTGGATGTCATCGATGAAATGCGCGGCTTGGGGCTTTTTGGCATCTCAATTCCAACGGAGTACGGCGGCCTTGGCCTTACTATGGAAGAAGAGGTGTTGGTGTGCCTGGAGCTGGGCAACACTTCCCCAGCGTTTCGATCAGTTATCGGCACCACGGTGGGAATCGGCAGTCAGGGCATCGTCATGTTCGGCAATGCTGCTCAGAAAACTGAACACCTGCCCAAATTGGCGAGCGGTGAGGCGATCTCGTCGTTTTGCCTGACGGAGCCCGACGCAGGGTCCGACGCAGCGAGCCTCAAAACAACGGCCATCCTTGATGGCGATGAGTATGTCGTCAACGGCACCAAGCGCTTTATCACCAACGCCGCTAACGCGACATTATTCACGCTTTTGGCGCGAACCGACCCCGGCACACCGGGCTCGAAAGGCATATCAGCGTTCGTGGTTCCTGCGGACACACCGGGTATTACCCTCGGTGCCTCTGAGAAAAAAATGGGTCAGCAAGGTGCCCACATTTGTGATGTTGCCTTTGATGATGCGCGGATTCCTGCTTTTTGTTTGCTCGGTGAAGAGGGGCAGGGCTTTAAAGTCGCGATGCAGGTGCTCGACCGGGGGCGGATACATATCTCTGCTGTGTGCACCGGGGTTGCGGAACGGCTCATCCGCGAAAGCGTGGGCTACGCCCGTGAGCGCAAGCAATTTGGTGAGGCCATCGGCGAATTCCAGCTCATCCAGGCGATGATCGCAGACAGCCAGACCGAGTATCTTGCCGCCAAGGCGTTGGTGTTAGAGACCGCCCGCCGTATGGATGAAGGCCACAAGATCAGCATGGAAGCGTCGTGCTGCAAACTCTACGCCTCGGAGATGGTGGGCCGCGTTGCGGACCGTGCGGTTCAGATTTTCGGCGGCGCGGGCTATGTGGCGGACTATGGCATTGAGCGGTTCTATCGCGATGTGCGGATCTTCAGGCTCTATGAAGGAACCAGCCAGATTCAGCAGCTTGTTATTGCAAAGAATCTGCTACGGAATTTGGAAACCTAGACCTAACCTTGCAGGGCCCTATGCATGACCAAGTTATTTATTGCGGGAATATTAGCGGGCGGCGTGGTTTTGGATCATGCGCTAACAAGCGCTCTTTGGAGGAGCTGACATATGGCTGAACCACGCGGACCTTTGGTCAATACGGCGTTCTTTTTACTGGGTGCGACGGCCGTTATTGGCGTTGTCGCCTATCTGAGTGCGCTTTTTGTGGGGATGATTGCCGTTTGGCCCTTTGGTATTCTCGGACTCATCCCGCTGCTCGCCGTGATTATTTTGATCGTTGTGGTATTGCGCGATCAAGCCACAAGCAAAGAAGACAGGTACTATTCTGACAACGTAGATCAATGAGGCGATTTCTATGCTGATTACGACGCAAGATAAATTCGAAGACCGCGAGATCGCAACCACATTGGGGCTTGTGAAGGGCAATGTTGTACGCGCTCGTTTCTTTGGCCGCGACATTCTTGCCGGTCTGCGCATGATCGTTGGCGGTGAGGTGATGGAATATACCAAGCTGCTTGCGGAAGCACGCGAACAGGCGCTGGATCGGATGCTGGCAAATGCTGAAGCAACCGGTGCCGACGCCGTTGTTACGGTACGATTTACCACGTCCATGGTGATGCAGGGCGCGGCGGAAATTTTGGTCACGGGCACGGCGGTGAAGCTGCGCTGACGTGGCAAGCAACCCCCAAAACATTCTCTTCAAAAAAATTCGGGCGTGCCGGATTTGTGTTGAAACGCCAGGGCGTCGCGGGCCTTTGCCCCATGATCCGCGGCCCATTGTGCGTGGCCATGAAAGCGCAAAAATTTGCATTGCTGGCCAGGCGCCGGGCACACGAGTTCATGCCAGCGGTATCCCCTTTGATGACCCCTCCGGTGATCGATTGCGGGATTGGCTGGGGGTTAATCGCGACCAATTCTATGACAAACGTCAGATCGCCATTGTTCCTATGGGGTTCTGCTTTCCGGGTTTGGACGCCAAAGGTGGCGACCTACCGCCACGGACGGAGTGCGCCCCGGCATGGCGCGCGCAGGTGTTTGAGACCCTTCCCGGTCTGCAGCTTACTTTGGTGGTGGGGGCCTATGCGCAAAAGTGGCACCTGGGCAGCAAGCGAAAAGCCTCTGTCACCGAAACTGTTACTGCGTGGAACGAGTATTTGCCAAACTATCTTCCGCTGCCTCACCCGTCATGGCGCAACACAGCTTGGCTAAAGAAAAATCCATGGTTTGAGGCTGAGGTGGTGCCCTATGTTCAAAGGCGCGTCAGGGCGTTGATCAAATAGGCGCGCCCTAGGCGGCACTTGGTCGGCTGCTGGCTGATTTGTCTTCCACCATTTCCGGCACAACGAACCAGAATGTGCTGCCTTGCCCTGGCGCGCTTCGGACGCCTATTTCGCCGCTCATGGCGTCAACCAGTTTCTTGCAAATTGAAAGCCCAAGGCCCGAACCCCCAAAGGCACGAGTGGTGGTTGCGTCAGCCTGCCGAAACTCCAGAAAGATCTCTTTCAGCTTTGAGCCATCGATACCAATACCTGTATCGCTCAACTCAAATCGCAAGGCAGGGCTACCTCCATGCATGGTGCGCCGGAGCTTGAGCGCAATAGTGCCTTTTGAAGTGAATTTTACGGCGTTTCCGATCAAGTTTAGGAGAATCTGCCTGGTTCGGATGTCATCAACATAGCTAACAAATTGGTCGTCATCGACGTCTAGCCGCAGGGTGATGCCTTTCTCCGCTGCTGCCAGCTTGAATGTGTCCAGAGCTTTTTGTGCCAGCGCGCGGCAATCAGTCTCGACCGGTTGAATTGTCAGCTTTCCGGCGGATAGTTTTGACAGATCAAGAATATCAGAAATGAGCTGCAGAATGTGTTCACCGGATTGGCGCGCCAATGTCAGATGCTGCTTCGACTCCTCAGGAATTTCATCCATCTCAATGATTTGCATAAAGCCCAGCAGTGCGTTCAGCGGTGTGCGCAACTCATGACTCATAGTAGACAGGAACGCCGCCTGGGATTTCTGTGCGGATTCAGCTCTGTCCTTGGCGTCGACAAGATCGCGCTCATGTTCCTTCCGGTGCGTGATATCATAGAGGCCAGTGACAACACATTCTTCATCTTCCATCATGAAGCGCATACTGGTGGCGACGCAATCGCGCACCCCACCGGAAACGCTATCGATTTGAATTTCTCCGGATACTATTTCGCGGCTGGCATCGACGCTTGCCAGGTAGTCCGCCAATGGGGGTGTATGTCGAACATAGGTTCCGATGCTCTTTCCAACGACATCACTCTCTTGACACCCGATAAGTGCCAGTGAGGCGTCATTGGCTTGAATCACAATACCGCCCTTATGTTTGGTCAGTGCCAAGGGTATAGGGGAAACCCGGAACAGTAACTCAAAGCGTTCGCGCGCACTGGCTTCGCGCACTTCGGCTTTGGCGCGGGTTTCAACTTCACGGCGGAGTGCCTCATTGGTTTCGATTAGCCGTTGGTCATGGGAAAAGTTCTCGCGGCGCAACTTTTCGCTCGCACGCTTTGAGAGGAATCCCATTCCCATAAGCATCAACATCAGAACGTACGTCATCGCACTTTCGGCGTTGCCGACATTTATGATGGTTGCATTTAGTGCTAGTTGGCCACCAATCATATAAATGGATGCCGCAATCGCATACTTTGAATGGATAGGAACGTAGAACCAGAGGAAAATGGAAATTGCAATCAATACGGCAGCTTGATCCACTACCTGACTGGCGAGCGAAATTTGCATGCCAAATAGGAAGGAAAGGATGATGATCTCGGTGGCAAAGGAGAGTTGATCCCACCGAGGATGAAGTGATGCGCGCCGCACAGCCACCGTATAGCCAAAGACCCAAGCAGAGGTAACCGCTCGTAGCGCGAAATCCAACACCAAGATCGGAAATGACAGGCCAAGGTAATTGTAGTCAATCACGAAGGAAGCGAGGATCACAAACCCGGCAATCCATCCGACCCTCTCTAGATTGGCTCGGTCAGACCGCCATGTAGCCAATCGATAGGCGCGCTCTTGGTCCGGCTCCACAAAGTGACCCGCCCAGTCGTAGTTCGTGCTTTGATCGCCGCGCTCGCGCAAGATACTCCCCCCAAGGGTAAACAACCCACGGAGTATTGACCTTATGTGCTAATTCAGAATTAATCTTCGCGCTTTGCGACTGCTGCATCTAAAAACTTAATTAATGCGTGGCTGCGCTCTTGGATTGTTGAACCGCTGCATGCCATTTCAGAACCGAGTCCCGATCACCCAAGCGGCGGCCAGAGGCTATGAAAGATGCCGCCATTTTTTCCGCGTCGAATGCAATTTTGGCAACGACGGCGTCAATTTGTTCCGGCGTAAAGGGCGATCCTTTGGCCGCGTTCACATTGGTTTTTTCGGGCATATATACAGATCCGGTGTGGCCGAGTGGCGCGAGCAGTTCCTGCGCTCCGCGCATAGTGGTCGCCTGTTCCAAGGTGCTGTCAATGAAAGTAAAGCGGTCGCTATAGAGCTGGCGATAATATGCTTGCCGCGTTTCAACCTCGATGATGTACCAAAGAATGCTTCCCAACATGCCGGTGGCGTAGAGTTGCTCCGACGGTACGATATTGAGGGCATAACGGTGATCGAGATACCATTGCCAGACCGTGGTAAAATTCGAAAAGTCATATCGATTGAGATAGCTTAAGGCCTGCCGGGTCCAATTCCGTCGCATGGCCACAAAGAAGACCTCTGCGTCGGCTGGTAGAAAGTCAATATTTTCGATCAGGCCACCCTTGGTAAGGGCGTGATTTGTCTCAACGTAAAGGCCGGTCTTTGGCAGGAGCGAGAGTTTTTTCTGCCAGAAATTGCGCACACGGTCATTGTTGCCCCAGTGATTGAACGCTTGCATGATGCCGATGTCGGGGGACCGTATGCCGATATCCCCAAAATTGAGATATTCGTGAACAGCGGTGCATTCAAAATTGAGGTCAAACAGCTGTGTTAGCCAAGCGGTGCCGGTCCGCCCTGCGGTGATGGTAAAGACATACTTCATGGTGCGCTTTGACAACTCTCAGTTCCTGTGCCGAAGGGGATTTTCTAGGCGGGATATGCGGGATTCACAAGCCGAAATATTCAGTTGACCAAAGACCAACCGGTTGAATTTCGTGGTGGCCATGTAATGATGCCCTCGCCAACCCTGGGGAGACCAATTCGTGGCCGCAAAGCGTCTTTCATTGATCGTACCCTATCGGGACCGTGCCAAGCATCTAAAGGTGTTTGAAAGGCATATTCTTAGCTATTTTAAATATGACAAACGCGACCGCCATGTACCGCTTGGGATTACCATCGTAGAGCAGGACGAAGGATTGCCGTTCAATATTGGCGCCATCCGAAATGTAGGCTTCGATCTCACAAAGGACTTCGACTATCACTGTTTTCACGATGTCGATTTTCTCCCTATCTGGGCTGATTATCGCTACCCGGAAAACCCCGCGCGCCTCATTTGGTTTGGCAATGAAGAGCGGCCAACGGTGCCGGGCGGCGATGTCATCCTTGACCATCAGAGGGATCGCTATTTCGGCGGCGTGGTGCTCTACAATCGCGAGCAATTTGTTCAGGTAAACGGTTACTCGAACCATTATTGGGGTTGGGGGTCTGAGGATGATGACAATCGCCTGCGCTGCAAATTGGAGAAGATTGAAGTGCAGCACCGCGACGGGTTTTACAATCCCATTCCCCATGCCAGCAATGGGTTCGACGCAGACCGCAAGCCAAAGAAAGTGACGATCACTAACGACCGATTGTTACGGACAAAATTCAAAAATAGAAAAGTGGCGGAGGCTTATAAGTCCGAGGGCCTCAATTCACTCCGCTATGACGTGCTTGATGAATGTGAGAGAACAGATCTGGATCAAGAGAATTTACCGCGCAATTTCCTCTTCTGGAGGCATGTGAAAGTGCGACTCTACCGGGACGAGGGGCACTAAGTGGAATACGAATATCCTGACTTTGAGTTGAAAGAGAAGCCCGAATTCATTACGGACAAGCGGCTCTCAATCATCGTGCCTTATCGCGACCGGGCGGTGCATCTAAAGCAGTTTTCAAGTCATATTCTCAGATACTTTATGCACGACAAGGACGACAGGAACATTCCTTTCGCGGTGACCGTCGTAGAGCAAGAGGCGGGGACACCGTTCAACGCCGGTGCGCTTAAGAACGTGGGCGCGCGTCTGACCAAAGGCGCGGATTATTTTTGCTTCCACGATGTGGACTATTTGCCTATTTGGGCGGACTACAGCTATGCGACAAAACCGACACGGATTGTTTGGCGTGGTGCCCATATGCGCCCCTACGTTCCTGGGGGCAAATTAGGTGCCCACCATATCCAGGCGACGTTCTGGGGCGGCGTGGTGGCAGTGAACAAAGCCGACCTCGCGCTTGCCAATGGATACTCCAATCAATATTGGGGCTGGGGTTCCGAAGACGACGACTTTCGCAATCGGCTGGAAGTCGAGAAGCTGCTCATTGAGCACCGCGACGGGTATTTTGACGCCCTTGACCATTTAAGTGCGGGCTATGACCCAGCGGGTGCGGTCAATGAAGTGGGTGCAGCCAATCACAAAAAGCGCGAGAAATTACTCTACCAAATGGTACACAACCAGGGGCACAAGACAGATGGTCTCAGCAATGTTCAATATGACGTGCTGGAGCACTATAAGCGGAAAGAGCGGATTGCCCCCGAAGATTGCCCGGCAAATCTTTTGGAATGGCAACATGTGAAAGTGCGCCTTAAAAATGTACCTACAAACTAAGAGCGAACGCGGGACATCGGATCAGACGCGCATGTTTGGAGATAGCATTGGGATTTAGTATTCGTCTATCGGATGAACAAAAGAGTTTTATTGAAGTCGTTCCTTGGGAGAACTTCATCTATTCGGTGCACATTTCACTGAAGAACAAGTACATCTACGTGGAAACTCCAAAAGCTGGCTGCTCAACCGTCAAGCACACTCTCATCAGAGCAGAGTTGGAGGACCCAGAGTTTTCTTATGCCGAGCCGCGGCTGATGCACGAAAGGCCGCTTTCGCCATTGCTGACGCCGCTGCAGCTGGGGGACTTTAGTAGATATTTTGCATCAGATGGCTTTTTCAAATTTTGTTTTGTCAGGAACCCGTATGAGCGATTGCTGTCCGGGTATCTTGACAAGATCACTCGTCCCACAGAACAAAGAACTTGGTTGGCTCAAAAAATCGGCCTGCGAAATGAGATTGATCACGAAATGACATTTGCTGAGTTTGTTAGCGTCATATGTGGTCAACATCCGCGGGAAATGGATAACCATTGGCGCCCACAATACTACCAAACCTTCCAAGGCAAGATGAAATATTCATTTGTTGGTCGCGCCGAGACGCTCTTGGATGACTTCAGATTTGTGGGAAACGAAATTGGCATTGATATTGATCAATATCTTAGAGTCGAAACACGTCACGCCCAACGCTCCAAAAGTAAGTTGGCAAAATACTATGACGTTGATTTGCAAGAAATGGTAGCCGAAAAGTATCGGCTCGATTTTGAAACCTTTGGCTATGAATATAGTCTGCCAGTCTGATAGATCTGGCCTTTTGGTTTGGATACGATTGTGCTGTGAAATTATGCGATAGAATTCGTTGTGGAAGCAGAAAGTGAATCGATGTCGATAGATGATTTGATGAGGTCGGTGTCAACCCAATCAGGTCGCCTTGAGATCGCTGCGGATGTGCTGAATGGGATTGCCGCGAAAAGAGTGTGCGAGCTGGGTGTCTGGGAAGGGGAGTTTTCAGAGTACATGCTCCAAGGTGTTCCGAGTATCTCAAGCTACTATATGATTGATCCCTGGCGGCATTTGGACAACTGGAACAAGCCATTCAATATTGCTTTATCTGAATTCGACAAAGTATATGCCAAAGCAATGGCGCGCACGGCATTTGCATCCGGCAAAGTGCATGTTTTGCGTGGAACGACGAGTGAGGTTATCGATCAAATCGAAAATGGCTGCCTTGACGCGGCATATATCGACGGAGATCATACGTTTCGTGGTATCACTATCGATTTTGTCAGTATATTTTCGAAGATTCGTGATGGTGGCCTTTTGCTGGGCGACGATTGTTGCAACTCGCTTTGGCAACATGGCAATGAATTTGAACCGACGGGCGTCTTTCCAATGGTTCTTTATCTAGCGGAAGCCTTCAAATTGCGTTTATTTTTGCTGCCCTACAATCAGTTTGTTGTAGAAAAACATATCGGCGAGTTTGAGCTTGTGAACCTCTCGGGGCATTCCTATGGGGATGGTTCTTTGCTGCACCAGATACGCGGCGCAGGTGAATAGACTTTTTGTCCTGTACACTAGGTTGAGTGAATCTATCAAGTTACATCAGGATACTTGCCTAGGTTTTGCAACAACGATTGCTGGTAATTTGTTTGCTGAAAAGCCCACCCGAACACATACCGTCGTGCCCACGCGGTGCCGAGTGTTTCTCTATATGCGGCGCTCAGCCCAATTTGATCCAGGGGATGCTTGGTGCATGTGGTCGAGTCATTGATTTAATGGTGGGCGATACTGGGATTGAACCAGTGACCCCTGCCGTGTGAAGGCAGTGCTCTCCCGCTGAGCTAATCGCCCGAAGTCTTGATGGCAAGACTGGCCCCAAAAGGGGATGCATCCCTTACAAGGCCAGCGCCGACCTCGTCAAGCATCAAGGAAAAAGCCCTGCCAGCGCGGGCAGAAATTCATCATAGTGGTCGATCACCGTGTCCGCCCCCAGGGAGCGGATGTCCTCGGTTGAATAGCCAAAGCTGACGGCAATCACGGGAATGCCGGCGGCCTTGGCGGTTTTGATGTCGGTGATGCTATCGCCCACCATGACGCTGCGATTCTCATTGCCGCCCAATTGAGCAATAACTTGCGTCAGGTGGGCCGGGTCCGGCTTGCGCATCGCCAGGCTGTCAGCCCCCAGCACCACAGGGAAATATTTTGCCAGGTCCAGCCGGCGGAGCAATTCATTGGACAGTGCCTCGCGTTTGTTAGTGCATACGCCAAGCTTTACCCCGGCGGCACTGGCATGCTTGAGCAAAGGCAAGACCCCTTCGAAGGGATTGGAGTGCTTGTCGATATCGCGCTCATAAATGATCAGAAACTGATCGAGTAATTGCTCAATCAAGGCTTCGTCTCCGGCGGGGCCGGTGAGGCGGAGGGCTTCCTCAATCAGAGCCCGCGCCCCGCGACCCACAAGGTCGCGCAGATGGGGCGCGGTGGGCCGTGCTCGCCCGGCAGCCTCAAGAACGACGTTCAGGCAAGCGAGCAAATCGGGTGCGGTATCCACCAGGGTGCCGTCGAGATCAAAAACCAATGTGAGGTTTTGAGGGAATGTCATGTCCTGTAAAGATGTCATGCCTTGGTTCTGTCCTATTGTGGTGCATCCTGACAAGCCGTTCCCGCGAAAGATTGGGAAATATAATGTTAATTCGGTGGTAGGGGCAGCTGTGCCATGGTCCGCCGGAACTTCCGCAGCGCATGAAGAAAGTCTTAACAAATGGCGGCAACCGCAGCGATCATACTTGCGGCAGGGCAAAGCAAACGGATGAAGTCCGCACACTCCAAGGTGCTCCATGAAATTGGTGGCCGTGCGCTCGTGCATCATGTCTTGGTCGCGTGTGAAAGCGCGGGCCTCTCACCCCTTACGGTGGTGATCTCCCCCGGTGCTGACGACGTAAGTGCGGCGGTGCATGACATATCTGGCAAAGCAATACTTGCGGTTCAGTCTGAGCCGCTCGGGACCGGCCATGCGGTTCAGGCCGCTATGCCCTCGCTTGAGGGTTTTGATGGCGACCTCATGGTGCTCTTTGGTGATACACCGCTGGTGACGCTGGAAACCATTGAGAAAATGAAACAATCCCGCGCCACCGGTGCCGATATTGTGGTGCTTGGGTTCCGTGCCGCTGACCCCGCCGCCTATGGGCGCTTGGTGCTCGATGCCGATGGCGCGCTTGATCGCATTGTCGAAGCGAAAGATGCAAATGCCGATGAGCTTGCAATTGATTTTGTAAATTCCGGTGTTTTGCTCGGCGATGCCAATACGCTAAAGAATTTGCTTGCGGCGGTGACCAACAACAATGCGGCGGGGGAGTACTACCTCACCGATGTCGTCAGGTTGGCGCGGGTGCAGGGTCTTACCTGCCGCGCCATTGAATGCCCCGAAGATGAGGTTATTGGCGTTAACAGCCGCGCCGATCTCGCCCGCGCCGAGGCACTTTTGCAGGGGCGCTTGCGCACGCAAGCGATGTCAAGCGGGGTCACGCTGAGTGCGCCGGAAACGGTGTTCCTCAGCGCGGATACAAAAATTGGCAGCGATACGACTATTGCGCCTCATGTGGTGTTTGGTCCCGGTGTCACGGTGGGCGCAGGTGTTACCATCAAGTCCTTTTCGCATCTTGAAGGGGCAACCCTCGCCGATGAAGCCCAAGTGGGGCCTTATGCGCGGCTGCGGCCCGGCGCTGAAATTGGCGCAGGCGCGCGCATTGGCAACTTTGTTGAGGTCAAAAAAGCGCAGATCGAAGAGGGCGCCAAAGTGAGCCACCTTGCCTACATTGGCGATGCCCGCGTAGGCGCGAAGGCCAATATTGGCGCTGGGGTTATCACTTGTAATTACGACGGTTTCGACAAGCACTTCACCGACATCGGGGCCGGTGCATTTGTCGGCACAAACTCGTCCCTCGTCGCGCCCGTCAAGATCGGCGACGGCGCTTATATCGGCTCTGGCAGCGTGATCACCAAGGCGGTCGAAGACGACGCATTGGCGCTGACCCGTTCTGAACAGAAACAAATAACCGGCTGGGCCGCTAAATTTCGCGCCCGCAAGTCCAAGGACTGATCTATGTGCGGCATTGTTGGGATATTGGGAAAATCAGATGTGGCGGAGTCGATTTTTGAATCGCTGCGGCGGCTTGAATATCGCGGCTATGATTCCGCAGGCATTGCCACGCTGGTGGATGGCGCACTTGTACGCCGCCGTGCCGAAGGTAAGTTGTCAAACCTCGCCAAAGTGCTTGATCTTGAGCCGCTGCCCGGGGTCGCGGGTATTGGTCATACCCGGTGGGCCACTCATGGGGCGCCCTCGGAACGCAATGCCCATCCCCACGCGACGGAGCGTGTGGCGGTGGTGCATAACGGTATTATTGAGAACTTTCGTGATTTGAGAGACGAGCTCACCGACAAGGGTCATAACTTTGCCACTGAAACAGATACCGAAGTTGTGGCGCATCTGCTGACGGATTTTCTTGGTGCGGGGATGACACCCGCTGACGCCTTCGCCGCAACCCTGAAACGCCTTGAAGGTGCCTACGGTCTGGCGGTTATCATCAAAGATGATCCCGAAGTAATGTTTGCCGCCCGCGAAGGCAGTCCCTTGGCCATTGGCTTCGGCGATGGCGAAGTTTATCTCGGCTCGGATGCGTTTGCCCTCGCGCCCCTGACGAACCGGGTCGCCTATCTGGAAGATGGCGACTGGGCGATTTTGCATCGTGATCGGGTGCAGGTGTTTGACGGCGAAGGGCGGCAAGTTGTGCGCCCGGTGCAAACCGTCAATGTGGGCGCGGGGTTGGTGGACAAAGGCAATCATCGTCATTTCATGGCCAAGGAAATTTATGAGCAACCGGAAGTCGTCGCCCACACCCTTGGCAGTTATGTGAAGCCTTATGAGCGCACGGCGCATTTGCCAGGTCTTGATATTGATTGGACGGTGGTGCCGAAAGTCACCATCTCAGCCTGCGGCACGGCATTTCTTGCGGGCCAGGTGGCAAAATACTGGTTTGAGCAGGTCGCGCGGTTGTCTGTTGAGGTGGATGTCGCCTCGGAGCTTCGCTATCGCGAAGCGGTCATGCCCGAAGGGGGCTTGGCAATTTTCATCTCCCAATCGGGGGAAACCGCCGACACCCTTGCTGCCCTGCGCTACGCCAAGTCGCAAGGACAGACGATTGCTAGCATCGTCAACGTGAGCCATTCCACCATCGCGCGGGAAAGCGATGTCATATTGGAGATCCACGCGGGGCCGGAAATCGGCGTCGCCTCTACCAAAGCATTCACCTGCCAACTGGCAACCTTAGCCGCTGCCGCCATTACCGCTGGCCGCGCGCGAGGCACTATCGACGGTGCGCGGGAAGAGGAGCTTTGCCAGGCCCTCATGGAAGTGCCCCGGCATATGACAGAGATTCTCCACCAAGAAGAGCCAATAGAAGCTATCGCCCATGAGCTCGCCAAGGCGCAAGATATTTTGTATCTCGGCCGCGGGCTGACGTATCCCATCGCCATGGAAGGCGCGTTGAAACTCAAAGAAATTTCCTACATTCATGCTGAGGGATATGCCGCCGGGGAAATGAAACACGGCCCCATCGCGCTTATTGATGAGAACGTGCCAGTGGTGGTCATCGCGCCTACTGACCACCTATTCGACAAAACCGTGTCGAATATGCAGGAAGTCAACGCGCGGGGCGGCAAGGTATTGCTCATCTCGGATGCTGCAGGCATTGCCGCAGCCGGCGAGGGAACCTGGGCGCAAATTGAATTGCCCAAAGCCGATCCCTTTATTGCGCCGCTGCTCTACACCATTCCGGTGCAGCTTTTGGCCTATTACACCGCTGTGGCCAAGGGCACGGACGTAGACCAGCCGCGCAATCTGGCGAAATCTGTGACGGTGGAATAGCTCGAGAGCCTTGGTTCAATACCAATGACAGACAAATACGACCGGATCGGTGACACTTACGACACCACCAGAGCGCCGGATCCAGAAGTCCGGGACGCTCTCGCGCGGCTCATCGACCTGCAACCATCCTACCAATATTTGGATGTGGGGTGCGGAACGGGAAACTACACCGCCGCATTGAACAAGCTTGGGGGAAGCTGGACAGGGCTTGAGCCGTCGTCTCGCATGTTGGGTGCGGCGAGGCCGAAGGACAACAACATCACCTGGGTTCAAGGCGGGGCTGAGACCTTACCCTTTGAGAGTGACACCTTTGATGGTGCCATTTGCACCTTGGCGATCCATCACTTTACCAATCATAGCGCGGCGTTTCGGGAATTCGATCGCGTGCTACGTCCGGGTGGGCGTCTCGTCATTTTCACCGCGACGCCAGACCAAGTGAGAGCTTTCTGGCTTGCGCGGTATTTTCCTGAAATGATTGAGAGGGATGTGCAGCAACTGCCGTCTTTGGATCAAATCAAGTCTTATCTTGAGCCGACCGGATTACGGGTGGTCGGTGTTGAGCCCTTCTTTGTCAGCAACGAAACGGCAGATTTTTTCTTCTTTAGTGGGAAATTCCGCCCTTCGATGTACCTATCTGAGACCGTCAGAAGCGGCATATCGTCATTCAAGACACTTATATCGAGTGATGAGCTAAAGCGTGGTCTGGCGACGCTGGAGCGAGACATTGAAAGTGGCTCTATCGATCAGATTATCGCCGACAGCCTCACCGATCTGGGTGACTATTGCTTCGTGGTCATTCAGGGCAAGTAGCCAATCCAGGAATAGTTTGGTTCGCCCGCTGGCAACTGGCCTTCAGGCACCTTGACGGGCAGGCTATAGTCGCAACCGAGAATCAGATGGAGGGCTCGCCCTGTGAGCGAAAGTGACGCGTGGAAGCGTGCCGCGGCTGAAATTGCTGTGGCGGAGATTGAAGATGGCATGACTGTTGGGCTGGGGACGGGGTCAACGGCAGCGCATTTCGTCGACCTTCTTGGTCAGCGGGTGGCAGAGGGCCTGAAAGTGCGCGGCGTGCCCACGTCAGAAGCAACTGCAAGCCAGGCGCGAGACGTGGGTATCGCGCTGCCCGCCATTGAGGATATCGATCAAATCGATGTCACAGTGGATGGCGCGGATGAATTCGACGCAGAGCTCTGCCTTATCAAGGGCGGCGGCGGCGCTCTGCTGCGCGAAAAAATCATTGCCGGGGCATCCCGCCGTATGGTGGTGATTGCCGATCACACCAAATTTGCTGCCCCTCTTGGTGCGTTTCCTTTGCCGGTCGAGGTGGTGCCTTTTGCATTGTCACTGACCGTCGGGGCCATGCTTAACGCCACGCGTTTTGTTTTGGGCCGTGAGATCGACATAAAACTTCGCATGACATCCGATGGCCGCGCTTTCGTCACAGATGGCGGGCACTATATTATGGACTGCTTTTGTGAGCGAATTGAACAGCCAGAGGCCCTTGCCATGGCCCTTGCGGGCATACCCGGTGTTGTGGATCACGGGCTCTTTATTGGATTGGCGGCCAAGGTAATTGCGGCGGGTCCAGAAGGCGTTCAGACTTTCGGGGCGTAGGGCGCTTGGAGTAATGGGGCGAAGGGGCAATGGGGCGAAGGGATCTCATCATACATGACCATAGGCACCTTGATGGTTGAATGGCTTGGCTGGCTTTTTGAAGCCGCCTCTAGTCTTGCACCATTATTGGCCACCATCGGTGTGCTGGCAGTTTTCTTACGTGTCTTTCAACGACAATGGCGCTGGGCGGCGCTTTGGAGCCTGCTCTCAGTTGGCTTCGGACTGTTGTGGTTTGTCGGTATCGGCGACGCGTTGCCGTTGCGTGGTGATCGCGCACCCGTCCTGACCGTTGTTACCGCTAACTTGTATGGGTATAACGCAAAGTTTGATGCGGTATTTGATTGGGCGCGCATGAGCAATGCGGACCTGCTGGTTTTCCAAGAGGTGACATCTGCATGGGGCCACGCCCTTGATCCCCTCAATCAGAGTTATCTTTCGACGGCTAGCACAACGGGCATTCGCGTTTATTCACGCCATCCCATTTCAAATCGCGAAACCATAGCTCTTATACAAGGCGGGTCCGATGCACTGCAGTTCGATGTGCAAGTTCCTGGCGGTCCGATTACCGTTGTCGCGGCGCATCTTGTCAGTCCAACGACAGCGGAAAACTTGGCGATCCGCAATCGCCAGCTGGGTGCCCTTGCGCGGCATATGCGCGACCTCGAGGGTGAAGCCATCCTTGTTGGCGATTTGAATACCGCTGTGACAACGCTTAATTTCGCCGCGTTGTTAGATCAAGGACGCTTGAGCCACCCTCAGACGCCGGTCTTTTTTGGTACCTGGCCAACCTTTGTACCGCTGGGACTGTTTCAGATCGACCATGTGCTTGTGCGCGGAGGCCTGGGCTATAGCGCTGTGGGAACAGAAGAAGTCCCCGGATCTGATCACTACGCCTTGCGCGTGGAAATCGTCCGAACTGCGGAGTAACGCGCGCGCGCGCGCCGCATCCAATGGCCGGCTCTTGTTTCGGTGGTTGCCCCGTGCCAAGTCACCAAAGCAACTTTTTATGAGGCGTCTTCAATGACTGAGTTCGATTATGATCTATTTACCATCGGAGCAGGGTCTGCAGGTGTGCGCGCCAGTCGCCTTGCAGCTGAAACCGGTGCGCGGGTGGTGGTGGCCGAAGAAGACAAACCTGGCGGTACTTGCGTCATCCGTGGCTGTGTGCCGAAGAAGCTATTCGTTTATGCTAGTGCTTTTAAAGACGACTTTCGTGACGCGGAAGGGTTTGGCTGGACCGTGAGTGATACCAAATTCGATTGGTCAAGACTTCGCGATTCCGTGCAGGACGAGGTTGGACGCCTTTCCCACATTTATGAGCGCAATTTGAAAATTGCCGGGGCGGAATTGATCAAAGACCGCGCTGAGATAACTGGACCCAATTCAGTGAAGCTGATCGGCTCCGGCAAAGAAGTCACCGCTAAGCACATCCTTGTTTCAGTTGGGGCGTGGCCGCACTTCCCGGAGAAAGTTGCCGGCATTGAACATGCCATATCCTCCAACGAGGTATTTCACCTGGAGCAGCTGCCTGAGCGCATGGTGATTGTGGGCGGCGGGTACATTGCTGTTGAGTTCGCCGGCATTATGAACGGGCTTGGTGTCGACGTGACGCTGCTCTATCGCGGCGCAGAAGTGCTTCGGGGCTTTGATCTTGATTTGCGCGCTATGTTGCGACAGCAAATGGAGAACAAAGGCATCCGCGTGATGATCGAAAGCGACGTGAAGTGCATTGAGAAAAACACGGATCACTTCACCGTTGTGCTCAAGAACGAAAAAGAAATTCCGACGGATCTCGTGCTCTATGCCACCGGGCGGCGCCCCAAAACACCGGGCATGGGGCTTGAACAAGCCGGGGTCGCACTCGACAGTCATGGGGCCGTGAAAGTGGACGCTTACTCACAAACCACGGTGCCCTCAATCTATGCCATCGGCGATGTAACCGATCGCATGAACCTAACTCCCATTGCCATTCGCGAGGGTATTTGTTTTGCCGAGACGGTGTTCAAAGCAAACCCCATGGCGATGGATTATTGCGACGTGCCCACGGCGGTGTTCTCGCAGCCGCCGATCGGCACAGTTGGGTATTCTGAGGAAGACGCCCTGAAGGAAGGCTATGAGGTTGATATCTACAAATCGGCCTTCCGCGCCATGCGCCATGCCTTTGCCAGCAACGAAGAACAAATATTTATGAAACTTGTGGTCGATGCCAAGACGGATCGCATTCTCGGCGCGCATATGATGGGCCATGAAGCGGGCGAGCTCATTCAAGCCTTGGGTATCGCGGTAAAGAAGGGCGTCACAAAAGCGGAGTGGGACGCTACAGTTGCCGTGCACCCCACAGCGGCGGAAGAATTCGTCACCATGCGCGAGAAATACGAAACCCCGGAGATGGAAGTGGACCACACCGGCCACCATGCGCGGCCAAGGCTGGGCGAGCGGCATTAACGCTGAATTGACACTTTGCAATATTTGATAGGGTTTGCCCTCGATTTGAGTGGATCATTGACCTATGTTGCCTTGCAGAGTGTGAATTTAGGAGCCGGAGCCGATGGCGCTCAAGTGGAATCCCCATAGTTGGCGTGAAAAGCCAGCGCTGCAGCTGCCGAACTATCCCGACGCGGCGGCGCTCAGCACGGCTGAAGCGCGCATTGCCGGATTGCCGCCACTTGTGTTCGCAGGGGAGGCGCGGGGCCTCAGCACCCATTTGGCTGAAGTCGCCCGTGGCAAAGCGTTCTTGCTGCAAGGGGGCGACTGCGCTGAGAGCTTTGCGGAGTTTTCCGCCGACACCATTCGCGACACCTTCCGCGTCATGTTGCAAATGTCCGCCGTGCTCACATTTGGCGCGTCTGTGCCCGTGGTGAAAGTCGGGCGCATTGCGGGGCAGTTCGCCAAGCCGCGCTCATCCAATACGGAAATCAAAGATGGCGTGGAATTGCCGAGTTATCGCGGCGACATCGTCAATGGCATTGAATTTAACGAGGCCGCGCGCATTCCTGATCCCGAGCGCATGGAAAAGGCATACGCTCAAGCATCTTCATCGCTAAACCTGCTACGTGCTTTTGCCGGTGGCGGCTATGCGGATCTGCACAATGTGCATCGCTGGAACCTGGGCTTTGTTGAGAACAGCCAACAAGTTGATCGCTATCGCAATATGGCAGATCAGATATCTCAGGCCATCGATTTCATGGAAGCCTGCGGCATTACGCCAGACACCGCACCGCAGCTGCGGCAAACAGAGTTTTTCACCAGCCACGAAGCGCTGCTACTCCCCTTTGAACAAGCCATGACGCGGATCGATTCAACCACTGGCGAATGGTACGCCACCTCGGCGCATATGCTCTGGATTGGGGATCGCACGCGGCAACCGGGCGGCGCGCATGTAGAGTTTTTGCGCGGGGTGCGCAATCCCATTGGCCTTAAGTGCGGCCCGACGCTGGACCCAGATGAGCTGATCAAATTAATTGATGTCTTGAACCC
>JAJFIK010000020.1 GCA_021775005.1 Rhodospirillales bacterium
CCTCAAGGGGGGAGGGAATTAAAGGCCACCTCTTCTTAACCTCCCCCTTGAGGGAGGTCGGCGCCATTCGCGCCGGGAGGGGGTGTCAACAGGACCGCGGGGATAACTCAGGGCACTGCGCCCAACCGATTGTTTGGAAAATCCCCGCGTTATCCGCGCAACCATTCAAAACCCAAAAAAGCCGCGGACCTGGCGGAGATTACTGCGTCATCATTCCGCCGCCAAACTGAGGGAAATGTAGACGTCACCCCGCAAACCAGCTACCTCTTGGCCGGGGATATTGTGAGTAGGAAAGGCCCACCCGTCATGCGTTTTGGTAAAATTGTTAAACTGATTTTTTCGATAATTTCCATTTGTTTTCCTTTGAGCATCGCCTCCGCTCAGGAAATCGAAACCCCGGCTGAATTTGCCATCATCATGGATGCGGAAACCGGCTTTATCCTATTTGAAAAAAATGCCGACGCCCTGATGGCACCGGCCTCCATGTCCAAGCTCATGACCCTTGAGATTTTGTTCCAACGTTTGGAAGAAGGCTCTGTCACGCTGGATCAGGAATTTCATATCTCCACTGAGGCTTGGCGACGCGGGGGGTCGGGCTCGGGTAGCTCCACCATGTTTGCCGAATGGAATTCATGGGTGCCGGTAGAAGACCTTATTCGCGGCGTCACCGTTGTCTCTGGCAATGATGCCTGCATCGCCATTGCCGAGGCGTTGGCCGGAAGCGAGGCTGATTTTGCGCTGATGATGACGGCGCGGGCGCGGGAACTGGGCCTTACTGAAAGCACCTTCATGAACTCAACAGGCTGGCCCGATGAAGGCCACGTGATGACAGCGCGGGAGCTGGCAGAGCTTGCCCGCCATATGATGAGTGAATATCCAACCTACATGGCGTATTTTGCCGAAGAAGATTACACTTGGAACGACCATACCCAACCCAATCGCAATCCGCTGCTTTATCGCTTTCCTGGCGCGGATGGCCTTAAGACCGGACACACTGAGGCGAGTGGGTACGGCCTGGTGGGCACAGCCATTCGCGAGGGGCGGCGGCTTATTGTCGTGGTCAATGGGCTCACCTCAGATCGTCAGCGTGCGGACGAAAGCCAGCGCTTGATGACATTGGGCTTTACGGCCTTCCGCAACTACGACCTCTTTGCTGCCGGCGACATTGTCGGCGAGGCAGAGGTCTGGGGTGGGCGCGAAGAAACCGTGGCGCTGACCATTCGCGATGATGCCTCCGTCATCATGCGGCGGGAAGCGCGGCGCAGCATGCAAGTTTCCATTGATTACATTGGCCCCATTGCAGCGCCCATTATATCCGGTACAGAGGTCGCCAACTTGCGCGTTACCGCGCCCGGCATGGAACCACAGGAATATCCGCTCTATGCCGCCGTCTCCGTTCAGCGGGTTGGTATTTTCGGCCAAATGGGTCTGGCGCTTAATCAGTTGATCTTTGGCGGCATGACCGAGGAAAGCGACGGGCCCGTATCTCAATCCATTGAGCCCTCCACTGAAACCAATGGGTCTGAATGACAGACATCCGGCCACAGTTCATTACTTTTGAAGGGGGCGAGGGCACGGGCAAGTCCACGCAAGTTGCCGTCTTGGCATCACGCTTGCGCGACGCAGGCCTCGATGTCTTGACCACGCGGGAGCCGGGCGGGGCACCGGGAGCTGAAGAAATTCGTGAGCTTCTTGTCACCGGGGAGCCCGGACGCTGGACACCGCTCACTGAGACTTTGCTTTTGGCTGCGGCCCGCGATGATCACTTGAACCGCACTGTACGACCCGCCCTTGCCAGTGGGCAATGGGTCATCTCAGACCGCTTTTCTGATTCAACGCGGGCCTATCAAGGGGCCGCGCACGGTTTGGGCGGTGAGGCCATTGAAGCGCTGGACAAGATTGTTGTGGGCGCGACGCAGCCAAACCTGACGCTGATTTTTGACATGCCAGTGGATGTTGGTTTGGCCCGCGCCACGTCCGGTGACGGCGGCAATGAAAATCGCTTTGAGCGCATGGGGCGCGACTTTCATGAGCGCTTGCGCGCCGCGTTTCTTGAGATTGCCGAAGCGCACAAGGCGCGCTGTGCGGTCATCGATGCCTCAAAGTCCATCGACGCTGTTAGCGCTGACGTTTGGCGCGCGGTGGCGGCAAAGTTTCCGGAGCTTGGGTGATGGCGCATTGCATGCACCCCCCATCCTATCCTTCCCCCGCAAGGGGGGAAGGAAGCGCAAGCTGGATGCGTCTTGCCTCCCCCTTGAGGGGGGAGGGCGGCGCAAGCGCAGGCGGCCTCTTGTTCACCTCCCCCTTGAGGGGGGAGGTCGGCGCGCTGATCGCAGATCATGTGCCGGGTGGGGGTGAGGGCGACCGACGGCCAATCCCCGAAGGAGATATGACTATTGGCGAAATCTGACACCGACACCATTCCCGAGGCAGATCGGCTGCTGGACTTTGCTCATCCGCGCGAAACCACCGCGCTCATTGGCCATGGCGATGCGGAGCGCGAAATGCTCGACGCCTATGCCAGCAGCAAGATGCATCACGCCTGGCTTATCTCCGGCCCCAAGGGCGTGGGCAAGGCAACGCTTGCTTATCGCCTGGCGCGCTATCTCCTAAGTGGCGGCGGCAAAACCATGGATGTGGACCCAGCCCATCCGGCCGCGCGGCAAGTGCGCGCGCAATCGCATCCAGATTTGCTCATCCTGCGGCGGCCCTGGGACGACAAAACCAAAAAGCACAAGACCACCATTCCCGTTGATGAAGCGCGCAAGCTGCAGCGCTTCTTTGGCAACCACGCCAGTGCGGGCGGATGGCGCGTGGTGATCGTTGATAGCGTCGATGAAATGCAGGCCGCCGGTGCCAATGCGCTTTTAAAGCTGCTGGAGGAACCGCCGGCGAAGTCCATCTTGATTCTTGTCTCCAGCGCGCCAGGGCGGCTCTTGCCCACTATCCGCTCACGCTGCCGCAAGCTCATACTAAACCCGTTGAGCGTGGCGGAGATTGGCCGGGTGCTCGCGGGCGCAGGTATTGAGCTTTCCAAAGATGATACCGCATCGGTGGCGGCCCTTGCGGGGGGCAGCGCCGGGGAAGCCTTGGCGCTGGCCAGCGGCGGGGGCTTGGAGCTTTACCGCGAAATGGAAGCGCTGCTCTCCACCTTGCCAAACCCCGACACCCGCGCGCTGCACGCCTTGGCCGACAAAGTCGCCGCGCGGGGCAAGGATGATACCTGGCGCGCGGCGCGCGATATGTTGATTAGCTGGACTGCGCGCTTGGCCCGCGCCACTGCACAAGGCGACCCCGGATCAGACGTTATAGTTGGCGATGCCGGCCGCGCCTTTGCTATAGGGGCGGGCGCTCCCGCCGATGCCTGGGCCCGGGTGTGGAACGAATTGCGGGAGCATTATGCTCGCGGCGAAGGCCTCAATATGGATCGCAAACATGTCTTTCTCACCGCCATCTTCGAGTTTCAGGATGCGGCAAAATCCAAAGCAGCGTAAGGTCGTTGAATTCTTGCCTTTCTGCCCCCCCATCCTATCCGTCCCCCGCAAGGGGGAAAGGAAGCGCATGCTGCCTCTTGTTCACCTCCCTCTTGAAGGGGGAGGTCGGCGCGCTGATCGCAGATCGCGTGCCGGGTGGGGGTGAAGCCCAGCAGATAAGGCGTACATGATGTTTGTAGAGTGCCGAAAAAACTGCTGTCATTCCGGGGCGTGCGATCAGCACGAGCCCGGAATCTTGCGCGCACAGATTCCGGCAAGATCCCGGACAATCGCAGATGCGATTTCCGGGATGACCGTTTGGGGTATGGGATGTTTGTAGATAGCCATTGCCATTTGGATTTTGACGGCTTGCGCGAGCACCTGCCTAACGTGGTAGCGCGCGCGGGCGCGGCGGGCGTTGAAACCATGGTCACCATCTGCACCAAGGTAACGGCGCTGCCGCAGGTTCTCGCCGTGGCCGAGCAATATGATCACATCTGGTGTTCGGTGGGCATTCATCCCCATGAGGCCGAAGCCGAACCGCGCACATCCGCCGAAGAACTCATGCGCCTGGCGGAGCACCCCAAAGTGGTTGCCATTGGCGAGACCGGCTTGGATTACTTCTACGATCATTCCCCGCGAGCAATTCAGCAGGTCCAGTTTCGCGAGCATATTCGCGCCGCACGGGAGACCGGCCTGCCGCTGATTATTCATTCTCGCGACGCCGATGAAGATATGGCGCAAATCTTGGAGGAAGAACACCAGCTTGGCCCGTTCCCCGCGCTCTTGCATTGTTTTTCTAGCGGACCGGATCTGGCCAAGCGCAGCCTTGCGCTAGGGCATTCGGTGTCGCTCTCGGGCATCATTACTTTCAAAAAGGCTGATGAGCTGCGCGCCATCGCCGCCGAGGTGCCTTATGAGCGCTTGCTCATCGAGACCGACGCGCCATATTTGGCCCCCGTACCGCATCGGGGCAAAACCAATGAGCCCAGCTTCGTGGTGCACACCGCCGCGCGTCTTGCAGAGATCAAACAAACCACGGTCGAGCAAATCGCCACCGCCACCACGGAAAACTTTTACAAGCTGTTCTCCAAGGTGCAACGGCCACAAGAGCAGCGTTCATGACCCTGCGCGTTACCATATTGGGCTGCGGCTCATCGGGCGGCGTGCCGCGGCTGGGGGAGGGTGCCCCGCGCTGGGGTGATTGTGACCCCAAAAATCCCAAGAACAATCGTATGCGTTGCTCAATATTGGTGGAGCAGGGCGCTGATGACGATTTAAAGGGCGCGGAGGTCACGCGCCTCCTGGTGGACACCAGCCCCGACATGCGCGCGCAATTGCTTGGCCAAAACGTTGGCCGCCTCGATGCGGTGCTGATGACCCATGAGCACGCGGACCAAACCCACGGCATCGATGACCTGCGCATGATCGCCTACAACATGCGTCGCCGCGTGCCCGTGTGGATGGATGCCATGACCCTGGAGTTGATGACCACGCGCTTTGCGTATTGCTTTGTGCAAGCGCCGGGCTCTCATTATCCGGCCATCCTTGATGCGCAGCTTATCGGCGCAGACATGGCGCCGGTGATCATTGATGGCCCCGGCGGGCCGATCACCGTGCAGCCGTTCCTCCAGAAGCACGGCAGCATTAACTCTCTTGGGTTTCGTTTTGGCGATATCGCCTATACCTCTGACGCCAATGGCATCTATGAGCAAAGCTGGAACACGCTGGAGGGCGTTCACACCTGGATCGTAGACGCGCTTCGCTATACGGACCACCCAAGCCACGCCAGTGTGCAAACCGCTCTGGGCTGGCTTGAGCGCGCGGGCGCCCAGCGCGGCGTGCTCACAAACCTGCACATTGATCTGGACTATGAGACCCTCAAAGCCGAGCTGCCGGATCACATTGAACCTGCCTATGACGGCATGGTGGTTATGGGCAGAAGCGATGGTAGGCGCGTATAGTTCTTTTCTCCGATCTCAAGGGACACTCAGAAGCCGTTGTTTTCACGCGCCAATCTGGCATTTGGCATTTCAGTAAAACGCAACGCATAATTTCCCATAATATAAATTATGCGTATTACAGTAATGTGCTTAGCATAACCACTCACCGGCAGCTCGTCTCGACTAACGCCCGTGCCCGGCTTGCGATTTCGCTGGCTTTCAGGGATTGTCCACAAGCTTAGTTCTACCCCCGCGCGCCCATTCATTTGCCCCTCAAATCCCGACGCTAGTTTCTCCATGAACCGGATCATCTACATCGCCTTGCTGCTGCTCGCGCTCTTTCTCCTGCCATTGGCGGATGGCGGAACCGCCAAGTGGTCTCTGGCCCTGTTTGCGGCCCTATCAACGACGCTGCTGGCCATGCTGATTGTCGGCCGGACCCTTACCGCCGACGCACGACCCCTGCCCTGGAAAGCCCTCATCTGGCCAATTATCGGCTTTGCCGTCGTCGCCATGTGGATCCTGGTTCAGGGCCTCGCCCAGCCCTTCGGTGCACACCCGCTTTGGCAACAGGCCAGCGAAGTGATGGGGGTTGGCCTTCCCCGCCGCATATCCATCAATCAGGATGGTGCTGCGACCGGATTCCTGTTCTGGGCGGCCTTGGGAAGCGTTTTTGCGGTTGCCTATCTGTCGACCCGCCGCCGCGACGTGGCGATGATGGCCCTTTGGGGATTTACCGCCGTGTGTGCCCTACATGGGCTGCTCGCACTGCTGAGCTATGCGAGCAGCGGTGCCCTTTTTGGCTGGGAATTGGACAATGGCATTCTGGCCGGCCCATTTGCCAGCAAGAACAGCTTTGCCACCTTGATCGGATTTGGGTTGCTGACCGCCATTGTACTGGCGGCGGCGCTTCTCTCTGATGCTGCATCTTCTCCCGCCTGGAAACGCATGGGCCTGCGACAGACCCTTAGGCGCCTTGATCCC
>JAJFIK010000003.1 GCA_021775005.1 Rhodospirillales bacterium
TGGAACACAGGGGGAGGATCCGTGGGGCAAGGAGTGGATTGTCAATAGGCACGCTGGAGAGTTGACGATCCAGTCAGGTGGGGGCTCAGACTCTAGCGGCAAACACATCCAGATAGAGCCCAGTTCGCTAACGTGGTTTGAGGTAGCAATGGGCTTCTGGCCTGCCATCGGGTGGCTGTGGCTGTTGTGCCTCGGTTGGATCAGGGCATGTTCCGCTCTAAGCAAGCAGGAGGACCCCGTGGCTTATGCGCTGGCAGGGCTCTCCGGCCCTGCGCTGCTGTCACTGTGGGGCTATCGAATAGCCCTGACGTCTCCGGGTTTCCTGATCAATTGGAGTAGTGGGTATCACGGCTGGTTCGCACCCGGCACGTGCGTCGTTGCAAGTGTCACTGGAGCAACCCTTCTAATGTGTGGAATTGCGCTTTGGCTAGACTCTAAGAACACGGAAGACACTCCCGAATCGGAGCGGGACGCAGAGGCGCCCCTTCCCGACGACGGGCAATAGGGTAGAGCTTCGGTCTTTTTGCTATTCGCCTGCCCGGCGCTTCAAAGACGCGCGCGGAGCACGGCGCGGAGAGTGCAATGGGCTGTGGAAAAGCGCGCGTCGAGTGTCAGACGGCTGTGCATAACAGAGCACCACTTGCAGCTCGGCCACTATGCCACCCAGCCCAGGCGCACCAGGGCGATTGCAACGCACTGAGGGGTGGCTTGGCAGTCGTGTCAGGTGAGCCCTCGCAGGGCTTGCCAGAAGGCGCGGCGGGAGGGGTGCTCGGTGCGGTCGGTGAGGGGCTTGGCGACCAGCGTGCCGCGTCGGCCGCAGGCGGGGCACAGGTCGACGTCGAGGCCGTTGGCTTCGAGGAGCGCGGCGGTGGTGGGTGGCGCGGCGGGGAGCTCGCGGGCCAAGCCGGCCTCGGTGATCGCGGACAAGGCGGCTTCGCGGTGCTTGGACCTCGCAGAGTAGAGGCCCGTGTAGCGGATCCGTCGGAAGCGAAACGGGAGGATGTGCAGCATCACGCGCCGGAAAAACTCCCGCAGCGAAATCCGCAGCCGACCCGCTCGGCGTTGGCCCCAGCGCCGCTTGACGTGCAGCACCACCCCGTCCTCGCTGGCGTGCAGGATCGCGTTGGGCGAGAGGCCCATCTGGCTGGTGTACTTCGAGAGGTAGGTCAGCGCGCGCTCGGGGTCGCCTAGCGGCGGCTTGGCGTAGCACTCGAAGCGCGGCGGCAAGCTGTCGAGGAGCGCCTCGAGCTGACCCCACTCGGGGCGCCACGCGAGCTTCCCCTTGGCCACCCCTCGACCCAGCAGCACGGCCACCCGATCGCGCAAGCGACGACCCAGCACCGCGCCGGGCATCAAGCGCTCGGGGTGCTCGCAGCCCTTCTTGGGCCGCGCCGAAGCCGAGCCAGCCGTGCGCCAGGTGCCGTCCGGCCCCAGTCCACCCACGCTGATCAGCGCGTGCACGTGAGGATGAAACTCCTGCTTGCGGTTCCAGGTGTGCAAGACCAGCGCGCTGCCGAGCACAGTCTTCGGGCCCAAGACTTCGCGCCCGCGCACGGCGATCACAGACGAGACCGCAGCGAAGAGCATGCCGTAGAAGAAGCGCGGAGCCGCAAGCGCTATGGGCCGCAGCTCGGCGGGCACAGTGAACACGCCATGCTCGTGCGAGATCGGCAGGACCTTGCGCAGCGTCTGCTCGCGCCACTTCAGCTGGTCCAAGACGGAGCAATTCGGGCAGTGGCGATCGCCGCAGGCGTGCAGCAGGTAGTGCACCTGCGAGCAGTTCGTGCACACCAAGCGGTGCCCCCCACGCGCCGCCGTCCGGCAGGTGAGGAAGCGGTCGAGCACCTTGTGGCCCTGCTCGGAGAGCCCCACCTCGGCGGCGACCTCGGCCAGCACCACGGGGTGCGCGCGCACCACCGCCCCGAGCGGGTGTCGCTCGTACTTCGCCCGTCTCATGTGCCGCGGCCAGCTCTCGCGTCTTTGGACTCGATCACCCAGCCAGTCTGCGCCCAGCACCGACACGGCCTTGCGCACCAGGGGGGCTTGCCGTAGGACAGGGGGTGCCAGAGTCGGTCGCCCAGGCGAGTCGCTCGGCGCCCCTACACCTCGAAACACTAGAGCCCCCCTCCCGCGAAGGACCCCCCCGATGGCGTCTCACACTCCCGTTCTCTTTACGCTTGACGGCCTCGTTTACCAGCTCGACGCTCCGCCTCGCGCTCGCGGGCCGCGCAGCGTGTGTCGCGTGCGCCTCGCCGAGCACCCGACCGACGCGGGGTTTCGCGACCGCGTCGACCTCTTCGCCTTCGCCTCGCGTCAGAAGTGCGCGCGACGCATAGCCGACGCCTTCGGTCGGCAGGTCAGCGAGGTCTTGGGCCACCTCGCCCTGATCGTCGACGCGACCGAACGCGCAGCGAGCGACACGCCGACCCAGCCCGCCGAGCTGAGCCCCGAGCGTCGCGCCGCGGCAGACGCCCTCCTCGCTCGACCCGGCCTGCTCGAGCGCGCCGCCGAGGCCATGAGCGCGCTCGGCTTCGTGGGCGAGGAGGCGATCAAGCGCTTGGCGTACTTGGTGGCCACCAGCCGCCTGCTTCGAAAGCCGCTGAGCGCGATCTTTATGGCGCCTTCGGGCTGCGGAAAGAGCGAGCTGCTCGAGATCACCGCCAGGCTGATGCCCGCCGACGCGGTCGAGTTTCTCAGCCGGATCAGCCCCGCCGCGCTCTACTACGCCGGCCCGAACGCGCTCCGCCACAAGCTGGTCCTCGTCGACGAGCACGCCGGCGCCACCGAGTCCGACTACGCGATCCGAACCTTGCAATCCAAGGGCTTCCTCCGCTTGGCGGTGCCGGTCAAGGGCCGCACCGAGCCCTTCAGCGTGCACGGTCCGATCAGCTTGATGTCGTCGACGACCTCGACCGACCTCAACCCCGAAAACCTCTCGCGCTGCCTCGAGCTCTGCCTCGACACCAGCCCCGAGCAGACCCGCCGCGTCCACAAGGCCCAGCGCAGCGCCTGGGCGGGCGACGCGCAGGCGCTCTGCGTCGAGGTCTGGCGCGACGCGCAGGCGCTCCTCGAGCCCCTCGAGGTGGTGATCCCCTTCGCGCACGAGCTGACCTTCCCCGCGCGTACTCCGCACGATCGGCGCGGCAACCAAAAGCTCCTCGGCCTCGTCGCCGCGCACGCGCTGCTCTGCCAGCGCACCCGTCAGCGCGACCGCGCAGGCCGGGTGGTGGCGCTGGGCGAAGACTACGCCGTGGTGCACGCGCTCCTCGCCCCGACGCTCGCCGCCCCCGACCTCTCGGGTCGCGCCAGCCAAGCCGTCGCGCTGCTCTCCGAGCGCGCCGAGCCCCTCGACCGCCGCAGCGTCGCGAGCGCCTTGGGCTGGTCCTACAACACCGCCAAGAAGGCCCTGGCCGAGCTGGTCTCCCTCGAGCTGGCGACCCTGACAGACGCCGGCCCTCCAGCCCGGTATCGCCCCCTCGGCCGACCCAGCGGAAACGACTTGTGGCTGACCACACCCGCACATTTCGCCTGACGATTGCACGCGTTGCACGCTGCGTTGCACATTTTTAAAAGGACTTAACCCCCGTTTTGCAACGCTTTGCAACGCGATTGCAACGCTATTCTGCGCCTAACAGGCGACCCGGATCCACACAGGGCAAATGAGCAGTTTCGAGGCCTCGATCTGCCAGAGCGGGGTGCGTAAAAAGTCATAACCCCCGTGACCTTGGCCGCCATAGCCTCGCAGGCGTCCGGATCCGCCCAAACACCCGTTTTTGTCCCACACCCCGAACAGCCGATCCCCGATCGGCAGGAGTCGCATTGTGTCCCGAAAGACCCTGACCTGGCCCGACGCGCTGGCGCGTTTCGAGCTGCATTTGCGCGCGCGAAACCGCGCCAAGCTGACGATCGAAAACTACCGCCGCGACCTCGGACGCCTGCGCGACCACGTGTCGGTGCGCCCGGATCGGGTCACCGTGGACCACCTTCGTGGATTCTTGGTCTTGCTCATGAGCGGAACGCCGGACCGAAAGCGGGTCAGCGCGGCGACCGCGGGCCGCTACGTCGCAGCGCAGGCGAGCTTCTTCCGTTTCCTCGCCGCCGAAGGCTTGATCGGTCAGGACCCCACCACGCGCCTCGAGCGTCCCAAGCTGCCCCGGCGCGACCCCGGCGTGGTCCTGACCGTCGACGAGGTCGCGCGCCTGCTCGACGCCGCGGACGGCCCGACGCCCAAGGCCCTGCGCGACCGCGCCATGGTCGAGGTGCTCTACGCCACCGGCCTGCGACGCGCGGAGCTCCTCGCGCTCGACCTCGGCGACTACGTCACCCGCGAGCGCCTCCTCGTCGTGCGCCACGGCAAGGGCGACAAGGCCCGCCGCCTCCCGCTGACCCGCGCAGCCGCCCTGCGCCTCGACGCCTACCTGGCCGAGGGCCGCCCGAGCTTGGCCGCGACCCCCACGCCCGCGCTCTTCCTCGCCCGCTTCGGCGATCGCATTAGCGCGCACGTCCCGCGCGTGCTCCTGATCCGCCTGGCCGCCGAGGCCGGGATCGACAAGCCCGTCACGCCGCACACGCTGCGCCGGACCTTCGCCACGCACCTGCTCGAGAACCGGGTCAGCTTGCGCCACATTCAGCTCCTCTTGGGCCACTCGTGCCTGGCGGCCACCTCGACCTACCTCTGCCTCTCCGCCGAGGACCTGCGCCGCGAGCTCCTCCTGCACCACCCGCGCGAACGGATCGACCCGTGAGCCGCCTGACACGCCAGCTCGCGCTGGACCTCCACGCCGAGTCGCAGGTCGCACGAGGCCTGGCCCACGCCACCCGCGTGACCGACGCGCGGCGCCTCCGCACGACCCTCGCTCGCCTCGACAAGTCGCTCACCCGAGTCACCCGCGCAGACGTCGAGGCGCTCCTCGCCGAGCGCTTGACGCAGGTCAGCGCCACCACCGTGCGCCGCGAGCTCAGCTCGCTGCGCGACCTCTTCCGCGTCTTGGCGCAGCACGACCTCGCCGACACCGACCCGACCGAGGGCTTGCGAGTCCAGCCCAGCCCTCCACGCCGAGTCCTCCTCACCGAGCCCGACGTGCACGCCCTCTTGTCCGAGGCGTCGCGGGTCCGCCCCACGTCTCGACGCAGCCTCGCCCTCTGCACCGCGCACGCCCTGCGCGACCGCGCCGCCCTGGAGCTCCTCTACGGCCTAGGCGTCCGCGCGGGCGAGCTCTGCGCTTTGCGCCTGATCGACCTCGACCTCGCCGCCGCCTCGGTCTACGTGCGCCGCAGCAAGCTCGGCGGCGCGGCCACGCTCCCCCTGCCCTCGTCGGCCGTCCCGCACGTCGAGGCCTACCTCGCTACCGCCCGCCCGCTCCTGCTTCGCCTGCGCGACGCCTCCGCGGGCCGCCTCCTGGTCACCGAAGTGGGCCGCCCGATGCGCGTCACCCACCTCAACCGCCTCGTGTCGGGAATCGGCCAACGCGTGGGCGTGCATGCCCACCCCCACGCCCTGCGCCGCTCGCTAGCCACCCACCTCGTCCGCAGCGGCGCCGCCCTCACCGCCGTGCAGCACCTCCTCGGCCACCAAAGCCTGGCCACCACCCAGCACTACACCCTCCTCGACATCACCGACCTCCGCGCTGCCATAGACACACTCGACCGCTGAAGCCATGCTTGCCGTAGGCCACTCTGTTTGGCCGTGCGCTGCCGGGTGTTGGCCACGCTCTTTGGCCACGGCATGAGCCCGCTGGCTGGGGCACGTCGGAG
>JAJFIK010000021.1 GCA_021775005.1 Rhodospirillales bacterium
GCGAGAGCGGCTAGATGAGATCGGCCCCATGCATGCCTACCGCTTTGAGGGCGATACGCTCTGCCCCGGTGCCAAATGGAAGGCCATTGCCGAGGCCTTCAATGATGACGGCCAAACACGGGTGGAGCTGCACACCCTGCCCGGCAAAGACCACTCAACCTTCACCGGCCATTTTGTGGATGAGGCCGGGCACCCCACGCGAGAGGCGCTGGATGAAGTGATCGCCTATTTCCGGGCGCAGCTTTCCAATTAGCTGACGCGCCCCTCCCTTCTTGTCATGCTCGGACTTGATCCGAGCATCTACGGCTTTGCATCAAGTGAAAGCAGAACAATGGGCCTGTGCAGTGGATCCACCGGTCAAGCCGGAGGATGACAACAAAAGAACGCCGGGGGACGTCGAATGGGCATGGGGGAAGGGGCACACCTTCTCCTTCCCTATTCCGTCATACTCGGATACCCGCCTTCGCGGGCACAAGCTTGATCCGAGCATCTACGGCCTTTGCACAAATTGAGCGCTAAACGGGCGGTCCGTTCGGTAGATCCCGGGTTCGGCTGCGCGCCCCGGGGTGACAATCATTTTTGTGAAGCCCCCATCCCGGCAAAGGGCAACAGAGAGCACGCATGGGGTGGGGGTGGCGGCCTATTTCCGGACGCGGCTGAGCTGAGCCCTGACCCGCCATTCTTGCGAGCAAAGGCGCGTTTCTGTTAATATGCCCCGGTGAAATGATCCCACCAGCCTTTGGGCTGGCCGACATGGTTCGGGCGTACAGGGCAATATGCAGATAGGAGCCGCTCATGGCCACCGGAACCGTTAAATTCTTCAATGAAAACAAAGGCTTTGGCTTTATCACGCCAGATGATGGCGCAGCCGATGTGTTTGTGCACATCTCGTCCGTGCAGGCCAGCGGGCTGCAGACCCTCGAGCGCGACCAAAAAGTTGAATTTAATGTGGAGCCCGATGACCGCGGGCCCAAAGCCATCGACATTAAACCGCTCTAATCTGCGGTTTTTCCCTCCTTGAGCAGGGTCATTTGTGCCGCCCAGTGTGTCTTTTGGGTTGCATTTGAGACTTGCATTTCCCGCTTTTCTCGCCCATATAGCGCTCGTGTCGACTTCACGGCCCGGAAATGCAGACCTCGTCCTTCGCTTACTTGCGCAGCACGTCCTCTACTTTTCTTACGTGATTGCGCTTCACCCCCTGCTGGCGATGTTCGCTGCTTGGGGCACTTAAACTAAAGGACGACAGGTTATGACAACCGGTACAGTTAAATTTTTCAACACCACCAAAGGCTTCGGCTTCATCGAGCCCGAAGACGGTTCAAAAGATGTGTTCGTTCACATCTCAGCCGTTGAACAATCGGGCCTGACGACTCTTAGCGATGGTCAAAAAGTGACCTTCGACGTAGAGCCGGACAAGCGCGGCCAGCGTGCGGTCAACATCAAAGAAGCATAAGCTTCTCACTGATCGTTGAGAATTGAGGGCCATCTCTGGCAACAGAGGTGGCCTTTTTCTATGTCTGCTGGTTTGCCAGTGCGGTGCCTGCTCCCCTACGATTCAGGCGCGGCGACATTGCTGCTCTCTATTTCGTTTTTATCATATTGGCGCTGACAACTCCCAAGCGACTGAGCTAAAGGGATGTCAATCTAGACATTACGGCTGCAGACGGGACTTCAGCGGATTAGGGCTGTTTGGGTTGCCAAAGTTCAAAGCGATTGCCTTCAGGGCCTTGGGGTCTTTTGCTTTCACAAAGACACCGCCAATGCCAAGAGCTTTCGCCGCCGGCTTACGCGCAAGGATAGGTCGCGGCGAAGACTTCGACGAGATAGTCGGCTGCGTACATATTCAGAGAGTCCGGGTTGGCGTCCGCATAGTCTACGATCAGTGTTTCCATTTCCGTGAAACTCAGCTCATCCGGTAGGCGATAGCAGAACATCACTTCCCCTTGCGGCGAATAGGGGCTGGTCATGCCTGTGGGCTGTTGCGACACCACACTGGCCTGCAAAAAGCCCGAAAGGTAATTGCGGCAACGCGCCCGATGCGCCCGCGCCGACCCCCGCGCTGTTTCTGCGGTTTCAATTTCAAGACTGATTGAGCACGCATCAAGCAAATCTTCCGCGCTTTCAATAGGCGAATGCAGGACGCCTTGTGCCAGGGCTCCTGCGGGCAGAAGTAGCGCGGCGGTGAAAAGCATGATCCGGAGTAACATGGCTTGCTCCCTTGTTGCCTACCCCAAGCCTAAACCGAAAGAGGCTGCCGTGTCCCGGTCAAACAGCAAAGCCGCCCGCGCCGATTAGTCGCGTGTATTCATTCGCAAATGCGCCGGGCGGGGCGCGAAGTAGAGAAAATATGACGCAATCAACATAGCGCCCATCACGCTTGCGTTGAACCAAAGCGGGGCCACGGGCATCCATTGATAGAGCGATGTCCCCAGGATCGGGCCGAATATAAAGCCCGCCGACATGGCCGACCCAATAAGCCCCGCCACCGAGCCTTGTTCATCGGCACCAACGCTCAATGAGGCCGCAGACATCAGCCCCGGATTGAGCAGACCAAAACTACCGCCCAATATCATGTAGCCGATCACCAGCCCCTCATAGGCTTTGGTGTTGGCGAGAAAGACAAAGGCAACCGTCCCCATCAACAATCCAACGCGCACCAATACTGCAGGCGCCGGCCGGAGCCACTGTACCACCACCCCTTGCACGAAAATCGTCACGATGGCGGTAAGGGCCATGGCGTAGCCAAAGGCTTCCATGGTCTGCGCCGCGTCAAGCTGCATGCGGTCTTGGACATAGAACGCGCCGGTTTGTTGGGTGGCGGCGGTGATGGTCAGCAGCACCATAGTGATGGCCAAATAGGGCAGCACGCGTTTGTCCAAAATGCGCATTTTGCTAGTGGGTTTAGCGCGCACATGGGCAGGCGGTTCTTTCAGGAAGAACACCGCGACAATGGCCATAGCCAATGCAATAGCTGCTGCAGAATAGAGCGGCACCAGCACACCAAAGCCCACGAGCAAAAAACCCAAAATGGGGCCGCCCACGGTGCCGATGCCAACAGCGGCCCCGATTAACGCGACCCCCGCCGCCCGCTGGGTGCCCGTTGTGGTGTCCGCCATATAGGCGGTGGAGGCAGGCTGGATCCCGCTTGAGGTGAGGGCATAAGCCACGCGCACGACCACAAGCAGGGTAAACAGGGGAAGCGGCGCGAGCCACACCCAGAGACCAAATTGAATGAGCACGGTAAAAATGACAGTGGTGACCGCATAAGCCGCCAAGCCAAATATGATGACGACTTTGCGGCCCCAAACGTCAGACCGCCGTCCCCATGCAGGTTGCACAAACGCCATCGCCAGGGCGGAAAAGGTGACGATCAAACCAACTTGATATTCTTCAAGGCCAATTTCCCGCGCCAAGGGGCCGAGCACTGTGAATAGAATTGTCTGACCCATGGCAAAGGTCATGATGCAGCCAAGGATCAAGACATAGGCGACTATGCGCGTAGACCGATTGGCCTTTGCCCAGTCTTGCGCCGTGCGAATTTCAGGTGCGCCGTTTTGCGGCATGTGCTCATCCCATGGACCCGCGCAATGGGGCCCAGCGCTAGAGGTGCTCTGCAAGGGAGCGACCGGGTGCGCAGATTCTAACTACATCCGGGAACGCAGGCAAAGGCCTACCCGACGATGCTGGCGTAATGGGTAAATATCCAAATGGTAAAGGCAACCACGAGGATTATGCCAATCAGGGCAGGAACGTCGAGCCGCCGCTGCGGCACCCTGAGTTTGAGGACTGGTTTCGGCTTGATCATGGCAGCAGCTTATCGTGCCCTGCTAATTACAGCCAATCACGACCTTTGGATAATAGACGCCAAAGTCGGCCCGTCTTCCAATTTCGCATTGGCAGCGCCCATGACAAAATTGATGGTCTTGCCGTCGTCACTAAGGGGCAGGAGCACCGCCCGAAACATCAGCCGCTTGCCATCGAACCGGACCACGTCATCTTCGATCAAAAGCGGGCAGCCTTCTGCAAAAACCCGCGACAATCGGTGGGTCGCGAGATCGAGAATGGTCGAGGTAAAGCTATCCTGCCCGGACAAGTAGATGCCAGAATACTTCGCAATGTCCGGCCCGATGTAACTGAAGTTGGGAATTTCTCTATAGGCGGCCGTATCAAGGATGAACGACCAGCGCCAATCATCACCGATTTGAGCGGGGTCGATGTCAACCAATGCCGGAAAATCGCGCCCTTCGCACAGGTGATGCCAATAGGCGAGCAGGCGGCCCACCAGGCGTCGTTCCTTGCGGGCAAATTTGAGGAGCTCACCCACAGGTTCCTCAAAATTTGTCTGTTGCTGACCGTGCTGCGTAAAGGAGAGCGTATCCATAGCGTCATGACCTCAAATGTCTCATCTGAGCGTAAAATGGCAGAGTCACATGAAAGTTTGGCCAAGCCTGACGCTACATTTTAATTCGCATTTTCTGTTTCTATAGAGGCCGCCCAACCTAAAGCGGGGGACATTTCGCCCTACCCCCTTTGTCTTCAGGCTTCACATTCTATATGAGAGGACCAAGGTCACCGATTTCGGGGGGAAATTGGGGCTAAGCTGCTACGGGGCCCTGTCCACCGATTGGCGGTGGAGGTGGCGGGAGAACCGACGGAATGATATTCAGCCTAATACAGGTGATCGGAGGACTTTTGATTCTCTTGATCTGCGGCGATCTATTGGTCCGCGGCGCCATCGTGCTTGCCAAGAAGTTGAATGTCCCGGCCCTCTTTATTGGGCTGACCATTGTCGCCTTTGGCACCTCGGCACCTGAATTGGTGGTGGGGATTCAAACGGCCTTGAGCCACCCTGATATTATCGGCCTTGCGGTGGGCAATGTGGTTGGCAGCAATATCGCAAACGTTCTCCTTGGCCTTGGCCTCCCCGCTCTCTTTTTTCCGGTCCTCGCCGGGCAGCCCATGATACGGCGCAATGCGGGACTGATGATCGCGGCGACGGTATTGTTCATATACTTTTGTTGGGACAGCCAGATTACACTTGTCGAAGGGGGGACGTTGTTTGGGCTAATTATTGCCTATCTGGTTTATTCCGCCTTGCGCGCAGGGCGCACCAATGACACCGATTTCAGTCTTGAAGAAGTCGAAGAAGTCGAAAACATGACTGGCCCGCCGCACTCAAACCAAATGATTTTAGTCTATATTGCGGTTGCCATTGTTGGCTTACCCATTGGTGCGCATATCACCGTCCAAGGCGGCGTGAGTTTGGCAACGCTCCTAGATGTATCACCAGCCATAATTGGATTGACCGTTATTGCGCTGGGCACATCACTGCCAGAGATTGTGACGACCCTGGTGGCTGTATTTCATCGCCACTCCGCGGTTGCGATCGGCAACATAATTGGCAGCAATATATTCAATCTGCTGGGCATCATGGGTGTGACCACGCTAGTGGCGGTGCCGGCAAATGGCGGTCCCATTATCCTTGATCCGGAATTTCTCAGCTTTGACTTATGGATCATGCTGGGGACGGCCGCGATGATCCTACCTTACGCATGGACCCGTGGGCGCATTGGGCGGTTCTCAGCTATTGGCTTTATTATTGCCTATGCCGCATTTATTTTTATCATTTTCCAAAATAGCGGCGCCTTTCATGGCGGCGTTGTAGGTGCCCCATGACCAGCAAATTTGAGATCACAAAGCGATTTACATTCGAGGCAGCCCACCGCTTCACCCACATGCCTGATGGCCACCCCTATGGCCGTTTGCATGGCCATTCGTTCGAGGTTGAAGTGTGCGTCGAGGGCACCCGCGATGCCGATCACGGCTGGGTCCTGGATTTTGACGAAATGGATCGGGTGCTTGGCGCGCTTCGCGAACAACTCTGCCACGGCTATCTCAATGACATTGAGGGCTTGGATAATCCATCGCTCGAGAATATTTCGTTTTGGATTGCAGAGCGTGCTGGCAAAGAATTTCCCGGACTAAAGTCAGTCACAGTGCGCCGCCCCACGTGCAATGAAAGCTGCACCTTCAAACTCTAAATTTTATCGTCTTCTACATATGCCACATCGCGCGCCTGACGCTCGAGATGTTGACCGGCGTCAACAAGAATTGTTTCGCCTGTGATCGCCGGGCTATCAATCAGGAACCGTAGCGTGCGCACTATGTCGCCGGTTTCCACCCCTTGCTGAAGCGGATTGAGGGCGCGTACTTTTTGGAAATGCTCGTCGCTTTGATGTTTGCTGGGCAGCGTGATCCCAGGCGCAATACCGCAGACCCGCACCCGGGGCGCAAGTGCCATGGCCATCATTTCCGTTGCGCCGCGCAAGCCAATTTTGCTGATGGTGTAGGAAAAGAAGTCCGGATTCAGGCCCCAAAGCTTCTGATCCAGAATATTGACGATCAAGCCCGCGTCACCTTCAGGCATTTGGCGCGCAAATTTCGAAGACAATATGGTCGGCGCGCGCAGGTTCACCGCCATGTGCCGATCCCAGTGCGCCGCTTCGATGTTGTCGGCCCAATCTTCTTCAAACAGCGAGGCGTTATTGATCAGGAGTGAAAGGGGATGCCCCAGGGCATCGGCGGCGGCGGCAATTAAACCCTCAACGGCCGCGCCGTCAGCGAGATCCGCAGCGACCTCTTTGGCCCCCTGCCCAACCTCTGCAGCAAGGGCCGTCGCCGCGTCCGCTGACGCGCCATAGTGGATCGCAACGGCCCAACCATCCGCCGCCAAGGCGCGCACCATGGCCGCACCCAAGCGCTTTGCCCCGCCTGTTACTAATGCCGCTTTCATTGATTTTCCTTCAAACTGGTTGGCTTGGCAGTCTTAACATGTGCTGCCTTGGCAGACGAGAACCCAGACCCTAAAGTGCGCGCCTTCAGGCAAGGAGGCCGCTCATGCCCGGCAAGGACAGCCCCACCGTTATACCGCTGAAAATCGCCGATGCCGCGCGTGCCTTACGGCATGTCTTCATCCGCGATTTTGTGCTTGAGGCCCATATCGGCATTTTTCGCTCTGAAGAAGGCCGCACGCAGCCGATCCGCATCAATCTGGACCTCACAGTGACTGATGAGGGCGCACCCCAAGGGGACCGGCTTGAAGACGTTGTGGACTATCATCACGTCTCGCTCAAAATCCGCGCCATCGTGGCGGAGGGCCATGTGAAGCTGGTGGAAACCCTGGCTGAGCGCATCGCCGCCGCGTGCCTTGAAGACCCCCGCGTCCAGGTCGCCCGCGTCAAGATCGAAAAACTCGCCGCGCTTGATGATGCGGTCAGTGTCGGGGTTGAAATCGAACGGGCGCGGTAGCCCTAGAGGCTTGATTCACAACCCAAATTGTGGCGGGGGCTCGATTTTTTGCACATGCTAAAATCCATAGCTTAGTTAGGGACCAGTATGCAAAGATGTCTCTCAGTTATCATTTTATTAACCATGCGGAACGACAAATACCTTTATAAAACAGTGCCTTACAAACCTGCTTAATATTTAGGCAAAGCGAATAGAATCGCTTACCGGCGCGGCGATCGGCTTTGCCTGGCGACTTATCAACATGGTTGTCCACAGAAACGGTGGAAAGCCTCATGGTTTGGTGAGCGCCTGCCCATGATATCCCCTTTTGGGGGCCGCGATGCGCTATTGCTTGAGCCTTAAACACCGTCAGCCGATCACCCCTCAGATCTTATTGAGCCCTATGCCAAACGCCTCTCCTCCCCCTCGCGGCATCGATGTCATTAAAAGCGTTGTCCGAACACTCCCTGGCAGCCCCGGCGTTTATCGCATGCTCAATGGGGCGGCGGAGCTTTTGTATGTGGGCAAAGCACGGGATCTCAAAAAACGCGTCACCTCCTACACCAAACTTGGTGGGCACACGCAGCGCATCGCCCGCATGATTTCAGAAACAGCCGTGATGGAGATTGTCACTACCCATACTGAAACCGAGGCCATATTGCTTGAGGCCAATCTGATCAAGCAGTTGCGCCCGCGCTACAACATCCTTCTGCGCGACGACAAAAGTTTTCCCTATATTCTAATCGCTGAAGATCATGCATTCCCTCAAATCCGCAAACACCGCGGCAAGCGGAACGTAAAAGGGCACTACTTTGGACCGTTTGCGTCCGCGAAATCCGTCAACAGGACACTGAACACGATGCAGCGCGCATTTTTGCTGCGCACCTGCTCTGACAGCGTATTTGAAAGTCGCTCACGCCCCTGTTTGCTGTATCAGATCAAACGCTGCAGCGCCCCGTGCACCGGCGAAATTGACACTGCGGGGTATGAGGAATTGGTACAGGAGGCCGCCGCCTTTCTCGGCGGGAAAAGCCGCGCCGTGCAGGACATGCTGACCCATACCATGCAAAGGGCAGCGGAAAATATGGAGTTCGAGACGGCTGCAAACTTTCGTGATCGGCTGCGCGCCCTCAATGCTATTCGCACCCACCAAGGGATCAATCCAGAGACATTTGAGGAAGCCGATGTGGTCGCCGTGCATCAGGATGCGGGACAGACATGCGTGCAGGTGTTCTTCTTTCGCGCCGGGCAAAACTGGGGCAATCGCGCGTTCTTTCCGCGGCACGACAAATCCGCCACGCCGTCTGACGTCATGGCGGCATTCCTTGCCCAGTTTTATGACGACAAACCTGCGCCGCGCCGTGTGCTTCTGAATCGCGACTTTGAGGACCGCCAGCTACTTGAAGAAGCCCTGAACATTCGCTCAGCCCGCAAGGTAGAGCTTCTGGTGCCCCAGCGCGGTGAAAAACGCGAGATTGTTGAGCACGCCGCAACCAATGCGGCCGAGGCGCTGGCGCGCCGTATGGCGGAATCATCTGCCCAGCGAAAACTCTTGGACCAAGTTGCCGACGTGTTCGCGTTGGATGCCCCGCCCCGCCGCATCGAGATTTATGACAACAGTCACGTGCAAGGCAGCCACCCTGTTGGTGCCATGGTGGTTGCTGGCGAAGAAGGCTTCGTCAAAAATCAGTACCGCAAATTCAACATCAAAGGCACAGACATTACCCCCGGCGATGATTACGGCATGATGCGCGAAGTGCTGACCCGGCGTCTTTCGCGTCTTACAAAAGACCACCCTGATGGCGACGGGGAAACTGGCGACAGCTTTCCAACGTGGCCTGATCTGTTGCTGATTGACGGGGGCAAGGGGCAGCTCAGTGTTGCCGAGGCCGTTTTCGCCGATTTGGGAATTGATGACATTGCGCTGGCTGCCATCGCCAAGGGCCCAGACCGCGATGCCGGGCGCGAACGTTTTTTCATGCCCGGGCGTGCGTCATTCACCATCGCGCCCACCAGCCCGGTTATGTATTATTTGCAGCGCTTGCGGGATGAAGCTCACCGCTTTGCCATTGGCTCCCATCGGGCGCGACGATCCAAAGCCATCAGCGATAATCCCCTGGACGATGTGGCAGGCATTGGCGCGCGCCGGAAAAAGGCTCTGCTGCTGCATTTTGGCTCGGCCAAGGCGGTAAGCCGCGCCGGGCTTACGGACCTTGAGGCCGTAGACGGCATATCCCACGCCATGGCACAAAAGATATACGATCACTTCCACGGCAACCCTTAGACCGGACGATTACTTGCGTATGACCAGACACATTCCAAATTTTCTGACGTTCATGCGCATAGGCCTCACGCCTGTTTTGGTTCTGTTCGTTGCTATCGGCGGGCCATCCGGGGCGTGGCTGAGCGCTGGAGTGTTTCTTGTTGCCGCGCTCACCGATTTGATTGATGGCCATGCCGCCCGCGCGCTTAGTGCCGAGAGTCGGCTCGGGCGCATCATGGATCCCATCGCCGACAAATTATTGGTCGTAACGGCAATGATCGTGCTGGTCTGGGCGGGGCCTCTTGATGGCATTCACATTATTCCAGTGCTCATAATTCTTTGGCGCGACATGTTGGTGGCAGGCCTGCGCGAGCTTACGGCCAGCGAAGGCGGCGCGGTTCATGTTTCGCCCCTGGCACAAATCAAAACCGGCGTCCAAATGGTCGCGCTATTTGTCTTGCTGATTGCGCCCGCCATTCCCTTTGGGCCGATCCATTTGATTGGGCTTGTGCTTTTATGGATCGCCGCCGCGCTCACCGTTGCCAGCGCAGTTGAGTATTTCCGCAGCGAGTCCAAGCCATGATCAATATTCTCTATTTTGCGCGGCTACGCGAAAACATCGGGATCGACCAGGAGGAAATGGCGCTATCTCAGGATGGGATCACGGTTGCCGATCTTAAGTCCACATTGCGAGGCCGTGGCGATGGATATGAACGCGCCTTTGAAAAAGGACAGATGGTGCAGGTCGCCATCAACCAAACCCGGGCGGCCATGGGCGATATCATCAAAG
>JAJFIK010000022.1 GCA_021775005.1 Rhodospirillales bacterium
TTAGTGCAACACCCGAGTCTAGGGCAACCATCGCATCGGGACCCACGCGGTATGACCGTACCGCCTTGAAATCCACTAGAAAGCACCTTCTGAAGAGTGCGTACATCGTCTCGGATGCAGGATTGCCTCGGTTAGGAGCAATGCGGCCTGGGATCAAGTAGTCGAACCCGACGGCTCCAGCGAGTTGCAGGATCAAGCCGTCCGGGTTGGCTACTAGGTCTACCGCAAACATGGTGCCGCCGCGACGCTGCGGAACTTCACGGTTCACTATGTTGGTGCCAACTCTGTGTACCATGTACTGCGGCATTCGGACCCCGCTACCTTCCTGCGACGTACCGAAGTCTGGGATCTCTCGAAAAGTCGCGAACGATTGAACCTGCGATTCTTGAAAGAGGCCAGTCAGCACATACTGGACATCACACTCAGCTTCGACTCGAGTCAGCCCTGACTCTAGATCTCGTTCGGTGGCGAAGAAGCCAATCTGACTACGAGACATGCGGGGACTCCGGTAGGTCGTACCCTAGGGAGGTCGGACCTCTGGAAGAGAACTTTGAATCCATCGTCATCGGTGCCAGTGCCGCCTAACATCTAAGCATTTTTCCGCCGTGCGCAGCATGGTCGGATAAATGTCTGTTGGACTGAGCCGCACTGTAGTCACGCTCAGTGCACTCTATAAAGGAGTTTGTTTTTTGTCCCCGGGCGACAGCACAAACATTGTTGGCCCTGTGACTGTTTTGGTGAGGCGATAGTGCATCGATGTGCCTATTAAAGTGGTGAGTCGAACCCATGTCAGTGCCTTGCTTGCCATGATGTCACCCGATACTAGCCGATTTTTATTCGTCATGCCGCACGCCACCCTCAAGCCCCTACGGCCTGATAGCGGTGAACTGATGTGTGGCGTGGTTTAGCGGTTACAAACAATCACCCTCCTTTCCATCTCAAGGGCGAGAGCTGCGCAATGATGCGCAGCATCCCCTGATGGCACTTTGGACATGGATAGCCCTCAAAGGGCGTCGGTGTTTGTTGTGGATTATCTTTGCCGATGGCAGGTTGGGGGGGCGTCAGTGCAGTGCGTAGTATGGCCAACTTGCGGCGTCTACACGCGTTCGCTAAAAAACCGTAATGGCGAATGCGCATCAAGCCTTTGGGCAGTACATGCAACAAGAAGCGCCGGATGAACTCGTGGGCGTGAAGGGTCATGACCTTCCATCGGTCCTGGTCCCGATAGTCTTTGTAGCGTAACCGCACCTGAGCGTTGTCCATCGACAACACCCGTGCATTGCTGATGGCAGTACGGTGGGTATAGCGCGCCAGGTACTTGAGCACCTGTTGTGGTTCATTGACCCCAGGGCGAGAGTAGACCACCCAGTCGTGTTCCATCAGCAGGTCTAACGTGGTGCCTGGCTCACCCGGATGGGTGATCAGCGGTAACTGCCCGGCGTTAAAGGCTTCGCGTAAGTGGCTGACCATCTTGCCTCGGAAGCGTCGGGACAAAGCACGCACTGGGAACAGATAGTTGCTCTTGGCTCGGTGCCAGTCACCGCACGCGGTCATGGCCCCGCCGGGAACTAAACAATGCAGGTGCAGATGTTGACTGAGTGTTTGTCCCCAGGTGTGCAAGATGGCCGTCATCCCCAGTTCACCGCCTAAGCGCTTAGGGTCGGCCCCAAAGTCCTTGAGGGTCTGCCAGACCGAGCGGAATAACAGTCGGTAAATGACTTCAGGATGTAACTGAGCCCAGCCATTAAGAGTATTAGGTAAGGTGAACACTAAATGGAAGTAGGTCACAGGTAACAGATTCAGTTGCTGTTTCTCGCTCCAGTGTTCACTGGCCTGTTGTTGGCATTGGGGACAGTGCCGGTCTCGACATGAGAAGTAATGAATGGGCGCATCGGCACAGTGCCCACAGCGCAGTTGCATCCCCCCTAGGGCTTCAGTGCGGCATTGACGAATATGCCGACACACGGCCAGGCGCCGTGAGTCCAGGCGTTGGCTGTCGGTATAGGTGCCCTGATACCGTTTCAATATCCCTTGTAGGGTGGCTGACTCAACCATGGTCCACCTCCAATCGAGCGACCAAGTCGACACTGGCTAACTCGCCGTGGCGATAGTGTCCAGACCAATGGACATAGCGCAAGGTGGAGCGCAGATTGTTGTGGCCCAGTTGATGCTGCAACTGATGAACCGCAAGGCCGGCTTCGAGTTGGTGCGTTGCATAGGCATGGCGAAGACTGTGTATGCCACCATGCTTGGTGATACCCGTACGGCGCTTGACCCGGGTAAAGACCCGTTGTGGTGTTGAAGCGGTCAACCCCTGCATCGGCTCACGCCCAGGGAATAACCACAGTGATGGGCGGTAGTGTTCCAAGTACTGGTGCAACTGGGTCAACAGCGATTCACTGAGCACCACTTGGCGGTCCTTCGCACCTTTACCTTGTTCGATTCGTAGTACTCGTTGCTCGCTATTGACATGGTTGATCTTTAGAGCCACCAGTTCACTGACGCGCAGACCACAGCCATAGCAGGTCATCAACATCATTCGGTGTTTGGTGTTGGTACATGCGGCTAGAATCCGTGCAACTTCGTGTCGGGAGAGTAACTCAGGGATACGTTGGACACGCTTGGGGTGGGGGATGGGAACGTTGAACTCTTCAAGCTTAAGCACCTTAAGATACAAAAATCGGATGGCATGCAAGTACACCCGACAACTGGCATCGGAGAGCTGGCGCTCCTTGACCAGGTACAGGAAATAGTTCTGGATCTCTTTAAGTGTGATGTGTTCGGGTGAACGCTTAAAGTGGCGAGCTAGATCAGTAACGCAGTATAAGTAGCTCTGATGGGTGCGCGGAGAAAAGCCACGCACGGTCATGGCATCGATCATCTGTTGACGTAACGGGGTCATCGTCATGCTCCTTTATTAAAGACCAGTAGCGGTCTTTAATAAGGATGGGCGATGGAATTATCTTTGCACGTTAGAG
>JAJFIK010000023.1 GCA_021775005.1 Rhodospirillales bacterium
CGGCACCCGCACGTCATCGAAGAATATTTGCGCTGTGTCGCTCGCCCACCAGCCTTGTTTTTTGAGGCGCGTGCGCGATACGCCGCCCAAATCCATCGGGATGAGCAGAAGCGAAATACCGCCGGTGCCATCTCCCCCCGTGCGCACCGCGGTGGTGACGTAGTCCGCGCGCATGCCGCCGGTGATATAAAGCTTTGAGCCATTGACGATGTAATGATCGCCCTCGCGCCGGGCGGTGGTTTTGATGCGCGCCACATCGCTGCCTGCATCGGGTTCAGTTATGCCGAGGGCAATGCGCGTTTTGCCCGCAATCACATCCGGCGCAATGCGCGCTTTGAGCTCGTCCGAGCCAATATTGATAATGGGCGGTAGGCCGATGCCGTGAACCATCAGGGATGCGGTGATGCCGCCGGCGCCAACACGCGCCATTTCCTCTGACGTGACGATGCCGTGGAAACGGTCGAGCCCTTCCGTATTGCCGCCGTATTCTTCGGGGTAGCCGTTACGGGAAAGCCCCATGGCGGCTGCTTTCTCGTAAAGCTCAAGGGGAAACTCCCCCGCTTCATCCCAGTCATGGGCGAAGGGCATGATTTCTGCTTCCACCCAGCGGCGCAGCTGCGCGCGCCATGCGTGGTGGCTTTCATTGAAGAACGGCGATGGGGCGCGCGTGGCGTCGAAATCAAGTGCTCTTGTTTGCCGCGTCATCGCGCCCCTCTATTCTCACTCGGTGGCGTGCGACCCCTCAATAGCCTCGACAAGATTTGCCAGTTGCACGAACTCGGCGCGCAAACCCCGGGGGTCATCGCCCCGTGCTGATTGCGCCAGGTCCCGAATGTCCTGAATACTATAGTCAGGCAAATACGGGTCGTTGCGCAAGTACTGTCCCATTGCCGCTACGGCAGCCGCGAAGCGCACATCGTCCGATGCGTCGTCAAGGTCAGCGATGGCTTCGCGAGCATATATTGGCCGCTCCATCAAATTGCTTTCGTCTTCGCCAGGCAATTTATAACGCATGCGCAGAAAGGCGATTTCCTGCGGGTTCGCCTCTGCCGGGGTCACGTCGCCATAGCGCAAGGGGTCATAGTGCGTTGCCTCTGAGCCCACAGACACGATCTCATAAAGCGCTGTCACCGTGTGGCCATTGCCAATGTCGCCCGCATCTACTTCGTCATTGTTGAAGTCTTCCCGGTTGAGCGCTCGCGTCTCATACCCGATGAGGCGATATTCAGCGACCACGGCAGGGTTGAATTCCACCTGAAACTTCACATCGTTGGCGATGGGGAACAGAGTGGCGCGCATTTCGTCCACCAACACTTTTTGTGCTTCTGAGATACTGTCGATATAGGCCGCATTGCCGTTGCCCGCTTGGGCCAGGCGTTGCGCCATCACGTCATTATAGTTGCCGGTGCCATAGCCGAGATAGGTGAAATAGATGCCGGTCTCGCGCTTGTGGGCAATGAAGTCCCGCATGGCGTCGGGGTCAGACATGCCCACGTTGAAGTCCCCATCGCTGGCCAGAATGATGCGATTGACGCGGGTGTCATCAAAATTTTGCTCAGCCAGGGCATAGGCTGTGCGCAGGCCTTCGGCCCCTGCGGTTGATCCGCCTGCGCTTAACCCATCAATGGCGCGCAGTATTTGTCCGCGATGGCGCGCTTGGGTGGGTTGCAGCAAAACGCCGGAATGGCCCGCATAGGTGACAATGCTGATGCGGTCCTGCGGGCGCATCTCATTCACCAAGAGCCGTAGGGACGCCTGCACCAATGGCAGTTTGTCCTGGCTGCGCATGGAACCGGAGACATCGATAAGAAAGACCAAATTGAGCAATGGCTGTTCAGCCTTTACCTCATCAAAGCCGCGAATGCCCACGTGCAGCAGTTGCGTGGCGCTATTCCACGGGGTTGGCGTCAACCAAACAGATGGGGCAAAAGGCTCGGACCGGTCTTCGGGGGCGGCATAGTCATAGGAGAAATAATTGATCAGTTCCTCAGTGCGGAGCGCGCCACGTTGCGGCAATTGGCAGTTCCGCAATATGCGGCGCATGTTGGAATAACTCGCGGTATCCACATCAGCGCTGAAGGTGCTGACAGGCGCTTCGCCAACCAGCAAGAAGCGCCCGGCGTCCACGTCTTCATAGTTTTCCCGATTCGGCCCGGGGTCATAATAGGGGTGCGGCGCGGGCGGGGCATAGGCCGGGGATTCATGTGCGCGGGCGCGCGCGGTTGGCGCGACAGATTGGTCCCGCGTTTCGGCTTGTTCTGTTCGGGGGGCTCCAACGATGCCGTTTTGCACGCCGCCGCCAAGTGCATAATATGCATCGTCTTCACCGTAATGGGCCTGTGGCCCAGCAGCGCAACGGGCGATGATGGACGAGTATTCTGAGCCGTTTGCGGTTTGTCCCTGCGCAGCATCGACGGTGGCAATGGCGAGCACGCTCAAAAGCGCGGTGCCTACCAGGATGGATGAAATGGAAATGCGGTCTTGAAACACGGCAGTGTCCCTCTCTTGGAAATATGCGAGGAGGGTACGTTCTTCTCAGAGCCGGGCAATAGCATGCTGATTCAAAGGCCGAACCGGATCTTCTTAGTGGCGGGAATGGGGCGGGGCGCGGTACTTTACTGCTTAACTTTGAAGGAATAATGTCTCCAGGTCTTGTGTATCAAGAAGATCAGCAAACGATTTTCCCTCTTGGACACGCCCGAAAGAGTCGTCTACCAATTGCCATGTTTCCAATCCTGGCCATAGTATTTCATCGGAGTACTGGGTCCATGGGTTCTGAAAGAACTTTGGCTTTATGGAGAAAAAGTTCGTGGCGCGCACCCGCTGCGTTACCAACACACCAACAACATTCTGGTGCTCTGGTATTTCGGGCGTCCCAAACAGTCCGTCCCACCTCCACAATGTTTCCCCTGAATTTACGTGGTACGCGCTGGAGCCAAATAGAACTTCTATCGATGCCTCTACATCATGCATGTAGTCTCGGTTGTTTACTGCGACAATCAATCCGCAGTCCAATGTTGGGTACTTTCTGGCCTTTCTTTTCACGGCATTTCGAAATGGCACCGAAGATTGAAAATGAGCGGATTCTGGCATGAACGCTCCAAGAACAGGACCATTTTTATTGTTGGGGCGCTTGCCGATCACTTCAAATTTGTAGTGACCATCATTTGCATTTATTGAGAATGATGCCCCAACAGGATCACCTATTTGCTCCAAGTCTTTTAGCTGGTCACGGAATTGCTGAGCAATCTTTGCACTACTTGGCTGCTTGGTGGGTTCTGAAATTACATTCATGCCCAGGACAAGCGGGCTGCAGTTGATGCTTGTTAACTCGTGAATTACGGAATCAGTTTCAGGTGTGAAAGCCGCAGCTGCGTCTTTCCCAAAACAAGTGGCTTCTACCGCCAATTTTATACCATGATTGCTACAGACAAAGTCTGGCCACGGCGTTCGTTCTTCACCCGGTGGCGTCATTTCAGGTGCCAGCCCTATCTTTAGAAGATATTCGTGAAGTATGAGTTCAAAGAATGAGTCGTGATGTTGGCGGGACCGAAAACTCCTTATCCACTCATTGTATGTATACTCTGGAATGTTTAGCGCCCAGTCGCAGATGTACTGTCGCAAGCGATTTGCGAATAGAGAATTCGTTCGTCCCACCCACTCATAAGAATTCATGCCCGGTTGAATTCGCCCGTGCAAGTCTGCCTCAAATTCGTCAAATGGAAGTACTCGATTGGCCATCTTATCCTTAGGAGTGTCGAAGAAGCGACCCGAGAGCTAAGTAAGTTGATCCTCTGCCAACTCCGGCGGGATGAGGTAGTCCACTGCCTGGCGGCCTGCCTTTAATATGCGCACCGAAAGCATCGGGTCCGGCACCGCGCGGGCGAGCTGCAAGGTGCCGACCATCTGCGCCACAATGGCGAGGGCGTCTTCGCTTAACTCTCCACTGTCATTGCCCATATAGGCATCCACGGTCTCGATCATGTATTTCAAGAACTCATTGAACGCCGCGCGCACTTCGGGGCCTTCGCGGGCGATCTCTTGGGTCAAGGCTGAAGCCAAACAGCCTTTTGATGGATCATCGCGGTGGTCTGCGGACAAGTACTCGCCCGCAAAGTCGCGCAAACCGCTGGCGCTCGCCGCGTCTGGTCGTGCGGTGGTGCGCGGCATCAAGGAATAGGCGATCAAGTCATCTTTGTTTTTGAAGTGGGCGTAGAACCCCCCGCGCGTAAGCCCCGCATCGCCCATCACCTCATCAATGGTGACGCCCTCAAAGCCGCGCGCTTTGAACAATGCCAGTGCGGCATCAAGGATCTTCTGGCGGCTTTCGGCTTTTTTGCCGGGCGGGTGGGGCATGGCTCTCGAATCGTCATTGACTTCGGAATATGTTTTGTATCATATTCATAATATGATCGCTAACATATGGAGGAAAACATGAGCGACGTCAAGATTTTCGGTGTGGCCAGAAGCAGTTACGTGCGGTCGGCCCGCTGGGCCTTTGAGGAAAAAGGCGTGCCCTACACCCTGGTGCCGCCCGATGGGGGCAGCCTGACCTCGGCGGAATATCTCACCCGGCATCCATTTGGAAAAATCCCGGCGCTGAGCCATGGTGATGTCAATCTCTATGAGGTCGCGGCTATCGCTCAGTACGCAGATGAAGCGTTTGACGGCCCGGCATTGCAGCCCGCCGATCCGGCGGGGCGGGCACTCATGCGGCAATGGATTGGGGTGTCGGCGTCCTATCTCGATCCAGATTTGCTGCGCGGCTATATCTTCACCTATGCGTTCGCAGAGGGGGAAGTTGATGATGCGAAAATCAAAGCTGCCGTTCCCCATATTGAGCATCACACCCAAGTGCTCGACGACGCGCTCAAAGGCCGCGATTTCCTTGCTGGCGATGCGCTCTCCATTGCCGACATCATCATCGCCCCCATCATCAATGCGACAGGGGCGTTCAAAGAAGGCAAAGAGATTTTGGCGGAGCGACCAAACCTTACCCGCGCCCTTGAAGCGTGGATCTCGCGCCCGGCCTATGCGGCTGCAAGCCTTGACTCCGCGAAGGCGGCTTAGGCTGTGACCTCAACCCCTTTCCAAAACGCCACGTACCCGCGAAAGGGATCGGCCTTGGGAAGGGTTTCAGGATAATACCAGGCGGCGTTGGGGTTTTCAGCGCCGCCGACCTTGAGTGAGTAGTAGCTTGCGGTGCCTTTCCAGGGGCAAAAACTTGTGTGATCCGATGGCAATAAGAATTCTTGGCGCACTGCATCACGCGGGAAGTAGTGGTTACCTTCGGTGATGATTGTATTGTCACTCTCGGCGATCGTCGCGCCATTCCAAACTGCCTTGGCCAAGTTGCTCTCCTCTTAGACCTCCGCCGCATAGGGCGGGGCGGGGTCATATTCCATGCCGCGCTGGGTGTTCCGCGCGTGGCTTTCGCCAAACATCTGACCCACAAGCCAGAGCGCCATATCAATGCCCGCTGAGACGCCGGCCGAGGTCACTAGGTTACCGTCGCGCACATAGCGAATGTTTTCCAGCACCTCGGCAACATCGCCGCGCTCGCGCAAGCCCTCAATAAAGCTCCAGTGCGTCGTAACGCGCTTGCTCTTGGCGGGCCCCGCTGCGCCGAGCACCAATGAGCCGGTGCAGACGCTAGTGATCCATTCGCAAGGCTTGGTTGCCTCGGCGATCCAGTCCAGCACCTGGGGTTTGTCGACTTCTGTGCGGGTGCCCTTGCCGCCGGGGATTAAAAACACATCCAAGGGCGGTGCGGTTTCAAAGGAGGCGTCTGCCATGATCCGCATGCCTTTGGCCGCGGTGACAGGTTTGCCGGTTTCAGAAATCAGCACGACCTTAGTGCGCCCGTCAGATTTGGTGGCGCGTGCGACCTCATCACTCATGGTGAAAACTTCAAAGGGCCCAACGAAGTCGAGCTCCTCTGCACCATCGAAAATGTAAATGCCAATGGTCTTTGCGGCGTTGGTCATGCGCGGTCCTCCAGATGTTGCGGCCGTGTGGGGGCGGCGAAACGGTTGCGATAGGCGGCGGGCCCCAGGCCCAAGCGGCGATGGAAGGCGCGGCGTAGGCGTTCCGCATCACCAAAGCCGGACTCATAGGCAACGGTTTCAATGGTGCGGCCGCCTTCTTCAAGCATGCGGCGGGCGGCGTCGAGGCGGGCGGTTTCGACATATTTTGCCGGTGTCATGCCCATTTCCTTGGCAAAGACGCGGCTGAAGGTGCGCTCGCTCATATGTGCTTCCGCCGCCATCACCGGCAGGCGCCAATCACGGGCGGGATCATCAGCGATAGATGCGGCGAGTTTTGATGTGCGTCCGGTCGCGGCGGTCTGCGCCAAGAGGGCTGCGGAAAATTGGCTCTGCCCGCCCGCGCGCACCATATACATGACTTTCATGCGTGCGATGGAAAGCGCCACGTCGCGCCCGTGATCTTCGGTGACGATAGCGAGGCTGAGGTCCATGCCCGCTGTTACGCCTGCAGATGTGTAAACGTGGCCGTCTTTCACCCAGATGGCGTCGACATCCATCTCAACGTCGGGGTAGCGGCGGTCCATCATTTTGCAGATCGCCCAGTGCGATGTAGCCCGGCGACCGTTTAGCAAGCCGCCTTCCGCAAGCAACATGGCACCGGAACAAATACTTATAATGCGCGAGGCGCGCCCGGCAAGACTGACAATTGAGTCAATGAGGTCGCGATTCTTCGTAACGTCAAAAACGCCATCTCCGCCAGACACCAGCAGTGTATCAATGGCCTCGCGATAATTCTTGTACGACGCGTCCGCGGTGATCGACATACCGCAGGTGGACATGACCTCCCCTGGCTCGTCGGCGAGAAACGTAATGTCATAAGCTTCAGGGCCGCCGGGGTCCTTTGCCGCGTAATAGTTGTCGACGCTTTTGAAAATCTCTACAGGCCCGGCCACGTCCAATATCTGGACGCCGGGATAAAGAATGACAGCGATGTGGTGGGTATGGCTGTTGGGCATGGCGGGCACCTCCGGCTGGAATTACCCTTAGTCTACATTTCTCGCCATTTGGCGGAAAGGTCAAAGACCCCTCAAATACAGCCAGCCCTCAAACCCCGCCGATTAGCCCAGAATGCAGCGCCCGTTCTTGATTACCGTGGCGTCGCGTTCCTTCAAGCGGCACTGGAAAGAGAGTACATCATCGTCTTTCCACATGTCGGTAATGATGGTTTCGCCAGGAAACACCGGCGCTGAAAAGCGCACATCGAACGCCTTGATCTTGGTGTGATCATAATCAACGGCGGTTTTCAACACCGCCCGGCAAGCGGTGCCATAGGTGGCGAGGCCATGCAGGATGGGGCGCGGAAACCCCGCCGCAGCGGCAAAAGCAGGGTCGGCATGAAGTGGATTGCGATCCCCTGAGAGGCGATAGAGCAGCGCCTGGTCGGCCCGCGTTTCCAGCTCGCATGACATATCAGGCGCGCGGGTGGGAACCTCATGAGGAACTGGCGCGCCTGCGGTGGGGCCGCCAAAGCCGCCGTCACCGCGGGCGAAAATTGTCGAGCCCAATGTGCAAAGCTTGTCGCCGCTGGCTTTGTCGAAAATTTCCGTCTCAGAAACGATCAGCGCGCCTTTGTCCGCACCTTTATCAAAGGCCCCGGTGACTTTGCCATTGGCAACGATGGTTGCGGCAGCAGGTAGCGGTTTGTGAAGCGTCAGCCGCTGCTCCCCGTGCACGATCATGATCCAGTTGAGATCTGCGCCCTCAAGGGTGCGCTGGCCCCATGAAATGACCGTGGCCATGGTGGGCACGGTGCGCATGTCCGGCGTTTCATAAACGTACTTGAGCTCGGCCTCATTCATGGGGTCGCGGCCCATGCCGACGCCCAGGGCGTAGAGCATGGTCTCACGATCAGAATAGGTGAACTCGTCCCCTTCGGACTTGAGGCTCATGAGTTTGTCATAGTCGAGGGGCATGGGGGCTCTCCTTCAAGGGCGGCGCGTCAGGTCAACGTATCCGTGCGGCGCGCGATCATCATGAGCACAACAATGACCGCCAGCGCCACGAACAGCAAGGCATCCATCGTTTGCTCAGCGGGCGTGAATATTTCGCCATACATCGTTGCGGTCCGTGCCCAAAGCCAGCCCAAGAGATCAATCACCACGGCGACCACAAGAAGCTGGGTGGTCCACTGCCGTCCAAAGACCAAAAGCGCCAGTGACGCGACGTAAATGCAATTGGCTATCCATGCTGCAATAATCGCGAGCCATGGCATGGCGAGGAAATAGGCAGCGTGCTCTGCCGGCATGGATGCAGGGACAGAGCCAGATATGCGGATGGCGGTGGTGGATACGGCTTCCAGTGTCGCCATTATCACATAGACGCCGATCAAGACAGCAGCGATCCATCTGGTTTTTTGGTCCATCAAGCAGCCCTCGGTTTTCTGCATCCTAACACAAAGCCTTGGCCCCGGAAGATGTTGCTGGGAGGGGCCGAGAGTGAGATACTTTTGGCCATATTTGCGCAACCCGAGAGGCTTTCATGACTTACACCTGTTTCGATGTGGATATTGCAGATCACGTGGCGCATATCCAGCTCAAGCGGCCAGAGAAATACAATTCCATGATCCGCGAGTTTTGGAATGAATTGCCGGAGATTGTGAATGACATCAATGAAAACGCCAAAGCGCGCGCCATTGTCATCTCTTCCACGGGTAAACATTTCTCGTCCGGAATGGATCTGTCGGTCTTTACAGACCCGAACGCCGGGGTGGCGGAAACCGAAGTGGAACGAGGGCGACAGCGCCACGCCTTTCGTGATTGGGTCAAAAGGCTTCAAGGCACCTTCAACTGCCTCGATGATGCGCGCATGCCAACCCTTGTCGCCATTCAGGGGGGCTGCATTGGCGGCGCGGTGGATATGACATCGGCTTGCGACATGCGCTATGCCACCGAGGATGCGTTTTTCTGCATTCAAGAGATCAATATTGGCATGACGGCAGATGTGGGCACCTTCCCGCGTCTGTGTCATTTGATCCCCCAAGGGGCCTTACGTGAATTGTCTTACACCGGGCGCCGTTTGCCGGCCGCCCAAGCCAAAGAAATTGGCTTGGTGAATGAAGTTTATGACAGCCATGAGGAAATGCTCACCGCGGTCATGGAAACCGCGAAAGAAATTGCCGCGAACTCGCCACTGGCGGTGGCAGGGTCCAAAGTGATGATCAATTACGCGCGCGACCATTCCATCGCCGATGCCCTTGATTACATCGCCACCTGGCAGACGGGCATGTTCACCCCTGCGGACATGATGGAAGCTTTTACCGCCAAGGGCGAAAAGCGCGCGGCGGACTATGATGACATCCAGCCGCTCAGGCAGAAAATGTAATTTGCAGAGGTTCGCCAACAATGTACGACGACCACGAACACGATCTGGATCAACCCGCTGAGGGCTCCATCTTCACGCCGATATTTCTGGGTTGCGGTGCCATGGGGCTGGGCTGTTTATTTTCCGGCGGGCTTATTGCCGTGGCGCTGGCCATCTTTGCGCCGGGGCTGATTGACGCCATTCGCAACATTGAAGATCCCGCGGCCACGGAAGTTTTGGCGTTGATTGAGGCCCATCCGGATGTTGTTGCCGCGCTCGGCTCGCCCATAACCCTTGAGATCGACGACGCCGACATTGATGACACAAACATTGATGATGCGGACATTACCGTACAGCTTGGCGATGAGGTTTTGGTCACTTTGACCTATAACCTTGAGGGGCCGATCGCTTCAGGGCGCGCCGATGTGGAGCGGCTTCAAGCAATGGATCTGAGCGGCGACTATGAGCTGCGTTCCGTTGTTGTCACCTTACCTGACTTTCGCGAGATACGGGTCTACCCCTCTCAAAACGAAACACCGCCCACGCCGCAACAATTAGCCCCACCGAGCGAACTGGCGCCTGATGTCGTTCCAAACGACGAGGACGATGCGGCCAACACTCCCCAAACAAAAGGGTCACCCGCGCCATGATGCGATTTATCGTTTTTGTCTTCAGTGTTTTCACAATCGCCAGCGCGGCGGCGCAAGAGGCGGCGCCTGATACGGTCGCCCCATCCCTTTGGGCCCACACGGCAGAGTTTGAACGCGATCTTATCGAGGTGACCGAGGGCGTATGGGTAGCCACAGGATATGGCCTTGCCAATTCCATCCTGGTGGAAGGCGATGACGGTGTCATTATCATCGACGCCATGGAAAGCCGTGAAGAGGCCGCACGCGTGTGGGCGGACTTCAGTCAGCTGACCGACAAGCCCATCGTAGCGCTGATCTACACCCACAATCACGCCGATCATACTTTTGGCGGGCGCGGCTTTGTGCCGGAGGGCGACATCCCCGTCTATGCCCACGTCAGCACAAACACTTATCTCGACCGCGTTATCAACATCGTGCGCCCCATCATCAGTCAGCGCTCAACAAGAATGTTTGGTACCCGTCTGCCGGTCGGCCCGGAGGGTTTTGTGAATGACGGTATCGGCCCCTTTCTTGGTGTTGGTGGCGACAATGAAAGTACCATCGGCATCATCCGCCCCAATATTGTGTTTCAGGATCGCTTAGAAGTGGAAATTGCCGGCGTGCAATTTGTCATGGAACATGCGCCGGGGGAAACCAACGATCAGATTCTCATCTGGCTGCCGGAGCGCGGCGTGTTGTTCCCTGGCGATAATGTCTATCGCGCCTTCCCAAATCTATACACCATTCGCGGCACCCCTTATCGGGATGTCATCCGCTGGACGCAGAGCATTGATCGCATGCGGGAGTTGCGTCCTGAGTTCATGGTGCCGAGCCATACACGCCCATTGACCGGCGCTGATGAAATCCATGAAACACTCACGTCCTATCGTGACGCCATTCAATATGTCCATGACCAGACCATCCGGCACATGAATCTTGGTGCCACCCCAGATGAAATCGTCGAGCGTGTGCATCTTCCAGAACACCTTGCCACGCATCCGTTTCTATTGGAGCACTACGGCACAGTGGAATGGTCCGTGCGCAGCATCTTTACCGGGTACTTAGGCTGGTTCGGTGGTGATGCTGCATTTCTCTCCCCCACACCCCCATTGGAACGCGCGCAGGGCATTATCGATCTGGCTGGCGGAGTTGGCCCCGCAACGGCCGCCGCTGAAACGGCGCTTGCGGCGACACGCCTGGAATGGGCAGCAGAACTCAGCACCTATATTTTAGCCATCGATTCTGAAAACGCCCGCGCTATTGCGGTGAAGGCCATGGCGCTTCGGCAAATGGGCTATCGCTCCACAAGTCCCGCCGGGCGAAACTACTACCTCACCCAAGCCTTGGAACTTGAGGGCGCGGTCAGCGTTGTTGAAGACGAAGCCGCATCGGCAAATTCAACAAATGTGGTGGAAGCTTTCCCCATCCGCAGCATCTTGGTCTCGCTACCTGTACGGCTGAACCCGGCGCGTGCTTTGGGCAAGGACATCGTTGTTGGATTTCGGTTTTCCGACACGGGCGAGACCTTCACCATGCACGTGCGCAACGGTATCGCTGATCTTCAGGACGGCTTCCCCGAAGACCCTGATGTGGCCATTGAAACTTCCACGGCGCACTGGTTTGAGATTATGACCCGGCAACGCTCACTTCCGCTGGCCATCGCAACCTTTGATTTGCGCGTAACCACAGGTGTATTGACGGTACCGTTGTTGATTGAATTTCTGACGTTATTCGGCGGTAATGACTAAAGCCCAAAGACGCTCAAGTCGGCTTGTTCAAGCACCTCGGCGGCATGAATGTAGCCAGCGTCGATGGCGGTCTGAAATTCACTCCAGTCCCGGATGGCGATGTCATCGACGGGCGGTTCAAACAGCAGGTCCGTGTGCAGGCGGCTGGCATTGGTTTGGGCCTCGCTGTTCACGGTTCCCGCCCGCATCAAAATTGAAATGATGTTGGGGCCGCCGCGAATACCTTCGCCCAGCACGCCCCAGTCAGGATTGTCATCCCAGCCCTTGGTTAGATCAGAAAATGCGCGATGGGTTTCTACATCAATACCGATGATCGGTCCGCGGCGCATTTCCGCCATGATGTCGGCGGGAAAATTATTGATCACTGCTCCATCCACCAGCACATCGCCGTCACAAACCACCGGCGGGACAATCCCGGGAATGGCAACACTGGCGCGCAAGGCTTTCCAAAGCAGGCCGCGCCGCTGAATAATTTCACGGCCCGCGGTGAGGTTTGAGGAGATGCAAAAGTAAGGGAGCCACATTTCCTCGATGCAAATATCACCGAAATTGTCCTCCAGCAGCGCCTGCATGCGCCTGCCGCCGAAGAGCGAAATGGCCGGGAAGGTCAACATCCCCAGTGGGTTTTGCTTCACAAATGACTTGTGCATCCGTTCTTTTAGCTCATCAAGAGGCCATCCCAGTGCTGCCCCCGCACCCACAATGCCGCCCATGCTGGTACCGCCAATATGATCAATGGCAATGCCCGCCTCTTCCAACGCGCGCAATACGCCGAGATGCGCAAAGCCCCGCGCGCCGCCGCCGGCTAGCACAAGCCCCACAGCGCGCCCGGAAAGATGCCGGGCCAGACGGGCCACATCGGCGCGGTTGTTTTCATGGATATTGTAGTGGTGGTCGGGATTGATGGCCGCCACCCAATCCACCGCGCCTTTTCCACGGCGCGCATCGGCGGGGTGAACCAGCGCCAGCTCCACAAACCGTCGTGCGCCTTTTCGCTCTAACAGCTCCCGCGAATAGTCAGGCGGAGGGGCGCTATCGCTGCGCCCGACAACCAAAATACGGTCGGCCTGACGCAATGTGAGCTGCGCCCAATTGGAGTTCAGATCGTCAGCCAAATAGAGGATGTGATCATTCTGGGCTTCGACATTGTAGAACCACTCGCTGTCTTTATCCTGACACTCGCTACCAAGCTGCAGCACGTTGCGGCCAGATTCCGACAAGGCAATTTTGAGCTGTTGGCAAATCTGGTGACAAGGAGAGCGTTCACCCAAGGGAAGCACCGCAATCGTTTTTGGAACCGAACGCCATTCGTCGAAATTGCGCCGGCCTTGCATGAGATCATGAGTGCGGTAGCCAAGTATCCTGGCCAGGTTTTCCATGATAACGGGGTAGGCACCGGCCAGCTCAAGAAACGCTTCGCCGGAAATACGTAACAGCTCCGTGTCGCGGAGCGCGATTAATGTACCAAGGCGTTTTTCCCCCGACAGAACGCCGAACTCACCTACCGTTTGCCCGGGCGTAAACTGGTTCGCCATATAGCGCTCACCAGCGGCGTTGTTCAGCATCATACCAATGCTGCCGGCGGTAATGATGTAGAGATTGTGCGCGACTTCGCCGTGATGCATCAGTGTCCAACCACCGGGTAGGCTCAGCCACTCGAAATGACGAATAATATTAGGGATGTCTTTGTCGTCGATGCCCTGGAACAGGGTCAGCTTAGGCACCAACTCCAACAAACGCTCGGGATAAACCTCAAACACTTGTGCCAGGGCTTTGCCTTTGACCCGTTTGGTCAGCGCGCCTCGTTGTGAGCCGCTTGGGGGGCCGAGTGCCATCTAAATTCGTCCTTCGCGTCCAACCCCTCAGAACAAGAGTGGCTGCTATGGCCAAAGACTAGGGTTTAGAAGAAGCGCGGGCAATCGTGGAAGAATATCCTCCACAGCGGCGCACTCAGCGGGCGTGAGCGGTGCCTTGGTGGAAAGGCGGGTGATGGTCTCCCACTCTTCTTCGCTGGCAGGGTCAATGAGCACGCCATCGACCCAAGCCAGCCCCCGAACATAGGCAAGGCAGAGATCCGCGCGCGATTGGCGGCGAAACTCTCTCGTCAAAAGATCCAGGGTTTCTGTTACGAATTTAGGCTTCACGCCATCGATGAGTGGCCATTGCGCTTCTGATTTGCTGGTGAGGAGCCCCTTGAGAAAGATATCATAGGCATGAATTTGGATCGCGCCTTTAGCTGCAAGGGCGTTGCGCACCTCCGCGCTACGCCAGCGCCAATCAATAATTGAAAGCGGCACTTCAAGGCGCTCAAGGCCCGGTATTTCAAGGGCTTTGAGTAACCCAACCGGCGACGAAATTCTTTGCACTGATGCAGCGTTCGTTTTCGCTTCGGCTTGGCTGGGCTCTAAGTACCGGGCGGCAATAATCGAAAGTTTTGCGGCAGACCCATGCAGCGCGCGCGTAAGGGCAGGGTCGGAAAATCCCGCTGCTTTGGCGTTCTGAAACGCCATGACGCCCATCCGCGTCGCCCCGCCGATCAATCGCTCAGTGGGTCTTGCGCGGGCGGTGTGTTCCTCAGAAATATCGAATCGTGGGGCCTTCATGGGCCAAGCGTGCACGGGGAAGCGTTAACGAATTGTTTGGATTTGGCAGTGAGCCGGCGAATGCCTCAGCGTCCCAGGACTTTCCAGACCGACTGAGCGGTCATAATCAGCTTGCCATCGACGAAAAACTCGCCACCGACGAAGAGCACCGACCTGGTTTCGCGGCGCATCTGGGCGCGGGCCTCCACTAAATCGCCGAGGCGCGCGGGGGCCATAAAATTGGTCTGCATACTCACGGTGACGCAAGGAGCGCGGTTATTGGCGTTCCAAGCCACCGAGCCAAGGCAGGCATCGGCAAAGGTCATCAACATGCCGCCGTGGACAACGCCGCCTGCATTGATGTGGCGGGCGTCCGCACGAAATGCCATCCAAAGCTCCGTTGCGCCCTCTTTACTTGGAGTTTGTTTGTCAAAAATCGGTCCCAGGAAAGCTTCAAAGGGATCCCACAGGGGTGTTTCCACATAGCCATCGGGCACAACGATGTCTTGCACCGGGGAGGGAAGCGGCGTTGCGTCGGGGTTTTGATTGATGCTTTCGGTCATTTGCCTGCGCCAAGGATTTTCCAGATACCCGTGGCGGTGAGAAGTATTTTGTCCTCTTGGAACACCTTGCCGGTCACAAACACCATGGAGCGGGTGCGCCGGGTGATCTCGGCGGTGGCTTCCAACGGCGCATCGCCTTTTCCCGCTGCAAGAAAATCTGTGTTGAGGGTCATGGTTGAACAGGCCGCCCCATCGGCGGCTTCATTCACCGCCTTACCCAACATAACATCTGCAACTGTCATGAGCAGGCCGCCGTGTACCATGCCGCCGCCGTTCATGTGCTCTTCGCGCAACTCCAGCACCAGGTGGCCAGAGCCATCGGCGCGGGTGCCATAAAGGAACGGCCCCACATAAGCGTTAAAGCCTTGGTCCCAAATCGGCGTGTAGCCAGAAAGATCAAGCGCCATCAAAGTTTGAAATACTTAAGCGCGGCAGTAGCGAGATCATCGCCCCATTCCTGCACAAAGTGTCCGGCATCAGGCATCTCATAAAGCTCTGAGCTCCCTTTGATCACCTTGTTCATGATCGCCATGGTTTTTGGGCCGAGCACCGGGTCTTGTACGCCTACGGCCATAAAGCACTCGCCGCTCCAACCGCCCTGATAGAAGTTGATGGCTTTTTCTGATTGATCAATACCGTCCATACCCGGGGCGATCATCACCAGCGTTGGAAAGCGCCGCACGCCGCCCATGTAACTTGGATCCGGGAAAGGCGCGCCATAGGCGGCCGCTTCGTCATCGGAGAGCACGTCTGTCGCGCGGCCCATCAACTCTGCCACATCAAACTCAGGGTTGGTGGCAACAAAATCGCGCCAGGCGATAAAGCCCTCGCCGGGGCTTTGCCCTATGGGCAGCCCGGTGTTGGCCACAATTAGCCGGGTGATGAGATCGGGAAACTCGTGGCTCATGGTCAGGCCCAAAATACCGCCCCAATCCTGGTTGATAGTGCAAACGTTTTTCATTCCCAGATTGTCGCGCGCATATTCAATAAACCGCACCAGCGAGTCGCGATGGAAATGGTAGGTGTACGTCGCGTCGTCTTTGGGTTTGTCTGAGCGGCCAAAGCCAAAAAAATCCGGCGCGATGCAGCGATAACCAGCTTTTACGAAGACCGGGATCATCTTGCGATAGAGATAGGCCCAGCTCGGTTCCCCATGAAAGCAAAGGAACGTCACCTCTGCGTCCGTTGGCCCTTCGTCAAGGTAGTGCATGCGCAAGCCCTCATAGCCGCGCAAGTCATCCACATAGTTGGGCATGAAGTCGTAACCGGGAAGGTTCTCAAAGCGCGCATCTGGTGTGCGCAATGCATCGGGGCGGGGGTCAGCCATGAGAAAAAAGCTCCTGCTTGTTAGGATGGGCAATTGACGACTAAACTTTGCCCAGAGGATAGGCGCGGGCCTGCGCGCACTACAAGAGGAGCTCCCATGAAGATTTTTCTGACCGGTGGATCGGGGTTCGTTGGCGGCGCGGTTATTTCACAGCTTGGCGGCGTACATGAGTTTCTCTGTATGTCGCGCTCCGAAGCAAGTGACGCAAAGATCAAAGCCTTTGGCGGCACGCCGGTGCGCTCAGCCCTCGGTGACGTAGGGGAAAAGCTGTTGGAAGGCATCGATGCCATCGTCCACTCTGCGGCCTATGTGGAATCCTGGGGACCGTGGAAGACCTATTGGGATCTGAATGTTGCCGGTACCAGACAATTGCTCACCGCCGCCCGCGCGGCAGGGGTGAAGCGCTTTGTCCACATTGGAACTGAGGCGTGCCTCTTCAAAGGCCAAGATATGCGCGGCATTGATGAGACTTATCCCTATGCGCTCAATTCGCCCTATCCCTATTCACGTACAAAGGCCTATGCAGAATTGGCCGTGCTTGAAGCCAATGAGCCCGGCACCTTTGAGACGATTTCCATTCGCCCGCGATTTATTTGGGGGCCCGGCGACCAAACCATGCTGCCAGAGCTACGCAAAATGGTGGAAAGCGGCGGCTTTATGTGGATAGACGGCGGCCGGGCCAAAACCTCCACTGTCTACATCGACAATGTGGTCGAAGGCGTCCGCTTGGCGCTTGAGAAGGGCCGCGGCGGGGAAGCTTATTTTATTACCGATGATGAAGTGACCACCATGCGCAAAATCATCTCAGGCTTGGCAGCAACAGACGGGCTTGCGCTACCTGACAAGAACGTGCCTGCGTGGGTGGCGGGAGCGCTCGCCTTTAGCTTGGAAAAATTGGCGCGCCTTACCGGTACGGCCAAGGCACCCATGATTACGCGATTTGCCGCAGATATAATGTCGCGCGAATGCACCATCGATATATCCAAGGCCAAGTCAGAGCTTGGCTATGTGCCGCTGGTGTCCATTGAAGAAGGCCTTGCCCGCATGACAGCGTGAGCCCGCGCCCGCACCAAATGAACAAGATCAACGCCCCGGAGAGAATTCATGGACTTCCGTATTCCCGAAGCGCTTACGACAAAGATCGAAGAAATTGATGCCTTCATTGCGCGTGAGATCAAACCGCTAGAGCTAGAGAATGACAACATCCGCTTCTTTGATCACCGCCGCGAACATGCGCGCACAGATTGGGACAACCAGGGCCTGCCGCGCGTGGACTGGGAAGACTTACTGCGGGAGATGCGCCGCCGCGCGGACAAGGCAGGCATTCTGCGCCTTCCCCTGCCGAAGGAATATGGCGGCAAAGACATTGGCAATTTGTGGATGGCGGTGATCCGCGAGCATCTTGCAGCGAAGGGGCTCGGGCTCCACAACGATCTGCAAAACGAAAGCTCCGTGGTGGGTAATTTCCCGCAAATTCTCATGCTGCGGGATTTCGGCACCGATGCGCAGAAGTCTGAGTTCATTGAAGGCATGTTGGCGGGCACCCACCGCATTGCCTTTGGGCTCACCGAGCCCGACCACGGCTCGGACGCCACCTGGATGGAAACCCGCGCAGAACCGCATGTGCGCAACGGCGTGAATGGCTGGCTCCTCAATGGCGAGAAGATGTGGAACACCGGCATGCATGTGGCGAACTACGACATGGTTTTCGCCCGCACCAGCGGGGAAGACGGCGCGGCCCGCGGCATTACCTGTTTCTTGGTCCCCACGGCAACCGAGGGTTTCAAGGTTGAGGAATATTATTGGACCTTCAATATGCCCACAGACCACCCGCGCATTTCCATGACCAATGTGTGGGTGCCGGACAGCGCCATCTTTGGGCCGCCGGATATGGGGCTCGCCCTGGCGCAGCATTTTGTCCACGAGAACCGTATTCGCCAAGCGGCGAGCTCATTGGGCGCGGCGCAGTTCTGCATCAATGAGGCGGTGGCCTATGCGCGTAAACGCAAACCCTTTGGCAAGCCTCTTGCGGCCAATCAGGCAATTCAGTTTCCGCTGGCAGAGCTACACACCGAAGCTGCCATGCTGCGCGCGCTGATCCGCCAGACCGCGTGGGAGATGGATCAGATGACCCACAAAGAAGTGGCGGTCAAAATCTCAGACAAAGTGGCTATGTGTAATTACCGCGCCAACCGGCTTTGCTGTAACGCCGCCGATCAAGCTATGCAGACCTGCGGGGGCATGGGCTATTCCCGGCACATGCCCTTTGAACACATCTATCGCCATCACCGGCGCTATCGCATCACCGAAGGGGCAGAAGAGATTCAAATCCGCAAAGTGGCGGGGCATCTGTTTGGATTTTTGGGGCGCGATTGAACTGGTTCAGACGTGCGAGTTAGAGGTCTTGGCCGTCCGCGAGAAACGCGGGGCGTTCCAAAATGGCTTCCAGGCTGCCGTCATCCATGCGTATCCAGTTTCCCGGAATGCCGCTTTGCAAAAGCACATCGTGGATCTGATCACTGCGGGCAAAGCCGAGCTCTGTCGTAAGGGATGGGCCGGGGCTGATCCAGATGTCTGCCTCGCCGTAAATCAGGACCGCTTCTGCCGCCATGGCGACCATGTCCTCGCCAGCTAGCGTCAACGCGGAACTGCCGCGCGCGAAATAAATCGTGAAGTGATCTTGGTAGCCGGGGCTATCGACACCGATGACGACCAAGGCCTCGGCCCCCTCACCAAAGCCGAGGAACGGCAGTCCGGTTTCTTCAAGCTCAAAGATGGCGGGGGTGGCAGCGGCCTCATTCAGGGGCTCTGCCATCGTGGCCGGGGCCACCAATATCTCGTTTGCGGGGCCCGCCATGCTGGTCCCTGCGCCAAATATTGTGAGGCCCATAAGCACCAGGCCGATGTTTTGAAATGCGCGTCCCCACCGCATATTTCTACTCCCGCTTTCCTATTGCCGTTGAGTATCCCTGAAACCCATTGATAAGCCGTGAAAGGGCCTCTCAGAGGGCGTAAACTGTCCCATCCCGGGGCGTTTTCGCGGCAGGATTGGGGCAATGAGGCTTGTCGCGGGTGCCGCCTCTGGAGCTTGGAAGGGAAGGAATCGCCAAATGGCACTCATGCCGTTAAGGTTCCCGACGAATTGTCAGATTAACCAAGGGCGAGGCCCTCGGATCCCATCATTTGGAGGATGAAATCATGCGTGAAGCCGTAATCGTATCGACCGCCCGTACCGGGCTCGCCAAATCAGGCCGGGGCGGATTTAACATCACCCACGGCTCCATTATGGCCGGGCACACCCTGAAACACGCAGCTGAGCGCGCCAAAGTTGAGGGTGCCGAAATTGAAGACGTGATCATGGGCTGCGGCAATCCAGAGGGCGCCACGGGCATGAACACAGCGCGGATTTCTGCCATGCAGGCGGGCTTCCCCGTTTCAGTGGCAGGAACCACCGTCAATCGGTTTTGCTCTTCCGGGCTTCAGACCATTGCCATGGCAGCGGGGCGCATTGTTGCCGAAGGTGTTCCCATCATGGCCGCAGGCGGTGTGGAAAGCATCTCCCTCGTCACCATGGCCGGTGCGAATTACAACAACATCGTTGAAGAAGGGCTTTTTGCCCGCATGCCCGCACTTTGGATGGCGATGATCGAAACCGCAGAGATTGTCGCTGAGCGCTACAATATTTCTCGCGAGGCGCAAGATGAATACTCTCTGCGCAGCCAACAACTGGTGGCCGCCGGTCAGGAAGCCGGTAAATTCGCCGACGAAATCGTACCGCTGCCTACCAAGATGAAAGTGGTCAACCGCGAAACCAAAGAAGAAAGCATTGTCGATTACGTGGTCGACAAAGACGAATGCAATCGCCCCTCAACAACATTGGAAGGGCTCGCAGGGCTAAAGCCGGTGCTCGCCAATGGGCAACAGATCAAAGAAGGCAAATACGTCACGGCGGGCAATGCCTCACAGCTTTCCGATGGCGCCTCGTCCTGCATATTGATGGAAGCCAAGGAAGCGGAACGCCGCGGGCTTGAGCCGCTGGGTGCCTTCCGCGGCTTTGCCGTTGCAGGTTGTGAGCCCGATGAAATGGGCATTGGTCCGGTCTATGCGGTGCCGCGCCTGTTGGAGCGGGCCGGTCTTAAAGTCGATGACATCGATATTTGGGAGTTGAATGAAGCCTTCGCCTCGCAATGTCTTTATAGCCGCGATAAGCTCGGCATTGATCCCGATAAATACAACGTCAATGGCGGCTCCATTTCTATTGGGCATCCTTTTGGCATGACCGGCGCTCGTTGCACCGGGCACTTGCTTATTGAAGGCAAACGCCGCGGCGCGAAATACGGCGTTGTCACCATGTGTATTGGCGGCGGTCAGGGCGCAGCAGGATTGTTTGAAATCTTCTAGGCCGATCAAATTGCAGACATCGAAAGCGCCGGGCAGCGATGCTCGGCGTTTTTTTGGGCAAGAGCCGGGTTCGCAGAAATAGCGCCAGTATTTTGCAATGCGGCATCACTCAGAAATGTGTGCATATTCAGGGCGTTGGCATGCCAGTGGTTGTTGTGCAACAGACATTCTAGTATTCCGCTACCTTTCCCCCAATCAGACAGTCGTTTTCCGTGATCAGAGGTGCTGCGTTCTATATACTCGCGGTCGCTAGTAGTTGTGACGATAACGAGCCGAGGTGACGCGGCGTAGAGCGTCCCTACCCAACCAGTCGAATTTTCATGTGCGTGATTTGAGCGATGAGAATTACGCAGTAGAGGTGGAGGCGGACAATGCGTTACTTACTTTTCTTTGCAATTGTGAGTTGGATTGGCGTTGCGCATGCGCAACAAGTGATTGACTTCGAAACGATACAAGATTCTACAACAAATACTATTGTGACACCGCAAGAGGGTGACCCGGTTTGGGATCAGTACTTTATTGATCCGTGGAATATCGTTTTCACGATGAAGGATAGCAATTTCAACTTCGATGGCTATCCGCAGATAGCGCAGGTTGGTCCCCAACTACCGACGCCGTTTTTTGCATTTGATGGTCCAGTCACCACATATCCAACAAATTGCGGGCAGACCAATGGTGACGAAGAAGACATTCCTGCCGCTAATGAGTCCGTTGGTTGTTACTTTTTGACCGATGGCGCATCTGGTGTAACTACTGCAAATCAAATGTTGTTCATCCAGTATGGCGTGGGCGTTCAGGCAGCGAGCGCCGCAATACTGGATATCGATGGTAATGAGGCATGGACCGTAGCCGCGTTTGATACGACCTTTGTGACGGCATTAACTGTACCCATTGCAACCTATCGTGTTTGTTCAAGTTTGAACAATGGAGGCATTCCTGCAACGGGCCTTTACGGCGATCCATGCACCACGTCGTCTGACACGGGCGATGGAATTGCTCATGAATTTACGATCGGCACATCGAACCCAAATACTCCGATACGAAGCATTCTAATTGCCTTCGATGGGGCCAATGTTAACGGGACAGTGCCAGCAACGAATGTCGGGCTAGCGTTCGATAATTTTAGCCCAGACGCGCCGCAACCGCCGCTTCCATGCACTGGCACCGTTACCTGTACGAACAACAATACTGGTGCCGCTGGCAATTGTTGTGGTTGTGCATGCAATTCTTGCTGCTCGAATTCGGGTCAAAGTGACGGTTCCGATTCATGGTTCTTGAAATTTGCGGTAATGGTTCTTCTGAGTTTCGTTTTCATAATGACGCTTGTGGTGCTGACGAGAACAAATCGCGGATAGAGATCATGCCTAAGCAAAAGGGATCCTTGGCAAGCGTATGGTTTAGTTTGTAGCCTTGCAGACATCGAAAGCGCCGGGCAGCGATGCTCGGCGTTTTTATTTGCCTAAACCTCGCCTGCCAGGGCGCGCTTGCGATACTCGCTGGCCCACTCATGGGGGATCACGTCAAAGGCGCAGCTGATCCGCGTCTCATCGCTATCAAAGGGGATGGTGTGGTGAAACATAAACGAGGGAAACATCACGATCATGCCTGGCTCGGGTTTCAAAAACTTGGTTTTCGGCGCGGCCTTGTGCGGAATGTGATAGGCCGGGCGGCCAAATTCAATCCAACCCTCATGAGCCTCGCCTGAGCTTTCCACGCGCTCAGGAATTTTCGCGTAGTAGCAGCCCGAGAGCCACCCCTCCGGGTGGAAGTGCGGCAGCTGGTGGCCCTGGCGATGCATGATGTTGGCCCAAAGCTCAATGCCAATGCGCCCCGGCGGGCTGGTAGGGAAGGGGCCATCACTTGCGTTCGCTTCCAAATGCTTTTGCATGCGGCGGATGGCTTGCTCAATGCGAATACCAAATGCTTTCATGAGGGGCGAAGGGTCGTGCAATAGATAAGATACTTTTTGCCCGTTGCGCGTGGCGCGATGGCTGGGGGCGTCTTCTATGCGGGCGTGATTGGTAAGCTCTTGGGTGAGCGCGGCATTGAAGTCCTGGATGGAAGCAAACCCTTCAGGAACTTCTAGCTCATAGGCAAAGACATAATCGTCCAGGCGGCTAATGGCGTTGGCCTCGTCATCGCGTCCAAGTTCGCGCAAGGCCACTTCGCGATAGGCAAGGGACTTAAGCGCAAAAAGATCATTGCCCTTTAACGCATCGAAGGCTTTTAGTGCCTGTTCGGGATGGCCATTTGCCAAGCACACCTTGCCAAGGGTGTAGTGGGTGTCAGGAACATCCGGCAGCTCTTTGGCGGCGCGCATGGCAGGTTCCAGCGCCTCACCATAGTGCTGCGCCTCGTAATGCGCGCTGGCAAGATTGAGATAGACCGCAGGCTGGTTTGGCGCTAGTCGCGCAAGGGCCTCAAACGCCGCAATGGCATCGTCAAATTTGCCTCTTTGGATAAGCAGCCCGCCAAGCGCAAAGAATGCCTGCGGCTGATCGGGGTGGTGTCCGACAAGGGTTTGAAATGTCTCAATGGCGTCATCCGCGCGCCCGGCGTGAAGGTAGACCGTTGCAAGGGTACCGAGGTAATTGGCATTATCTGGCACAACTTTGAGCGCCCGCTTGGCAAAGTCGATGGCCTCATCACGTTTGCCTTGCATGTTGCTGGCAACAGCTTTCATGGCGAACGCATCGGGCACCGCGTCTGTTATGGCAATGATGGGGTCCAGCGCCGCGTCCATATCCTGCGGTTTGTTTTGCTGCAGGGCCTGCATGGCCGATGTCAGGGCTGATTGAATAGCGGCATTATCCAAAAGCCTTCTCCTGCGGTTGAGCGATCTGAAGGTTACCTGTTTCAACATCACGGATAAACGCAATTGTGTCTCGCAATACTGGCGCCGTGAATCGCAATGGTGCGGCAATGGATGCAATAATCGCCTTGTGACCCAAAACCGGATAAACGATGTGTCGCACGGTTTGGCCGCGCTCGGTCAGGGCGTCATGGAGATGTACAGAATTATGCGGCGGCACGGTTTTGTCGCCTTTTGAATGAAGCAGCAACATGGGCGGCGGCGCGCTGCTCAAGTGTTTGATCGGCCGCGCCACGTCAATGTCGGTCAGGTGTTCAAACACCGGGCGAACATTATCAGACTCAAGAGGGTTGAAGCTGTAGGGTCCCGCGACGCCGGTAAAACTGGATATGGGATTTTGCGAAAATCCGGCCTGACTCAAATATTGCCCATCAAGCATCAACAAGGCGCCGGTGTGGGCTCCAGCGGAATGGCCCATCAAGTGTACCCGTGAGGGGTCGCCGCCAAAGCGCGCAATGTTCTCTGTGACCCATTTTGCGGCCAAGGCCGCATCATGGACGAAGTCAGGAAACCGCACTTCGGGGTAGAGGCGATAGTCTGGCACCGCAACGGTGAAGCCGCGCCGCGCAAACGCCTTACCTAAAAAGCCGTAGAGCGTGCGTTCTCCATTTTGCCAACTGCCGCCGTAGAGATATAGAAGCACGGGCGCGGGGCCTGCGGTCTGGGCCGGATAGATGTCGATCTTTTGCCGCGGCTCAGGGCCATAAGCTTGCGTATGGGACATTTCGGTCACGCTCCTGTGATAGGGGGTTTGGCTGGCCCCCCAAGACCGTTACAACATGGCGCCCTTGGGCATCTAGTTTTTGGCTCATTTTATGCTCGTGCTGGGAAACTATAGGAATTGATGGGCGCGCGTCCATCCAAGCGGAAGATATTGAGTGTGAGTATCTTGTATCGGCAAGGACGTATGATCTGGGGCGTCATCCTGGCACTGCTAATCTCTGTGTCGGCGGTGGCTAGTCCGGAATTTTCAACCGAGCGCGTCAGTATCGAACTTGTGGCGGAAGGCGATGGGTTGCCTGCTGATGGCGGCACTGTGTGGCTCGCCCTGCGGCAGCAGATTATCCCCCATTGGCATACCTACTGGCGCAATCCCGGCGATTCAGGAGAGCCGACTGATATTGAATGGGCGCTTCCCAATGGATTTAGCGCCGGGGAAATCCATTGGCCGCCGCCAGAGCGGTTACCTTATGGGCCGCTGGTCAATTTTGGATTTTCAGATGAATCCGTTTTGCTCATCCCATTGACGGTTCCCGCCGGTTTGGAGCCGGGCACAAGGGTTACTCTAACCGCTGCTGTCTATTGGCTGGTGTGCGCAGATGTATGCATTCCGGAAGATGGCCGGGTTGATCTCACCCTGCCCGTCGTCTCGGGCGTACCAGGGGTCAATTTCGCAGCCGTGGATGTATTTGCTCGCGCGCGCGAAAACCTGCCGCAACCATCCCCTTGGGCCGCGCAATTCACAGAATCTGATGGCCGGTTTGAAATCGCGCTTTTGGGCGGTGAATTTTTTACTCCGCTGGAAGATGGGCAAATTCGCGAGGTCAGTTTCTTTCCTTACGTCTCTGGTTTGATCGACAACGCCGCCCCGCAGACGCTTCGCTATGGTCGCGGCGGGATCTCTCTCTCAACGGCCTCAAGCCATCGTTTTCAACGAGATGCAGTGCCTAGCACCATTGAGGGGCTGATCGTCATTCATGAACTCATCGGCGAAACCTTCCGCGTGCGCAGTTTTACCATTGATGCGCCGCCGGGGGTCACTCCAGCAGATACGCGCAGTCGTGCTGCGGCAAGCGGCGCACTCCTTGATGTCACGATTGGGCAGGCGCTGTTGTTTGCGCTTCTAGGCGGTTTGATTTTGAACCTGATGCCTTGCGTCTTTCCTGTGGTGTTCTTGAAAGCGCTGACCTTTGTCTCTGTAGCGCATGAGCGGCCATGGGCGGTTCGGTTTCACGGCTTGGCGTATACCGGCGGCATTCTTGTGACATTTTCCGCCATCGCCCTCTTGCTCATTGGGCTTAAGGCTGCCGGCGCGGAAATCGGTTGGGGGTTTCAGTTGCAATCGCCCCCCGTTGTTGCGGGGTTGGCACTGCTTTTGTTCGCGGTCGGGCTTAATCTTTCCGGCGTCTATACAGTCGGTGCGTCGATCATGGGTCTTGGGGGCAGCCTCGCAGAACGCAACGGGCTAGTGGGCTCGTTCTTTACCGGTGTGTTGGCGGTGCTGGTGGCAAGCCCGTGTACGGCTCCGTTCATGGCCGCTGCACTTGGGTTTGCGCTGGTGCAGCCAAGCTATGTGGCGCTGGGGGTATTCCTGGCGTTAGGGCTTGGTCTCGCGTTGCCGTATTTGGCGCTCAGTTTTATGCCGCCGTTGCTGCGATTATTGCCAAAGCCGGGTGCCTGGATGGAGCGCTTCAAACAATTTCTTGCGCTGCCCATGTATGGCGCGGTGGCGTGGCTCGTGTGGGTCCTGGCACAACAAGTGGACATGGGTGCTTTTGCTCTTATGGTCGCCGCGCTCGCTGTTATGGCCTTAGGGGCTTGGATTTTTGACGCTAGCTATAGCCACAGAAATTTGTCCGTTCGTGGTGGTGTCTTGCTGATAGCATTGGTCATGGCGGTCTCCACATTGGGCGTGTTGACCCCGCGCACCAACAGCGAGATAGCAGAAAGTGGCGAGTTGGTGGCGTCTGTGCCCTATACTCGCGATGCCCTTGAAGCCTATCGCGATGAAGACCGCCAGGTATTTGTCAATTTCACCGCAGCATGGTGCATCACGTGCCTGGTGAACGAGCGCGTGGTGTTTTCTGATCCGGATATCGCGGCGTTGTTTGAGCAAACGGACACGATCTACATGAAGGGCGACTGGACCAATCGAAACGCCGAGATTGCCCATGCCCTGGAGCAATTTGGTCGCTCGGGCGTGCCGCTCTATGTGATATATCGTCCGGGGGAGCCGCCAAGAGTTTTGCCCCAAGTGCTGACAAGGGATATAGTGCGGGCAGCGCTTGCTGGCGAATGATTTGATTTGGAGAGCTTGAGATGATTGCGCGCATGATTGCTTTGGTAGTGGTGAGCGCCAGTTTGGCCTTACCGGCGCTCGCAACACCGGTTGTTGGTGAGATGTCGCCGGGCTTCACGGCGGTCGATTCTAACGGCCAAGAACGCTCCCTTTCAGATTATCTCGGCCAGCGCGTCATACTTGAATGGACAAATCATGATTGCCCTTATGTGCGCAAACATTACGGTACCGGCAATATGCAATCCTTGCAGCGCGACGCGACAGCGGCCGGCGTAGTTTGGCTTTCTATCATTTCCTCCGCGCCGGGCCGTCAGGGATATGTCAGCGGTGATGAAGCGAATCAACTCACAGCTTCGCGCGGAGCGTTCCCCTCAGCGGTGTTGCTCGACCCGTCTGGGGATGTGGGGCAGCTTTACGACGCACGTACCACACCGCATATGTATTTGATCGATGAGCTCGGCATTCTTCGCTACATGGGGGCCATTGATGACCAGCCCACCACACGAAGGTCATCGGTTGAGATTTCCAACAATTATGTGCGCGCAGCACTCACAAGTCTGGATGCTGGCGAGGCTATCGAAATTTCGTCCTCAACTGCGTATGGTTGCAGCATAAAATACTAGACGCCGCTGCCAGAAGGATCGCTGATGGAATTGCCCAAAAGTGAAAACACCACGGCCCATTGGGGCTGGGTGGCTAAGTCCTTTCATTGGGTCATCGCCATATTGGTTTTGGCGCAAATCCCGTTGGGGTTTTATGGCCACAACCTGTTTGAACATTTGCAGGAAACCGGCGATCGATCCCAGCTTGATCTCATGCGCACGATCTTTGCGCTTCACAAGTCCACGGGGTTAGTGCTGGGCGCACTCATTATTGCTCGTTGTTATTGGCGGCTCAATAATGAGATACCGCCCCTCTCGCAAGAGCTGCCCCATGTGCTCCGCCTTGGTGCCCTTATTGTGCATTGGGCGTTTTATGTTCTGATACTCACCATGGCGGTAACAGGGTTTATATTCAGCGAGCACTCCACGTCGCGGATCAATTTCTATTTGCTGGTTGAAATTCCGCAATTGTTCGATCCGGGGGAACAAATCGCGCAGGTAATGAAAGCCATCCACAAAGTGGCCGCCTATACGCTTACGGCCCTTGTGTTGATCCACACCGTTGCCGCGTTCGTGCATCATTTTGTCATGAAGGACGACACCTTGGTGCGCATGTTACCAGGGTTCCTTGGGGGGCGCAGGTCGAAGGACTAGCGCGCGGCTTAAACTACCCGTCCCTTGATGAGGTTGCGGACCCAGAAGCGGGCAGGATGGAGCGCGTCAGCGACGTCACGCTCAACAGGCCAGGGTTCTCCACAAACCTGCGTCGCAATAAATTCCCCCAGCAAGGGCGCGGTAACCAGGCCGCGCGAGCCAAGTCCAGTAATTGTATAAAGACCGGCGCGATATGGCATGGGCGGGGCATTATAGATCGCGCCATGGCGTAGTTGCGCAAAGTCCTGAAGAAACTTCCGCTTGTCTGGAACGGGACCGGCAATGGGCAGCCGATCCGGCGTGGTCGCACGCACCCCGCGCCAGGTTTCGCGGACGGTCCAATCTTTTGTGGCATTGGGTAGAAGTCGTCCGAGGGAGCTGAGGATTTCTGTTTCCGCTTCATGTGCCGTGAGTAACTGATCAGCGGCTTCATGAGTGGTTCCCAACCATGCGCCATCGGGCGTCGGGCTTGCATAATCGCCGAAAGTGACAGGAAGCGCGGGCCCCGAACCACTGACCCGGATGACATGACCGGCGCTGGATGTGAGAGGCCCGGCAAGGTCTGGCAGCAGCCGGGTGGCGTCCATTCCCGTGGTCACGATAATAGTATCAAACGACCCAATGATTTCACTTGCACCGCGGAGCTGCCATGCGCCGTCATCAGATGTCAGCGCCTCAATGGGGCAGCTCCATCGCTGGTCGACATTTGCAAGATCAAAGGCACTCACCGGCGATCCAAGTAGCGCGCCCCCTCTCGCAATGTGCATCCCGGCATGATCAAAGCGTTCACCCAGATATTCTGACACGCGCGCGGGGCTCAGGACGCTTAGATCATCACCAGCAAAAAACCCGGAGGCAGCAACGGTCTTAAAGCGTTTTTCTTCCGCCGGCATTGTCGCCAGATAGAGCCCCCCAACTTCGCCCAAGAGCCCCGCCGCCTTGTAGCGCGTGGCCGCATAGCGAAAAGCCGCGGCTGAAAATCGTGCGGAGGGGTCGGTATCCGCCACCAGTCGCGGCATCACAAGGCCGGACGGGGTGCCAGACGCGCCCATGCCCGGAGCGGCACTTTGGTCAAAGAGCGTGACATTGGCACCTCGCGTAGCAAGGGCGGTGCTGACGCTCAGCCCGGCGACGCCCGCACCGATGACGGCTACCCGCCCGGCAGGTCGCGGCGGCGCTGGCGCACACCAGGGCGCTTGCTCCTTATCGCGGGGCCGAACACAGCGCCCCGTTACCATGTGCTTTTTATTGCCAAATCCTTTTGTACGCTCGACCTCAAATCCTGATTGTTCAAGCCTATGCCGAACATCCCCGGCCGCTGTGAAGGTCGCAAGGGTGCTGCCCACGTGGGAGCATCGGGAAACCTCATCCATCAAGGATTGCGACCACATAGCCTCATTGAGTGCAGGGGAAAAGCCGTCCAGAAACCACGCATCCACTTGCGCCTCAAGTTGCGGCAAGACCGCGTCCGCTGCCCCGAAAAGCAGCAATAACGTCACGTTAGGGGCGAGGGGAATACGGTGCGTGCCGCGCACTGCGCCGGGCCAATGATGCCGCAAACGCTTTGACAGAGGGGCGAACTCAGGAAAGGCATTATGACAGGCGCTTAGATGGTCCAGCGTCATGGGCGCGCCTTCGACGCTTATATAATGGAGGTGCGCATCCTGGTGCGACGTTTGCTGCCAAAGCTCCCAAGTGGCGAGAAAATTAAGCCCGGTCCCAAAGCCAAGCTCGCCAATGGTAAAGCGGCGCGATGCTGCCCATGCCTGGGGCAACGCATTGCCGTCCAGAAAAACATGGCGTGTCTCGGCGAGACCTTCAGCGGGATTGAAATAAATGTCCCCAAAATTGGGATCAAACGGCGCGCCATTCCGCCACTCAAGGGGTGGGGTTTTTAAGGGTCCGGTCAAGATGGGATCAGACGTGGGTTAGTCCCGCACGCGTTGACGACCAAGGGGGAAGCTAACGCCAATGAGTACATCGTTGGATTCAATACTTGCGTCGGCGCCAAACCCAAAGCTGGCGTTGCCCGTTGCGAAGTAACGATATTCTGCGGTGAGTCGAAGCCCATTGCGGAACTCATAGCCAAGCCCGGCACCGAATTGATAGGCCAGCACGGCTTCGTCTTCTTTAATGTCGGTGCTGAAGGCACGCGTAACATTGGTCGTGCCAGGGGCGATATACCCCAGATCTTGCAGAATTTGCTTGGTATACGTAGGGGTCGGGCCGGGTTGATTGTATGTCTTCGATGTCACGACAGTTGAGTCGGTCTTGTGGAACAGGAATTCGTTGTATTTGCCGCCCGGTAAAACGCTGGAGCCCGTTCCAAACACGAGTTCCGCGCCGCGCATGCGGTAATTGAGCGTCAAATTGGCAACGCCAACGCCGCCACCAATAAACGGCACCAGACCAGTGTTTCCAAGCGGCAAGTCATACCAAAGATTGACCATGAAGGAGAAGGCCGACAGCTCCCCATCCACGCTAACCGGAACATTTGTCGCATCCATTTGGGTATTGTAATTAAATCGATTGAATTGCGTTATGGGCGACTTCAACTCCGACCGCGTGACGGTACCAAGCACCTTGGTAACCACTGAATATGCCAACTCACCGGGGTTAGATTTCGTGCCGGTCGTTGCTGTGGAATAGGGAGGGCCCGAAAGATCCGTCGGCAGATTCACAAAGGGTGAGGTTGATGGAAGATTGTAACCGGTCGGCGTGTTGGCATGATATCGGTAATTGTAGATTGCATCCCGCCGTAAATAGGTCCGATTGATATTGACGGTGTTCAACGTGCCAGCTTGTTCCAGGTCATAGCGACGGAACGCAGCTTCCACTTCGGCGCGCAGGCCAACCATGAGCTCAATGCCCAGGGCCGCGCCGACGACCCAGCCGTCTTCGCTAACATCGCCGCTGAAGTTGCGCGTGTATTTATAATCTTGAAAGCGGCTGTAGCTGAATACGGCGTTTCGACCGTAAAACGCGCCTCTATATATTGTTTTAGTCGTACTTCCGACCTTGGTGGGCACTACGGTCGTCTTGGAAAAAACGACTGTTGAGCGCACACCGTCGAGCGAAAAATTTGCCACAGTGTTTTGACCAACAAGCCCCAAATATTGGGGGCCAGCGGGCCGCGTATAACCGGCCGTTTCCATGCGGTGGTGGTAGATGTCTTCTTCAGCAGCGCTGGACCAACCGCCGAAAAGGCTGACGTAGGCATCGCCAGCTGCACCAAAAGCAGGGGATGTAAGTGCTAAAGCCGCAGTACTGGCTAGCAACGCATACTTGATTGACATTCTTTTCCCCACCAGAGGTGTGTGACAAACGAAAGCGGCGGGGCGTCAAGCACCCCGCTCATTAGGGCAGAAGCGTACCGGCTTGCGGCGGGCCAATCAATACGGTCTAGGGTTCAATTCAGCGATTTTTTGGCAATTTTCTGCCGCTCAGGCACTGAAGCGCCGTCCGGCAGGTTTGCCTAGGACGTGCCAGAACCAGAGATCGAAGCGACAAGATGTTCTGCGATTTTGCCGACTGCGGCCGGTGATGGATGAAATTCATCAATGAACTCAATGGTATCGGCTTCTGGATAGTCTATCAGCAAAAGCCCTTCATCGCGTAAGGGGGCGATTACTTCATCAAGATACCGTCCGGCATATGCCTTATGCCGCTCGAATCGCGCTTCTTGCGATTTGTTGGCAGGGGTGCCCAATTCGGCCTTAAGCTCGTAGGCGGTCGGCGTTTGCTTTTCAAAGAAAGTGCGCTCGCTAACAATCACTAGCTCAATGTCTTGATTTTTAGCGAAAGTAGCGAAGCGACGGATACCTTTAAGCTGATACCGCACAAAATTATCGAACATCTGTCCGGGATCCACTTTGAGGACCCGTTGCTCAAATTCTTCGGGGCTATAGGCAAATGTGGTGGGGGGGCCATCCATTGGGCTTGAAAGACCTAACAGGCAAAAGCGAGAAAATGTCCCACCGGGAAAGAGGTAGATTTTATTGAGCCGGCGCGGATCAAGAACCTGGCTGGCGGCCATAACCAGATCAGTTGTAGTTGCCTCGGGAAGGTTCAGTGAGACCACACGTCGATTTGTCACTTCGCCCAGGCGGCTTGCCATTGTGTCGGCGTCGCTTTTTGCGCCCATGCCGAACACATGGGACGAGCCGAGCACCGCATCAACATCATCATAGGCGCTAATGCGTGACACCAAAATAGTCTCACCAGCAATGATAGAGCGCCGGAACCCGCGGCTATCGGTGGTCAGTTGTTTTGTTTGAACGTTGGCGCGATAAGTCATAACCGCCCCGCGCCGCATATTGAGCTGGGGGTTCATATAGGGCCGCATTTCAGGATAATGCTCAAATACGGTTTTGTAGTTGGCCATAATCTTTGGACCCTATGTGGTGGCAGCGGGAGAAAAGCTGGTGCCGTCGGTGAGAATTGAACTCACGACCTCACCATTACCAATGGTGTGCTCTACCCCTGAGCTACGACGGCCTGGATCACCCCATACAGGTGAACAAGGGCGCCGATATACATGATGCGATTGCCCATGCAAAGGCTAATACGCAGGGTAGTTGACTTGTCAGTGTGATCGATTGGCCGTATGGCCTCGGACGGCGCAAATGGAGGCTCGCCCAATGGCAAAGACTGGGTCCAAATCGGAAAGCCGCGAGGCGCGCCTCGCCAAGGCCCTGCGGGCCAATTTGCGCCGCCGTAAGGCCCAAAGCCGCGGCCGCGACGAAGATCGGCCTGATGATGAAAAAGGTGAATTGGCCGATGGCGCGGACAAAGATGAGACCTCGTCATAGCCTTGCCGGATTTGCCGCTTAGCCTCAGCGGGGTACGGTAAAGCACCACAACCGGCAGCAAGGCCGAACAAAGGAAATCCACAGTCAATGGATCGTATTCGCGTTATAGGCGGCAATCGGCTGCAGGGTCGCATAAATATTAGTGGTGCCAAGAATGCGGCCTTGCCTTTGATGGTGGCCAGTCTGCTGACGGATGAGCCCTTGGAACTCGCCAATGTGCCGCATTTGGCGGACATTGCCTCGCTCACCCAGATTCTGCGCCAGCAGGGCACGACCTGCAGCATGAGCGGTCATGGCTCCGGCGCGGATGGGCGCGTGCTGCAACTTCACACTAAGAAAGTCACCAGCACGCTGGCACCATACGATTTGGTGCGGAAGATGCGAGCGAGCTTTCTTGTGGCCGGCCCCCTTTTGGCCCGTTGCGGGGAAGCCACCGTGTCGCTGCCTGGGGGCTGCGCCATTGGCACGCGACCTGTCGATCTGCATATCAAGGGTCTTGAGGCCATGGGTGCGGCGATTGAGCTTGAAGATGGCTATGTCCACGCCAAAACCAAGACCGGCCTTAAGGGCGCGCGCTATGTCTTTCCTGTGGTTTCTGTGGGGGCGACAGAAAATTTGATCATGGCGGCGGCTTTGGCGAAGGGCACAACAGTGCTGGAAAACGCCGCGCGCGAGCCGGAAATTGTCGATCTTGGCCATTGCCTTCAGGCCATGGGCGCGCAGATCGATGGGCTTGGCACCTCGACAATCACCATCGAAGGGGTGACGTCCCTTTCGGGGGCCCGTCACACGGTGCTGCCTGATCGGATTGAAACCGGGACGTTTTTGTTGGCGGCAGCCATTACCGGCGGCGCGGTTGATTTGGTCGATACCCGCGCAGACCTTGTGGGCGCGCTGCTTCCCGTGTTGGCGGCAGCGGGGATCAATGTGGCCGAAACGCCGCATGGCCTAAGCGTTGAGCGCAACGGTGCGCGTCATTTGGCTGTTGATGTGGAAACCGAGCCCTACCCGGGGTTCCCAACAGACCTGCAGGCACAACTCATGGCCTTTTTGGCTACCGCTGAGGGCACCTCGCGCATTAAGGAAACAATCTTTGAGAACCGTTTCATGCATGTGCCAGAAATGATGCGCATGGGCGCGGATATCGAAACCGACGGCCAGCTCGCCACTATTCATGGGGTACAGCGTCTAAAGGGCGCGCCGGTGATGGCAACCGACCTGCGGGCCTCGGTATCGCTCATACTTGCGGGGCTTGGGGCGGAAGGGGAGACTTTGGTCTCTCGCGTCTACCACCTTGACCGCGGGTTTGAACGGATTGAGGAAAAGCTCAGTGCGGTTGGGGCCCAGATCGAGCGGTTGAAGGACTAGCCCGCTCCCCCTAGCCTATGGGCTGACGGTTCATTGAGTCCTGCCCCGGAGATCGCAGCCCCCTTATGAAGCTTGCTCTAATGGCCCATGACGAGGAAGACCTCGCCGTTATCTCCGCTCATCTGCAAGATGCAGTGGGGGTGATGGGTGATATGGCCTATTTGCCCCAGCAACGACGCTTCGCGCTTTTGCTCAATCGCTTCTTATGGGAAGAACAGCGCGGTAAATTTTTACGCCCGGCGCGCCCCATGCGGACGCGTACTGGCATTCACTTTGAACATGTGTTGAAGGCCGAGTTGCTCAATTTGCCGCAACGAGAGTCCGATTTTGCCTTTGAACTTCTGGCTACGCGATTTACTCCGGGGTCCAGCGAAGATAATCCCGGCGGTGTCATAGAACTGGATTTCGCCGGCGGGGGCTCAGTGCGTCTCACGGTGGAATGCATCGAGTGCTGGCTTACTGATATTTCCGAACCCTGGATCGCCAAATCGAAACCCAGGCATCAGCCGGAATAAACGGCGGTGCCGCCGCGACAAGGCGATGGCTATGATATCGGGCCTCCGCCCCCTTGGCCGCTGGCCAGATCAAGTCCACATCATTAATGTGCCAAGAGTATTGAGAACGGAGCTTTTGGGGCATGAATGCCGATCCCGCCCACCGCATTGTTGAGATTGAACTTGACGAAAAAAGTGTCGTTCGGCGTACGCCGGAAATCGAGCACGAGCGGTCCATTGCTATCTTTGATCTGCTCGAAGAAAACACCTTCCGCCCGGCGGGGTCCGAAGGCGGGCCCTATGCCTTGCGCCTCTCTATCCAAGAAGGCCGCTTGGTGATCGACATTCGGCTGATCGATGGTGAGGCCCAAAGTCGCCACGTGCTCTCGCTGCGTCCGTTCAGCAAAGTGGTGAGGGATTATTTTGAAATCTGCGAAAGTTACTTCAGCGCCATCAAATCTTCCGCCCCCCAGCGCATTGAGGCCCTCGATATGGCGCGGCGCGGCGTGCACAACGAGGCTGCTGACCTGCTCCTGGACCGCCTAGAGGGCAAGATCGAGACCGATTCGGACACCGCGCGACGGCTCTTTACCCTTATCGCCGTCCTTCACCTGCGCCCCGAAGGTTTGACCCGCGGATCGTAAAGGCCTTGATTTTCGCCGCTTAAGGTGCAATCTCCGCCCAACTGAGCCCCAACGAGGTCCGCATGGCGAAAGAAGAGCTTATCGAGTTTGAAGGTGTGGTGATTGAATTGCTGCCCAACGCAACGTTTCGCGTGAAACTCGAAAACGATCATGAGATCATTGCCCATACAGCAGGCAAGATGCGGAAGAACCGTATTCGCGTGCTCGCCGGTGACAAGGTCCTCGTGGAAATGACGCCCTATGATCTGAGCAAGGGCCGCATCACCTACCGCTTCAAGTAAGCGAATATTACGCCAACACAGATGGCGTCCCCCATGACAAATCCAAAACTCATCCTCGCCAGTGCCAGCCCACGCCGATTGGCATTGTTGGGCCAAATTGGTGTGAGCCCCGCCAGCGTTGTTACAGCCGACGTTGATGAAAGTGCCTGGAGGGATGAAGAGCCGCGTGTCTATGTCGAGCGCATTGCGCGCGCCAAAGCCGAACACATTGCGCAAGCCACACCTCACGCGTTTGTTCTGGCGGGAGACACTGTTGTGGCCTGCGGGCGACGTATATTGCCAAAAGCCGAAACCGAATCAGAGGCGCGGGCATGCCTTACACTTTTATCAGGCCGACGCCATCGCGTGATGACGTGTGTCGCCTTGGCCCATTCGGGGGGTGACTTGCAAACCCGTACCGTGATGAGCACTGTTGCTTTCAAACGCTTGTCGGACAGGGAATTGAATGCGTATCTTGTGAGTAACGAGTGGCGGGGCAAAGCGGGCGGCTATGCCATCCAGGGTCTTGCCGCAGTGTTCGTGCGTAGTTTGCGTGGCTCATATTCGAATGTTGTAGGCTTGCCGCTGCATGAAACAGCGCAATTGCTTCGCGGGGCAGGGTACAGCGTTCTTGGTGAATAGGTCAGCCGAAGGATTTGGTCGAAGCAATAAGGGTAGCTTGAATGTCGAGGGAAGTATTGATTAGCGTCTCCCCGGGGGAAACGCGCATTGCCAAAATTGAAAATGGGCGCCTGGCGGCCTTGGCTTATGAACGTGATCGCGGCGATGACGAAGTTGGCGTTGGCGATGTCGTGCTGGGCCGCGTTACCAGTGTTGAGCCAACCATCAATCTTGCCTTTGTAGATGTCGGCACCGAACGCAATGCGGTTCTGCTTGCTAATGATGCCGAACCATTTGGCCCTCAGGATACTGAGCGCCAAGGCCGCGCGCGCATTGAGCGCCTGGTCACCGAAGGTCAAATGCTGGTGCTTTCTGTTGTTGCCGAAGCATCCGGCGACAAGGGGGCCAAGCTTTCGGGGAAAATCACTATCCCCGGGCAGAATCTCGTTTTTATTTCTTATCGCAACGAAGTTATTTTCTCCCGTCAGATCACCGACGAAGCAGAACGCGCGCGGCTCTCCAGCGCCGTCGCTGATGCAACCCCCAGCGTGGGTGGGCTGATTTTGCGCACCAGCGCTTTGGGTGTTGAGGCAGACGCTCTGAAAGCCGAGGCCGCGGACCTTGGTGATACATGGGCGGATATTCAGGCCAAAGCGAAAGCCGCTGAAGTGCCGGGCATTATTTTGAAAGAGGAAGAAGGCCCCATTAGAGCGCTACGCGATCATCTGGCGGGTGAGATTGACAAAGTTCTGATTGACGATGGCGAAACCGTGGCGCTGGCCAAGGAATACGCAGGTGAGCATCTGCCGGACCTGGTTGATCGCATTGAGCATTACATCGGTGAAGAGCCGTTGTTTGAACTGCACTTCGTTGAACAAGATATCGAGCGACTAAAATCCTCTCGTGTACCGCTGAAAGGCGGCGGATGGATCTCCATTGAGGAAACCGAAGCCCTGGTGGCCATCGACGTGAACTCCGGTCGGCGGCGGGTCACCGGCGGTAAAGAAGAAATGGCGCTGGACACGAACCTCGCTGCTGTGCGCGAAGTGGCCAAACAAGTGCGCTTGCGCGGGTTAGGTGGCGCGTTTGTTATTGACCTTATCCAAATGCGTGAAGAGCCCAATATGGTGAAGGTGGAAGACGCGCTGGAAGCGGCCATGAAGCCAGATCCCATGCCCCATCGCCTGGGGGAGATATCAGATTTCGGGCTGCTTGAATTTACCCGTAAGCGCGCCAACAAACCCCTTAGCCGGCAACTCTCAGAGCGCTGCGTGCCCTGCAATGGGCGCGGCACCCAGGCGACAGCGGAAACCATTGGACTTGAGTTATTGCGGCGCGCCCATCGCGCCAACGGCAACGGTGTCTTGACCCTCAGCGCGCATCCAGATGTTGCAGATTGGCTGCTGGCCAAAGGCGCAGACTATGTTGCGGCTGTGAAGGCCAAGCTTGGTGTTGAAGTGAAGATCAAGGGCGACAGCGCTTTTGGTCGTGATCAAGTTGATCTTTTGTTTGGAGCGTGAGGCGTGGCTGGAGCGAAAAAAATCTGCCCGATCTGCAAGAGCAAAGAGCCGGCCCAAGCTTATCGCCCGTTTTGTTCCAAACGCTGCGCTGATGTGGATCTGTCGCGCTGGCTCGGCGGTAAATATTCAATCCCCGCGGTGGAGCCGCCTGATGAGTATGAGCTCATGGAAGCAATGGAGCGGGCCAATCGTGAACGTCAGCAGGCGGACGAATAGATTTGAGCTTGTCACTTTCAATGCGGGTGACAATAATCTTGCTCCGTTCACCCCCACCCGGCTCGCGATGCTCGCCGACCTCCCCCGTCCCAAGGGGGAGGTTTTTTGGAAAGTCGCCGCGCACTCTTCCTTCCCCCCTTGAGGGGGAAGGATAGGATGGGGGGTATGCCGAAGGTACTTGGGAGTTGAAGAAACCTAACCCGGACAGCCGTGCGTCAAGCCGAGGATGCCGACAATGAGGAATGCCATCAACAGGGGGTTAGGGCAACGGGCCTAATACCCCGCCGCCATGCCTTGTGAGCGGTCATTCCGGGGCAGGGCCAGGCTCCGCGCCCGGAATCTTGGCGCAGTTTCTTGCAGTAAGATCCCAGGCAATTGCTGATGCAATTTCCGGGATGACTGATTGGGGCTGGTTGCGCTTAATACCCCGCAGCCATACCGTCCTTGCGCATTTCAGAGGCACCAAAATAAACCCCCGTATCGGGGTCGCGCCAGATCGCCTGATAACCGCCAAAGCCGCCATTGCCGTCTACCGGCACATGGCCGCGCTCTTCCATTACCGCGCGCACGTCCTCGCCATAGCCGCTTTCAAGCTCAACTTCGCCAACGCCAGTTGCAACCCCGCCCGTAGCGGTGGAGGACCCTGCGTGGCGGAACCGTGCCGCGTCACCGGCTTCCTGCAAGTTCATGCCAAAGTCGATAATGTTCACAAGCACTTGCACATGGCCTTGGGGCTGCATGTCCCCGCCCATGAGACCAAAGCTCATGAGCGGCGCCCCATCGCGCATAACGAACGCGGGAATGATGGTATGGAACGGGCGCTTGCCCGGCGCGTAAACATTGGCGTGGCCGTCTTCGAGGCTAAAGAGCTGCCCGCGATCTTGAAACATGAAGCCCAAGCCATCGGCCACAAGCCCAGACCCCATGCCGCGATAATTCGACTGGATTAATGAGACCATCATGCCGTTTTCATCGGCAACGGTGAGATAAGTTGTATCGCCATCTTGTAGAGCCGCTTCGCCCGGCTGCACATCAGTCATGGCGCGATCCATGGAGATGAGCGCGCGGCGCTGGGCGGCGTATTCGTCTGAGATCAGCCACTCAAGGGGAATGTCAGCGAAGGCTGGATCGGCGTAGTAGCGCGCCACATCTTCAAAGGCCAAGCGCTTTGCCTCCACCATCAGATGGAGCGCATCGGCGCCGGGCCCCATACTGGCAAGATCAAATCCTTCAAGGATTTGCAGCATTTGCAGCGCCGCCACCCCTTGGGTGTTGGGCGGAAGCTCATAAACGTCATAGCCGCGGTAGTTTACCGAAACGGGTTCGACCCATTCGCTGTCATGGGCAGCAAAGTCTGCCATGGTCAAATCACCGCCAATGCGCGCAAAGTAATCTGCCATGGTCTGTGCAAGGGGCCCGCGATAAAACGCATCGCGCCCGCCCTGGGCCAGCATGTCATAGGTATTGGCGAGATCAGGATTGCGGAAGAGCTGCCCTTCCGCCGGGGCCGCGCCATCAATCAGATAGGTTGCCCGCGCGTTGTCGAATTCTTCCAGCCATGGACCATCCTCAAAGCGCCGCTCAAAGATCGCCATATTGCGCTCCCAATAATACGCGATCAGCTGCGTCATGGGGAAACCCTCGCGAGCATATCGTGTCGCGGGAGCCAGCACCTCTGCCATGGGCAGGCGGCCAAATCGGCCATGCAATTCAAACCAGCCATCCACCGCGCCAGGCACAGTGACGGGCAAGGTGCCCACGGCGGGAATGCCGCCGGCATCACCCAGGCGCGCGCGCAGATCTTCAAGACTGCGCCCCTGGGGCGAGCGTCCACTGGCATTGAGGCCATAAAGCTGCGCTGTTTCTGGATCCCAGACGATGGCAAACAAATCACCCCCAACGCCGTTGCCGACGGGCTCCATCAGCCCTAGTGCGGCATTGGCAGCGATGGCGGCGTCCACGGCGCTGCCGCCGGCTTTCAGGATATCAAGCGCCACCAGGGTGGCGAGGGGGTGCGCTGTTGCGGCCATGCCATGAACGCCCACCGCTGGCGCACGTGTGGCGAAGGGCGCACCGATGATGCGATCACCGCCGCCCACATCTCCAAAGGCTGTTGAGACCATGGTGCCAAAGGCCGCGGCCCCCGCGAACAATGTTGCTCTCAGCGCGTTGCCGGATTTCTTGCTGCTGCTAGATGACATGGGGTGCCCCTTAATTGAGATGATCACCTGGATGGTGGTGTTCTATGGCCTCTTGGATGCATCAGATTGGCATGAGGTACCCGGCGTCAAGGGGGTTTAATCTTGGGGCCGCCTGGCCCTTGCGCGGGGGTGGGCCATCTCTTATAACGCGCCTTCCTTTTCGCCGCCCACCCCTTGGGTATTGTGCGCCAAGGCCCGGGTAGCTCAGTTGGTAGAGCAACGGATTGAAAATCCGTGTGTCGGTGGTTCGATTCCGCCCCCGGGCACCATTTTTTCGCTCACGCTCAACTCGCTTCGCTCGTCCGCTCCGCGGGGGCGGGCGAAAGCCCGGCCGCAGTCGCGGCCTTGGGCGCGTTGAAAGTTTCTCCTTCGAGGTGCGCCGTTTTACATCAAAATTAATCGCCCCCACGGCAGCCCGCGTCGGCTCAGCTGCAGGTCAAAAGGGAGGTGATGAAAAAATTATTTTTGCGAGAGACCGGAAAAGAAGATCCGCATAAAGCCACTGAGTCTTTTGTCGAAGGTTGCAACGTCTGGCGCGCCTTGCTTGAGACCCGCAGCGCCTTGCTGGATAAGCTCGGCAACAGCGCCTGCGGAAAGACCGCTGGCTTTGAGATTGATTTCGCCGGCTCGGTCTCCCGCACGTATGGCCTTGGTGAGCAGCTCATGCAGCCGTGTCGCTGAGTCAAGAACAAGCGCGCCGCAGAGCCGATTATTCTCATCATAAATTTCGCTGCCATGGGGTGAGTGGGCTATTTCCAAAAAGCGGCCATAGTGAACCCGTAAGGCATCCTCAATCCGGGCTGCAATGGTCGATGATCCGCCCACCCCTTTAAGCACCTGCTCAACTTCGCGCAAGGATTGCTCGTTAATGTCGAAACACGCGCTGCGGAAAATCTCTTCCTTGTTCTCAAAGCGTGTGTAGAGCGAGGCGCGGGAAATCCCTGTTGCCTTGGCGATGTCCTCCATTGATGTTCGGCGAAAGCCGTACTGGCTGAACTGGGCAAAGGCCGCCGTCAGGATGGCTTCGCGCTTGAGGTCAGGTTCTTGGCTCATATTTGACAATTTGACAAAATACCCATAAATTGTCAATTCGTATTGCAATGGAGACTGATGGATCAAATGGCACAAACAATTCTAATCACAGGTGCGTCCACCGGCATTGGCCAGGAAACCGCAAAATACTTCCTCAAAAAAGGTTGGAATGTCGCGGCGACTATGCGCAACCCTGACGCTGCGACGGGCTTTGACGCCCACGACCGGCTTAAGCTTCTCCACCTTGATGTGCTGGACACGGGCAGCATCGATGCCGCCATCACTGCGACCATTGCGGAATTTGGCTCCATCAATGTGCTTTTGAACAATGCAGGCTATGGTACCCAAGGGCCCATAGAAGCGGCGTCCAGCGAGCAAATTGCGAGACAATTCGATACCAACGTCACAGGGCTTATTGCAGTAATGCAGGCCATCATCCCGCATTTCAGAGGTAATAAATCCGGCACCATCATCAATGTCTCATCCATTGGCGGGCGCATCACGCTGCCGTTCTACAGTCTTTATCACGGCACCAAATGGGCTGTGGAAGGGATCACGGAAAGCCTGACCTTTGAGCTTGGACAGTTTGGCATCCGCATGAAATTGATTGAGCCCGGCGCCATTGCCACCGATTTTGGTGGGCGCTCCATGGACTATCTCGAAAAAGAAGGTCTCGACGCCTACGATGACATGCTGGCGCGCTTCAACAAGGCGCGCGACGAGGCGGTAAAATCTTCCGCCGCGCCCATTGATGTTGCCAAGGTGATCTACAAAGCCGCAACAGATAACTCTTCGCGGTTGCGCTATTTGGTTGGCAAGGATGCCAAGCTATTTTGGCGTCTCAGAAGAGTTTTCGGTGATAGCTTTATCTTGAACGCGGTGAAGCGCCGCCTTGGTTAGGCGAGTTTCACCCGCAAGGCATTTATCATTTTTAAGCCTGCGGCTATGATCCCACCTCATGGATTGACGAGGTGATCTGATGCATACCACCGGTGCGTGCTTTTGCGGCGAACTTGAATACGAAGCGAAGATCGATCCCAATTTTGTTAGCATATGCCATTGTCGCGACTGCCAAATTATGAGCGGATCGGCATTCCGCATATCGACGGGTCTTGCGCCGGAAGACTTCAAGATTACCAAAGGCACCGCCAATATTTTTGCAAAAACTGCAGACAGCGGCAATGTCCGGCGCCTCGCATTTTGCGGCACCTGCGGTACGCACATCGCGGCCCTGCCGCCGGAGGGGACCGAAGGCGGGATAGTGTTCATTCGCGTGGCGTCATCGAATGATTTCGAGCAACTCAAACCCATTGGTGAGATTTGGTGCCAATCCAAAGTGAACTGGATGCCGGATATCAAGGGCGCGACGAAATTTGCTCGAACTCCGAAATAGCGCCGTGCGCGGCGTATCACGCGCATTTGTGGCACACTACGCCGCCAGTTCGCTATAAAGGCATAGTTGGAATTTTATTGGGGTTATTCATGAGATTGGTTGCTCTCGCACTACTATTGGCGTTGCCACTAAGCGCTTACGCACAAGACCAACGCACGTTGCGGGACGCCTGGAATGAGGGCATTGCGGCCTACCAGGCTGAAGATTGGGAAGGCTTTCGTGATGCGATGCTGGAGGTCGAACTCCACCGCCCGTCACAATTTTCCATCATGCAAAATGTTGCCATAAGTCACGCCCTGGTGGGTGATGGCTATGCTGCGTTGTCGCAACTATCGCGAATTGCGACGCAGGGCCTTTACATTCCTATTGAGGGCAATGATGAGTTTGTATCTCTCGAAGGCAATGGCGTTTTTGAGATTTTGAAATCCCAAATCGCTGCCAATGGAACGCCGCTTGGGGCCAGCAGCCTGGTGCTGGAAATCGACGCAAGGGGGGTGTTGGCCGAAGGGGTCGCTGTTGATGCGCGATCTGGTGATATCTACGTAAGTGCCGTGCGCACCGGCGCCATTTATCGTGTAACCTCAGACGGCGCGATCAATGAGTTTGTCACCTCGGAGACCGACCATGGCCTTGCAGGGGTCTTGGGCATCGCTCTTGATCAAGAGCGTAATATGCTGTGGGCGGTAAGCGCCCCCGCAGATCCCTACAATGGGATTAATTGGGGCGCGGGCGTGCAGTCCGCGTTGTTTGGGTTTGACCTAGATACCGGCGCGGTGCGCTTGCGCGCGCCGGTGCCCGGTCGCCAGGATTCATTTTTGGGTGAAGTGGTAATCGCGCCCAATGGCACGATCTATGTGAGTGATAGTTTGGACCCGGTGATTTATCGCCTCGATGATGCAAGCGGGGAGCTCCGCCCGGTTGTTCGCGACGAAGCGCTGGCCAATTTGCAAGGCTTTGCGTTTGCGCCGGATGGCCGCATCTATATTGCTGACTATGCCTTGGGTCTGTTCATTCACGATCCCCTTACCCGCGAGACATCGCTCCTTGATGTTCCCTTCACGATGAATACCACCGGCATTGATGGTCTGTTTTTCTACGACGGCAATTTGATTGCCATTCAAAATGGCCTGCGCCCCTATCGCATCCTGAGGATCAATCTGTCAGCGCGAGGGGATAGCATCGATTCAATCGGTATCCTTGCGCGCAATTTGCCGGAGTGGGATGAGCCGACATTGGGGCAAATTGTTGGGCATCAATTGGTATATAATGCTGCAAGTGGGTGGCCGAAATTCGGTGCCAACGGTCAGCCCCTTGAAGATGCCGAACTACCCCCCATTCGCATCATGTCCATCGATCTGGATTAAGACTTGTACCAATCAGGGTTTGCGGATTTCCCAAGTGTTGCTTTGAGCGGCGCGAGGTACTTCTCAAACCGCTCTGCACGACCCACTGAGGTTTTGTAGATCGGTTGCCGCGCCTGAACCACACTGGCGGTGTGGATTGGTCGTTGGATGCCGGTGGTATCCAGAACCGCATCCTCCCACGGCAGATCGCAAAAATTGAGCAGCGCGCGCGCTTGCGCTTCTGGCTCGTTGACCATGTCTTCATAGACCTGCGTATGAATGGGGTGGGGCAATTGTGCCTGCCAATGTAATATTAGTTTTTGGTGGCGGCGAAAAAACCGCCCGATATTGCGCAGGTCATAGCTCCAAGGCATCCCCGGCCCAAATAATGTGACATAGCAGGAAACCGCCACATCCATCGGATCACGCACACAATTGATGAAGCGCGCGTTCGGGAAGACGTAGTGCAAAAAACCAAGGTAGCGATGGCTGCTGAGCGATTTGTCCACAAAGCGGGGTCCGTCACCGGTGCCATATTGCGCAGTGCGCGCGAGATACATCTCTGCTGCGTCCGCCAATGCTTCTGAACTGAACGGATTTGGGGGCTCGCCGTCACGCGCAACGGACCACTTTGCCAACCATTCTTTATAAACGGCCGACAGAACCTCCGTCTCCCCAACAGCGTTGGTTTGTGAGTGACGCGCCAGGATTTGTTCTGTCAATGTGGTGCCGGACCGGGGGAGGCCAAAAATAAAAATAGGTGAGGCGGTGTTCGGCCCCGGAACGACATCACTCTCAAAAAAACCCTTTTGGTAAATTCGCATCATGTTTGTGGTTTGCGATGTCCAACCTGCTTCGTCATAAACTTCGACGGTTTCGTGGGCGGCGTTAAATCTATCGATGGCCGCAAACGCCTTGTCGTATTCACCAATATCCTCATAGGCTTTGCCAAGGGCGGCCAGGATCATCACCTTTTCGCTGGGCACCAGAAAATCAGCCCGTTCACTCGCCGCCAAGAGTTTTTGAAAGTCAGGCGATGACGCTTGGTATTTTATAATAGTGGATAACTGGAAATGTGCCGATGGCAAATTGGGGTTCAGGCGCAACGCTTCTCTAAGCGATGCCACGGCCTCCTCGATCCGCCCAAGATCGCGCAATGCCACACCTCGGACGCTATGAAAGTCGACATTCGATGGGAAGCGCAAGATGAGGTCGTCGCAGACTTCAACCGCCGTGGCAGCGTCTTTGGCAACTAAAATCATTTCGACGCGCAAGCGGTGCAACTCCTCACTATCTTGGTTTGAAGCAAGGGCGGCGTTGACGATGGGTTTTACCAAAGCGTGATGGCGTAGCCCGAGCAGGCTGCGACAAAACTCGGCAATCGTCTTTATGTCCTCGCCGTGGTTTTGCGCGTAGGCCAAGCCAACTTCTGCGGCGCGTTTAAAGTCACCGGATTGGGCAAGGAACGCGACCTGTTTAGTAAACTCGTCACGGGTCATTGGGCATCCCCCGCCCGGATCGTACGCTCGAGCGGCGCGAGATATTTTCGGAACGGGTCCGCCCGACCGACGGAACCGGTATAGATAGGACGGCGCGCTTGTACGACGCTTGCCGTGTACACGGGAGCGCTTGATGCGTGATGGGCGAGGCAGGCCTCATCCCAAGGCGCGCCAATGGCGGCTATGATTTCGGGAACAACAATCTTGGGATCAGCCACCAGTGCCTCATAAGAAACTTCGATCGGGACTTGCGGCAAAACACGTTTCCAATGCGTCATTAAGCTATCGTAGCGGTTCATGACGAAAGCGATTTGCTCCAAGTCATAGGTCCAACCCGCGCCATGTCCAAACAAGGTCGCAAAACACGAAAAACCAGCGTCGAGCGGTTGGCGTTTGATATGGATGACGGACGAGGAGGGAAACAACAGAGCCATGAACCCCAGGTACATATAGTTTGTCAGCGTTTTGTCGATGATTTGCGTTTCGCCTTCAACCATACCATTGAGTTCAAAATATCGCGCGCCAAGTCTGTCGAAGGTCGCAGGGTGGAAGTTTTTTGGCGGCGCAACAGCGCGCCATTCTTCAAACAATTTTGCCACAACACTTGTTTCGCCAACACCGGTCATGGCCGGATGAGCATCGAGAATACGTTCCACTAGCGTTGAGCCAGATCGCGGCAGACCAACTATGAAGATGGGGTCATTTTCTGATGATTGGCGTTTTGGTGCCTGCTGCAACGCTGCAGGGGCAAAGGCTGCCCGCATGCCATCCTCACGGCGGGCAAGGGCTTGCAGGTTTGGGTTTTGGCTTGCCCGCATTTTGGCTGCGCCTTCCTGATAGGCGGCAAACGATTTCTCAATCTCGCCTCGGACCTCGAAAAGTCGCCCCGCGGCATAACAAGCAGCGGGTGCGCGAGCTTCAGGACGGGGGTGATCCGCATAGGCCCGCTCAATGGCAGCCGCGCGATCCGGTGCTTTATCCAACTCACCGAGCACCGCAAGCTGGTAGGCAGCATCACCGTAGAGCGGCTCAATTTTCAACGCCGCTTCGAACGCAAATGCGGCATCATCAAGCGCCCCAAGGGCGCGTTGGATCGTTCCCAAATTGAACAAAAACCCAGGGTCGGTGCGGGCTTCTTTTACAAATGGGTTGAGGGCAGCAAGCGCGGCTTTGGGGTTGCGCGCCAGCATGTGAGCGCGCGCTTCAATCTGTGCCTTTGCGCAATCATTCCCTTCAGCAAGGCTCAACACCCCCAGCGCCTGAGGACCTTTGCCTTGGGCAATGAGATCAATAGCAAGGCGCCGCACCAATTGATCTGAAATGCCGCCGAGGGCGCTGAGCGCATCGGCCCAACGTTCTTCTGCCAGCGCTCGTTGTGCATTCAGGGGCAATTCCATAGGTCTCACGCGAGGCTACTCCTTAAACTTGCAGGTAGTGAGGCGGCTTTGTCCTAACGCACATAGCTCGCGCCGTTGATATCAAATGTTGCACCAGTTGCGGAGGGGCAAGCCTCGCTGAGAAGAAAGGCCGCCAGCGATCCAACTTCATCTGCGTCGGCCATACGCCGCAATGGGATTTCAGACAGGGCCTGTTTAATCGCCTCTGGGGCGGTCGGGGCCATGTCAGTTTCAACCCAACCGGGCGCGATTGCGAAAACCTTGATGTTGTCAGGTCCAAGGCCCCGCGCAAGGGTTTTGGTCAGCGCCAGGAGCCCGCCCTTGGACGCTGCATAGGCAGCAAGTTCGAGATCATCACCGCGCTGCCCGGCGCGGCTCGCAATATTGAGGATCGTGCCGGCCCCGTGCTCGCGAAAATGAGCCAGCGCGCATTTTGACAAAAGCGCCGGGGCCGCCAAATTGACCCGCAGAGTTTGGTCCCAACTTGTGAGCCAGGGGTCATCTGCCAGATCCAGCGGTGCTTCTATGAACATGGCCGCATTGTTGACCAGTCCGT
>JAJFIK010000024.1 GCA_021775005.1 Rhodospirillales bacterium
CCGCAGAGTTTGGTCCCAACTTGTGAGCCAGGGGTCATCTGCCAGATCCAGCGGCGCTTCTATGAACATGGCCGCATTGTTGACCAGCCCGTCTAGCCGCGGGGCCGCGTCCAGGGCCCCTTGCCATACGGCGGCAGGTGCCGCGGGATCTGCAAAGTCCCCTTGAATAATGCCAGCGCATTTCGAGCCTATTTCAGCGGCGACAGTTTCGATGGCGTCCCGGTTTGAGGAATAATGCAGCACGACATCGGCGCCCGCGACCGCGCAGGCCCGCGCGATGGCAGCGCCTATGCCCCGCGATGCGCCGGTTACCAATACGGTCTTGCCGCCAAGATCAGTCATAGAATCCCCGTGTGTTACTCGGCCGCATCCATAAAGCCGCGCGACTTCAGCAGCGCATCGGGGGTCGGTTCGCGCCCGCGAAATGCGGTGTAAAGCTTCATCGGGTGCTCAGTGCCGCCACGGGAAAGAACGTTGTCGCGCAAGGATTTGGCCAGGGCAGGATCGAACAGGTCCTTTTCCTCAAAAGCCCCAAATCCATCCGCATCAAGCACCGCAGCCCATTCATAAACATAGTAACCCGCCGAATAAGAGCTGCCGGAGAATATATGTGCGAAATAGGTACTGCGGTATCGCGGCGCGATTTCATCCATCAAACCCATGCGACGCAGTGAGTCCTTTTCAAATTCATCGGTGTCCTGGGGGGTATCAGTTTCAAGAAGGTGCCAGTCCATATCCATTTGCGCCGCGGCCAAAAATTCGGTGCTGCGGAAGCCTTGATTGAAGATCAGTGCCTTGTTGATTTTCTCGCAAAGCGCAACCGGGATCGGCTCGTCCGTATCTATATGACGGGCATAGTTCGCTAGCACCTCAGGATGGAACGCCCAATTTTCCATGATTTGAGATGGAAACTCGACAAAGTCAGACAGAACAGACGTACCGGAAAGGCGCGGAAACTTAACCTTTGATAAGAGCCCATGAAGCCCGTGGCCAAATTCGTGAAACACCGTGCGCACTTCATCGGGGCTCAACAAGACGGGTTTGGGGCCGGTGGGATCAGCAAAATTGAAGGTGTTTGTGATGATCGGGGTGACGTCGCCACCCAATATCTCTTGCTCCCGCGGCGCGGCCATCCAAGCGCCTTGGCGTTTGCCCGGACGGGCGGGCCAATCAAGATATAAAAGCCCAATATGCTGGCCGTCAGCCTCTTTCACCTCAAAGGCCTCAACCCCGCTGGCATAGACAGGAAGGTTTTTGCGCGCGTGAAAGGTTAAGCCCCAAAGGCGGGTCGCCACCGCAAAGGCCCCATCGCGCACCCGGGTAAGCTCAAAATAAGGGGCGACTTCTGCATTGTCGAAGTTACATTCGCGCTGGCGTAATTTCTCTGCGTAATACCACCAGTCCCACGCTGCCAATTTGAAATCACCGCCTTCGGAATCGGCGATGTCTTGCATGGCGGTGCGGTCAACTTCTGCCGCCGCCTGGGCACGGGTCCACATGTCTCCTAGAAATTCGCCAACAACTTCAGGGGTTTGCGCCATGCGATCATCCAGAACCCAGTGCGCGTGGGTGGGATAGCCCAAAAGCTTGGCGCGCCGGGCCCGCTGCGCGGCGATCTCGCTCACAATCTTGCGGTTGTCGTGGTCGTTGCCATTGCGCCCTTGATTGACATAGGCGTCATAGACCTTCTGCCGCAGATCGCGCCGGTCAGCAAAGGTCAAAAATGGCGTCCAGGACGAGCGGTTAAGAGAGATGATCCATTTGTCGTCTAAACCCTTTGCTACTGCGGCTTGGCGCGCCGCGGCTTGGGTCTCTTCTGGGAGACCGGCAAGGGCCGATTCGTCATCCAACACCAGCTCGAAGTTATTCATATCGGCGAGCAGGTTCTCAGAAAAACTGTTCTGGAGTGTGGAAAGTTCCGCATTGATATCGGAAAGCTCTGCCCGTTGCTGCGGATCCAGCGCTGCCCCAGCCCGGACGAAATCTGTGTGATAGCGCTCAAGCACAGTCATTTCTTCAGGTGAGAGCCCCAACTGATCGCGCTGCTTATAAAGCGCGTCGACGCGGCCCCAGATGGCGTCATTCAAATACAAGCCATCTTCAAGTCGCGATAGTTGCGGCACAACTTTGCGCGCAATAGCCTGGATATCTGGCGTTGAAAGCGAAAGTTGGTAACACCCAAAAACACCATATACCCGCCGTAGAAGAGGGCCGCACTGCTCCAAAGCCTCAATCGTATTGGCAAAGGTGGCCTTGCCGCGCTGGCCCGCGATAGCAGCGATTTCAGCCTCCTTTTCGGCGATGGCTTGGTCAAAGGCCGGGCCAAAATGGGCGTCCTTTATCATATCAAATGGCGGTGCCCCGTGGGCTTGGGTCCAGTCGCCAAGAAGTGGGTTGGTCATCATTAGGTCTCCAGGAGAGGCTGCCTCGGCTTTGAGGCGTGCGAACCGCGGTCATAGCCCATTTTGCTGTGAGACGGGAGCCTGAAATTGGCTTAACCGTCTGGTTCTGCAAGGCCTTTAAAACCCTGCCCGAATGAGTTAAGGGTGCGCGCGAGTATGGGCGTTGCCCTGCCGGAGGCTCGATTTTGAGATCGGGCACTCTGGGCCAGTGTAATATTGCCTCTTTATGAATTTGAAAATGCAAAGCTGTGGGGAATGCGAAGTGAGTAAATCAAGAATGCCGAATCAGGGGCGCGGTGGTCTTCCAGGATTGGGTCAAGGCCAGCAAAATGCGCCGACGTTGCCTGGCCTCGGCGCGCAAGCCAACATCAACGCCCAGCGCGTGAAGTCGGGCTATCAGCTCGAACGGATGATGAATGAGGCTATTGAGCACCACAAAGCGGGCCGGCGCGAAGACGCTGAACGGCTCTATCGAACAATCCTCCAACAAGTGCCTGATCAACCGGACGCTCTAAATCTGCTTGGCGTACTGGCCGTTGATGGCGGCAAGAAAGAGCTTGCTGTTGAATTGATGCAACGCGCTGTTATGCGGCGCCCACGCGATCCGGCCATCCTTAACAATCTTGGCAATGCGCTTTTTCTGATGCGTCGCCATGATGAAGCGCAAGCGCATCTTGAAATGGCTGTCGCGCTCAAGCCCGACTTTGTTGAGGCCCTGTTTAATCTTGGGCGCACCGTCCGAATGCAAGGGGATTTGCAAGAGTCGCGGTATTATTTCGAGCGCGTCTTAGAGCTTAATCCCCGCCATGGGGCTGCACTTGCGAGTGTTGCGCGTACCTTCGAAGACGAAGGTGATATGGTGCAGGCCGAAGCTGATTATCGCCGCGCCATGGCTGAGTTTCCTGATCGCTCTGGTGGGTATCGTGGCCTTAGTCACGTGAAAAAGTGGAAGGGTGACGAGCCTGAAATCGAAGTGATGATCGAGAAGTTCAAGTCAGATCAAATTCGCCCAGGCGACCGCGTCGGGTTCGCCTACGCCTTAGGCAAAATCTATGATGACTTGAAAGACTACGACAAAGCATTTGAGCATTATAAATTTGCCAACGACAACTCCGGAATTGAACACGATCAGCAACGCGTGGTGGAACAATACAATCGCATCATGAGCGTCTATACACCGGAGTTTTTGAAGAAGAACTACGGCAAGGGGCACCCGACAAAGAAACCGATCTTTATCGTTGGCATGCCGCGTTCAGGGACGACTCTAACAGAGCAAATTTTTGCTGGGCACAGAGATTGTTTTGGTGCCGGTGAACTGGAATATGCAGCGCGCTGTTCGCGGCAAGCCGCCGGCCTTTCGACAACCGCTTCAGAAGGCCCTGAGAGAATATTAGATGCCATTCAAGGGATCTCGGGGGACGGCTGGCGGATCCTGGGCCACGCCTATTTGCGCGCCATTGAACAGAAGTCTCCGACAGCGAATCGCATTGTCGACAAAATGCCTCACAATTATGAACAGTTGGGCCTGATATCGCTGATGCTGCCCAATGCCAAGATTATTCATATTCGGCGTCAGGCACCTGATACATGCATTTCTTGCTACATGCATGACTTCAACGAGTTCCACTCATACAACCGTGACTTGCGTAGTGCCGGGCTGTACTATCGTCAATATGAGCGCCTGAGCAATTATTGGGGTGAGGTTTTGCCCATGCCCATATTCCAGCTCAGCTATGAAGACTTGGTCACCGATCAAGAGGCAACGACCCGAAAAATGCTTGATTTCTGCGAGTTAGACTGGGATCCCAACGTATTGGAGTTCCACAAGCTGAAGCGGAATGTTGTCACACCGAGTAACACCCAGGTCCGTCAGCCCATGTATAAGAAGGCAAAGGACCGCTGGCGCAATTATGAGGCGAATATTGGGCCCCTCATTGAAGCCTTGGACTGGCCTAGGACAGAGGCTCAAAAAGGCGCTGCAGAATGAGTTTAGACCTTGGTAACAAAGTTGCAGAATGGCAACAATTTGGCCGGGAATTGTGGAAAGTGAAGAAAAGTGCTTTCGAGACGGGATCAGCTTGGATACGGTTCGGGAGTGATAAGGTTCAGGGTTCAACGGCCTGCGCTCGGTTTGCGATAAAACCAGCACCGTTGTTTGGAATAGGCCTGCGAACCGGATCAGACGAGAAGAATTGGGTCGCTTTTGAGCGCCTTTTTGCGAGTATGGGGGCTTTGAGATGAAGCTTAAGAGTGTTTTATCAACCAGCGCTGCTGCTGTCGCCTTGTTGGCGGCCGGTAGTGCCAATGCTTCGGGTTATTACATCGGCCTGTTTGGTGGTATCAGCACCTGGGAAGATGATTTTAATCCGGTACTAGGGACAACGTACGCCGGTGGCGGTACGTTTTGGCTTAACTTCGGGTCGTTCTACGACACGACGTCCAACACGTATCATTCGCCAACTGGTAATGGTCCAAAGTATTCAGCGAATACATACGTAGGGTACACCTTGCCGACGAAAAACGGGACTTATGTCTCGAAGTCGGCAACGGGAACTTGGGGTCCGTATACGGGCGCCTTTGGGCTTGGCATCGTTTATGCCTCTTACACCGGATCCAGCATTTCGTGGCAAGAAGGCGCCGACGATGGTTGGGTAATCGGGGCGTCGCTTGGTTGGGATTTCGGAACTGGTTTCCGTTCCGAACTTGAGATCGCCTATCGCAGCAATGATATTGAAGGTGGTGCCAGCCAGTCTTGGTCCTATGGGACTTCGTACTACCTGGCCTTTGCCTACGGCATCATTACCGCGCAGTCGAACGTGTTTGGCTTTTACTATTATGGCCAAATCTTTCCGACATCGAAGGCTGTTTCTGTCGCCGTTGGTACGACGACTGGTTACCAAACGTCGCCTGTTGCACCTGCGACCTACACCAACACTGGTCAATTTAACATTTCCACGGATGGTGAGCTGGAGACCTGGTCGTTGATGGCCAACCTCTGGTATGACTTCAACCTTGGCGACAGCCCGATCACACCGTTCATCGGTGGTGGTATTGGTATTGCGCAAGTGGGTCTCGAATATACCGCGCAGGTTTACGCGCCGTTCGCGATTTCCACGGGCGTACCGTTCCTTACGAGCACCACGACGGCGAGCAGCCTCTATGCCAACTACAATGTTGACGACGACGATTATGCATTCGCCTATCAGCTGGGTGCAGGTCTTGGCTTCAACTTTGGCAATGGCATGATGTTATCAGCTCAGTATCGCTACTTCGCCACTGGCGAAGTGCAACTTGGCGCGATGGATCAGTTCAGCGGCAACGTCGAAGCACACAACTTCCTTGTCGGTCTCAACATTCCGCTTGGCGGCGGCATGTAAGTCCGGTCAGGATCTACTGCTTAAAGGGGTCGGCCTTGCGCCGGCCCTTTTTTTGTGCGCGAACGAAGAATGGGCGCCAACCGTGAGCCCCATTGTTGTTGCCCACCATTGTTGTTGCCTGCAAGGTGCACCATATTCCTGAGGGCAATCGTTCATTCCCATTTCGCGCCAGGTGCCTGTGACCGAACCCATTAATAATCTCTATAGCCGAAAGATCCTCGGATTTGCCGCTTCGATTCCTAGGGTGGGTCGGCTGGCTGCCCCTGATGCACGCGCAGATGCGGTGAGCCGTCTCTGCGGTAGCAAGGTACATGTGGAAATCAATGTCTCAGGTGGGGCCGTGACAGACTATGCCCAAGAAGTTCAGGCCTGCGCCTTGGGCCAAACCGCAGCGTCAATTATTGGGGCCAACATTGTTGGTGCCACTCGTGCTGAAATTGATGCGGGTAAAGAGGCGCTGCAACATATGTTGAGAACTGGAGAGAGTGCGAACTTTGGTCGATTCGGCGAACTTGAAGTGCTTGCTCCGGTAAAGGATTATCCCGCTCGCCATGGTTCCGTGATGCTTGTATTTGATGCGCTCCAGCAGGCCTTTGTGTCCCTTGACGGGGAACGGCATTAGTCGCTGGGAATTTGCCCGCGCTTATCCTGAAACAATCTCGTTGAATACTGAGGGATCCACGTTGCCGCCGCTGAGGGTCAATGCCGTGGATCGGTTCGCCGTCTCAAGTTTGTCGGCCAATAACGCGGCAAGGGCGGCGGCACCGCCAGGCTCAACCCGCAGCTTCAGATCATGAAATGCGAATCGCACAGCGCGGCGTAGGTCATCTTCAGACACAACCAGCCCTCGCTTTACGTGCTCTTTGAGAATCGGCCACGTCAGTGTGCCCGGGGTCGACGGTAGCAGCGCATCAGCGATGGACTTTTGCGTCGTATCCACCCGCACGCGCGCGCCCTTGCTGAGCGACAGAGCAATGTCGTCATAGCCCTCGGGCTCAACCGTGAAGACCTCCGCCTCGGGCCAAACATCGTGGATCGCAAGGGCGCATCCCGCAGTCAGTCCGCCGCCACCGGCACATACCAGTAATTGATCAATCTTGGTGCCAACCGCTTGAGTTTGTTCAATAATTTCAAGCCCTACGGTGCCTTGTCCGGCGATGACATGGGGGTCGTCGTAGGAGGGGATCACGGTAAGGCCCTGCTCGCGCGCGATTCGGTGGCCGATGTCCTCGCGGTCTTCTTTGTAGCGATCAAAAAAAACGATGTCGGCACCATAGGCCCGAGTGCCATCGACTTTGACCTTCGGTGCGTCCGACGGCATCACGATGATCGCGGGGGTCTGGCAAATTTGCGCCGCACGCGCGACCCCTTGTGCGTGATTGCCAGACGACCAGGCGACGATCCCCGCTTGCCGCTCAGCGTGGTCCAACTGGCAAATGCGATTGTAGGCACCACGGATTTTAAACGACCCGGTTTCTTGCAGCGTCTCGGCTTTGAGAAATACGCGCCCGCCGCAACGGTCATTGAGAGCGTTGAATTCCAAAAGCGGCGTTAGATTGGCGACACCTTTAAGGCGCTTTGCAGCCGCACGCACATCTTCTGCCGTCACCATGGCTTGCTCCGTCATCGGTTTGATTCGCGCAAATAAAAACCGGGGCACTCCATCAGGAATTGCCCCGGCTCAAAAGAGGAATTTCGCTTTAGCGGCCCGCGACAATGGTGATCGTGATGGTGTTGCCTTCGGTGTCAGTATCTTCCCAGCTATCGCCAACGGCTCGGGAGCCATCTGTTGGGTTGCAGCCGGTGCTTTCACCCATGGTCATGCAAACCTCACCGTCGACTTCGGTCCATGTGCCCGCGGTACTGGTTCCATCTGCACCGACCAGGGTGAATGCTCCATCCGCATCGAAATGATATGAAGCGAGCAGGGTTCCAGATGCGTCAGTAACGCTCACCGTATTGCCAAACGTAACATCCATGGCCCCTTGTGCCAGCGCCGCGCCTGAAAACAGCGCAAGCCCCGCGCTCAAAATTGCTACAAAAAGAGTTCTCATCATTCATGCCTTCCTTGAAGGATCTTGGATTTGCCAGCCCCAGCGGGGTGCGGAAACGAGCCCCAGACAAGCGCCTATAACCTATTTCACTCTCTTCCATAAAAAAAGGGGTGCCCCGCAAAGGGCGCCCCTTTTGAACGTACTGTGGAGTAAACTAGCGGCCCGCGACAATACTGAGGGTAATTGTAGCACCATCACTATCGGTTGCTGTCCAGCTATCGCCAACGCTGTGGCCAGCATCAAGAGGGTTGCAAGTTTCCGGAGTGTCGCCGATCGTCAAGCAAATTTCGTCGGACGTTTCACGCCAGGTGCCGCTTGCCTCCGATCCATCTGCGCCGGTGAGCGAAAACGTGCCGTCCGCGTTCATAAAGTAACTAGCAACGGTCATGCCCTCGGCATTTGCCAGGGTCACGGTGTTGCCAAAAGTTGCTTCCATTGTGGCGCTGGCCGCAAAGGCTACGCCGCCAAAAAGCACTGTCGCCGCAATCATTGCAGCTCCCAAAGTCCGAATCATTTTGAATTCCCTCCTAAAGAGAATGGGTTGTGTCGACCCGTCTCCCCGCAGCCGAGCCCATTCGCGCGGCGCCCCTTACTTGGGCACCCTCACGGCGAACAAATTAACCAATTTCACGAGGCGCGCAAGTCGTCGATGGTCACGACTTAGCCACCGCCAAGGAGTTGACGGAACAAATCCTCTGGGGTCGGGGGCTCTTCTTCCGTTTCTTCTTCTTCGGCCGGCTCATCGGGTGCTGGCGTTGTCTCCGTCTCGGGCTCTGCCGGCGCAGTGGCCTCTGTCCCATCGGTTGCAGCCGGGCCACCACCCCCGCCGATTAATCCGCGCAGGATTGATTCAGGGGACACTGCTGGCTCGGTACTGCCATCTTCTGTGGTAGCGCCATCAGAGGTACCGCCGCCCAATTGGTTGCGCAGGAATTGCTGGCCAAGGGCGCCGACATCGGGGCCGAATTGCAAATTGTCCCATGTACCAGAGATCAGCACAGGCACAGTCAGGCCGGTCACATCGCGTTGTGCGCCTTGTCCTTCCAGGTCCCATACCGCTTGGGGGTCCACTCTGTACTCGACGGTGCGGTTGATGAGGTTTGTTGTGCCCGCGCCGGTGACGCGCAACAGCGGATTGAGCAGGCGCATATCGACATTGGAAACGATACCGTCGCGAATCTGGAAGGTACCGCCCAATTCAGCGAAATCTGTTTGCTGCGGCCCGCGTGCGGTCTCAATCCCAAAGGCAGCACCACCAACGCTTCGGACCAATTGCGCCAAATTGATGCCTTTCAACGCGCCGTCTCTAAAGCGAATTTCGCCGGTGCCGTTCAGGGCGCTGATGAAGTCCCTTTGGCTGCGTCCTCTTGTTGTGAGATCCATCGTGACGTTGCCAAGCCCCTCAAGGGCGGAAAAATTGGCCAGGTCAGTGAACAAAGGCAAAGCTTGCACCAGAGAGATTGTTGCTCGTTGGCGGATGATGGCCACGTCCTGACGGGCGTCCACTTCCAGGTGGGCGGTGCCGCCCCCATCATAAAGTGCCATTTCTTGAATGACGGCGGTGAGCACGCCATTGCGCAAAGTGACATCAAGAACGCTCCGCCCCATTTGAATGCTGGAGGTCAAAACTTCGTCTGCGGTGACATTGAGATCCATATCAAAAGCGCGAAGCGCCGCCAGATTGATGGGCTCCGTACTCCATTCTGACGACGCATTGCCGCGGCGGCGAGGGGCTGACGATGTTTCGCCGCTCACGTAAGGCCGTACATCAACTTTGTTGAGCTCAAGACTGCCATTTATGCGGGGACGGGATCGGCCAAGGTTGACGGTCAGATTTCCCGTGCCGCTCATGTCGTCAAACAAGAGCGTCGCATTACTGAAATTGATGGTGTCGCCGCTGGCATCGGCGCGGCCGTTGATTTCCAAAGGTCCAAACCCGCCAGGAGATTCAATTGGCGATCCGGTCCAAGCCGCAAGGCGCCGCACTGACGGCACATTAAGCGCCGTATCGCCCCCGGCACGAACAGGCAGCGCGCCGCTATTGGTCATGGCAGCGGTGCCGCCGAAGGCAAGCCGAATGACGCCTGAGCGCAGGGCCAAAGTGGTTGCGGTTTGTGTGCCATCAAGAAAGGCGCGGGGGTCGGCAACGGTGGTATCGAGATTCAGCCGTTCGCCATTATAAGTCAGTTGCCCATCAAGACCGAGCGGGCCCTGAAGCGTGGGCAGGGAAACAGTCAAGTCGATGTCTTGCATGTGATAGTCCGCGCCACTGCGGTGATCGCGAAAGCGCACATCCCCATCGACCAGGCGCACATCACCCAGGCTGACTTCATTAAGCGCAAAGTCGCCACCTTCGGCTTCAGCCGATGCGTCCCCGTCGGCGGGCGTTGTGGCAATATCAAATTCCCAATTGCCGCGCCCCCGACTATCCACATCGAGGATAATTTGCGGGCGCTCAAGGACAAAACTCTCAATCACCACCTCGCGGCGCAAAAGCGGCATTACCGCCAAGCGAATGCTGAGCCGATCCATCGTCGCCATCTCGCTTGGATCACCGCCCTCGCGATTAGCAAACGCCACATCATTCAGCTCAATCTGCAGACGCGGGAACAATGCAATTTTAAGATCGCCATTGATGGTGAGCGCGCGGCCCGTAGAGCGCTCAGCAGCTTGCGCGATCTGGGACTTATAAACATCCATGGGAATGAAATTGGGGGCCGCCAGTAATATGCCGATCACGACAATCACCAGTAAAATCAGGATTCCCAACAGACGCCTCATGATCCTCATCCTTCTCGATTTTCAGCGACACCTCGGTGCCAAGTGCGGGTATCCTATCACGGAACCCTGCGGCACAATTGGGACGACGCCGTGGCGGGTGTCACGCCCTCTTGAGCTTTTTTGGCCCTGGGGCAACCTGCCACAGAGACGGGTGCCACCAAGAATATTATGTGTTACTGATAATCATTATCAACAATGGGAAACGGTCATGCAACGTCTTTCGCAAATTGCTCTTCTGATGGCCCTCACCGGGTCTTTAGGGCTGTCTGCCTGCGCCCAGGAAGCTGACACAACAGCTGAGGAGCCGGTGTTGAACCTTTATTCGGCGCGTCACTATGACACCGATGAGCGGCTCTACGCCGACTTCACGGCGGCCACCGGCATTCAAATCAATCGTATTGAAGATAGTGCCGACGCCTTGATGGCGCGCATAGAGGCTGAGGGGC
>JAJFIK010000025.1 GCA_021775005.1 Rhodospirillales bacterium
ATATCTTCCTACCACCGCAAAAGGAACTAAACTGCCTCCACTACAACGACCTAGCTGACCGGCTGAGTGAGTATGAACATTACTTTGCTGGAGGAGAGACAGCTCAGTACCGTTGTGATTTTTCGGTCCGCTATCTTGCCTCGCCCAACGCGCCTTATGCCGCAAAACAATATACGCCCGATGCAAAAATTCTGGTTGTTCTGCGCAATCCGATTGACCAAATACAATCTCAGTATTGGCACCAACGTCGGCAAAACTTCTCACAAGTATCTCCTGTCAACCCTCCTCCCGATATATTTGATGCAATCGACCGTTTTCCTGAACTAATCCTAGAGCCTGCTCTATATGGAAAACACCTCCAACGGTGGCTCTGTTGTTTCCCGCTTAGTTCCTTCAAGGTCCTTGACTACGAAATTGTGACGGCGAGCCTGCATAATGAATTGAACGCCCTTGCTAAGTTTCTAGATGTGAAACGGTTCCCGGAACCTCCTTCCGGTAGCGTGAAAAAAAGACAGGCCGGGAGAGTTGGTGTTCAGCCTCGCGGCGGTGTGCTTGGAAAAATATACCCCCACATATACTCCGCGGTAGTTAGAGGCCCCTATCAATCTTTGAAGGAATCCATCGGCGTCGAACGGGTCGAGCGTTTTAAGCGCAAACTACGACTGAGAGAGCTCTCAGAAAGTCTCTTCTTTAAGAGAGGGTATACGGCTCTTTCTCTTGCTGATCGAACGCGGCTCCAGCAGTTGTTGGCCACTGACGTCAAAGACCTTGCTCAGTTGGATGTAATTAATACTTCTAAATGGTGGCAAGCTTGAGGAAGCTGAAAATTGCGGCAGCAGTCACGCATCCAATTCAGTACTATAGCCCTTGGTTTGCCACCGTGGCTAAACATTGCGACTTACAAGTTTTCTACTCTCTGAGGCAGTCGCCTCAAGGACAAGCGGATGCCGGATTTGGAACCGCGTTTGATTGGGATGTCCCCTTGCTTGACGGATATCAATATGAGTTCCTCAAAAATGTTTCGGCAACACCCGGACTCAGCCGCTTTGGCGGAACTGATACTCCATCAATCTTCCGAAGAATCGCAGAGGGAAACTTTGATGCTGTAATGACTATTGGCTGGCACAGAAAGTCACTTCTTCAAGCCGCGTTTGCATCAATTCAAAAAAGAGTACCCTTGTTTGTTCGCCTCGACTCTCACTTGGAAACGCCACGAAGCCTAATCAAGACCATAACAAAATGGCCGGTCTACTCTGCAATTTTGCCAAATGTTGCTGACTACTTATCACCTGGCCTCAAGACCGATGCATACTTGGCAAATTACCTTGTGCCAAGACGACGCACCCATCGATTAGTTCATGCCATAGATACTGAGCGTTTTGCCAAGGATGCGAGTATCGCAAGAAATAGTGCGGCCGTTTCAAGTCTGCGCACCCGATTTGGTTTCACGCAGGATGACTTTGTTTTCCTTTTTTGCGGAAAGCTCATTTCCAAAAAGCGCCCCAATTTGATCCTTGACGCTCTACGAGAACTAAACTCAAGAGCCCCTACAAAAGTAAAGCTTGTGATTGTTGGTGACGGACCAATGAGGGATAGCCTTGCGGCAGCGGCAGACAATTCGTCGGTTGCGTTTGCGGGATTCCAAAACCAATCCCAACTCCCAGCGTACTATGCCATGTCGGATTGCCTTGTACTTCCTTCGAACGGCGAGGAAACATGGGGGCTAGTTGTAAATGAAGCACAAGCATGTGGCATTCCGGCTATTGTTTCGTCAGAAGTTGGCTGCGCGCCGGATCTTATTGAAGACGGTGTGACTGGATGGACAATGCGAATACCCAACAAGGAAACCCTTCTCCATTGCATGGTTCAGGCGATTGGTCAGGCACGAAAACTTCCTCGTTTGGCCCTAGCAAAAATGGCTGCCAGCCATAGCTTTGACCAATCTGCTAAACAGCTAATTCATGCTGTTCAAAGCAAAGTGCACTAGCATTGTCACAAAACCTTCGGAAGATCGCGCGGCGTGGTTTCGCTTGGACAAGCGCGGAAGTGACGCTACGGTTTGGTTTTCAATTACTTGTAACCGCCATTCTTGCTCGGCTGCTCACGCCAACCGAATTTGGTGTCGTAGCACTAATAATTCCAATCAGAGTTGTGGCAGATCTATTCACTGCAAATGGCCTGACTCTTGTTGTAGTTCAGAAACGCAATATCAGCGACGATGAATGCAGTACTATTTACTGGACACAGATCGCAATCTCACTGGCGATAATTTTGGGCATCATGGTAGCGGCACCTGCCATGGCCCAATTCTACAATCAACCAGCGCTAAAAAGTCTAATCTATGTTGTTTGTCTGTCGATCTTTGCCGGATCTCTCGCTAATGTTATAGGAGAAAAAATTGGACGAGATCTCCGCTTGCGCGCTATTGCTACCGTAAACCTAACAGCGAGTACAGTTTCCGCTGCGGTGGCCGTTACTTTAGCACTTCATGGCTATGGACCTTGGGCATTGGTATGGCAGGGAGTCGCATACAATGCGCTGCTCACTATCCTACTTTGGTGCATTAGCAAGTGGCGTCCTAAGTTCAGATTCAAACCCGCTCTACTGCGAAGTCTATTCGAGTTCTCAGGCTATGTGTTCGCTTCAAAACTCGTATCGGTTTTTGATCAGAGGTTTTTTGCACTAGTTATAGGAAAGCAATTTTCTTTGGCTGAACTCGGACAATTTTCGCGAGCGTCAAACTTCTCATCAACACCTATGAATGCTGTCAATCAAATTACAACTCGGATCACATTTCCGATCTATTCGGAGGTACAGGCTGACCGGGAGCGATTAAAGCGGGGCGTGCGTGATGTAATGAGAGCAACAATAGCATTGCAAGCGCCTGCGATGCTTGGTTTGGCAGCGATAGCTGGGCCTGCCACCCTTTTAGTTTTCGGCAGTCAGTGGCTTCCAGCGGCCGTATTTCTCCCCAGTTTCTGCATTTTCGCGCTACTGACAAGTTTGCAAAATCCTCTGGAAAAGGCGCTTCTTGCAACCGCCAATACCAAAACGTTGCTCTGGATAGGCCTTGTTCGGTCGCTGCTCTTCATTTCCTGTATTTTGTTAGCCTTGCCGTATGGTTTGCTAGCGCTCACAATAACAATACCATTTGTGGCGTTGGCTACGTTGTTACT
>JAJFIK010000026.1 GCA_021775005.1 Rhodospirillales bacterium
TCGCCTCTATCGCCGTTAACCAAAAATAGTACGTGCGACGATTCGTGAGTACCGTTAAGTTTGTACTCGACGAACTCACCATCGGTTTAATGAACAACACATTCGGAACACTTTCCGGCACGTCTTTTGACCAAGCGCCCATGTCACCGCATTGAATATTCAAAATATGCTCCCCTTTACCAAACACAATTTGTGTCGCGGTAAACGTGGTCGCCTTAATCGGCACCACGTTCTGCGGCTGATAAAGAACTGTTTTTAAACGTTTGTCGTTTTTCATTGATACTGGCTGAATCGCCGCTTGCACCGTGTTCAATGCGAGCAGACACATCAACATGCTGAGCAAACAACGAATAACTAGTCTTTTTTGTTTCATGGTTTTTCCACCTTACTTACTTTGTTAAATACCTATCTGACACACGGAAATGCGTCACTAAAAATCCATCCCAATTGAGCATCGCAATGCGATTGTCATCGGGTATGCCCCGATATTTCCACTGAATAACCGCCCGCTTAGGTGTGCGCGTTTGATGCTGCTGCCCTCGATGACTTTCAAGCACCACATAATCTACCGTCGCCGTGTTGACATGTTGTCGATGCGCTGTTGATTTCTCTTCACTGTCTTCAATAAAGACAGACTCAATACGCACTTGACGAACTTTGTCTTTGCCCAAACGCTTAACCAGTGATGCCTTCCCTCTTGGCTTAATCGTTGCCTCATACTGGCTATAGACATCGTTTGAGGCCATCGCCGCCACGATGTGCGAGTCATGCTTAATGGTTTCAAAGAAATACGAATCAAACGCGGTGATAAAGCGAATAATGTCCGCTTGGGATTGCTTCTGGCTCACTTTTTTCGGTGCCAAGTCTGTTGCGTTCACGGAAACTTCACCATCGGGGTAATGATGAATAATGAGCGGCTGAAGCGTTTTCAACGGCAGTAACATAATAAGCGCCACCACCAACAACCCACACAGACTGCCCGCGGCGATAAACGCCGCTTGGTAGCGATGTCGACTGAGCACAGTTTGTGCGTAAACATCGGTTTCCCAATCCACCGAATGCGTAAACGCGGTTTTTGTCGAATCAACAGATTGAGCCGACACAGACTTAGGGCGCATGCTTTCCGTTTTCGTTTTTAAAAACTGTTTCATCTTAATCAGCAACGCCTTCATCATTTGCTACCTCCCCACTGACGCACTCGATTGAGCGCTTGACCACCAACGTTCACGGCAGAACCCCATGCTTTCGAGCCAGCGGCCATGCCTGCTCGACCCAAGACAGCACCCGCTTTGTTGATTCGGTCTTTGTGCGGCTTAGCTAATTGATTTAATCTGCCTGGCATTTTTGCGGCGACCACCGCGCCGCCGACCACCCCACCGACAGCACCCGCCATCAGTGACGAACCAGAATCGTTGCAAACAGCACCCGCAATCGCATGCGCCTGGTGCGTCATCTTAGAAATAATCTTCCAAGCAAAAAACCCACAAAAGCCAATGCCGAATGCCGCACTAAGCGAAACACCAACGCCTTTGTGGGTCACAATATTCACCATTGCCCACTCGATAACAGCAACAGCAAAAGACAGCGCCAAACTCACAAAAATGAACACAAGCGCGCTGCCAACAATGCCCGCCACCCACTTATCAAAGTAGCCCTCAGTCCTCTCAAACAACCGAAAACACACACAAAAAGGAGCCAAAACAAACAGCATCGCCAGTAAAATTTTTGCCAGCAAAATTTCAACAGCTGCCGACCAGATGGCTGCATACCCTGTTAACCAAATAAAGAACGCCCCTATCCATCCGGCAGGGAACCCCCCTTGTTGAAGAATGTAGGTACCCGCCTTCGCGACAAGAGCAAATATAGATTGAATGGCCACAGGCAGCGATTCCGGACCCACGACACCCACCAGAGCCTGGACAGCATGCCCAGGAAGTTTTGCTCGCGCATTAATGAGGACAGCAATGCTGGCATCATTAACAATATCCGTAACACCCTGAACAACGTACTTGGAAAACCAACCCCAACTTAGCCCGACGAGCAATACGAAGGCGACTTTCATGATGCTTGCCATGAATTCTTTGGCGGAGCCATCCGACGTACCTAGGATGAGTCGATAGCCTTTTAGCGCGAAATGAATCGTCAACAAAGGCACAATAATTGTGGCAACATACTTACTCATGGCCGTGTAACCATCAAACACAAAACTGTCGAGCATACTGTCGATATACATAAAGACCTGGATGATAGTTGTGTCGTAACTGCTTAACATTACATGCCCTCCAAACTAAAGAACTGCTTAGCTTGATACGCTTTCTTATGTCGCGCATTGAAATCTTTTGAGGCAAGCGTCGGCACACTGATGCTATATCCGCTCCCCTGGTGGCGAAGCGCGATGGATAACTGCTTGTAAAAACGCGCACAGTGCGATTTATGGAACGCCGCGCAACGTAGAAACGTTGCGCCACTTTGACCGTCAGGCGATTGAGTGCGAATTTCCGCGACTTTAACCGCCGCGAGCAAGTCGTCTGCCGACACATTAGAAGCATCATTACTGCAAGCCGACAACAAACCAGCCACCGTGAAAAATATCCATGAGAACTTACGCATGTTGATACCCCGCTATGTCTTTAGCAATCGATGGCGGCACATTAATCGCCTCTTGATGACAAAATCGCCCGTAATAGCGACAAGGCGCTTTCATGGAGGTTGTCGCACAACCACCCAGACACAGCGCAATAAGCAATAAAAGAGAATTAGTTTTCTTCATGAGTTCCTTCCTTTAATCGTGTGAATAAATTGGATTGAGTTTGTGTATTCAGTGACTCACTCGAGCGCTGAGCCGAGAGCTTGGTCAGCATCAACATAACGCGCTGGGTATCAAGTGATATAGCCACGCTTTCCAGTTGAATGGCGTTGCCTAAATCAAGTGAGGCTTTCGCGGTATCAACAGCATCAAGCTGATTCTGTAACTGCTGAATTCTCTGTTCATGCTTTTTCAGGTTATCGTAAGCAAGCGTGGTCGCCACACTGACGGCCTTTGTCACTTGTTTTTTACGCTTGTAGACTTGAGCACTGGACGCGCTGGAATGTTTTCTATAATCGTTATCATCAAGTGTGCGATGATTTTTTTCATACATGGCCTTAAGCTCCAGACAGCGAGCGGCATTTCCCCCGCAAGCACCACTGACAAGCGACTCCCACGAATCGGGTATGCTAGAATTAATTCTTCCTCGAATCATGGAGGAGAAATTATGCTTACCCGAGAGCTGCCCTTTGACCGCCTCCATTTTACTTTGCACAGCACGCAGCTGTTCCAACTGTTCTTGCGCTACTTTTAACGCCTTCATTATCTGAAACATAGTTGTCGGATCATGCACTAAATACGCTTGCGCACTGCCGATTGGGAGTAATGCCGTAATGCACAGCATCACAACAAGTAGCCGTTTACATTTCATTATTTTGTTTCTCCTTCTAATAATTGAGGAACCCAATTCTCTGGCGCGTCACCAAATTGCGCACGCAGTGCATCCAGACGCTTAAGACTGGTTACCGAACTTGATAACACCGGCAGCCAAGCACTGAGATTCGATAAATCAAAACGCACAAGGTGCGATTCATGTTCTTGCTTGATAAGTAACAATCGCGACGCGGGCGAATTGCCGTGAATAATCTCAAATTCACTTTCACGAAGCTCGAACCCATCAATATAATGCTCCCGCTTAGCTTTCGGATTCATAAAAAACAATTGCGCCGCGCTGTTGTCCAACAACTGGTGACGAATCGGAGATCCGACAACGCTCGCGGGCGACTGTGTAGCGAGCACCACATGCGCATTGAGTTTTCGAAGCGTTGGTAACCACCTTGCCAAGTAACTTGACCAGTAAGCATCACTTAAATACTGCCACCCTTCATCCAAAAGAATAGAGACCAGTCGACCATCAAGGGACTGTTCAATGCGATGAAACAAATGAAAAAGCAGAGGCGTGCGAACATGCTCTGGCTCTTTATCCAGAAAATGCGTCATATCAAAGCCCATTTTATCCGTTAAGTGCAAAGCATCCCTGGGATTATCAAACAAATACCCATAAGCACCGGCCGACTCTTCTGTGTCGACCCACAACGCCAGTTCACTGCGGCGTTCAAAATCCGCAGGCAATCGATTAAGGATAAAACGCAATTGCCGAGACTCTTGTGGGAGCGCATCAAAGGCATAGTCCACACACGCTTTTAACGATTCCATCAAATAGGCCGGAGTATGGCTTTCACCATCACGCCGAACCAATAACCCCAGCAGCTCCAAACAATGATGACGATTACTGACCGTATCAATACAATCAAACGGATTCAGCGGTAATGGAGACTCTGGGCTAACCGTTAAATACTGACCGCCCATCGCGCGGATATAGGTTTCAGCGCCGCGGTTTCTATCAAAGAAAAAGGTTTTGTTGTCATACTTAGAGAGCTGTGCATCAAGAAATGAGAGCAGCACCGTTTTACCGGCACCATTACCACCAATGACCATTGCGTGACCTTTGGTTGGTGACGAACCGTCCCCTTTCGCATGATAGTTAAAGTAAAACGGCGTTCTAGCGGGCGTAAGTAATGTGGTCACCGCCGAGCCCAAATGATTGCCGTCAATAAAGCCCGTGCGAATATTATGAAGCGGCGCAAAATCGGTGAAATTACGACTACTGATGAGACTGCCACGCAAAATATAGCGATGATTCCCTGGTATTTGCGCCCAGAAAGCTGGCTCTAAGCCGATGTCTTCGCACACAACAACAATGCCCGCTTCATTCAGTAAACGCGTTGCGTCACGCACCTTGCTGTTAAGACTCTCAACAGAATCACTCATCACCATAACGGTATGATGATGGAGCCCCATACGCACTCTATCACTGGCTACATCATCACGCGCACTCGCTAACGCATCCAGCTGAGAATGCGCCGCGTCTTCCACGCTCACCATTTTATTATGGTGACGCAACATTTTATCCAGTGCTGACGATTTTAGGATCGGACTAAAACTATGGGTGATAATGCACTGCGCATCCAGCGTAGACAACGGCCCAAATAACGTTGGCGCACTCACCGACGGATATTGCTTAATAGACAGCATAGCGGCAAACACCGTACCTGTTGAGGTTTCAGCTTGAATAGCACACCCAAAATGCAGGCGTGTTTGCGCAAGATAGCCGTTTAAGTAATCCGGTTGCAGTTTACCCCCATGCCGAGCGATGAGATTTGCAGGCAACTCGGCAGGGGTTTTAAACGCCGGAGATACCCCCAGATTGGAAACTGTCGATAAGAAAGCCAGTAACTCGTTATCGCCCGAACGAGATTCGCCTAACAACCTTGCCCCCATAAAACTTAAGGCACTTACCAGTTGACGAACCCCAAGGAGTAACTCTGCTAGCTTCTTTTCTCGCCACGCATCGCGCCCCTGACTTAACGTTTTTCGTTGTAAGCGCGCAACAAACCCACCCAACCCCGCAGTTTTTTTCAAAAGCGGCTTTGCGGTCATGATGGTCACATACAGCGTGTTCTGATAATGCGAGACGCAACGCAGCCCTTCTTGGTATTCTCTATCCAAGCGCTGAGCCAAAGGATTTGTAAACTCGCCGCTTAGCGACTCCATCATCGGCGAACGACATTGCGTCACTAGAATGCTTAACGTCTCCGGCAATTGCAGTAACGATTGATGCCAGCGATCATTAGACTCGTTAATTGACGAATTGTTTTCTGTCATGAACGCCAGACCACTGACCTTAACAACACACCCCAACATACCTTCATGCGTTTCAAACACATCGGATTGTACAAGCCTCGCAATTGGTATGCGTGAGGACTGGCATTCACGCTTGTAAAGACGCGCTATCGCTTCACTGCGGTTCATAAGATCTCACTTTTTTACGATTAATTAACACCGATGGCCGATAAGACAACAAAGAGAAATACGCAATATCTTTGCGACACGCAAACCAAAAAGCGATATACAACACCGGCATACTTAACAATGTCTCAGGCCGCCCAGATTGGAAAAAAAGGATGATTTCAGCAAACACAAGCAAAACAAATGCATTCTGCGTCAACCCAAAAATCATAGGGGGACGAGTTAACACAACGTGTAAAGGATGGTGATTTAATGGTTCTTGCATGATTCAATGCCCCGACACAACAATATTAGTAATAAACCCAGCACCAAGAACAAGGCAAATACCTATTACCCACCTCTTTCCTTTTTCAAGTGCGGCTGGATGACCAGAAAGCACACCATAACCAATAACCGCTATCGCTAATGTCGCAACCGACACAAAAAATTTCGATGTTATAAAATCAACGACCGAATCAAGCACACTTGACGGCGCAACACTCGAACTATAGGCAAAACCAGCAACAGGCAACCCCAGCAGCAATAACAACAGCCATGCCTTATTTAAATTTGAAATGCTTTTCTTCATTTTTTTCTCC
>JAJFIK010000027.1 GCA_021775005.1 Rhodospirillales bacterium
CCAACCCACTACGCGCTCACTCTTCGATCACTCTGCGCGGCACAGCACTTACTTATCCCGTTCACAAAGAGGAGGCACCAGTGCTGCCGTAGGCCACTCTGTTTGGCCGTGCGCTGCCGGGTTTTGGCCACGCTCTTTGGCCACGGCATGAGCCCGCTGGCTGGGGCAAGTCGGAGCGCGGCCTGATCCCCTGGGCTCGACCAGGAGGTCGAGCCCGTGGAGACGCAGCGCCTGTGCGCTTGTTGCGGCAAGCCATTCGAGTTGAACCCTCGCTCCCGATCGACGCACCGGTTCTGCCGGGCCCGGGCCTGCCAGCGCGAGCGAAAGCGACTCGCGCAGAAGCAGCGTCGCGACAGCGAGGTGCGGAAGCGAATCAGCCGCGCGGAGTACATGCGGCGCTACCGCGCACAGCGCCCCGACTACCGCCAGCGCGAGGCGGAGCGTGCGACTGCGCGCCGAGCGCAGGCCCGTGCAGCGGAGCCCTCGGAGCTTGAAGCCGTCTCCGCGCTGCCGGCCCCGGTGGGAGGCGCCGGACCGCTCGCCAGAGCGGAGCTGCGCGTCGTGACCGAAGCTGGCGTCACCCTAAGGCTCGCAGTAGCAGTCGCTTGCGAGGAGCGTCGTAATGAAGCCGGCTGAAGCCACCGGAGCCAAGGGACTTGCGATGGGGGTGTTGAAGCCGGCTTCACGACGTGAAGCCGGCTTCGGCCTAAGTCACTACCGCAGAGACGCTTAGGCGACCGTCGTAACGAGGGCGCGTCGCGTCGTAACGAAGCCGGCTGAAGCCTTTGCGAGGGCAGCGCTTGGAGGCAGAGGCAAGGAAATCCGTGCGTCGTAACGAAGCCAGCATGGACGCGGGCGGCTCCGGCTCGGTAGACCAGTAGCCGCTGGGGGGACGCGCGCCAAGGCCGCTGCCTCCTTCCGCCCGAGCTTCCTTCAAGCCCTCCCGCCCACTTGGCGGCGCGCAAGTCCGCGTCTGCCCCCTCTCGGAGTCTGCCCTGAGACCTCCCCCACTGCCTCCCCACCCGCAGCTGGTCCGCCGTCCCGGCGCCGCCTTCGGCTGGCTCGACGCCCGGCTGCTCCACGAGAGCTGGCTGAGTCGGCTCGGGCCAGACGCGACGGCGCTGCTCGTGCTCCTCGCTCTGGCTGCCGACCGCCGCGGGGCGTCCTTCTACGGTCGCGAGCGAATGGGCCAGGCCCTGGGCCTGACCCGGCCGCGGGTCGACCGCGCCCTGGCCCGCCTGCTCGAGCTGAAGCTCGTCGCGCACCGCCCCTGGCGAGCCGGCCTACCCGACGGCGTCTGGCAGCTTCTGCCGCTCTCTGCCTCCACCACCGCGCGGGGAGGCGGCCCGACTTCGATCGCTCAGATCCTCGCCCAGCTAGGGATTGACTCCTGACCTCCGTGCTCGAAGTCGGACTCAGTCGACTCGTAGCGCCGCAGTGCCCCGTCTTCGGCGACGAGGGGCGGGAGGCCGAGCTGCGAGCGAGCATTCGCGTCGTGGGCCTGCAGCGTCCCCTCGACGTGCGTCGCCGTGAGGACGGCTGTCTCGAGCTGGTGGACGGGGTCCTGCGGCTTCGGGCCCTGACCGACCTCGGCTGGGCACGCGCTCTCGTCCGCGTGCACGACCTCGACGCGCGGGGGGCCAGTCGGCGTCGCCTGGTCCTCAACGCCGCGCGGCGAAGTGTCAGCCCTCTCGAAGAGGCGCGTGCGATCCGCCACCTCCTTGACGAGGGCGACTCCCCGGCCGAGATCCAAGCCTCGCTCGGTCGCTCGCGGACCTGGCTGCGGGGGAGGCTCGAGCTCCTCGAGCGGCTCGAAGCCTCGCTCCAGGGTCGAGTCGAGCGCGGCGAGGTGACCCCGACCCTCGCGCTGGAGATCGCGTCGGCCCCAAGGGCCTGGCAGGAGCGAGTCCGACAGGCGGCGATCCAGCACCGCCTCTCGACACACGCCACCGGCCGCCTCGCGCGCCTGCTGGCGGACCCGGCCCTGACCCGAGAAGAGCGGGAGGCGGCGCTGGCCGCTCCCCGAGACGCGCTCGCCCGCAGGCCAGGGAAGCGCGCAGGGTCGACGCCTCTGGCCGACCGGGTCGCCGATCTCGCCCGCCAAGCCCTCGACCTGGAGCGCCTCCTCGCGCGCGCTCGGCAGACGGGCCTACCCCAAGCAGACGCCACAGCAACCGAAGAGGCGCTGGCCGGGCTGGCTGATCGCCTCGCGAGCCTGAAGCGCGAATCGGAGAGATACCGCCGTGACCCGCCAGAGCAGATCCCGCCGTCGTCAGGTGGCTCTCTACCGCTTCCAACTGATCGCGCCCCTGCTGCTCCCCCAGCTCTCCCCCAGGCAGCGGGGAGGACGAATGCGCGAGATCCTGGCCCGGCCGCCGACGCCGCCCTGGGGCGGAGAGCCGCCGAGACTCTCGGCGCGCACGCTGCGCCGCTGGCTGTCGATCTACCAGGCCGCGCAGGGCGATCCCCTCGCGGCGCTGGAGCCGAAAGCGCGCGCCGACCGGGGGCGCGCGAGGACGATCCCGCCCGAGCTGCTGGCGGAGGCGATCAGCGTCCGCGAAAGGGCGCCGCGCCTGAGCGTGAAGCAGATCCTGAAAGTGATCGAGCACCCCCTCCGCGAGCAGGTGGCTCGGCGAAGCCTGGCGCGAGCGCTGCGCGAGGCGGGCTACGACAAGCGGGACAAGCGGAGCCGGATCGCGGCTCGCTGCAAGGGGCGGCTGGCTCCGGTGGACTGGGACCTACAGCTCTGGGAGGCGGACTTCCCCAACGAGATCTGGCAGGTCGACTCGACGCCGTCGATCTGGCTCGCGAAGGGCCGCCACCGTGACCAAGCGGTGCGCCTCCAACTGATCAACCTGATCGACGACCACTCTCGCCTGATCGTCGGCGGCGGCTTCGTGGAGAGGCTGCGTGTCGTCGACCTGCTCGGCTTCCTGATTCCTGCGATCGCCACCTACGGCTGCCCCAACGTGCTCTTCCTCGACCAAGCCAAGATCCACCGCTCCACGATCGTCACCCAGGGACTCGCTCGCCTGGGCGGTGAGGCGATCTTTGGCACGGCGGGGCACGCGCCCGGTCACGGGAAGGTCGAGCGGCTGCACCAGAAGGCGCAGAACACGCTCGTGGAAGGCTTCCAGCTCAACCCCGTCTTCACGGTCGAGGGGGCGACGCGACGCCACGAGCTGTGGCGCGAAGACGACGCGCTCGAGGAGCACACCTCGACGGGCGAGTCCCCCCTCACCCGCTGGAAGCGGATCGAGGGCAACGCCCGGATCCCCAGCGAAGAGGAGCTGCTCTGGGCCTTCCGGGGCGAGGTCGGACGCAGGGTCGGCAAGCTGGGGGAGATCAAGTGGGGCGGGAAGCTCTACGAGGCTCCCTCCTCACACCGACGCGCAGATCCCTACAAGGCGTCGATCCGCTTCGACCTCTTGGACGACAGTCAGGTCTGGATCGAGGACGAGGACGGCGGTCGCCACGCCTGTCCGCTCTACCGCGTCCGCAGCCACACCGAGCGTCGCCGTCGCCGCCCGCCCCCAGCGCGAGGCGTGTCCTTCCGGGCTCTCTTCGAGGGACCGAGCGCCGACGTGGAGGCGTAGCCCTACCCCTTTCCACTGCAACTCTGAGGAGGACCCACATGTATCTCAAGCACTTCGGCTTCAAGCGCAAGCCTTTCGACCCGACCCCCGACCCGCGCGAGCTCTTTCAGACCGAGGGGCACCAGGAAGTCAGCGCTCGGCTGCAGATCGCCCTGGCCGAGCGCGTCCCTACGCTCCTGGTCGGTGAGAGCGGAGTGGGCAAGACGACCTCGCTTCGCTCGGCCCTCGCCGAAATCAACCGTCGCTCGCACCGCCTGATCGAGATTCCCGAGCCTCGGCTCAAGCTGCGCGGCTTCTACCGCACGCTGGCAATCGGGCTCGGCTTGCAACCTCGCTTCTTCTTCGGCGACCTCTCGGAGCAGGTGCGTGAGTCGCTGGCCAAGACGGCGGAGAAGAACGGTCGTCACCCGGTCCTGGTCGTCGACGAGGCGCAAATGCTCGACACGCAGACCCTCGAGACGCTGCGCCTGCTGACCAACCCTCTCCTCGGCCAGACCAAGCCGGGCTTGACCCTCCTGCTGGTCGGCGACATGACCCTGAGCCGGCGCCTGGCGCGCCCCGCCCACGAGTCCTTTCTCCAGCGGCTCCGCATGACCTACCGCATGCCTCCCGTCAGCGACGAGGAGGGCCGCCGCTACGTCGTCCACCGCCTGCGCACGGCTGGAGGCAACCCCGACGTCTTCCACCCCGACGCCGTCGAGGAGGTCCTCGCCGACGCGGGCGGGCGCCTGCGGAAGATCGACGAGCTGGCGGTCCACGCCCTCTACGCAGCCTTCGTCACCAAGGCGGAGCTCGTCACCAAGGCCCACGTCGAGGCAGCCCGCTCGGAGCGCGCCTTCGCCCATTGAGGCGCCCTCCGACTGCCGTCGACCACCCTTGGAGCCGCCCCGGGCCTGCCGGAGCGGCTCCTTTCGTGTGAGGGCGTCTCGGCTTGGCGAGAACCAGAGCCAGGGGTCTGACTTGGTCCTGGAACCAGAGCCAGGGTCCGACGGATCCCACCTCGCGGTGGCCAAACAGGGTGGCCAGGCAGCGGCCAGGGAGAGTGGCCTACGGCACCATGCTCTTTTATGCCCGCGACCCGGTGCCCACGCCCACCCAGCCCACGATTCGGGCGATTAGTGCACGCACTTTTCGCCGGAAGTCCTTATGCGCCAAGGGTCGGGCCAGCGAGGGGCACAGTACAGAGCTACTGCAGTGGCAACCCTGTGAATCGAGTAGACCCGATAGGCCTCCATGGCTCGTCCTACAAAAGTGCTCGCGCAATGGAGGCTCAAATGCTCAGGGACGCCGGCAAAGCTCTTTCGCAGCAGATCGGGCATGCTCGCAAGGCTTCTGAGACTGCAACTGGGAAAGG
>JAJFIK010000028.1 GCA_021775005.1 Rhodospirillales bacterium
GCCGATATACATCCGGCCTTGATGAAGCGTGATGTCATTGACGGCGGCACCATCAATATTCAGGTCAAACACTTGCGCTGAAAGGAACCCTGAGCCGTGACCGCCTGTTAAGTACGGCAAGCCGGGGATGAATTCGGCGGATGCATTTTCAAATTCAAATTGTAGATCCAGCACTTCAGCAGGAAACGGCACACTCGCCAAACTGCCCGGCGGCGCGTTCACCGTGATCGTTGCGTGACTGGCAAAGCCGGAAAACAGGTTTTCGTCAATCCAATCGCGCGCGCCAAGACCGCGCGTTCGCGGCCAATAGGCCAGGATAGAGCGGCCCTGCACGTTTTCGGCTGTGCCAGAAAGATAGGCCTCAATCTCACCGCTGGCATCACTGATCAAGCCACTAAGCTCAATCGTCGCGCCTTCCGTCTCGCCATTGAAATTACGGATCGTCAAGGTGCGGGTCCGATCATCAACGCGCACATCGAGATCAAGGCGCTCATAGATCACCGGACGATCCTGAATACTGGGCACAAAGATCGACATATCTTCCGCTGTGACATCAACTTCAAACGCGATGGGCCGCCAAGTATCAGTTTCATCGGTCTCGACGGATACGGCACCGGTCAGCGCAAGCCGGTTGTCGCCAGCTTGATACGTCAGCCGTCTGACTTGCGCGGCGCGTTCCTTCACATTGAAGGTGCCCACGAAGGCCGCGGAATCCACTGGAACTGGCTCATCGAAAAATCCTGGCAAAGCGAACTGGCCGCTGCCCACCACAATGGAAAGATCCGCCGACAAAATCTCGCCCTGGCCGGTAACTTCCATATTTGCGGTGCCGCGTACGGGGATATCGATCCCCTGAAGGGCAGCAAGGGCCGGGACAGTAATGGCAATATGTGCCGGGTTGAGATCGCTAAATTCGGCTGAGACATTGCCGAGCTCGGCGACAGGATCATAAAGCCCTTCAATATTGAGCGACCATCTGCGCCCGCCCACTTCCACATCCGCATCCAGATCGATGCGCAGACCTTCATCGCCGCGGGCAAATGAAAGCCGGGCATCCGGTGCGCGCCAAAACGAATTTGTTTGGGCGTCGAAAAACCGCAAGGTGCTGCCACTGATGGCAAAGCCGCGCAAATATCCAGCGCGCGTTGATGGGTCAGGTTCGGAAGCAAGCAATGCCAAAATGGCCTCAACAATGCCAAGCGGCGGTGCATCTTCTGCGCGGCGCGTTTGCCCGGCCGTTGAAAGACCCAATTGAAGGCTGCCATCTTGACGCCTGATCACCAGCGTCGTGGCGCCTGAGAATTCAATCCAAGAGGGCGCGATCATGCCGCGCAACAAGGCATCAAAGCTGACGCCAATCTCCGCCTGCGGCACCTCGGCCACCAACGCATCGCCTTCGCCATAAATCTCGACACGGCGCACATTCAATCGGAAGGCACGTTCCTCCCCAACCCAAACAAGGGTGGGATCACGAAAATCTATGGTCAAAGGGGTGAACGCGTCTGCGAAGGCCGCTCTAACTGTGGGCGTCGCAAAGGCCACAGAAACCGGGGCGCGCATAACCATGGCAATGCCAATGCCGATCACAAGGATCAGCACCAACAAAACGCCTGCACCGGCTAAGAGAAAGTGTTTGGCTTTGGGTTGGATCACGCGTGGGTCATTCCAGGGTCAATATGCGCTGTCGCATTCTGTTGCTCCGACAAACAGGCCTGTCGGCATCGGGCCATAGCCCCCCCGAAGCACCCCGCCCGCTTCCTAACAGGTTTTAGTGCGAAAAACAGCCCATGACCTCTTCTGTGAGGGGAGCCACGTCTTGCGCGCTGAAGCGGGTTTGACCATGATCCGCGGAATTATTCCACCCTTCATTTTCATATCGGGAGGCAAGATCATGGCCGCGAAAACCGCACTCAAGGTAGGGGCCAAAGCCCCAACATTCAATTTGCCCACGGACGAGGGCAACAATGTGGCCCTGAAAGACCTTGCCGGCAAAATTGTCGTGCTCTTCTTTTATCCCAAAGACGATACCCCGGGCTGTACTTTGGAAGCGCGAGATTTCACAGCCACCTTGGGGCGCTTCAAGCGCGTTGATGCTGTGGTCATCGGAATCTCCAAAGATAGTGTCGCCAAGCATGGAAAATTCAGAAGCCGGCACGGCCTTAAGGTCATTTTGGGATCTGATGAGGACGGCAAAGTGATTGAGCGCTATGGCGTCTTGGTCCCAAAAAATATGTTTGGGCGCAAATATATGGGTATCGAGCGATCGACATTTGTTATCGACCGATCCGGCAAGATCGCCCACATCTGGCGCAAGGTGAATGTGCTTGGCCACGCCGACGACGTACTAGGCAAGGTGAAAGAATTGGCCAAAGCGGAATGACTGATCGGCCTGGCATAGCGGCAGCGGCCCGCGCCATCGTGCTTGCAGCGGCCCCTAGCGAAAAAATTGAGCGCTCATTTGAGACCGCCAAAGCCTGGGGCGCAGGCGACCTTATCCTTGAGCCCCGCGCCATTGCCATGCCTGATACGCCCGGTCGCCCGGCGACGCCGGAATTGCGCCTGCCAACCGAAATGCCCCGGCGCTCCAGCGGGGCCGCGGGCCGTATCGCCATGCTGCACGCCGTTGCTCATATTGAATTCAACGCCATCAATCTGGCGTGGGATCTCATCGGGCGCTTTGGCCCTGAAGCGAATGACCGCGATCTGATTGATGACTGGGTCCGTGTGGGCGCGGAAGAAGCGCGTCATTTTCAGATGATCCAGACAAGGCTTCAGGCCCTGGGTTCTGACTATGGCGCCTTACCCGCTCACGATGGCCTTTGGGAGGCCGCGTCAGCCACGGCGGATAATCTTCTGGCGCGCCTAGCGGTTGTGCCTCTTGTCCTAGAAGCGCGGGGCCTGGATATGGGGCCGCAAATGGCCACCAAGCTGCAAAGCGCCGGAGATGAGGAAAGCGCTGCTTTGCTTCGGCGCATCCATGAAGATGAAATCGGCCATGTTGCCGCGGGAATGCGAGCGTTTCAGCGCCTTTGTGCCAAATCAGGACAAGCGCCAGAGACGACTTATCGCCAAATTGTCCAACTGCATTTCAAACAGGGCCTGAAACCGCCCTTCAATGAGGCCGCGCGCTCAGCGGCGGGTCTTTTACCCCATTTTTACCTTAATGCGTGAACAATGCCCCTTAACATATTGGCTGATCTAAAGTTTTTCGTTGTGCGCCCAAGTGATGGCCTTGTGTTTTGCGGCTGAATTGGGTGATATAGTGATTGGTGTGGGACACTTTAATCCGGTAGCAGGGCAAAAGCCCGCCCGGGCAGGGGAAGCGTATTATGACCACAGACACTGTGGCCAAGTGGCGTGAGTTTTTCTCACGCATATTTCCCGAACGTCAGATTTATCATCGCAGCCGCGGTGAGGTCCACTTTGTTACGGTCCCAGCACACAGGCAGATCATCCTCATTGTCGGCACGATGGGCTTTCTGACCTGGGTCGCTTTCACCACCGTCAACGTGGTTTTCAAAGACCAAATCATCGCCAATAAAGATCAGAATTTTTCCACCATGCAGACGCAATACGAAACCCGTGTTGACCGCCTGCAGCGTGAGATTGACAATGTAAATGGCTCTATGCGGGTGACGCAGGATCGCTTTGAAAGCGAACTTGAACTGCTGCAAGAACGCCAGGAACAGCTTGATCGCCTTGTTGGTGACCAAGAAGCGCTAAACCTTCAGCATGACGAATTGCGCGATTTAACATCAATCATGGGCAGCGATCCCATGCGCGAAGATGCTGACGGCACCTCTACCATCCGCATGGCCGTATCCTTTCGGGAGCCCACACTACGGGTGAGCCGCCCTTTGCCGCCGGTGCGGTCCAGCACCGTTGATGGCGTTTCGGCAATTCTCGCCACCGCGGCGCAGGCCGGCGAAGTGACGCGCTCGCCGCTCACCAATCGGGCCAATCGCGTTGCGCGGCTGGAAGATCAAATCCGCGAATTTCGCACAGATCAACGTGATCTGCTGCTTGAAATGGAAGATGAAGTGGTTGATCGGATTTCGCGCCTTAGCTCAATTCTCGACTCAACAGGCATCGACGTGAATGCCTTTGTGGGTGAACTGCTTGCAGATGAATTTAACGGCATGGGCGGACCAGGGATCGACCTGGAAGATCTCGATACCTTTGCCGCTATTGATCAAGACACGGCCGAATTCAGCCGACATTTGCTGCGCGCGTCGAGCCATCTTGATCAGCTTGCCATCCTCCAGTCGGCGCTTAGCAGTTTGCCGCTGCTTCGCCCGTCAGATATTTTTCGATTAACCAGCGAATACGGCCCGCGCCGCGATCCGTTTACACGCCGCCTTCAAAACCACCTTGGCATTGATCTTGCTGGTCCCTCAGGCACTCCGGTAATGGCGACCGCATCGGGGGTGGTTACCCGCGCCGGAACACAATCAGGCTACGGTCGTATTGTGGTTATCGATCACGGCAACGGGATCGAGACGCGCTATGCCCACTTGAGGCGCGTTAATGTTTCGGTGGGTGATGAAGTAACTGTCCGCCAAGTGGTCGGGCAACTTGGCAGTACAGGGCGGAGTACAGGCCCTCATGTTCACTACGAAGTGCGGTTCCAGAGTGAATCTTTGGACCCCCTTCCCTTTTTAGAGGCAGGTCGTCATGTTTTCGAAAGCTAAAGACAATGGTTCGCCGGAGGCCGCTCACACGAGCGCACCGTCGAATTCAAATAAACGTCCCTCAAAATCCAATGTGCCATCAATTATCTCGTCAGATATGACGGTGATCGGCACCTTGAATGCCACCGGTGATATTCAAATCGACGGCAAAGTTGAGGGCGACATCAATACAAATTCACTGACCATCGGCGAAAAGGCCGTGGTCAATGGTGAAGTGCGCGCTGAAGAAGCCATCGTGCGAGGCCATGTGATCGGTTCGATCCGCGCCCGCAAAGTGCATCTTTGCGCCACCAGCCACGTGGAAGGAGATATCCTTCATCACGCTCTTGCCGTTGAAACCGGGGCCTTCTTTGAAGGCAATTGCCGCCACAGCGATGATCCGCTTAGCTCGGACTCACCGCAACAAGCTGCGCCGGGAAAGCCTTCGGCTAGCCCGCGTTCTGCACTTGCTGGTAGTGCACCAGCATCGAACGGTGCCGCAAAGCCTGCGGTAGCGTCCGCAAGCCCGGGCAGTTCAGCCGCCGCCGCCAGCTAAGGCGCTGCTTGAACAAACGTGACGACATGGGGGATGCCTGCGGCCTGTTCAATCAGGCTGCGGCATCCCTTTTTTTGTGCGAAAATTTTCACTAACCCAAAGCACAGCCCTTAGTCGAGATCCTCGACCACTTTGCCCGAAGTGCCTTTGACCCGTGCCGCCAGGGCCGCGCCCATAAACTGATCCAGGTCCCCATCAAGAACCAAATTGGGCTGCGAGCTTTCAACTCCCGTGCGCAAGTCTTTCACCATCTGATAGGGCTGCAGCACGTAAGAGCGGATCTGGTGTCCCCAACCGATGTCGGTTTTATTGGCAGCTTCTGCTTGCGCTTCATCTTCCCGGCGTTGCAACTCAAGCTCATAGAGCCGCGCGCGGAGCATGTCCCAGGCCGTGGCCCGGTTCTTGTGCTGCGAGCGTTGGTTTTGACACTGCACCACAATCTTGGTGGGGATATGGGTCAGGCGCACCGCGCTGTCGGTGGTATTGACGTGCTGCCCGCCCGCACCTGAGGCACGATAGGTGTCCACACGCACATCTTTTTCCTCGATCTCAATATCAATATTGTCGTCAATCACCGGAAATACACCCACGGAGGAGAAACTCGTATGGCGCTTGGCGTTGGAATCAAACGGCGAAATGCGTACCAAGCGATGCACGCCGGATTCCGTCTTGAGCCAGCCATAGGCATTAAGCCCCTTCACCAGTATCGTGGCGGCCTTGATCCCCGCTTCCTCGCCCGCGCTTTCATCGATGATTTCGACTTTCATTTTATGGGCTTCGGCCCAGCGCACATACATGCGCTCCAGCATGGCCGCCCAATCCTGGCTTTCCGTGCCGCCCGCGCCGGCGTGAATTTCCACGTAGCAATCATTCGCGTCAGCTTCGCCGGACAGCAGTGTCTCCAGCTCAAGCTTGCCTGCCTCCTTTTGCAAGGCGCGCAGGGCGTTTTCCGCCTCAGCGACCACGTCTTGATCAGCTTCAGCTTCACCCATTTCGATCAGGTCAAGACTATCGTTGAGGGTCTGTTCCAGCCTGAGACACGCTTGCATCTGGGTATCCAGCGCCGTGCGTTCGCGCATCACTTTTTGCGCAGCTTCAGGATCATTCCAAAGTTCGGGATCTTCGGCCTGTTGATTTAGCTCTTCAAGACGTTTGACGGCGACATCCCAGTCAAAGATGCCTCCTTAAGAGAAGCAATGATTCTCGCACAGCATGGGCGAGCGCTTCGACTTCAGCGCGCATGAGCGATGTCCTGTCTCTTGAGTTGACGTGGCTGCCGGTTGGGCGCGGACCATAATCAGCCCATAGGGTCCTGTAAAGTGACGCTGCTAGTAAAGCCCGCCAGAACCGGAGCGCAGATCATCATCATCCTCTGACGAAGAGATTCCAAAGCCGTCTTCGCCAACGACGCGGCTCTGCCCTGACGGTTCGGTGCCCGGACGAAAGGCCTCCTCAATGACGTTTAGGTCACCGGGCTGTGCCAATTGGCCGGTCTCTGCATTGATGCGCACAATACGAATACCTGGCGGGCGACGGAAAGGCACAGGTTGGCCTTGCCCCACTGTGGCACCCATAAATTCACCAAAAATTGGCGCCGCCACACGGCCCCCGGTTTCGGCGCGCCCCAACGGGCTTGGCGTATCAAAGCCGACATAGACCCCGACGGTCAGGTCTGGCGCAAAGCCCATAAACCAGGCGTCACGTTCTTCGTTGGTGGTGCCGGTCTTCCCGCCAAGGGGAACCCCAATGGAGCGCAAGCGTCGACCGGTGCCGCGCTGCACAACCCCTTCCAGGATCGAAACCACTTGATAGGCTGTGCGGGGATCCAGAACAATTTCACGCTCATCAAGAATTTCGGGCTCAGATTGTCCGATCCACTCCGCCGCGTTGCACGCCACGCATTCACGGGTGTCATTTTGAAAAATCGTATTGCCGTATCTATCTTGCACCCGGTCAATAAATGTCGGTGTGACGCGGCGGCCGCCATTGACGAACTGCGAATAGGCAGCGGTCATGCGGAGCACGGTTGTTTCTCCAGCCCCAAGCGCAAATGCCAGGAACGGATCAAGACGATCCACAACGCCGAAGCGTTCCGCAATGGCAACAACGCGCTCCATGCCAATGTCCTGAGCAAGACGCACTGTCATGGCGTTGCGGGAGCGCTCCACACCACTGCGCAGGGTCGAGGGGCCATAAAATCTGTCGGTGTAATTGTCTGGCCGCCACAGGGGTAGGCCTTCGCCCTGCGGCATCACAAAGGGTGCATCGAGGATAAGATCAGACGGTGTGCGCCCGGCATCCAGCGCGGCAGCGTAAACGAAGGGCTTAAATGCTGATCCCGGCTGGCGATAGGCTTGGGTCGCGCGATTAAACTCCGAAGCGTCGAACGAAAACCCGCCGACCATCGCCAGAACCCGGCCGGTGTGGGGGTCCATGGCAACAATGCCGCCGTTGACGCGCGGCACTTGCCGAAGCGCCCAGTGATGGGAGACCACGCCGTCTTCGGCCTCCACTTGGGCGTTGTCCACAACAATGATGTCGCCCACGGACACGACGTCACTGGGAGCGCTGATAGCGCCGCCAATGTCAATTCCGTTTTCAGCTTGCGCGCGCGCCCAGGTCATCTCTGACAGCGGGATCACGCCGGTTTCAATCACGCCGTCTTCATCGGGGGCAAACGAAATGCTGACGGTGGAAGTCCCGTCGTTGACCGCGGTCACAACAGCGCCGCGCCAGGGACTCAGATCGCGGGGCAACTGGGCCGCGTCAAATACAGCCGCCAAATCAGTAAGGTCATCGGCGTGCGCTTCAGGACCACGCCAACCGTGGCGTTGATCATAAGCGAATAATCCGTTGCGCAAGGCACGCCGGGCAATGTGTTGCATTTCCATATCGACGGTGGTGCGGACGGAAAGACCACCATCCAAAAGCGCGTCATAGCCAAACATGCCTGCAATCTGACGCCGAACCTCTTCGGCAAAATATTCAGCTTCCACCGACTGTGCGCCTGTCGGGCGCTCAAACACCACAAGCTCTTCGACCTGCGCGGCTTGCATTTCTTCGCGCGTGATGTAGCCGTTCTCGTGCATGCGGGCGAGCACATAGTTACGCCGCTCCAGCGAGCGGGTGCGCGCGTCTTCATGATCGGGTCGATAATTGTTCGGTGCCTTTGGCATCACCGCCAAATAGGCCGCCTCTGCGATGGTTAGCTCTTCCAGTGATTTGTTGAAATAGTTGAGCGCCGCTGCCCCAATGCCGTAGGAGCGCCAGCCGAGATAAATCTGATTGAGATAAAGCTCAAGTATTTCATCTTTTGTCAGCGCCTCTTCGATGCGCAGCGCCAAAAGCGCCTCGCGTACTTTGCGATCGATGCTGACTTCGGAGCTGAGAAGAAAATTCTTCGCCACCTGCTGGGTGATCGTTGAGGCCCCTTCCAGGCGGCGGTCTTCAAGATAGTTGAAAACATTGGCAATGGCCGCGCGCGCAATACCCCGGAAATCAAGACCAGAGTGCTCGTAGAAATTTTTGTCTTCCGCAGAAATAAATGCCGCCGTCACGTGGTCAGGGATCTGCCCGATGGGCACGAACAAACGTCGCTCATTGGCGTATTCGGCAATCAAGGCGCCGTCGCCGGCGTGCACCCGAGTCATAATCGGCGGCTCGTACTCGGCCAGCACGGAATGGTCAGGCAGGCCTTCAGAGGCCTTGTCGATATACCAAAGCGCAAAGACCCCGACGCAGAGAGTGGCAATCACCCCCAGCAGAAACAGCACCCCAAATATGCGAAACAAAATACGCAGCATGCCCCGATCCACTGAAATCGCGCCTTGGTTGACGCCTGTCCTTGTTATAGCCCGCAGGAGGCCTATCCCGCGACTGTGACGCTGTGATGGCATCAATTCTGTGCGGAAGCGTTCTCCGCAAGCCACAATGCAGGGTCCAGCTCAAAATAGTCCACCAAGGCCCTGGTCAATCCACGCGCCAGCACCCCGTGATAGGCCTCAGAGGTCAGAAGTTGGGCATCCTGCCGATTGGAGCCAAATCCGGTCTCAAGCAGAATTGATGGCACGTCCGGGGCCGTCAAAACCCGAAATCCGGCAAAGCGGTGCGGGCGGCTCACGGTACGGATCTCTTCAATATTGAAATTGTCGATCATGATGGTCGCTAGTTGGGCGGACAAATTCATGGTTTCCCGCTGCGCCAGATCAATCAGAATACGTGTGAGTTCTTCGTCAACTTCATACCCGTCCAGGCGGTCGGATTGATTTTCACGCTCCGCCACGCGGGCGGCTTCTCCGTCGGACGCCTGCTCTGACAAGGTATAGATCGTAAGCCCCCGCGCATCGGCGTTGTCATTTGAATCCACGTGCACGGAAATAAACAAATCAGCCTGCTGCGCTTGCGCAATGGCATAGCGATCGTTGAGCCGAAGATATTCGTCCGTGTTCCGGGTCAAATGGGCTTCAAACATGCCTGACGCATTGAGTTCATCCACAATCGCGCGGGAAATGTCGAGAACGATATCCTTCTCGTTATCACCCAAAACCGAGACCGAACCGGGATCGCGCCCGCCGTGACCGGGGTCGATTATGATGATCGGGCGTACCGTCGCCGCTGGTTCGGGAACCAGCACGACATCCTGGCCGGGATCGAGACTGGCCAAAACTGACTCAATGCTGGCAAACGGCGATCCATCATCAACGGTTTCGGCCCCAGGCTCTTCACTTGGTGCGGCAGCGGCCAGCCCCTCGATAGGAAGCGCGGCGGCGGCAACAAAGCCGGCGTGATCGGTCGGAACCAAATTGAATGTCAGATAAGCAGAGGTGTTGCTTGTAGGCGCTATCATTCGATAGCTCTCAATAATCGCCGCATGGGGCAAATCAAGCACGATACGAGAGGCGCCGGGACGATTGACCCCATAGCGCACCTGCTGCACCAGTCCCCGCCCCGCCAGACTGACGCCGCCGTCCACCTGCCAATTGACTGACGGCAGATCAATGACAATGCGATAGGGGCGACCGGAATCGGCGGCCAAAGTGAATATGTGGGGTTGAAGGGCCTGGGAGAGCGAAAACACCACTTCCGTGTGGCTGCCTTGATCGACCAAGCGCACCGCTTCTACGGACGCGTCCTGGGCCATGACGGCCCGGAACCCGAGTGCGGCCAGAAATAATACAACCATTAATAGGCGATTCATACGCTTGACCAACTCAAAGCCCGCCCGGCCTGTGGGAGAAAATATTCTCTACAACAACATGGCAACCATTTACAGTCTGCTAACCCATTTCTCGCAAGCTCGTGAGCGGCAGAAACCTGCCGCTGGCGATAAAGGCTTGTACTTATCGTGCTAGGCCGCGTACAAGGGCCTCAGCGGCCCTGCCGCCCGGCGCGAGGATACCATTGAAAGCCTTGCCGCCAATGCTGCGCCAGGGGGGAAATGAACCCCTTCTGGATGGATGTTGAAAAAGTTTGCGATTTCAAAGACTTGTTTCTTGAGGGACTTTGATTTCGCCTGAATTTGGGGTTTGCGCGACCTGCCCGTTTTAGATGGGCTACCCCCGCGCAAGGCACGATGAACAAAACGCCTGCCCTTTGCTTGACCACAGAACATCGCCTGTCCCCAACGGCGATGACGGGAAAGCTTGCGCCTGAATTTGGCGGCCTAAATGGCAGGATTCCAAATCCAACCAAACCAAACGGTGCATACGCGCCGGGATTGCCGAAGCGAGTTCCCTCGCGCTTCCGCCCCGCGACGCGCCGCACTGGAGCAAAATTTCATGTCCAAGAGAATGCTGGTGGATGCGAGCCACCGGGAAGAAACGCGTGTTGTCATAGCGGACGGCACGCAAATCGACGACTTCGACTTCGAAGCGGCGAGCAAAAAGCCTCTTAAAGGAAATATCTATCTGGCGCGGGTCACCCGCGTTGAGCCATCCCTGCAGGCAGCCTTTGTTGAATACGGCGGCAACCGGCACGGCTTTTTGGCGTTTTCCGAAATTCACCCGGATTACTACCAAATCCCGGTGGCCGATAAGAAACGCTTGATGGAGCAACAGGCGGAAGCTGATGCCAAACGCGCTGCGGCTGAGGCGGCGCGTGATTTGGAAGAAGACGAAGCTGCTAGCAATGCAGAAGCGGACGCAGCCAAACCCAATGGCGGCGGGAAAAGTGCTGCTTTGAGCGCCGGTTCTGCGCCAACCCTTGATCTCGATGACCCCGCCGCAGATGCCGCCGACTGGGACGATGAAGACCATGTGTCCCTGCAGGATCCGGCGGAGGAGCTTTTCGCCGAGAGCACAGAGGATGACACGAACGCTGAGTCCGATGACGCCGACACGGCCACCGACAGCGACAAATCCAACGGCAGAAGCAATCGAGGGCGCCAAGCCAAAGGGCGCGGCCGGGGCCGATCAGGCCGAAATGGCGGCCGCGGAGGGCGCAACAGCCGATCAGACGACGATGACGAAGATAGCGGCCGTGAGGCCCGGCCTTATTTGAAAAACTACAAAATCCAGGATGTCATCCGCCGTCGCCAAGTGCTTTTGATCCAAGTGGTCAAAGAGGAACGCGGCAACAAGGGCGCGGCATTGACCACCTATCTTTCCCTCGCCGGGCGCTATTGCGTCTTGATGCCCAATACTGCCCGTGGAGGCGGCATCAGCCGCAAGATCACCAACATGTCGGACCGGCGGCGACTCAAATCAGCAGTGTCTGATTTTGAAGTTCCCAGCGGCATGGGTCTGATTGTTCGCACCGCTGGTGCCAATCGCACTAAAGCAGAGGTGCGCCGGGACTATGAATATCTTTTGCGCCTTTGGGAGAGCGTGCGCGACCTGACGCTCAAGTCGGCGGCCCCATCACTTGTCTATGAGGAAGGTAATCTCATCAAGCGGTCTATTCGCGATCTCTATAGCAAAGACATCGAAGAAGTGCTGGTGGAGGGCGAGGACGCTTACAAAGAAGCCAAAGCGTTTATGCGTATGCTTATGCCCAGCCACGCGCGCCACGTGAAATTATATCGCGAGCGTTTGCCGCTCTATCAGCGCTATCACGTTGATACGCAACTTGATGAAATGCTCAGCCCGCGGGTTGAACTTCCCTCCGGCGGCTACATCATAATCAATCAAACCGAGGCGCTTGTTTCTGTCGATGTGAACTCCGGCCGATCCACGCGCGAGCACAATATTGAAGACACCGCTCTCAAAACCAACCTTGAGGCTGGGATTGAGACAGCGCGCCAACTTCGCTTGCGCGATCTCGCCGGGCTTATCGTGATCGATTTCATCGACATGGAAGAAAATCGGAATAACCGCGCCGTTGAGCGTCAAATGAAAGAGGTCTTGGAGCATGACCGTGCCCGCATCCAAGTGGGCCGCATCTCCAACTTTGGCCTTCTGGAAATGTCGCGGCAACGTCTTCGCTCGGGCATTCTTGAAGGCTCAACCCGCCCCTGCCCCCATTGCGAAGGCACCGGAACAGTCAGGTCCGTTGAATCGGCGGCCCTGCTTATCCTGCGCGCCTGCGAAGAAGAAGGCGCAAGGGAGCGCAGCGCGTCTATCACCGTCCGCACCAACCAGGACACCGCTGCATATGTGCTCAATCACAAGCGCCGCGAATTGCTCGAGTTTGAAGATCTCTATGGCATGGTTGCGGTCATCGAAGTTGATGCCGCCCTCAAGGGAGATGAATTTGAGATTGAGCGTGGCGAGCCATTGAGCGAAGCCCGTCGACGTGAAATTCAAGAGACCTCAGCGGTTACTCCCGACACAGCATTTTTGCAGGAAGAAGAAGCAAAAGACGCTGCCGCAGAAGCCGAAGAAGCTGAATCCCTTGCCGCAATGGAACAGGAAGAAGTAAAGGTCGTTGCCGCGCCCGAAGTCGAAACCAAGTCAGACGATACTGGTTCCAGCGACCAAGCGGCAGGCGAGACAAGCACCACCAGCGAGGATGCTACCGCAAAACGCCGCCGTCGTGGTCGCCGGGGTGGACGTCGCAACAAGCGCCGCCCTGAAGATGCGACAACTGAAACTGGCGCTGGGTCTGAAGTGCAGGAAGCGTCCGACAAAACCGCAGCTAAAACTGAACTTACCGCTGAAGAAAAGACGGCCCGCAATCGCCGCCGTCGGGGCTCGCGCGGAGGGCGCGGTCGGCGCCGGGCTGACAAACCCAATGGCCAGGAAGCGGCAGCTGGCGAAAAGAGTTCCGGCCAAAGTGCCGCTGCCTCAGGGCGTGGACCATCATCTGGAGCGCAGAACAAAAAGCCCGCGGAACCATCAAAGGCACCGCAGGCTGAAAAGAAGGAGTGGTGGCAGGGTTGGTTCGGCTAGCGCGCCAGGGCCTCTGCGCCAAGTCCGGACCCCCTTGGATCCACACCAATGCGGCAAACCGCATTGCGGTCCTCAGACTCACGACCACACGAGATGGCATTGACGGTGCCATAGGCGGATGAGCCGTTTAGTTGAAGCGCCTGCTGAAGACCAGAGCCATCAACGTTGAGTGCGGTGTAAAGCAGTGATGCAGAAGCCTGCGGACCGCCTGCGGACCCCGCTGCCATGTGCAATCGATTGCCACTGGCATTGGTCACAACGATGGGGGTTACAAAGGCCCCCGCCAATCCATGTTGAACATCGAGCGGGGATTGCGCAAACAGCGCGCCCGTCGAACGGCCGGGCATTAAGCTGCCAAACGGGCCATTAAGCGTTACGCCGCAAACCACCGTCAGGCCGCTTGAGTCAGTCACCGCAAAAGACGATGACCCATAATCCGGCAGGAGTGCGCCTCTGACGCCCGCATCCACCAGCACTTCCTGAGCATTCCGATTTAGCGCAGATGCCGCCGGTGTTCCCGGCGCGCGATTCACAGGAAGGTCGCGCAGGGCCTTTTGCGTTAGTTCTGGGAAGAAGAAGCCCGCCCCCGTTGCACCGGTGGGCAGAAATGCGACCCGATTATCCAGCTCAATGGCTTGCGGGGTGCTGACATTAGGCTCGTAGCCCTGCAGATCCGCAATACTCAGCGTACCGCCCTGCTCCGTTGCTTCTTCGATAACGCGTTGCGACAGCTCGCCGGTGTAAAAGTCTTGCGGCCCGCGGGCAGCGATGATGGCTATGGTCCCGGCAAGGGCAGGCTGGCTAAACCGCACGCCCTCATAAGCAAGACGGCCATTGGCTTGGGTAAACATCCGGCGCAGGCTTGGCGTCAATTGGACGATACCGCCTTCCGCCAATATCCGCCGCGCCAGAGTGCGCGAGACCGGGTGTCCTGCAGCAACGTCAGAGCCCGGCTCGACCACTGTCGCCCAATTAAGATTACCATATTCCGCCTGGATGTAGCCAAAGCCGCGAACCGCGCCGGGGACCGCAATGGGCCCCGCCTCACGCGGCGCGCGCGGCAAAAAGTCAACGCTGCGGGCAACGCCAGTACGGCTGTCATGGACGAGACAAATGCCGCCGCCGCCGACAGAGGCACCCGCTGGGTTTGTCGCTGCGAGGGTAAAAAATACCGCCGTGGCGGCGTCAGCGGCGTTGCCGCCGCGACTTAGAATATCTCGCCCCACCAAAGTGGCCCGCGGTTCATCAGAAACCACTAGCCCTGCGAAACCATCACTGGCGGCGGAGACAAATCCCCATTCCGTATCAGGAGCAGCGATCACGCCCTGAGGGCCAGATTGCGCTTGCTGTGACCCGCCAAAGCCGGGAATGCCCGGCAGGTTGATCGTCGGCATTGCAATAGGGGGAGCTGATGGCAGGCGGCCAAGTTCACCGAGCTGGCCACCGCAAGCGCTGGTAAATAGCGCCAAAAGGCAGGTTGTGAGAACACGGCCGGATGTGCGGCTTGATGCAAATCTAGAAAGGCTGCGCAGCATGATCATTCCTTTGTTATTAACTGCCCCCACCGCAGCGGGCTGGTTTTTAGCAGCAACTGCCCGCTTTTGCCACGCCTCATTTACCAAAAAAAGCAACAGATTTCAGTGACTTCGCCCGTTTGAAGGTCCGGGGGGGCTGTTTGGGGAGTGGTTTGCGCTGTGTTCGACATATATCGCTCAATATGGGTGCAACCAAACCAGAAATTGCGTACTCTCATCCTTGGCGGCGGGGGCGACCAAACAACGGACCGGCATTTCATGAGTAAAATCGTAAGTCAGGCAGCGTCACTGGTATTGGCGCTCATATTGACCACTTGCCTTTGGGCCCAACCAGCCCTGGCGCAAAGTTCAATCCGCGACGCTGAGCTTGAGCAATTGTTGCGCGATTGGGCTGATCCCATTTTTGCCGCAGCGGGGCTAACCCCCGGCGCCGTGGACATCTATGTCATCAATGATCCATCGCTGAACGCCTTTGTTGCCGGCGGTCAGAATATGTTTATCCATACCGGCTTGATCACCGCGGCGGACACGCCGAATGAACTCATTGGCGTCATTGCCCACGAAACCGGGCACATATCTGGCGGACACCTGGCGCGGATGGGGGAGGCAGCCGAAGGATTTGGGCTCACGCAAATGATTGGGCTTGGTCTTGGGCTCGCAGCCATTGCGCTCGGCTCGCCAGAAGCGGGCATCGCATTGATCACCGGCGGCACGCATATCGCTCAGCGTCAATTTTTACTCTATTCGCGCACACAAGAATCTGCGGCGGACCAGGCTGCAATGAGCCTCCTTGATGCGACCGGGCAGTCAGGCCGAGGGCTATTGACCTTTTTTGACCGGTTTCGCGATCAAGAAATTCTCTCTGGCGCCAATCAGGATCCGTTTATTCGGTCTCACCCTCTAAATAGCGATCGGATCAATTTTCTGGAAAGCCGCATCGCCATGTCGCCATATCGCGATGTGCAAGACACGCCCGAAAATTTGGCGCGGCTACAAATGGCACAAGCCAAGATCTATGGCTTTCTTGACCGTGTTGATGTCGTGCTGCGCCGTTATCCTGAGAGTGACACCTCGGCACCTGGACATTATGCCCGCAGTGTGGCTTATTTTCGTCAAGGGCGTACAGACGAAGCCCTTGGAGAGATCGACGCACTGATCGAGCGCCAGACCGACAATCCGTTCTTGTACGAGCTGAGGGGGCAGATATTGCTCGAAGGGCGGCGCCCAAGCGAAGCAATCACGGCGTTCCGCCAGTCATTGGACCTCATGCCGCAGTCGGCGTTGCTGCGCATCAATCTGGCCCAAGCTTTAATTGCGTCAGAAGACTCCGAGCGCAACTCTCCGAGCAACCAAGAAGCCCGTGATTTGCTCTTGTTTGCGACAACACAAGACAACTCAAGCTCCTTTGCCTGGCACCAATTGGCGATCGTTCAGGCGCGCGCGGGCGAAGAAGGGCTGGCAGACCTCGCGACAGCCGAACGTTATTACATGATGGGCAATGGCGATGAGGCGCGACGCTTTGCCTTGCGTGCGCGAGACAAACTGACCGAGAACACAGAAGATTGGCGGCAGGCCATGGAGATCATTGATTTCACCGAAGACCCTCGCCGGATGCGGCGGCGCTAGCGTTCAAGATTCCATGATTGCGGGTGCGCCTATTATGGGCTATGCGCCGGTTGAACTTACCTTTTGGGGAGAACAAAAATTATGAGCGAATTTCTTGGCGGCAGCCATCGCGCCGTCCAAATCGGCTTGATTGTGGTGGCAGGCCTTCTGGGCCTGCTGATTGGCATTCTCCTCACTCAAAACAACTCCACCCCGGCAGTTGCGGAAAGCCAAGAGGCCTTTGCGGAGCGCGTTCGCGAAGCCCTCGTCAGTAACCCGTTCATTTTGAGCGAAGCGTTCAATGCCCTTGAGACCCAGTCGCGAAATGCAGAAGTGAATGAGCTTCAAGACGCCGTGACGCGCAACCTGAGTTTGATTGAGACCGCCCCCGCATCAATTGCGGCAGGCAACCCCAATGGTGACATCACCATCGTTGAATTTTTCGATTATGAGTGCCCCTATTGCCGCCGCGCCTTGCCTCGCATGAATGCGTTGCGCGCCGCTGATGACGGCATCCGCTTTATCTATTTTGAAATGCCCATACTTGGCGAATCGTCCCTCCTGGCAGCCCTGGCGGCTTTGGCCGCGCATGAACAAGGCGGCTACGAGCAGCTCCACAATCTCATGATGTCATCCGAGGGTCGCTTGAATGAGGGCATTATAATGGAATTCGCCGTCGAGGCCGGGCTTGATCCTGTTCGATTGCGTGAAGATATGGCGAACCCGCTGCTTGAAGACCGCTTACGCAGCAATATGCAGCTCGCTCAAGCCGTGGGTGTCGGCTCGACACCGACATTTTTGGTCAATGGCCAGGTTGTCATCGGTTGGCGCGAAGAAGAGGTAACGCGCTTGTTGGATGAAGCCCGCGGCGACTAAATCAGCCCCGCCAAGGGGGACGACGGATCCGCATACATCTTTTTTGCCATGCGCCCGGCGAGATAAGCCTCTCGTCCGGCGATAACCGCATGTTTCATGGCCTTTGCCATTCGGATGGGGTTTTTTGCTTCGGCAATAGCTGTATTTGTGATGATGGCATCGCAGCCTAATTCCATCGCCATGGCCGCTTCTGATGCGGTCCCCACACCGGCGTCAACAAGAACGGGTACGCTCGCATTCTCAACAATGATACGGATGTTCACCGGGTTCTGGATGCCAAGGCCTGACCCAATAAGCCCACCAAGCGGCATGATCGCGCAACACCCGATCTCTTCCAGGGTTTTGGCGGCAATGGGATCGTCATTGCAATAAACCATTACGTCAAAGCCATCTTTGATGAGCAGTTCTGCTGCCCGAAAAGTTTCGGGCATATTGGGATAGAGGGTTTGCTGATCGCCAAGGACTTCCAGCTTTACAAGGTTCCAGTCGCCGGCTTCCCGCGCAAGACGCAAGGTTCGCACCGCATCATCACCGGTAAAACACCCGGCCGTGTTTGGCAGGAAAGTGTATTTCGCCGGATCAATGTAATCCACCAACATAGGTTCATCCTTGTTGGTCAGGTTCACCCGGCGGACGGCGACGGTAATGATCTCAGCCCCCGATGCTACAAGAGCTTGAGCATTTTGTTCATATGTGTCGTACTTGCCCGTGCCGATGATCAACCGCGAGCCATAGGTCTTGCAGGCAATGACGAGAGGATTGTCCTTTACTGAATTGATCTTACTCACTATCCACCTCCTACAAACCGAACGATCTCCAGCCGATCACCATCTTCAACTACAACGTCGCCATATGTTGAGCGCGGTACGATTTCCAAATTACGCTCCACAGCAATCTTGCGGGCCTCGAGTTCAAACTCTGCCAACACTGCCGCCACAGTCATGGGACCTGCGAGGGTCTTGGTATCACCGTTGAGATGAATTGAAATACTCATTTGTCGCCATCCAGATCTGTTTGCAGGGCATCAAGCGGCAGGTCGACCGCAGCCAGCTGCCAGTGAAAATCTCTGAACCAAAGTTCCAACACCAAAGGGTTTCCGTTCAAAGCGCGCTGCTCGTTTTCGGGGTAGACAATATGAGCGCGAAAACTCGCCGGGCCCGTTGGGTAGGCAACGGAAATGTGGTCGTACCAGGACAGCTCCTCCGGGAACTCGGCATCAAGCAATTCCTGTGGGTTCTCCAGGATGATTTGCGCATTGAGCAGATATGCAAGCCCCTCGGGGCTGGCATAAAAGTCAGCGATGGGCCCCACCAGCAAATTGGAAAATAGGCCCAAAAGCGCTTCTGTCACGGAGAGGTCTTCATCGCTGTCTTCGCCTGGCCCCCCAAACAGGCCGTGAAGGTCTTCCTCAAGGCGATAGCCCACACTATCCCAGTCCACCAACTCGTTCAGCACAGCCACGTCCTGGTCCCGTAGGGCCTGATCTAGCTGATAAAGTGTCAGGTAAGCCCAACCGAAATAGGCGGAAAGGGCTACCAACGGTACGCCTGCGAATATCCAACGCACAATGGCTATCCTTTTTCTGCCCAGCCCCCGCTTTCACGATATTTGGCTGTTCTCATTGCATGACCTGCCGCCCCAGTATAACAAACCCGCCATGAGTGACAGTCCTACCAGTCCTGTTTTTGTCTTGAATGGCCCCAATCTCAATCAATTGGGCACGCGGCAGCCTGAAATCTATGGCACCCAAACCCTTGCCGAGATTGAAGCCATGGTCTCTGCCCAGGCGAGCAAACTGGGACTAACAGTCGATTTTCGCCAAACCAATCATGAGGGCGTCCTGATTGACTGGATTCAGGAAGCCCGCCACAAGGCCTGCGGAATCATCCTCAATGCCGCTTCGTTAACGCATACGTCGGTTGGCCTTTTTGATGCCATTGTTGCAGCGGAAAAACCTCTCTTCGAAGTGCATTTATCGAACCCCTATGCGCGCGAGGCCTTTCGCCACAAGAGCTACGTCTCGGCGGTTGCCAAGGGGGTTATTTGCGGACTGGGGCCCCAAGGTTATCTTCACGCGCTTGATGCATTGGCGCGGCACCTCAACGAGAAAAAATAAGGCGGACGGGCAGACGCCCCGGCCAATTGGAGGAAAGTGTGAGTTCGGAAAAAAAGCCAACAGGCGGCAAAGCACGCCATCCGGCCATCGACCGCGATCTCATTAAAGATCTCGCCGGTCTTTTGACCGAAACGGACCTGACCGAGATCGAAGTTGAATCCGAAGGACTGCGCTTGCGCGTGGTGCGCCAGCCGGCGGTCCAGGCGGTTAGCGCGCCTGCGCCTGCGCCTGTAGCCCCCGCTGCACCGGCACCAACACCAGCGCCTGCCGAAATTGCCGCGCACCCAGGGGCCGTCAATTCCCCCATGGTTGGAACCGCCTATGCCTCGCCAGAACCGGGCACGGCACCGTTTGTGCTTGAAGGCGACACAGTGCGCGAGGGCCAAACGCTCTTCATCGTGGAAGCGATGAAGACCATGAACCCCATCCCTGCCCCGCGCGGTGGCAAGGTAATAAAAATTCTCGTCAGCGACGGCCAGCCCGTTGAATATGGCGAACCGCTTGTCATTATCGAATAGGCGGTGCGGCGTGTTTGAAAAAGTCCTCATCGCGAACCGGGGAGAGATCGCTCTCCGCATTCACCGTGCGTGCCACGAGATGGGCATTCAGACGGTTGCGGTGCATTCCACGGCAGATGCCGAAGCCATGCATGTGCGGCTTGCAGATGAAAGTGTCTGCATCGGGCCGCCCCCTGCCGGTCAAAGCTACCTCAATATCCCCGCTATTATCGCCGCCGCCGAAATTACCGGCGCGCAGGCGATCCACCCCGGTTATGGGTTCCTGTCAGAAAACGCCAAGTTCGCCGACATCGTTGCGGCTCATGAGATTGCATTCATCGGGCCCACCGCTGCCCATATTCGATTGATGGGTGACAAGATCGCGGCAAAACAGGCCGTGAAAGAGGCCGGTATTCCTGTTGTGCCCGGATCAGACGGCGGCGTCGACAACGACGCGGACGCCATCACCATTTCAAAATCCATTGGCTACCCGGTGCTTATCAAAGCCTCAGCCGGCGGCGGCGGACGTGGCATGAAAGTCGCCATGGATGAAAGCGAAGTGGGCCACGCGCTTTCCACAGCACGGTCCGAAGCCAAAGCAGCCTTTGGTGACGATATTGTTTACATCGAAAAATATCTCGGCAAGCCGCGCCACATTGAAATTCAGGTGGTCGCCGATGCCTTTGGCAATGTGGTGCACCTGGGGGAACGGGATTGCTCCCTACAACGGCGTCACCAGAAAGTATTGGAAGAAGCGCCGTCCCCTGCCCTTGATGATGCCGCCCGTGCAGAAATTGGTGAGGTTGTTGCCAATGCGGTACGCACTCTTGGATACCTTGGCGTAGGCACGGTCGAGTTTCTTTATGAAGACGGCAAATTCTATTTCATTGAAATGAACACGCGCCTTCAGGTGGAGCACCCGGTAACCGAAGCGATTACCGGGCTTGATCTGGTGCGCGAACAAATCCGCATCGCCAGCGGTGAAGAACTTGGCTACACCCAAAGCGACATATCGTTTGAGGGCCATGCCATCGAGTGTCGTATTAACGCGGAGAACCCTCGTAACTTCACGCCGTCACCGGGGCGCATCAAAAATTTCCATACCCCCGGCGGGCTTGGCGTGCGGATCGATTCGGCCGTATTTTCGGGCTATTCCATCCCGCCCTATTACGACAGCTTGATCGGCAAATTGATCGTCCACGGGCGCACCCGTGAAGAATGCCTCATGCGATTGCGCCGCTCCTTACAGGAGTTTGTAATCGACGGCATTGAGACTACCATTCCCTTGTTCGACGAGATTCTCGACGAACAAGAGTTTGTGGATGGCAATTATAACATTCACTGGTTGGAGCAGCTGCTGAGATCCAAATGACCGAGCCGATCCATAAGTTTACAGCGGATCACGTTATCAAAGCCTATGTGCTCGGCATTTTTCCCATGGCAGAAGCAAGCGATGCGGATCGCGTCTTTTGGGTCGACCCTGAATACCGCGGCATTTTGCCGATCGATGGCCTCCACATTCCCTCGCGCCTTGCCCGCACCATTCGAGCGGACAAATTCGACGTCCGCATTGACTTTGATTTCCCCGGCATGATGCGCGCCTGCGCCAAGTCGCGCATGGGGCGGCCAAGCACTTGGATCAATGACGAAATCGTCGAGCTTTATACAGAAATGCATGAGCGCGGCCTCGCCCATTCTATTGAGTGTTGGCAGGAAGGCCATTTGGCGGGCGGGCTGTATGGTGTGTCACTGGGCGCTGCGTTTTTTGGTGAGAGCATGGTGTCCTTTGAAACCGATGCCAGCAAAGTCGCACTGGTGCATCTGGTAGCGCGCCTTAAAACCGGCGGCTTCCGCTTGCTCGACACGCAATTTGTGACAGATCACTTGCGCCAGTTCGGCGCTATTGAGGTCAAGCGCGAGCAATATCACGCCATGTTGGAACGCGCGATTACGACGCCCGCGGACTTTATGAAACTAGCAAAAAAGACTGACGGTCAAAGCGTCCTGCAATCGATCAACCAAACATCGTAGGTTGCGTGGTCGAGGGGATTGAGGGCCGGGCTAGAGGCAAACATCCAGCCTGAAAATACCCGGCCATTGTCTTCTTCAATGCGGTGATCAGAAATTTGAATAAAAGCCGTTGTCTCCGGCGTTTCTTCCGGTGGGCGGCGATAGCAATATTGCACGGTAATTTCCAGGCTCTCGAACGCAACCGGCACTCCCACCGGGGCATCAATATCCACCACCCGCGCGGTGATCTTTTCAAGGGCGCGCAGTACAGCGACCCGTTGAATGCCATCTTCATCAGGTATGGGCGCGGCCAGGGGCTCATCAACGATGACTTCGTCTTGGACCGGGCGCTCGGTTAGGGGAACGATGACGCTGTCTTGAGCGAAAGCTATGCCACCCCAAAGAAGAAGCAGTGTCGCAATGCCTGCCAATGCTTTTATCATGTTATTCCCCTTGCCCCCGCACGCGCCTATTTAGCTTGGCGATAAGGGCAGTACTGTGGCCACCCCCGGAAAGCCTAATCGCTGTCCCCATTGCCGCCGCCAAACATCGCCCGCTGAATGAGCCCGACGATGTCGATACTGCCGGTGGCAAAGGCAAGTTCGTCCCCGTCTTCGAGCATGACATCAGAGCCGCCCAGATCTAGCCGAATGTAGGACCCGCCGAACAGGCCCTCAAAGGCCGTACGCATCGAACTGTCTTCAGGAAGCTCAATGTTGCTTTCGATCAGCAGGGCGATTTCGGCGCGATAACGGTCGTTCAATTCGACACTGGCCACCGTACCCATTTTTACACCAGCAATTGTTACGTCTGTACCCGGGTGAATACCTGCGGCGCTTTCAACTGTAGCGAATATGGTATAGGTCTCGCCAGATATTTGATCGGTCTGACCATAAGCGAAAAACAAAAAGAACGCCGCAACCGCGACCACCGCCGCACCAACCAGCGTTTCAACCATTTGATTGCTCATATGAACGCTCCTTTGACCTGCAATATCTTTACGGGCGCAGCCTAAGCCGCTGGTTCCTCGGGCTGCCAGGCCTCATAGTCACCGGTGGACTTTGGCCGGGCCGCGGCGCCAGCAAGCGACCCCTTGGGGCGATAAGCATTATCGGTCCCGGTGAAGTTTGGCTCGTGGGGCCGTTCCCATTCCTTAACGACGTGGGGGGTATCGGTGGGCAAGGTGTTGACTGTGTGGTGGAGCCAACCGTGCCATTGGGCTGGGACCTTCGAGCCTTCCGCAAGGCCGTCATAAATGACCCAGCGGCGCTTGCTGTATCCCCCGCGCGCTTTGGTCTCCTCAAAGTATTTATTGCCCATATCGTCAGTGCCGACATGGCTGGCGCTGCGCCACACCGTCCAGTGCGTGCCCATGGTGGCACCGTTCCACCAGGTAAAAAGCCATCGAATGAGTGAAAGCACTTTGTCCGGTCCCCTTAGATTTCGGCCCAAATTTCCGGCCCGCTGCGGGCCTTAGAATCCGCGCGGGACTATCGCATTCGTGGTTCACAGGTGCAACGCCCCAACCACGGCGATTCGAGGGGGCCGCCCATGGGCCGCAAGGCAAGGATTTGCTGATCCCTAAAAGCTTTCCTGCCCGCCCTGGGGGTACCCGAAAGGGATCCCTGTGGAGCATCTGCAAATTTACTAATTTTTTTTCCGGCGCGGACCACAAGATATGGGTCTTCAAATCACTTGAGAATTTTTAGGCTGTAAGTGCTTGAATCACCTTATAATTCAGGAGCCGCCAAAACTCTATATGTTGTGGCTCATAAAAAAAGTACCACTAAATCTATTGCGTCCTCCCCCATCTCGTCATACAGTTTGTGTCCGCTTTGGGGAGGTCGTCTTTGGCGACCAAACAAACCAAAAACAGATTGTTGGGACACTGCCGGACGGAAAAATGCGTTCAGGCAGACAGGTGAGATGTGCCTCAAGGGCCGGCAAGAAAAGATAGATTGAATCGAGTGAGGGGCCGAATAAATGCGTATTGATCGTCGTTTTACCAGTAAGGGGCAGTCGCCCTATGACGGGATTGATTTCCACTTTGTCACCAGCGAAATCCGCAATCCTGATGGATCCATCGTCTTTCACCTGGACGATGTTGAAGTACCTAAAGCTTGGAGCCAGGTTGCCAGCGATATTCTCGCGCAAAAGTACTTCCGCAAGGCCGGTGTGCCGAACACCCTGCGCCCCGTCGATGAACCCGGCGTGCCCGAATGGCTGCGCCGGTCTGAAGCCGATGACAATAACGGCGATCTAGATCACAGCTCAGAACGCAGCGCCAAGCAGGTTTTTGACCGCCTCGCCGGCACCTGGACCTATTGGGGCTGGAAAGGCCGCTATTTCACCTCAGAAGACGATGCTGCGGCGTTTTATGACGAGCTGCGCTACATGCTCGCGACCCAGAAGGCCGCGCCCAACTCCCCACAATGGTTCAATACCGGCCTGCACTGGGCCTATGGCATTGATGGCCCCGGCCAAGGCCACTACTTCGTTGACCACAAGACCGGGCAGCTGACGAAATCTGCCTCATCCTATGAGCACCCCCAACCCCACGCCTGTTTTATCCAGGGCATCAGCGATGACCTGGTGAATGAGGGTGGCATTATGGACCTCTGGGTCCGTGAAGCGCGCTTGTTCAAATACGGCTCCGGCACGGGCTCCAACTTCTCGAACCTGCGCAGTGAAACGGAAGGCCTTTCTGGCGGCGGCAAGTCATCTGGCTTGATGAGTTTCCTCAAGATCGGTGACCGGGCAGCAGGTGCCATTAAGTCCGGCGGCACCACCCGCCGCGCGGCAAAAATGGTTGTCGTGGATATTGACCACCCAGATATTGAGCAGTTCATCGATTGGAAGGTGAAAGAGGAGCAAAAAGTTGCCGCGCTTGTGTCCGGCTCTAAAGCTCTGAACAGACACCTCAATGCCATTTTGAAAGCTTGCGTCAATTGTGAAGCTGACGGTGACGATTGCTTTGAGCCGAAAAAGAACCCGGCCCTAAAGCGTGAAATCAAAGCAGCAAAACGCGTTGATATTCCGGAAAACTACATCTACCGGATTATCCAGTTCGCCAAACAAGGCTTTACCGAAATTGACGTCCCGACCTATGACACCGATTGGGATTCCGATGCTTATCTGACCGTCTCTGGCCAGAACTCAAACAACTCCGTTCGTGTGACCGATGAGTTCCTGCGAGCCGTTGAAGAAGACGACAACTGGAAGCTCACCTTCCGCACCACGGGCGGTGTGGCAAAGGAACTTCGCGCCAAGGATCTTTGGGAACAAGTGGGTTTTGCGGCGTGGGCTTGCGCTGACCCAGGCATTCAGTTCCACACCACCATCAACGACTGGCACACCTGTCCGGCTGGCGGCGATATTCGCGCCTCCAACCCGTGCTCGGAATATATGTTCCTTGATGATACCGCGTGCAACTTGGCATCTTTGAATCTGATGGCGTTCCGCCGCGAGGACAAGAGCTTCGATACAGAGGCATTTGCCCATGCGGTTCGGGTCTGGACCATGGTCTTGGAAATTTCCGTGCTCATGGCGCAGTTCCCATCAAAAGAGATCGCCCAGCTTTCATATGACTACCGCACCCTGGGGCTTGGCTTTGCCAATATCGGCGGGTTGCTGATGGCAGCGGGTCTTTCTTACGACAGCGATGAAGGCCGCGCGATCACCGGTGCGATTACCGCATTGATGACCGGCAAGTCCTATGAGACCTCGGCAGAGATGGCCAAAGAGCTTGGGGCGTTTGATAAGTTCTGGCTCAATGATGACAATATGATGCGAGTGATGCGTAATCACCGCCGGGCGGCTTATGGTGAACATGATGGCTATGAAGAACTGCACATCAAACCTGTGCCGCTCGACATCGCCAATTGCAAACAGGACGACATTGTTACTGCGGCCCAACATTCTTGGGATGAAGCAGTCCGGTTGGGCAGTGAACACGGCTTCCGCAACGCGCAAGCCACAGTGATCGCCCCTACCGGCACCATTGGTCTGGTGATGGATTGTGATACCACGGGGATCGAGCCTGATTTTGCGCTGGTGAAATTCAAGAAGCTCGCCGGTGGCGGATATTTCAAGATCATCAACCGCACCGTTCCTGAAGCACTGGAAAATCTTGGCTACGACCAGGATCAGGTTGATGAGATCATCGCCTATGCGGTGGGGCGCGGCACCCTTGCAGACGCACCCGGCATCAATGTGGACAACCTGAAAGCAAAAGGCTTTACGGACGAAAAGATCGAACTCATTGAAGGCTCCCTCGGGACCGCGTTCGACATTCGCTTTGCGTTCAATAAATATGCTTTAGGCGAAGAATTCTGTATCGAAACACTGGGGCTGGACAAAGAAGCCCTGGATGATTTCGATTTCGATATGCTCGAAGCGATTGGCTTTCCCAAAGCGGAAATTGAGGAAGCCAATCTCTATGTGTGCGGCGCGATGACCCTTGAGGGCGCACCGCACTTGCGTGACGAGCACTTGCCGGTGTTTGACTGCGCCAACCCGTGTGGTCGCATCGGCAAGCGGTCTCTTTCGGTTGAAAGCCACATCTTGATGATGGCGGCGGCGCAACCGTTTATCTCTGGTGCCATTTCCAAAACCATCAACATGCCCAATGAGGCCACGGTGGAAGACTGCATGCAGTCTTACATGATGTCCTGGAAGTTGGCGCTTAAAGCCAACGCGCTTTATCGCGATGGCTCCAAGCTCAGCCAGCCGCTTTCGGCGCAACTCATCGAAGACGAAGATGAGGAGATGGAAATCTCAGACATCGTTGGATCTGACGTGCCCATGACAGAGCGCACCAAGATCATCACCAAGACGGTGGTCAAGGAAATCGAACGCCGGGCTGTGGCGCGGGCAAAAATGCCTCATCGCCGCAAGGGCTACACGCAAAAAGCTGTGGTCGGCGGGCACAAAGTCTACTTGCGCACTGGCGAATATGATCATGGCGAGTTGGGTGAGATATTCATCGACATGCACAAGGAAGGCGCTGCTTTCCGCTCGATGATGAATAATTTTGCCATCGCGGTGTCTCTGGGGCTGCAATATGGCGTGCCGCTGGAAGAATTTGTCGACGCCTTTACCTTCACGCGCTTTGAGCCCGCAGGTCTGGTGCAGGGTAACGACACCATCAAGAACGCTACCTCCATTCTCGACTATGTCTTCCGGGAACTGGCCGTGAGCTATCTTGGTCGCAATGATCTTGCCCACGTGCCTGTTGGCGCAGAAGGTGATCAACTAGGCGGCGGGGAAAGCGAAGACCGCCCCACCAAGAAGCAAGCCGAGGTTCCCATTGAACAAGTGGCGAGCATGGGCTTTCACCGGCAAACCAATGTGGGCCAGGTAGTGCGTCTAGCGGCCTCTGGTGGTAGTGGTGCCGGCGGCGATGTGGTCAGCGAACTTGGACAGGTTGCCGACGCCATCACCGCTGAAGGGGGCTCGATTGAGCTGCGCGAAACCGCGGTTCACATGGAATCAAACCCGGTTGGCGAGGCCATTGACCTGATAGAGCGGGAAGTTTCTGTGAAGGCTGGCAAAGACGCCCACCGCATTATGGAAGCGCGCATCAAAGGCTATGAAGGCGACCCCTGCCCCTCGTGTCAGCATATGACACTGGTCAGGAATGGTACCTGCCTGAAATGCGACACCTGCGGCGGCACCACCGGCTGTAGCTAGGAAGAATTAATCAGTATTTTTTGGGGAGGGGGATGGCGCGGCTGTCCCCTTTTTCATTTGGAGAAACCAAAATGCCAGAGGCAAAAGTTCAAATTCCAGGGAATTGGGCGAAGACAGAAATCACAAAATTTCAGCAACTTATGTATCAAAATCAGCATGCAACGTTTGCCAATCACGCCCTTGTTTCGCAGATCGATACAGCCGAACAGTGCTATTCGATCTTTGCAGATGGCTTGGTCGACCCAAGACCATTCTTGCCAATGGTACTGTTCACGCGTGCGTATGGTTTGTTTCTAAGTGCGGCGGCATTGGCAATGGCTGCCGATACATATTCCACGGTGCCTGTTCTGCGCGGCAGCCTCGAATGTGCGGCCTATGCACACTACATCAGAGATGATGCCCACAAGGCTGATGTCTGGAAGAGAAGAAATGAGAGCGATACTGCAAACAAGAGAATGCGCAGACTATTCGCGCAAGGAAAAGTTCGTGGAGACTTGCTGTTGGTATATAGGGATTTGGGCGAACAATATCATAAACTCTATGAGAGATTAATTGAAACGGGGGGCCATCCGAATGGTATTGGGGTTATGTCATTGGTTGAGTGGCTGCCAACAGATGATGGTGCGCAAATGCAAACTGTCTTTCTTGGGAACCACAACGGGCTTCTTGGATCAACACTCGGCGCTGTAGTCGATACGGCCATCGCAAATCTGTACATGATGCGCCTGGTTTATCCGGCTCGATTCGAAATGCTCGAATTGACAGAAAAACTGAACTCTCTGGCTCAACAACGTGACCAAACACGGGCAACTCATGAGTAGAGAGCATTAACCACATCACCATGAAGGGTCGCCCTAGCCGGCGGCCCTTTTTGTATACTCATAACCGGTCATCCCGGGGCGCCTGGAGGTCGAACCCGGGACCTCAAGCCGCAATCCAAGATCCCGGACAATCGCTTGCGCAATTTCCGGGATGACGAGTTCGGCAATGCGGCATTCAATTTGCGTGGGAAGGGGCAAAGCCACGGCGATCAAGGCCAGGAGTGCGCCAAAATGAAACGGTTTGTCATTATCATTGCAGCTTTGTTGTGGGCCTTGCCCGCAACGGCACAGAATCAGCAGCAAATCCAAAGCGTGCTGGATGGCGGCCGCAGTTGTTCTGGCTGCAATCTGTTCCAGGCCCCGTTCGGCTATATGGCACTCGCTGATGCCGATTTCTCCGGCGCGCGGTTAATTCAGGCAAGCTTTACCGTCTCCACCATGGCGCGGATCAACCTTTCCGGTGCAAACCTGAGCCACGCGGACATGTTCGGCACCACCATCACCAATGGCAACCTCTCAGGCGCTAACCTCACCGGCACCAATATGACCGGCAGCTGGCTTTTGGGCGCCAATCTTTCTGGCGCGACCATGAGCGGTACGGTGCTGTCTGGCGCGCGTATGGAAACCGCAACCGGGCTGAGCCAAAGTCAGCTCAACAATGCCTGCGGCGATGCCTCAACATCACTGCCAAGCGGCCTCACAATCCCGCGCTGCTAATTATTCGGCTTTTGGGGCGTCTGCTTTGGGCGGCGGCACAAGACGCAGGAACAGCTCCCGCAAGTGATGGGACTCCACCGCACTCGGTGCGCTCATCATCAAATCTTCCGCCTGCTGGTTCATGGGGAACATGGTCACTTCGCGTAAGTTCTCTTCCCCTGCCAACAACATCACGATGCGATCGATGCCCGGTGCGATACCACCGTGAGGAGGCGCGCCAAACTTGAACGCATTGATCATGCCGCTGAATTCCCGATCCACATCCTCATGGGAGTACCCGGCAATTTCAAACGCCTTGTACATAATCTCAGGGCGGTGGTTCCGGATCGCACCGGAGGAAAGCTCCACCCCATTGCAGACGATGTCGTATTGATAAGCGAGAATCCCAAGCGGGTCCTCGTTTTCAAGGGCATCCATCCCGCCTTGCGGCATGGAGAAGGGGTTGTGGGAGAAATCCACGCGGTCGAGTTTTTCGTCAAACTCATACATGGGAAAGTCCACGATCCAGCAAAACTTAAAGACGTCCTTTTCGCAAAGCCCAAGCTCCGCGCCGATAACATTGCGCGCACGGCCGGCAAACTCGCGGAAGTCTTTGGGCAACCCGGCAGCGAAAAATACCGCGTCGCCATCCTTGAGACCGAGCGCATCGCGCAAGGCGGCGGTGCGTTCGGGACCAATGTTCTTGGCCACGGGGCCTGCGCCGTCGCCGTCCCGGAAGAAGATATAGCCAAGGCCAGGTTGGCCTTCTTTCTGCGCCCAGCTGTTCATGCGATCACAAAAGGCACGGCTACCGCCGGTCGGCGCGGGGATCGCCCACACTTCTGCCTTGGTGTCTTTTTCCAGAATACCGGCAAAGACTTTGAAGCCTGAGCCGCGGAATGTCTCGCTCACGTCGGACATTTCGATGGGGTTACGCAGGTCCGGCTTGTCGGAGCCGTATTTGCGCATGGACTCGGCATAGGGGATGCGCGCAAACGCCCCTTCGGGGACGTGGCGGTCGCCTTTGAACTCATCAAACACCCCGCGCAAGACGGGCTCAATAGCGTTGAACACGTCTTCCTGGGTGACGAAGCTCATTTCCATATCGAGTTGATAAAACTCGCCGGGGCTGCGGTCGGCGCGCGCGTCTTCATCGCGAAAACAAGGGGCGATCTGGAAGTACCGATCAAAGCCCGCCACCATGATGAGCTGCTTGAACTGCTGCGGCGCTTGGGGCAACGCATAGAACTTGCCGGGATGCATGCGGCTTGGCACCAGGAAGTCGCGCGCACCTTCAGGGCTGGAGGCGGTCAAAATCGGCGTTTGATATTCGGTAAAGTCCTGCTCCACCATGCGGCGGCGAATCGAGGTGATGATCTTGGAGCGCAACACAATGTTCTTGTGAATGCGGTCGCGGCGCAAATCGAGATAGCGATAGCGCAGGCGGGTTTCTTCCGGATACTCAAGTTCGCCAAACACCGGCAGCGGCAACTCATCGGCAGCGGACTGAAGCTCAAACGCCTCAATGCGGATTTCCACTTCGCCGGTGGGCAATTCAGGATTTACCGTCTCAGAGGAACGGGCCACGACCTTGCCGGTGACGGTGATCACGCTTTCGGCGCGTAGGCGCTCAAGATCGGCGAACAGGGAATTGTCAGGCTCAATCACGCACTGGGTCAGGCCATAATGGTCGCGCAAATCGATAAACAGGAGCCCACCATGATCTCGCGCGCGGTGCATCCAGCCCGAAAGCCGGACCTCCTCGCCCACATCGGCCTTGCGTAATTCGCCACAAGTATGGCTTCGATAAGCGTGCATGATTTTCCCCGAATTCGGTCAAAAATTGGCCTAATGAGGCCCCTTGATAGCGGGCCTCAAAGCGGGCGCAAAGGCACATGGGAAGCCGCCCCTTGTCAAGGGTCAGGGGGCAGAATTCAGGCGCTGGCTACGGGCGGCAAATAGGGGTCTAGCGGCGAGCCGTCCGGCTAGGCTATACGGACCCTTATGCAAATTATCACCACCACAGACGAGCTTATGAGGCTCTCTACCGCCCTCGCCACAGAACCCTTCATCACCATCGATACGGAGTTTATTCGCGATGCCACCTATTGGCCGCGGCTTTGCCTGATCCAGGTTGCTGGCGCGAAGGAAGAGGCGATTATCGACCCCCTTGCGGCGGGCATCGATTTGGCGCCGTTCATTGAGCTGATGATGAATGAATCTGTCTTGAAGGTCTTCCACGCCGCGCGGCAAGACCTTGAAATCTTCTTCCACATGACCGGCAACGTGCCCCACCCTATCTTTGACAGCCAAGTGGCCGCCGCCGTCTGCGGCTATGGCGACCAGGTGGGATACGAGACATTGGTGCGCAAAATCTGCGACGAGCAAGTGGATAAGTCCTCCCGCTTCACAGATTGGAGCCGCCGCCCCCTCACCAATAAACAATTGACCTATGCCCTTGGCGATGTGACGCACCTACGGGTCATCTATGAAAGACTTCAAAAACGCCTCAAAAAGGCCGGTCGCGAGCACTGGTTACAGGAAGAAATGGGCACGCTCTCAAGCCCCGCCACCTATACGCTGCACCCCGAGGATGCCTGGAAGCGGCTCAAGATCCGCACCGGCAATCGCCGCTATATTGCCATTTTGCGCGAAGTAGCCACGTGGCGCGAAATTGAAGCGCAAACACGCGATGTCCCCCGCAACCGGGTACTTAAGGACGACGCCATTTTGGAAGTGGCGTCCCATGCACCGACCAGCTTTGAAGATTTGAACAACTTGCGCGGTGTGCCAAAAGGATTTGGGAAATCTGCCGCCGGCAAAGCGCTTTTGAAAGCCATCGAGATCGGCTCCGCCGCCGACACATCAAACATTGAGCCTGCGACACGCAAGGATCAACTACCCCACGGTGTTGGCCCTATGATGGAATTGCTCAAGGTCTTGCTCAAAGCCAAGTGCGAAGAGCATGAGGTCGCCTCGCGCATGATCGCCACGGTTTCAGACCTGGAAAAGATCGCGAGCACCTCAAGCGAAGACATCGCGGCCCTCAACGGCTGGCGCAGGGAAGTCTTTGGCGAAGATGCCTTGCGTCTTAAGCGGGGTGAGATCGGCCTGGCAGTTCAGAACAACCGCGTTGCCGTGGTGCCGCTAACAGCGTCGAAAAAAGCCGCTGAGTAATCACTCAAACGTCACACGATCTTTAAGGCCCAGGACATTGGCGAGGGTGGCGAGCCTTTTCTTGGCGGCCTCACCCAAAAGCGGTCCACGCGCTCGATTTACCTGCAGGGTAAGGTGCTCGTCATCCAGTGTCAGCAAAGTAAGCGGCAACAGCCCTGCCACCGCGCCCGAAAGATTATAGGCCAACCGCAACGCCCGACCGAGCACCCGCGCGCGTTGCTGATCATCCTCGCTCAAAAATCGAAAGGCCCACTTCGTGCCGCCGCTATCAGAGTTCCCGCCATAGCGCTCATAAATGCTCAACGCCAAAAACGCCCGATCTTCATGGCTAATGCCCGCCACGGGCATGGTCAAAACCCGGTCAAACAATTGCTTGGCGCGATAATCGGGATGCGCCCGCCAGCCGGTATCAGAAATATAGCTTGCCGCCTCTACCAATCGCCGTATGGACGAGGGCCAGGCCTCCACTAGCGGGGCCAGCCAACGGAGGAGTTCCGGCGCATGGCCCGGTGCCCGCGATTGGCGAAGGTTCAAGTCTGCTGCGGCCTCAAGTAACGGATCGGACGTCACTTGCGCGGGGCTCAACGCGTCATAAAGTACCCCTTCCCGCACGCCATAGGCTGATGTCACAACATCTTCGACCTCTGTTGCCTTGATGAGCTGCAATAGCACCGCTGCCCCAAAGGGCATCGCTTCGATGCGGCGGACGGGGAGCTCGGGAATTTGTTCTAATGACTTCCGACTAAGCCCTGCCAAAGCCTGGGCCATGGTTTTTACTTCCCGTGTCGGGGCGGTGTAGTGTTGCAAGATCCGAATGGAATGGGCGCTCTGCGACATCATAATGGCGGAAAAATTTCGCCAAATGCCGCCAACCATATAGAGCCGACGCCCTTTGATTTCACGGAGCCAATCAAGCTCGGAAAATGCGGTCTCCGCAATGTCGCTTGCCGCCTTCACCTTGCCTTTGGCAGCATCCATGAGCCGCAGGGGACCGATGGGAAAGGTCGCCGCGCGACCCAACTTTCCATTGTTAAGCTCGGTGATTTCCAAGCTGCCGCCCCCCAGATCTCCGACAAGGCCATCGGCGCTGGGGATGCCTGACAGCACCCCCAATGCTGACAATCGCGCTTCGTCTTCGCCAGTTAGAACGCGGATCGGTTGACCGATGCGTGCTGCGGCATCTTCAACAAACGCTGCGCCGTCACTGGCGTCACGCACCGCCGCGGTGGCGACAACATGAAGCGATGCCACACCCATGCCGCTCGCTAAAGTGCGAAACCGCCCCAAGGCTGCCAATGCTCGTTCGCTGCCTTCTTGATGCAAGCGGCCGCTGGACAAAAGCGATCTGCCAATACCGCAGATGACTTTCTCATTGAAACGTTGCCAGGGATTGCGGCTGACCCGCTCAAACACCACAAGACGGACTGAGTTTGACCCGATATCCACCACGCCAAAGGGCAAGCTGGGATCGCCCGCCGGCGCTGGGGCGGATGCGGCGAACAACCTCATGCGCCCCGTTTGGGGTACGCTACCAGTGGCGGCGGATCATATTTGATGGCGCGGCCACGGCCAGACAGGCTGGGATTTTTCATGAAATAGGCATGAGCGTTGAAACGCTCCTCGCCGGCGCGCGGCGCCACGCGCACATAACTGCCGTCCTGTTGGAGGACCCAGCTTTGCTCGTTGTCCTTGAGATTCGCAACCATGATTTGATCCAACACTTGGCGGTGAACTGTGGGATTCTCGATCGGTATAAGTGTTTCAACGCGACGATCCAGGTTCCGCGGCATCCAGTCCGCCGACGAGATATAGATAACCGCTTCAGCATGGGGCAGACCGTGACCACTACCGAAGCAGATGATTCTGGAATGTTCCAAAAACCGCCCAACGATGCTCTTAACCCGGATGTTTTCTGAAAGGCCCGCTACCCCAGGTCGCAAACAACATATGCCGCGAATAATAAGCTCAATTTGCACGCCCGCTTGGCTCGCCCGGTAGAGCGCATCAATCACATCGGGGTCAACGAGGGAATTGAGCTTGGCCCAAATTTGCGCAGGGCGTTTGGCGCGCGCATGAACAATTTCCTCTTCAATGTGATGCAAGAGGCGCGGCCGCATGGAGCCCGGAGAAACCGCAATGCGCTCTAACCCTTCCGGTTCGGCGTATCCGGTAATGTAGTTAAACACCCGCGCGGCATCCTGCCCCAGTTGCGGATCGGCGCTGAAGAGCGACAGATCTGTATAAACTTTCGCGGTAATGGGATGATAATTCCCGGTGCCATAGTGCACATAGGTTTTCAGCTCACCGCCCTCGCGGCGCACGACATAGCTTATCTTTGCGTGAGTTTTAAGTTCAATGAAACCATAGACAACCTGCACGCCAGCACGTTCCAGATCGCGCGCCCACTTAATATTGGCTTCTTCGTCAAAGCGCGCCTTGAGCTCCACCAGTGCGGTTACTGATTTCCCTGCCTCCGCCGCTTCGATCAAGGCTGCAACGATGGGCGAATCCTTTGAGGTCCGGTAAAGCGTTTGCTTGATCGCCACCACCTCCGAGTCAGCTGCCGCTTGCCGCAAGAACTGCACCACCACATCAAAACTCTCGTAAGGATGATGAACGATCAGATCCTTTTCACGAATGGCAGCAAAACAATCCGCGCCATGGTCGCGAATACGCTCGGGGAAGCGCGCATTATAGGCTGGGAACAACAGGTCAGGACGATCATCCAGAATCAGTTGCTTCACATCCGCAAGTCCCAGAAGGCCATCCACGCGGACCATTGCCTCACCGCGCATATCCATCTCACGCGCTACAAAGTCGCGCAGTTCTTCCGGCATATCCTCAGAGACTTTTAGCCGAATAACCTCACCCCGGCGGCGACGCTTAAGGGCACTTTCAAAAAACCGCACCAAATCTTCTGCTTCTTCCTCTATTTCAATGTCACTGTCCCGCAAGATCCGGAACATGCCCTTGCCCAGAACCTCGTAGCCGGGAAAAAGCCGATCGAGAAACATGCCAATTAAATTTTCCAGTGAAACGAAGCGTGCGGTTTTGGCATCGTCGGTTTCCTGGCGCTCGGGCAACCGCACAAATCGATTCACCTGGCTTGGGATTGGCAGCAGCGCGTTCAATAGTCCGCCATCGTTGCGGCGGTGAAGTTGCAATGCCAAGGAAAACCCAAGATTGGGAATAAACGGAAAGGGGTGCGCGGGATCAATGGCCAAAGGCGTAAGGACGGGAAATACGCGACTAAGAAAATAATCCTCGACCCAATCCCGGTCGGTGTCATCAAGGTCTTCAGGCTCAATGACGGATATGCCGCTGCGGCTGAGTTCTTCAAAGAGTTGCTGCCAGCGCCGCTGTTGTTCCTGCAACAATTCGATGGCGAATTTGTTGATCTCGACAAGTTGCTGGCTCGCCGTCAGCCCCTCCACGTTGAGGGATTTCACTCCGGCACTCACCTGCCCCATAAGGCCGGCCACGCGGACCATATAAAACTCATCCAGGTTCGATGCGGAGATGGAAAGAAACCGTAAGCGTTCCAACACGGGATGGTTGGGGTTTTTCGCCTCCTCTAAAACCCTCATGTTGAACTCAAGCCAAGAGATTTCACGATTGATGAAACGCGAATTGGATTTCAGTGATATGCGCGGGCTCAGATCCGCCACAGAAAAACTGGGGCGAAGCGGCTCAACATTGCTGGCCCCTGTGGGCCGCGGTGGTTTGGACGTGGTCACGTGTGCTGTTCCAAACAATCATAAGAGCGGTCTGATAAAATCTAGCAGAGCCATATTAAGGTTCTGCTTCACCCCTGTCATGCGTCAGAAGCAGGCTGATCCATGAATTCGGCCACAAAAGGCACGGTAACGCGGCGTTTTGCAGCAAGAGAGCGCTCACCAATAAGGCGCGCCAATGTGGCCGCCTGCGCATAGCTCCGCTCCATTCGGGTCGTTAGATAGGTCAAAACCGCTTCGGGCGCCTTTATTCCCATATCGGCAAAATTTTTCTTGAGCACGTCGGCAAGCAGTGCGTCGTCGGGCAATTCAATATCCAGCACCGGCACGGCCTTCAGGCGCGATGACAAATCAGCAAGTTTAATGTCCCAGCGCGCAGGCGGTTGTTGACTGAGTATCAATATAAAACTGTCCTCTTCCTTGGCGAGGTTTAAGGCGTGGAACAGAACGTCCTCGTGCCGGACATAGAGCCTGTTGCCGGCATCAAGACAAAGCGGTGAGGTAAGTCCATCGCGAATGTGTCGTTCAGAAAGCATCTCAAGGGGCAACAGCCGTGCCCCGGCACGCTCCACCCATATGGATCCCAAATGGGTCTTGCCCGCACCCGAAGGGCCAACGATCGCCAGTGTCGGGCTTTGCCATTTTGGCCATGACGCGATTGCCTTGTGGGCAGTGCCATTGGCATCACCCACTACAAAGGCGTCTTCAGACAGATCAGCCGAAGGATGAATATCGAGAATAAATTGGGGGTGGCTATCGGGCATGGGCTGCGATCAATTCCCCACCGGCAGCATAGTTCCCGGGCGATCACCCATTCCCTGACGGCGACGCGCTTCAATTTCTTCTTGAGTGAGGGGTTCATCAAAGATGTTGCCCAGCTCATCGTCGGTCAATGTTTGGGCATTGGGTGAAGATGCTCCGCTGTTTTGCGTATTTTGTACCAGCTCCACCGGAGGCTGTCCGCCATACCCTGCCACCGGGGGGGCGGCGGCGCTGGCGCGAAGGGCCCAACGATTTTCTTCGCCGCGCAATAAAACGCCGCGCTCGCTAAGGGTGATGGCCAATTGCTGCGGTGTGCCGACAAAGGTGACGTCAACTTCTGCGCCCGTGGCGGACATGGCAAAGGCATCGTAGCCGGTCACTGTGGGCAGAGATGACAAGGCAACGCGGATCAAACGCCACTCTTCCAGCGAGGTGAACCAGGCCGTGGCCTCCAAGCGCCGTTGTACATCGTAGGACACGCGCGTTTGAGTTTTCCAGCGATCAGATATGCGACTCGACAATGTACGAATGGCCTGCAGACCTAACCCCCCCAAAGGAGCTTCGGCATTATTGGCGTTGGATACTTGAGTTTCTGCAGACTGGCCGACACCATTTGCACTTATCTCAGTCATGCGCACGAACAGCGCGCCAGATTCCAACACCGCATGGGCGACAAATATACGATCCACTTGGTAACGCTCTGCAAGGAACCGCAGCGCTTCCCAATTCCCCATGGCAACGTCATCGGCTTGGACGGCGGAACTATCGGCAAGATCCCCCAGGGCCAACGACAGCGGTACAAGTTCATGGGATAAATCAAGCTCATACCAAGCCTCTGCCCAGCGGTTGGTTTCTTCCCACAGAAGGCGCTCAGCGCCGCTATCAAAGAGCGGTACGACCAATGCCGGTGCGGCTTGCGTCTCAGAGAACGAGAGACGCTCAGAGCGGAGCAAGGCCCGCACCATATCCGGTCGAAAGGCGTAGGTGATCTGTCCCAGGTATCTGTTTTCTGCGCCGGCTTGGGTGGAAAAGCGTTCTTGCTCCACTTCAAAGCCCACTTGCATGTCGAGCAATTCGCGTAAGCCCGGACGGGGCAAATAGGCCCAATCATCGCTCGGGGTGAGGCGCTGGAGTAAAATACGCATGGCTTGTGATCGGCCGCGGTCCTGGGCGATGAGCCGCGCTTCCTCCGCCGATGCCGCTGTCGCATCCACCGCGACGCGGGCAACCGTGAAAATGTCTGAGGATGATTGGCCCAACGCGGGGACCAGCCCCAGCACTAAAAACCCAAACCCTAGAAAACCCGCTCGAAATGCGCGCAATGCCATTGGCAATCCCTTCACCGCTCCAGATGTGGCGGCACTATAGACGGGCCAGCGGGGCGGAAAAAGGGCCGTCTTGCCCCTTAGTGACCCGCCAGCAGCCGATTATTGCCCTTTGATCCCTGATGGCTTATGCCTCACGCCCATCCGCCGCCTCAGGGATTCTGACGTGACACAAAAATCCGGTAAAAACGGTTTGAGCTATGCCACAGCTGGCGTTGATATCGACGCGGGCAATGCCCTTGTTGAGCGGATCAAGCCCCTCGCCAAATCCACCTCTCGCAGCGGCGCTGACAGCGACCTTGGTGGCTTTGGTGGGCTTTTCGACCTCAAGGCCGCCGGGTTCACCGACCCCATTTTGGTCGCCGCCAATGACGGGGTGGGCACAAAACTCAAGATCGCCATTGAGACAGGTAAATTTGACACGGTCGGCATCGATCTTGTGGCCATGTGCGTCAATGACCTGATTGTCCAAGGGGCGGAGCCACTGTTCTTTCTTGACTATTACGCCACCGGAAAACTGGACGTGGATGCTGCCGCAGACGTCGTTGCCGGGATCGCCGAGGGTTGTCGTCAAGCCGGTTGCGCATTGATCGGAGGGGAAACCGCTGAAATGCCCGGCATGTACGCAGGCGATGATTTTGATCTCGCGGGCTTTTCTGTCGGCGCGGCGGAGCGCGGGGCATTGCTGCCTCGCGCCAATATCGCGGCAGGCGATGTGCTGATCGGGTTGCCATCTACCGGCGTTCATTCCAATGGGTTCTCGCTGGTACGCAAAATCATGGAAGCAAATGATTTGGGTTGGAACACCCCTGCCCCCTTTGCTGCGGGGCAATCCCTTGGCGAAGTGCTGCTCACGCCCACAAAGATTTATGTGCGCGAAATATTGGCGCTCATCAAAGAGGGCGGCGATGCCATCAAGGCCCTCGCCCACATTACCGGCGGCGGCTTGCCTGAAAATCTACCGCGCGTGCTGCCCGACGGGCTTGGCGCAGAAATCCATGTCAACTCATGGCATCGCCCATTGGTTTTTGACTGGTTGCAAAAATCCGGTGGCGTGGATGACTTTGAAATGCTGCGCACCTTCAACTGCGGCATTGGCATGGTGTTGGTTGTGGACCCGGACTTCGATGTGGAGACGCCGGGGGCTGTGAAGATCGGCACCATCACCGACGGCGACGGGGTGTTCTTCAAGTGAGCGCCCGTATGAAAGTCGGCGCGCTTATCTCCGGTCGCGGCACCAATCTTCAAGCGCTTATTGATGCGGCGGACGATCCTCTATACCCCGCCGAGATCGCTGTGGTGATTTCAAATCGCCCCGGTGCCAAGGGGTTGGAGCGCGCGGAGGCCGCCGGCATCCCTGCGATCACCATCGACCACAAGCAGTTTGAGACCCGCGAAGATTTTGAGGCTGAAGTGCAGACAGCTCTTGAAGCGCATGGCGTTGAGCTTATCACTACGCCGGGCTTCATGCGCATTTTGACCAACTCCTTCATAGCCAAATGGCCGGGGCGAATTGTGAACATCCACCCCTCACTGCTGCCCAGTTTTCCTGGCATCCGGGTGCATGAACAAGCCCTTGAAGCAGGTGTGAAAATCTCCGGCTGCACGGTGCATTTCACCGTTCCCGAAGTGGACGCCGGACCCATCATCGGTCAGGCCGCCGTGCCGGTGCATGATGATGACACGCCCGACACCTTGGCCGCGCGCATTCTCAAGGCCGAACACAAGCTGCTGCCCCTTTGTATTCGTCTTATCGCTGAGGGCCGGGTGCATATTGAAAACGGGCGCACCCTTGTTGAGGCCCGCCCCGGTGAGTTCGAAGGGATCAGTTTGGCGCTTTAGATGCTGAGTTCGGAGACCAGATCGCGAGCAATTTCCGCTGCCGGACGAATATCATTCACGCGCTCCACACCCATCCCTGCATACATTACTGCAGCCTCAAACTCACCGCTCATGCCTTTACCGGGCGCCATGGCGTGGTAACGCGGCACAGTCGCGCCATCTGGGCGTGTCATGATCACATCACCCTCGCCCGGACGCTGACCACTCTTTGGGCAGCCCGCCTTTTCCCACATTTCATAGGTGGAATTGCGCAATGCCCGCAGCCGTGCATTTGGCCACCCTATGTCAAAAACTTCTGTTCGTACCGTTGCGCTCGCTCCGGCTCCGACAAGCGTCTGCTTGTAGACGTCATGGGCGATTGATTCCTCACTCGCCACAAACCGTGTGCCGCATAGTGCACCAGCCGCACCTGCATTCACCACACGGGCAACATCACCGGGTGTTGCGAGTCCGCCTGCGGCGATCACCGGTACCTCCCCCCCAAGGTCAAGAACGGTGGCAAGGAGCTCATCCCGCGGAGTTTCGCTGAGCACATGGCCCCCGGCCTCAATACCTTGGGCGATGAGGGCATGCGCGCCCGCGTCCAATGCCGCCTTTGCTGTAGCAGCATCATCAACGGTGACAATCATCATTGCATTCATAGATCGGGCGTGAATTGCAGAAGCCTTTAGGTCGCCCCAGAATAGATGAATGAGCGATACACCTGAGTCGACCGCCATCGATATGTGATCAAGCTGCTTGAAATCAGACCGCAGATTTACACCAAAAGGCCCATCCGTTAGCGCTTTGGTTTGCGCGACCATGGTTTTTGCGTCATCGACAGAGCGGCCCCAGACAGGAAGCATCCCGAGCCCGCCCGCATTTGCCACAGCAGCGACCAGGTCAGGCCCCGATGCCCCGCTCATGGGGCCCTGCACGATGGGTAGTTCAATGCCGAATGCGCGCTTGAATGTTGTGAGCGCTGCGGTGTTCATATTTTACGCCTCCTGCCCCGGTGAATTCGAAGGCGTCAGTTTGGTGCTTTAGCTGAGCTAACCGAATATATCTCCGGAGTCTGTAATCCCCGAAATGGACAGGAACGTCAGCGTTTCGCCGTTGGACATACTGAACACCGTATCCAGGACGCCGTCATTGTCCACATCATCTTCATACCAATTTGAGACAGAAACATTACCTTTGACAACAAACGTATCAATGCCGATCTCAAAGTCTTCAACCGTATCTGACCCATCATTCCGCGAATAGATGAAGGTATCCGCGCCCGCGCCACCATTGAAGGTCTCATCGCCACCGCCGCTTCTGAAGGTATCGTCGCCGGCCTCTCCTACGTAGTACCAATCTTCCGCACCTCCGATAAACGTGTCGTCAAACAAGGTGCCGGCGAAATTCTCTACATTCTCAAAATGCGTGATGTTTCCGGGACCCGCAACAATGACACCTGCATCGGCGATAACCATCGCGGGGCCGTCGAGAGCTTGCTCGGAATTGGAGCCCGGTGTCAGGAAGATAAAGTCATCCCCGTCGCCGCCATCAACATAGTCATGGCCTTGCCCCGGATTAATAAAGTCATCTCCGTCGCCGCCAAGAAGAATGTCGTTACCTCGCTCGCCAAACAGCGTATCGCTGCCTGTGCCGCCATCAAGCAAGTCATCACCTTCAAACCCTGAAAGCGAGTCGTTCCCGCCGCCTCCCAGATAGGTATCGTCGCCGTAGCCGCCGCGTTGAATGTCGAATCCTTCACCTCCAACAATGAATTCGTTGGCGTAAGGCTTCCAATGAACGAAAGAACTTGGGCCAACAATGTTAACCTCGAATTCACCATTGGAGTAGTCGCCGATAAAATTGATGGTGACGTCCGTATCGCCGTCTTGGTCGGTATCAATTTCAAGAACGGCTGACCCTGATCCGAGCGTGAGCGTCATGTCACTTTCGGTGAACACCGCGCCCAAAAGACCAATAGTGTCCCCCGATTTGTAGGCCTCGAACGTATCCCCGTCATAGTCCGCAGCTACGCCACGAATAATGTCACCGCTGCCTACGCCTGTGTTGATGAATTCAGCATTGGATGAAACGCGGATCGAGTCTGTGCCAAGCCCGGTATAGACCGTTGTGAAACTGCCTCCGAGGTTGAAGATGTCCGCTATCCTCGCTGCTTCCACATCCGTTCCAATGACGGTTTCGATATTGGTGAATGTGAAGAAATCGCCGCTCGGAGTAAACGCAACTTCATCCGCACCGAGCACAATGATGCGGTCAGAAACCGCGACATCGCCCGGATAGAGCCCGGCAAAGTTCAGGGTATCAATCCCATCCCCGCCATCGATGAAATTCCCGCTACCTGTACCAGGATTGATTTCATCGTCACCGTCGCCAGCGTCGATAAAATCGTTTCCTTCTAAAGATGAGATTGAATCATTTAAAACGGTGCCAAATAATACGTCGTCGCCGCTAGAACCGATGATAATCGCCATTATCATATCCTCCAGATAGGAAATCGCATTAGGTGTACATTCTACCGCCGCGAGTGTTGTATCACGGCGACACAACTGAAATTATTGCATTGGCCGTCCAGAATCCTATCTAATCAAGCAGCGCGCGCGCGTTCACATTTCGACTTATGGCAAATCCAAAAGCCAATTCTCGTTTTGGTTGTAGATTGAGCAGCAAATCAGGCCGCCAAGCGGCGTTAGGCAACGCGCGCGTGTTGAGGCCCCCGGTGAGTTCAAAGCGATCAGTTTGGTGCTTTAGGTTGCCCTACCCCGTAGTCCCAAAGAACGGCATAACGTAATAGCGCGCGAAATTCACAACGAATATCAGCAGGAGAACCGGGCCGATGAGGCGGGCAAAAAAGGCGCTGCTCAAGATGCTGGACACAGCGGCGGCAGGCGGTTCCTGAAGAATTTGAAATCCGCCACGAAAATAAAGCCCGTTTAGAAACGCAAGATTCATTACCGCCCACATGGCAAACATAGTGTGAAAGGAAATTGTGCCGGGCTCTGGAATGGGAGATGCGCTCATAGGATCAGTGAACGTCTTCACCACGCCAATAATCAAAATGGGCAGGATGCCCCAGACATAGATGCCGGTGCGAATGCCGCCGTGGCGCTTTTCTAATTCTGGCGTCCAATCAGGATAGGCGTCGCGCGCGGCGGCGTACCAGCGCCAGCCATAAAAGAGAAAATAGACGATGGGCAGGAGCCACGCATATGACATCGCCTAGTCCTCATTCAATGGTTGATCTGAAATGCTAAGCCTTAGCCGACGATCTCTTCATCTTTGAAGAAGAATGCAATTTCGTCTTTTGCGGTGGCGGGGCCGTCGGAGCCGTGCACGGAGTTGCGCTCAATGTTTTCTGCAAACTCAGCGCGGATGGTGCCAGCAGCAGCTTCTTCAGGATTGGTCGCGCCCATCACTTCGCGATTTTTTGCGATGGCGTTTTCACCTTCCAGAACCTGCACCACAACCGGGGCTGAGGTCATGAAGGTTACCAGGTCATTGTAGAACGGGCGCTCGGCGTGGACGGCATAAAACCCCGCAGCTTGATCCTCTGACATCTGGATGCGCTTGGAGGCGATCACACGCAGGCCGGCGTCTTCCAATTTGGCGACAACTTTACCGGTGATGTTCCGCGCCGTGGCGTCGGGCTTGATGATCGAAAAGGTGCGTTCCAGGGCCATGATTGCCTCACTCTATAAAGGATTGATCGAATCTCGCGCGGGGTATAGCGGGGGCAGTGAGGCGGCGCAAGGGCACACACCAGCGCTGTGGGTTCAGGTTCCGCCGATGTGCCAGCATTTGAGCGGATTGTTAATAGCCCCCCTACTCGTCAGTATTTTGTGCGGACCCTGAGAAAGTTTATGCTCGAAAGGAAATTGGCATGAAACTCAATTTCGCAGTCTTTGCTCTTGCAATATTGGCAATACTCGGTTTTTTGTCCGACCCAACCCTATCTGACCAAACAGGGCACATTTCATTTTTCAAAATAATCGAATTTTCTGGAAACAATTTTTGGGCCTCAACCGGTGGTGTTATTGCCGTCCTTTGGTTGGTAATGGCCAACAAATCAATAGATTAGACCCATGCTTCACATTAATGACCTGACATACCGGATCGGGGATCGAACCCTGTTTGAGCGTGCCACCGCCGCCATCCCCACAGGCCACAAAGTGGGCTTTGTGGGTCGCAACGGGGCAGGCAAGTCCACGCTTTTGCGCATTATCCAGGGCGAGCTTGGCTATGAGGCGGGCTCGCTGAGCCTTCCCTCCCGCACCCGCGTGGGCGCTGTGGCCCAGGAAGCCCCCGGCGGCTCTGATTCTTTGTTGGAAACCGTTCTGGCCGCAGACACCGAACGGGTGGAGCTGCTTGCCGAGGCTGAAACCACCACCGACCCCCATCGCATCGCTGAAGTGCAAACGCGGTTGGCGGACATTGACGCCCACTCCGCCCCGGCCCGCGCCGCCGCCATTTTGGCCGGTCTTGGCTTTAACGAGGACGAACAAGGCCGCCCGTGTTCAGAATTTTCCGGCGGCTGGCGCATGCGTGTGGCCCTGGCCGCGTCCCTTTTCGCCGAACCTGACTTGTTGCTGCTGGATGAGCCGACAAACTATCTCGATCTTGAAGGCACCATGTGGCTTGAGAGTTACCTCAAGACTTATCCCTACACCGTGCTCCTGGTGAGCCACGACCGCGATCTCCTCAACAAAGTTGTGGATCACATTCTGCATTTGGAAAACACAAAACTGCATCTTTATCGCGGCGGCTATGACCGCTTTGAGGCCACGCGCCGGGCGCGGCTTGAACTACAAATGTCCATGAAAAAGCGGCAGGAAGCAGAACGTCGCCACATCGAAAGCTTTGTGGAACGTTTTCGTTACAAAGCCAGCAAAGCCAAACAGGCGCAGAGCCGTGTCAAAGCTTTGGCGCGCATGAAGCCCATTGCGGCGGTGCTGGAACAGCGCGTGCTGCCGTTCAAATTTCCCGTGCCCTCACGGCTTTCCCCGCCCATCATCACCATGGAAGATGCGGTTTGCGGGTACGAGCCTGGCAAACCCATTTTGAGCGGTCTTGATCTGCGCATTGACCAGGATGATGTCATTGCGCTGTTGGGGGCCAACGGCAATGGCAAATCCACCTTTGCCAAGCTCCTGTCGGATCGTTTAAAGCCATCCTCTGGTAAGGTGCGCCGCTCTCCCACATTGAAGATTGGCTATTTTGCGCAACACCAACTTGATGAGCTTAATCTTGCCTGGACACCCTATCGCTATTACGAAGAGCTGATGCCCGACAAAAGCGAAGCCCAGCGGCGCGCACAAGCGGGCGCGGTGGGTTTTCCCGGACAAAAAGCCAATACGGTGATCGAGAAATTATCCGGCGGTGAAAAGGCACGGCTGCTACTGGCCTTGGCTGTGTTTCATAAACCGCATCTGCTGATTTTGGATGAGCCCACCAATCACTTGGATGTGGATAGCCGCGAAGCGCTGGTGCAAGCCATAAATGAGTTTGAAGGCGCGGTTATCCTTATCAGCCACGACCGGCACTTGATTGAAACCAGCGCGGACCGCCTCTGGCTCGTTGAAAACGGCACCGTCAAAACTTTTGACGGCGATATGGATGAATACCGCGACCGTTTGCTTGCCGCACGCCGCGGCAAGGCCACCCGCGGCAAACGCAAATCAACTGACGACACCAAGGCAGATCAGCGCCAGGCGTCAGCCAAGCGGCGCGCCGGCCTTGAGCCGCTGAAACTGGAAGCAAAGAAATGGGAATCGGCTATCGCGCGTCTGACTGAGCAAAAAGATCGCATTGATGCGGCCCTCGCCGATGGCCGGATATATGCTGTGACGCCCGACAAAGCGACCAAGCTCAACCAAAAGCGCGCACAAATTATCGGTCTGGTTGAAGCGGCGGAATTGCGGTGGATGTCAGCCCAAGAGGCCTATGACAAAGCCAATCGCCTTTAAGCACAGAGGCATGTTTTAGGCGCGCTTTTCCCAACCGCCTTGCTTGCCCTGCTCCCAATAGGCGATGGTGTGGCCGGCGTCCTTGGCCATCTTCCACCACTCGCGGGCACGCTTCAGCGCCTCGTCGTCAGCGCCGCTGAACAGGATCATCGTGCGCTCAAAGGCGACGTCATTCCCGGTGGTTAGTTCTTCAAACCCGGCATTGTCGCAAATGATCAGCGCCTGCGCGCCGTTGGGATTGTCATTGCCCATGGTAAGCAAAATGGGCTGATCGGCATCGTGGTCATGACCAGCCTTGCCATGGGCGAGAAACCCTTCCTGCCGGTAGCTCCAAAGCCGCCCATCGAGGGCATCAAGACGTTGTGGGGAGCTGGCACGCACTACCGCGCGCCAGCCCTTTTCCATAACTTTTTCCAAGAGCGGCGGCAGGGTTTCTTCAAGCCCTGTTCGTTCCAATTGGTAGAACCAGATCTCCGCCACAACCCGCGCCGCCTATTTGCTTTTAGGTGTTGCGCGTTTGGCGGTTTTCTTCGCAGTCTTTTTGGCCGTTTTGCGCGCGCCCTTCTCGTAATTGTCCGCCATGAAGCGATTGAGAAGCCGCACGCCATACCCCGTGCCCCAGGTGTGGACGACAGGTTTTGGTTTAGGACGCCATGCCATACCGGCAATATCCAAATGCACCCAAGGGGTATCATTGACAAAGCGCTGCAGGAACTGCGCCGCCGTGATCGAACCCGCCCCGCCCGCGCCGATATTCTGCATATCAGCGTGTTTGGAATTGATCTGCCTGTTATAGGCACCGTTCAGCGGCAGGCGCCAAACAGCCTCGTCTTCCGCTGAACCTGCAGCGGACAGCTCTTTTGCCAGTCCATCAGTATTTGTGAACAAGCCCGCATGTTCATGGCCGAGCGAAACAATAATCGCGCCGGTGAGCGTTGCCAGGTCCACCATAAATTGTGGCTTAAAGCGGTCCTGCGTGTACCAAAGCGCGTCGCAGAGAACGAGACGTCCCTCAGCATCGGTATTTAAGCAGGCAATGGTTTGCCCGGACATGGACGTCACAATGTCACCAGGACGCTGAGCGTTGCCGTCGGGCATATTCTCAGCCAAGGCCACAACACCTACTACATTTGCTTTGGCTTTGCGCTTGGCGAGCGTGTGCATGAGGCCGGTAACAGCGGCAGCGCCGCCCATGTCGCCAATCATATCTTCCATACCGCCAGAGGGTTTGATGGAAATGCCGCCGCTGTCGAAACAAAGCCCTTTGCCAACAAAGGCGCACCAATCGGAAGCAAGTTCTCCCTTGGCATTGGTATCGCCCTGCCATTGCATGATGGCCAATTGACCTTCAAAGGCGCTGCCCTGGCTGACGCCCAAAAAAGCGCCCATGCCGAGTTTTTTCATTTGCGCTTCGCCAAGCACCTGAACTTTCACGCCGAGCTTGGAGAGCGCCTTGCAGCGCTTAGCAAATTCCTCAGGGTGCAGAATATTTGCCGGTTCATTCACAAGGTCGCGCGCAAGAAACACACCATCAGCGACGGCGTGAAGATCGCCCCACAATTTGTCTGCGGCGGCCTTGCGCTCACAGCCAAAAGTAATCGCCTTGAGTGAGGTCTTATCTTTCTTCTTGGTTTTGTAGCGATCAAATTCATAGCTGCGCATTTGCGCGCCAAAGGCGGCATGAGCGGCGAGTTGATTGTTATCAAGCTTCACACCGGCTACGCGTTCAAAGACATATGTTGCAGCGGCGTCTCCGCCCTTTCTCAAAACAGCAAAGGCCTCCGCAGCGGCATTCTCAACGCTTACGGCAGTGGCCTCTTTGGGGGTCCCAAGACCTGCGACGATGATTCGACTCAGGCCCGACCCGGCGGGGGCCACGATCTCAACGGTGCTGCCCGATTTGCCTGAAAAGGACTTAGCTGCAAAAGCGCGGGTCAACGCCCCGCCTGTGTCAGCATCTACTGAGCGACCAAATGCACCCAAGGCATTGTCGGCATAAACAGAAAGGACCAACGCCCCGTCTGATGGACGCGCAGAGGCTTTGAAGCTGAATTTCATGACGATTTCCCATTTTTCTTGGTTTTCTGCGAAAAAAACACCTTCGCAGGGCCGTTTGTGACTGTGTTTGCGTTGTGCCCCGGGGCGGGTTCCGTGATAATCCGCCTCAGGAATTAAGGGACTGCGGCTCACACCGCGATTGCAAGGCTGCGAGCCATTCGGCACGTAGCTTAAGGTCTTTGCGCGCAAAGGCAAATTGGGTGAGACTCCGCATCTGAGACGATAGAATCGGCAATAAGCCGACACCGCGCGGTCGAGGGCACTCTTTGGTCGTTTGGATTGATAGTTGGGAATAGGCGAAGGCATGACGCGCCTAGGGCGGTACATGTTGCGTCAAATGATGGTGCCGATGATTTTCGCCACTGTCGGAATGACTGTTGTGATCTGGCTGACGCAGTCGCTGGACATGATCGACCTTGTCATTAACCGTGGCCAGTCGGCGCTCATCTTTGCGCAACTTTCTGTGCTGATCCTACCCTTCATTCTCACCAATATTTTGCCCATCGCCGTCTTTGTGGCGGTGCTCTATGGCCTTCACAGAATGCGTGAAGACAGCGAACTTGTGGTGATGAACGCTTCGGGGCTTTCGATTTGGGGTCTCATCTGGCCGGTGGTGATTTTTGGCCTTCTCGCGACCATGATCGGCTACGCACTCAATCTTTATTTCATGCCCGCCGGATACCGCACCATGAAAGACATGGTTTATGAGATCCGCGAAGATCTCGCCGGTCTCTTGCTGCGCGAAGGGGAGTTTATAAATCCCGCCGATGGCATAACGGTCTATATTGGCTCGGCGCCTCCCGGCAGCGATCTGTTTGATCTCATGGTGCATAATAGTTCTGACCCGAGCGGACCAATTACATATTTGGCGCGGCGCGGCGCATTTGTCCGCACGGAGTCCGGCCCCCGATTGGTGATGGAGGATGGCACCATTCTTCACCGCGATGCCGAGGCGAACAATGTCTCGCTGCTTCAGTTTGAAAGCTATACCTTTGATCTCACGCAATTCATGGACCAAGGCGGTCGCAATTCTCGCGATCTTTCCGAGCGTTATTTGCATGAACTATTAAGACCCGATGTGTCGCGCAATTGGGATCGGCGTAATCTGGAGCGACTATACGCCGAAGCTCATGACCGGCTTTCCAGCCCGCTCTATAATTTGGCGCTGGCGCTCATTCCCTTTGTGGCCATTGTCTGCGGCACGTTTAATCGACGCGGCTATACCGGGCGTGTCGCCATTGCCATGGGCGTCGCGGTCAGCGTGCGCCTCGCCGGGTTCGGCGTGCATGGCATGCTGGCGGGGATGCCCCTTCTCACGCCGCTGCTCTATTTCATTCCTCTAGGGACCATTTTCATATGCGTCCTTATGATCGGGGGCTGGCTGCCTAATCTGCTGCCGCGCGAACCCTCTGATGCCCAACCTGTGATCGAGGGGGCATAGAGAAATGGCGATGTCTTTTACCCTTTCGCGCTACATTGGTCGGATGTTCCTTGTCCGCTTCGGTATCGTCATGGGCGGACTTTTATTTTTGCTGTTCATTGGCGACTTTGTGGAAACATTGCGCCAATACGCGTCGCGCGAAATTATCACTGCAACGTCTGCGTTTGGCCTAAGCCTTCTCAAACTTCCAAACTTGGCGGAAAAAGCGTTGCCACTCGCCGTGCTCATCGGCGCTATGTGGACGTTCTCGACCCTCAACCGCCAAAAAGAACTTGTAGTGACGCGCGCCTCCGGTGTTTCAGCCTGGCAATTCCTGGCACCGGCGGTTGTCATTGCATTGGTCGCCGGTGTTTTTGTGACGATGTTCTACAACCCCATCTCATCGATGATGTTTTCCCGTTATTCCCAGTTGGAAGCACAATGGTTGCGCGGGCAAACAAGCCAGATCAGCGTGTCCTCAGAAGGCCTTTGGTTGATTCAATCCTTCAATGGAAACCGGTCCATTCTCACAGCGCTGCGCATCAATGATAGTGACAGCGGCTCACTATCACTGGAAGATGTCACCATCGTTTCATTCCAAGGCAGCAGCGGATTTGACTCCCACATCTATGCCGAGTCCGCCGGGTTGGGTGATGGGGTTTGGACCCTGACTAATGCCTGGATAACGCCCGAATTAGGCGAGCCGCTTTTCCGCGAAGCCTTCATACTCCCCACGACCCTGACACGAGATCAGATCCGCGAAAGCTTTGCCCCCCCTGAAACCTTGTCGGTTTGGGAATTGCCGCAGTTTATCGCCCAAGCTGAAGAAGCCGGGTTAAGCGCCGCGCGCCACAAAGTTCATTGGTATTCCCTGTTGGCAACGCCGTTCTTGTTCTTGGCCATGGTATTGATCGCGGCAAGCTTTTCGCTTCGTACCGCCCGCCTTACCGGATTTGTGGGATTGACCGCCGCCGCCGCGGGCACCGGATTTTTGCTATTCTTTATCGCTGACGTCACCGCCGCCATGGGGCAGACCGGCGTATTGCCAGCACCGCTTGCGGCCTGGGCCCCTACCATTGTGGCGCTGTTGTTTGGCACCACCGTCCTCTTGCATCTGGAGGACGGATGATATCGCGACGCTATAACCTTCGTCGGTCGCTTATAGCTGCAGCGTCAGCGCTTGCTCTGGCCTGGGCAAACCCTGTCTTTGCCGTTCCCGCAACGGGGTTTGATGACTTTATTGGTGACCCCGCCGGCACGGTTTTGATGCGCGCCGACGAGCTGATCTATGAGCAAGAAACCGGCATCGTGACCGCTCGCGGACACGTTGAAGCGAACTATGGTAATCGCATCCTGCTGGCGGACGAAGTGATCTACAATGAACGTACCGGCGTAGTTGAAGCGGTGGGCGAGGTCTCCATCACGCAGCCCACAGGTGAGGTTTTTCTGGCCGACAGCCTTGTCCTCAGTAACAGCTTGGGTGAAGGCATCATCGACAGCCTGACCATATTGCTTGATGAACACACCAGGCTTATGGCCGCGCGCGCCACCCGAACCAATGGCAATCGCACAGAGCTTGAACGCGCGGTATTTTCGCCTTGCGAAGAATGTGAGGCCGTCGGCGCGCCGCTTTGGCAGATCACTGCCCTTCGTGTGGTGCATGACCAGGAACGCCAGCGCATATCCTATCAAAGCGCGCGATTTGAAATTCTTGGGGTGCCGGTAATCTACCTACCGTTCTTTTCTCATCCCGATCCAACCATTGAGCGCCAATCAGGACTGCTCGCCCCCAGCATTGGCTCTTCGTCGGAGATCGGCGAATGGGTTGAGCTACCCTACTATTTTGCTTTGGCACCAAGCTTTGATCTCACAGTGACGCCCATGATCACCACCCGGGCTGGCGTTGTCATGAAGTCTGAATGGCGGCACCTCCTGGACAGTGGGCGCTATATCATTGAGCTTTCTGCCACGAATGCAGAGCGGCTTGACGATGACAACAACAGCTTGGGCGGGCATCACATTCGGGGCCATGTTTTTAGCCACGGAAGTTTTGAACTTTCGAATCAGTGGGATTGGGGCTTCAACGTCGAGCTTGTTAGCGACGATACTTATCTGAAGCGCTACGATATTTCCAATCGTGACCGGCTCACCAATAACTTGTTCGTCGAGCGCTATGATGGGCGGGACTTTGCCTCCTACAATGGATACTACTTTATTGGTTTGCGCCAGCGCGATGCCATTGGCGACACCCCCATTGTTCCGGTACTTTATGAAAGCCGCGAGGTGTTTGATCGCCGCGCATTTGGGGGCACCCTTGGGCTCAACCTAAATGCCTTGATGCTCGTGCGCACCGATGGCTCCGACACTACGCGCATGTCGGCGGAGCTGACATGGAACCGCACAGATATCTCGGACTTGGGGCAGATCTACACCCTCTTCATGAGCGCCCGCACGGACCTTTACTACGTTCAAAATGTGCCCATTGGGCCCGGTCAGGACAATGAGGACGAGGTCATCCTGCGCGGCCTGCCTATGGCGGCGTTTGAGTGGCGTTGGCCGTGGGTTCGCCAGCAAGGCCGAGTGAGACAGGTTATTGAGCCTATTGTCCAAGTCGTCGTGACCCCTCTTGGCGGCAATCCAGATGACGTGCCCAATGAAGACAGCGCGAGCTTTGAGTTCGATGAAACCAACTTGTTTAGCTACAACAAATTCCCTGGCCTCGACCGCTGGGAAGAAGGGCCGCGCCTAAACCTGGGCGTGCGGTTGGCGGCGCAAACCTTGGGCGGGGGGTCGGCAACCATCGTGCTGGGGCAAAGTTTCCGTCTGCGCAATGACGAAAATTTTGACGATAATTCCGGTCTTGAAAACCAACGCTCAGATTATGTCGGGCGGATTGATGTGCGGCCCGGCCCCTATCTCGATATCATCCACCGCTTTCGCCTTGATCGGGATGATCTCCATTTCCGCCGCAATGAAGTCGCGCTATGGGCGGGCACCCCTGATTATAATCTGGAACTCGGCTATGTGCGCCTGGCAGACGACCAGATTGCAACTGTCCTTGGCAGCCGGGAAGAAATTAACGCCAGCACCCACCTGGCCATAGCGGATCGTTGGTCCTTTGAGGCCGGTGCCCGGCGCGACCTAGTAGGCAGCCATATGATCGACAGCTTTGCAGGGTTGATCTATGAGGATGAGTGCACTCTTCTTGAATTATCCTATCGGCGCCGATTCACGCGAGACCGGGATATCGAGCCTTCAACAGCCCTTATGCTGAGAATCCGGTTAAATCATTTGGGCCGTTAGGGTTTTCGCAGCGATGGCTTGCGCGGATCAGCGAAATAGGTATCTTGCGGCACGGGCTTTGGTGGGGCATAGGGGCGGCCAGTCGAGCCGCAGAGGATAGCCGGGACGAAAGTCCCAACCACTAATGGAAACAAGAATGTTTGAACGCCTGATTTTCAGAGCTGCTAAAATGACTCTTGCCGGGCTGGCGCTCGTTGTTGTTGCTACAGCACCTGCCGTTGCCCAAAACGCACAGGGCATCGCCGCCACGGTGAATGACGACGTCATATCGACTTATGATGTTGAACAGCGCATCAACCTAATTATCTTTTCTGCCGGCGTTGCGCCCGACCCCGACACGATTGCGCGTCTGCGTTTGCAGGTCATGCGCCAGTTGGTGGACGAGAAACTCCAGCTTCAGGAAGCTTTACAGTTCGAAGTGGAAGTCAGTGCTGACGACATCGGAACGATGCTGGACAATATCGGTAGTCGCAATGGCATGGATGGCGAAGGCCTCATTGAATTGCTGCGCGACAATCGCGTCAATCCGCAAACTCTGGTTTCTCAGGTGCGGAGCGATATTGCCTGGCAACGTTTGGTTGGCGGTCTCTTCCGCAATCAAGTGAGTGTTAGCGAAGAAGAAATTGATATTGTTCTTGATCGCATGCGGCGGAGCACAAATCAGCCGCAATACGAAGCCTCCGAAATTTTTCTACCTGTAGATAATCCAGAACAGGAAGATGCCATTCGCCAGGCTGCGGAACGCATGGTTGCGCAGCTGCGCCAAGGTGCCAATTTTGGCGCGTTGGCGCGCCAATTCAGCCAAAACCCGTCCGCTGCACAAGGCGGCGACTTAGGCTGGGTGCAGGATGGGCAATTGGCCCCTGAGCTTAATGACATGCTGCGACGGATGGCACCGGGCCAATTTTCGTTGCCGATCCGTTCAACCGGTGGGTTTTATCTCCTTGCCCTTCGCGAGAAACGGATCACGGGCGCTGCTGACCCGGATCAAATCACGCTTACATTGCGCCAGGTGGTTGTGCCAGCTCACGGTGACATGTCCGATGACGAAGTTCGCCGCGTAGGCGATATGGCCCTGCGCATTTCTGAGACCGCTGAATCTTGCGAACACATGCGCGAGATTGCGCTTACCAGCCCTATTATTGTTGGGGGTGACATTGGCACACGCCGCATGACCGATTTACGCGAGCATTTCATGCAAGCGGTGCGCGGTGTTCCTGAAGGATCAGCCACAGCCCCAATCCCTAGTGAGATTGGGTTCCATGTGCTCTTTGTTTGCGACCGCAGCGGTGACGAAGTTAATTTGCCGTCGCGGGAGGACATTGAGGATCAGCTCTACGATCAGCAACTCACCATGGTGGCGCGCCGCCACCTGCGCGACCTGCGCCGCGATGCTCTAATTGTGATTCGGGATGGCTACGGCGGCTAACGCCCCCCTCGCCCTCACCATGGGGGAGCCTGCCGGTATTGGCGGGGAAATTGCGCTCAAGGCCTGGCTGGCGAGAGACACCAACGCCCTGCCGCCATTTTTCATGATTGATGACCCTGATCGACTGAGGCTGCTTGCGACCGGGCTACATTTTGATGTGCCCATTCAAGAGGTCGCCTCGCCGTCAGCGGCCTCTACAATATGGCCGGACGCTCTACCGGTATTGGCTCTATCAGATGTGCCGCCGACCTCAATGGGCCAGCCAAGTCCGGGCGCTGCCGGCGCCGTCCTGCGCTCCATCGACACGGCTGTGGCGCTGGCCCTTGGCGGAGAAGTTGCCGCCGTGGTCACCAACCCCATTCAAAAGGCAACGCTCTACACGCAAGGGTTCACCTTCCAGGGTCACACAGACTATATCGCCTCCCTCTGTGCTGGATCTGATGAACCGCCTTTCCCGGTCATGATGCTGGCTGCACCAGGCCTGCGCGTGGTGCCGGTTACAATTCACGAACCGTTGGCATCGGTCCCCGCTAGCCTCACAACCGCAAAAATCATTGAAACCGCGGAAATCACCGTATCAAGCCTGAAGCGGGAATTCGGAATGGCAGCCCCCAGGCTAGCCGTTTGCGGGCTCAATCCCCATGCCGGCGAAGACGGCACAATCGGGGACGAAGAAATTCGAGTGATCAAACCTGCCATCGCAAAACTTCGCGCTGCGGGCATGATCGTGTCAGGACCGCACGCGGCTGATTCCATGTTTCACGCCGCTGCACGAGATACTTATGACGCCGCCCTTTGCATGTATCACGATCAAGCTCTGATCCCCATCAAGACCATTGCCTTTGAGAGCGCCGTCAACGTTACGCTTGGTTTGCCGATTGTACGCACCTCCCCTGACCATGGCACAGCGCTCGACATAGCGGGCACGGGGGCGGCCTCACCATTGGGCCTCATCGCGGCGCTCAGACTTGCGGCGGACATGGCCGGACGACGCGCATCATGAGCGCTGGAGATGGCCTGCCGCCCCTAAGCAAGGTAATGGCGAGCCATGGGCTCTCAGCAAAGAAGAGCCTGGGGCAAAACTTTTTGTTTGATCTCAATCTCACCCGAAAGATCGCGCGCGGTGCCGGCGACCTTTCCCAGTGCGCCGTTCTTGAAGTAGGGCCCGGTCCAGGTGGGCTAACCCGCGCCCTGCTTATGGAGGGGGCCAAACATGTCACCGTTATAGAAAAGGATGCGAGGTGCCTGCCAATCCTTGAAGAAATATCCGCAGCCTATCCTGATCAGCTGAACCTCGTCGAAGGCGACGCGCTCAAGATTGATGAAGCGGCGCTGCCGGCGCATCCAACCAAAGTCGTCGCCAACCTGCCTTACAATGTTGGCACCGCGCTATTGGTCAAATGGCTGACCCCCAACGAATGGCTACCGTGGTGGCAATCGCTCACTCTGATGTTTCAGCGCGAGGTCGCAGAACGCATCGTCGCGGCACCGGGTGCCAAGGCCTATGGACGCTTGGCCGTGCTGAGCCAATGGCGTGCAAGACCGACGATCTTGTTCGATGTCCCGGCGTCGGCATTTGTCCCGCCGCCAAAGGTGACCTCGTCCGTTGTGCATATTGAACCCCTCCCAGAACCTGAAAACGCACCGCGCAGGACATCTCTTGAGCGGGTTACGGCGGCAGCCTTTGGACAACGGCGCAAGATGTTGCGCGCGGCGCTCAAGTCCCTGACGCCGCAAGCAGAAGCCTTGCTAGAGGCCACCGGCATTGCCCCTACGTCACGGGCTGAGGAAGTAGATGTGGCGGGGTTTTGTCGTCTTGCGAAGGCCTTTGAGGACGCATAGGCTCCCTGACAAATTCTCAAACCCCAGCCTTTCGGAGGACTTCATGGCCATTCTCGGTTTCGTCAACACCACCCATTTCGACCACGGTGCGCTCAGTCAATTGCCAGGCATTCTCAAGCAGCAAGGCATCAAGCGCCCGCTGATCTGCACCGACAAAGGCCTTGTGGGTATCGGGCTGGTGGACACATTGCGCGACGCCATTGGCAATGAATTTGAGATCACCATTTATGATGACACACCGGAAAACCCTGTTGAGGCAGCAGTCGACGATGCGGTCAAAATATTCAAAGAAGCGGGTTGCGACGGCATCATCGCGTTTGGTGGTGGCTCATCCATGGATCTTGCCAAAGGCGTTGGCATCAAGGCGACCCACGACGGGCCGATCTCTCACTGGGCGCCGCTGAACGGCAACCCCATTGGTGAAATCCCCCCGCTCATTGCCATCCCCACCACGGCAGGCACCGGCAGTGAAGTCTCTTCAGGGTCCGTGATTGTCACCAACGAAGGCCAGAAAATTGTCTTCGTCTCCAAAACCATTGTGCCCTGCGTTGCCATATGTGATCCGGATCTGACCCTTGGCCTGCCGCCTTATCTCACCGCCGCAACGGGCATGGATGCTGTCACTCACTGTATAGAGGCGGTTCTGACGCCGGTGGTGAACCCTCCTGCCGAAGGCGTTGGTTATGACGGGTTGGAGCGCGCTATTCGGCAGGGGAATCTCAAAGCCGCTGTGAAAGATGGCGCAGACAAAGATGCGCGCTGGAACATGATGATGGCGTCCACCGAGGGCGCGCTCGCATTTACCAAAGGCCTTGGCGCTGTGCATTCCATGAGCCACGCTGCTGGGCGCATCAAGGAACTGAAACTCCACCATGGCACACTCAATGCCGTGATCCTGCCGGTGATCATGCGCTTTAATGAAGGCTCCGCACCGGAGAAGTTTGAACGCCTGCGCCGCGCCATGGGGTTGGCTGAGGGCGCCGACATCGCTGATTTCATCGAGGATCTAAATGCTGAAATTGGCCTGCCACGCAACCTGGCTGACATGGGCGTCACCAGTGACATCGTACCAGGCATGGTGGAACACGCCCTGGGCGATGTCTGCCACTTCGGTGCGCCGCGCAAACCAACCGCCGACGACTACGCCATGCTCTATGAGCAAGCGATGACGAAGTGACCACGTAGTGGTCATCCCGGACGTATCATGAGCCCAAAGGCGAGTCGCCTTTGGCACGCGAATGTTCGATCCGGGATCTCGTGAGCCAATCCGTGGCGCCTGAGATTCCGGGCTCCTCGCGTTGCTCGGCCCCGGAATGACAACACTTAACCCTTACCCATCTGCTGATGATATGGCGCCCGCGCCCCACGCTTGCATGGCGGGGAGATTCCAGATGGCGTTGCGGTAGTCAGTTACTGATGCGCTATCGCTTTCCACGCCATACGTGCGGAAGCGGCTGACAACGGGCGCGTACATGGCATCGGCGATGGAGAAGTCTCCGAACAAAAACGGCCCGTCGGCGCCGAACTCTGCACGGCAGTCTGTCCACATATTCTCGATGCGCGCGATGTTGGCTTTGCAGGCGTCCGAGGGAGAGATGGTGTGTTTTTCTCCAAATATCATTGGCATCTCAACGCGAAGCGCACCAAAACTTGAGTGCATTTCTGCCGCCACACTGCGCGCCACGGCGCGGGCGCGAGGCTCACTGGGCCACATCTGATGCTCTGGGAAAAGCTCGTTGAGATATTCAGCGATAGAAAGCGTATCCCAGATGGGCTTGCCATCATGCCAAAGCACCGGCACCCAGCCCGATGGGGATTCTTGCTTCAGCCGCGCAAAGCCATCATCTGTATTGTAGTCAAAAAGCTGTTCGTCAAAGGGAATGCCATAGTGCTTGAGGATGAGCCATGCTCGCAGGGTCCAAGTTGAACCGATCTTTGGCCCTGCAAACAACAACAAATCATGCGCCACGAAACTATTCCTTTAGCAGCTCATCAACCAATCCGGGGAGCCCGGTCTGCCGCGTGCGCTCCAATCGCGCCGCATTTAGAATAGCGCGGGTTTCATCTATGGCCGCATCGACATCGCGATTGACCACGATGTGGCTATATTCACTCCAGTGGCCGATTTCGCCTGAGGCCTTTGCCATCCGGGCATTGACCACATCATCAGGGTCCTCAGCCCGCCGCCGCAAACGGTCCTCCAGTTCTTTTCGTGACGGCGGCAAAATAAAGACACTCACCACGTCACTGGGCCGAGCCTCTCGTAGCTGCTTCGCCCCTTGCCAATCAATGTCAAAAAGCACGTCTTTCCCGCCAGCCAACGCCTCTTCCACGGGGTCTTGCGGTGTACCGTAGAAATTGCCAAAAACTTCTGCATGTTCAAGGAACTCGCCTCGTTCAACCATGCGATCAAATTTGTCTTTGGCGATAAATACATAGTCGCGTCCATCAACCTCGCTGGCACGTTTTGAGCGCGTCGTCGCAGATATGGAAAGCGTTAGATTGTCATCGGATTCGAGTAGGCGCCGCGCGATGGTGGTCTTGCCAGCGCCAGACGGCGACGACAAAACAAACATTAATCCGCGACGGGTGACCTCCACCATACTCACTCCACGTTCTGCACTTGCTCGCGCAACTGATCGATCACAGCCTTGAGATCGAGCCCGATTTGCGTGAGCTCTATATCACCGGCCTTGGAACATATCGTATTGGCTTCGCGATTGAATTCCTGGGTGAGAAAATCAAACTTGCGCCCCACCGGCGCGCTTGCGGCCAATAATTCTTGTGCGGCCGTAACATGGGCGCTAAGGCGATCAATTTCCTCGCGCACATCCATCTTTGTCGCCATCAGCGCCAATTCTTGATGCAGGCGGGTCTCGTCAAATGATTTGCCGGACGCCATCAGGGCTTCCACTTGCTCGGTGATGCGAGTTTTTAGGGCGCCCGGTCGCGCCGCGGCGCAAGCTTCCGCCGCATTACTCAGGCGCCCGATCTCAGCCACCTGGCCAGACATGACATCGTGCAGCTTCGCCCCTTCATCGGCACGGGCCGCAACAAGCGCTTCGAGGGCCTCATCTAATGTGCCAAGCATGGCGATCTCGCGCGCTTCGCGAGCGCTTTCTTCTTCCACCGGCTCGGACACTTCAAGCACCCCGCGCAGGCCCAAGAGCCCATCAGCTGTAGGCGGGGCAATTTCCGTGCGTGCTTTCAGTTCCTCAACGGCTTTAAGGACTTGATTGAGGGCATCTTCGTTGATGCGCACTTCTGATGTGGCGGCGTCCCGGCTTACCGCCAGCACACCATAGACAGATCCGCGCGTGAGTTTTGCTTGAATGCGTTTGCGCACGTCGCCTTCCAGCGCGTCATGGCCTTGGGGCAAGCGCAATCGGAGTTCCAAGTTGCGACCATTGACGGATTTGAGCTCCCAGCTCCATTGCCAGCCGACAGCGCCGCCCTCAGCGCGGGCAAATCCGGTCATACTATTAAGCGCCATGGCTGCGACTCGGCTCCTTCTCCGCTTGACCCTCGGTACGGCGCGGTGGTCGCCCCGTCAAGCCTCAGTGCCCGCTAGCGGCCCCGTTCTCGCTCTATCCGCCGCCAATTGGCGACATTGCGATTGTGCTCAGACAAGGTCCGCGCAAACACGTGCCCGCCAGTGCCATCAGCCACAAAAAAGAAATAATCCGTGTCCGGAGGATTAAGTACTGCCTCCAGCGCGGCCCGCCCCGGAGCGGCAATGGGCGTCGGCGGCAGATGCGGAATTTGATAGGTGTTATAGGGATTTTCACGAGCAAGTTCCGATTGCCGCAACGGATGCCCCAAAGGTGCGCCCTGGGTCAGGCCATAGATGATGGTTGGATCAGATTGCAGCTGCACCCCCTGGCGCAAGCGATTGATAAACACGCTAGCCACCAGCGGTAGTTCTTCAGCCAAGCCGGTTTCCTTTTGCACAATGGAGGCAAGGATCAACGCTTCTTCCGGTGTATCCAGCGGCAAGTTTTCTGCGCGCGCGTCCCAAAGCTCCGCTAGGGTTGTTTCCAGATCACGAGCAATGCGCACTACCAACTCAGCGCGCGTGGTGCCGCGCAAAAAGTCATAGGTCTCTGGCAGCACGTGCCCTTCGCCGGGAAGGTCGGGCATCTCGCCAACCAAAATCTCATTGGCTTCAATGATGGGAGCAATCTGCACATTGGCGAGGCCTTCAGGGATGGTGATCCAATGCATGATGCTGTCGCCGGAGATGAGCAACGCCATAATCTCAGCCATGCTGGCACCGGAAGGAATGGCATATTCCCCCGCTTTGAGGTTGTTCTCTTCCCCCTGAAGGCGAACACCGATGGAAAAGAGCCGCGCGCGTGAAATGAGCCCGCGCTGTTCAAGCTGCGCTGCAATTGAACTGACCCCAAGGCCGCGCTCTACCAAGTAAACGGTTTCGTTTGTGCCATCGGGCGCAGGCGGCCCGGCGGCTTCAAACTGAGTCTTGCCCCAATAATAGACGCCGCCCACAGTGCCCGCAGCCACCACCAGGAGGCCAAGGCCCAGGCTAGCGAGAATAATCAAGATACGCATGACTACCCTCCTTCATTCTTGAGTAAAATCAGTCTTCGACCCGACGCAGCACAAGCGACGCATTGGTGCCGCCAAAGCCAAAGGAATTTGATAACGCAGCATCAATTTTCCGTTTGCGCGCCTTGTGCGGAACCAAATCTATTTTGGTTTCCACAGAAGGATTATCCAGATTAAGCGTCGGCGGCGCAATCTGATCGCGAATGGCCAGGATGCAGAAAATCGTTTCGATGGCTCCGGCCGCGCCCAATAAGTGCCCGACAGCAGATTTTGTAGAGGACATGGACATGGTGCTGGTCGCATCGGCAAAGAGCCGCTCCACCGCGCGCAATTCGATCTCATCGCCCTTGGGCGTCGAGGTGCCATGGGCATTCACATAGTCAATGTCGCCAACACTAAGCCCTGCATGATCGAGCGCCATGCTCATTGAGCGAAAACCCCCGTCGCCATCATCCGCCGGGGCGGTGATGTGATGGGCATCGCCGGAAAGGCCATATCCCACAACTTCGGCATAAATTTTTGCGCCGCGCGCCCTGGCGTGATCATAGTCTTCCAGGATGACGCAGCCCGCGCCTTCCCCCATAACAAACCCGTCGCGGTCTTTGTCGTAAGGTCGCGAAGCTTTTTCGGGCGTGTCGTTAAACCCAGTTGAAAGCGCACGCGCTGCCAGAAAGCCGCCAATGCCAATCCGGCAGATCGCCGCTTCCGCGCCGCCAGCAACCATCACATCTGCGTCGCCGCGCTTGATGATCTCGGCTGCATCGCCGATGGCATGGGCGCCAGTGGAACAGGCGGTTACAACGGAATGGTTGGGGCCTTTGAGGCCATGCCGAATGGAAACCTGCCCAGACGCCAGATTGATCAACATGGCAGGCACGGTGAAGGGGCTCAGCTTGCGCGGGCCTTTTTCGTGCAATGTTATCGAGCTCTCATAGATCGACTGCAGCCCACCAATGCCGGAGCCAATGAGCACGCCAGTGCGAATTTTCTCTTCTTCGCTCTCAGGCTTCCAGCCAGAGTCTGCCAAGGCTTCGTCAGCGGCAGCAATGCCATAAAGAATAAAGTCGTCGATGCGGCGCTGATCGCGTGGCTCAAGCGTCTTGTCCGGGTCAAAGGCGTAGTCTTTGCCCTCGCCATCGCCGCGCCCATCTACGCGGGGCACTTGCCCGGCGATTTTGCAGCCCATGTCATCGATTTCAAAATTGCCAATGGTATTGATGCCAGACTCGCCAGCAATGAGCCGCTTCCATGAGGCCTCAACGCCATGGGCCAAGGGAGAGACCAGTCCAAGGCCGGTTACCACAACGCGCTTCATGGCTCATTCCCTTCCATCAATTTGACTTGGCATCTTATATCTTGGGTATCAGATACAAAAGCACCGTCCACGGTAAAACGCAGACGGTGCCAAAAATGCAAAATTATGACGCGTTTGCGGTGATGTACTTCACAGCATCGCCGACAGTTTGAATGGTTTCGGCTGCATCGTCAGGAATTTCCAGACCAAATTCTTCTTCGAACGCCATCACCAGCTCGACGGTGTCGAGACTGTCCGCGCCAAGATCGTCAATGAAGCTGGCCGTTTCCGCCACTTTATCTTCTTCAACGCCAAGATGTTCCACAACGATTTTCGCAACGCGATCTTTGATGTCGCTCATGTTTAATCCTCTTTCGGTCGAGACCCAAAAGGGTCATTGGCTCTTGATGATTGGGGCCTCGCAGTGGCAGAAACGCTGGCATGCCCCTAAATTCGCCCGTTTCCTAGCACAGTTCGTTTTGATTTGCCACTTTCTCGCGCCTGCGAAAATATGGCGTAACTCGTTAACTTTGCAGGGCTTTTTGAATTGTCCCTGATCTAGACCATTTCCGCTCAGATCATCACCATGCCGCCATTGACGTGGATGGTCTGCCCGGTGACATAGCCCGCTTCATCACTCGCCAGATAGGCAACCGCAGCGGCAACGTCAACGCCATCCCCCATCCGACCCGCCGGGATTGTCGTGTTGATGGCTGATTTTTGATCATCTGTCAGGACATCTGTCATGGCCGTGGCGATGAACCCCGGCGCGACACAATTCACGGTGATATTGCGGCTGGCCACTTCACCGGCGAGCGACTTTGACATCCCAATGATGCCCGCCTTGGTCGCGGCATAATTTCCTTGGCCCGGGTTGCCCATTACGCCGACGACGGAGGTGATGGATATCATGCGGCCGGCGCGTTGTTTCATCATGCCGCGCAAGCTCGCGCGCATAAGGCGGAAGCTGGCGGTCAGGTTGACTTGGATCACCTGATCCCACTCGTCATCTTTCATGCGCATGAACAGATTGTCGCGCGTAATCCCGGCGTTGTTTACAAGGATGTCGAGCCCGCCCATTGCCTCTGTCGCCTTGCCCGGCAGGCCATCGATATCGCCATTGTCCATCAGATTGCAGGTCGCTACATGCGTGCGATCGCCCAATTCTGAGGCCAAGGCATCCAAGGCCTCCGCTCGCGTGCCGGACAACATGACCGTTGCCCCCCGGCCATGAAGCACGCGCGCAATGTCACCACCAATGCCGCCAGAGGCACCAGTTACAAGCGCGCGCTTGCCGCTTAGATCAAACATATAAAGTCCTCCGGGGTCAGTTGATTTAAAGGGTCTTGGCAAAAGCTTCGAGGTCTTCGGGCGTGTCAACATGATAGAGCGGCACATCCTTGGTGATGCGTTTTGCCATGCCGGTCAAAATTTTACCGGTGCCCACTTCCACAATTGCGGTGACGCCACTTTTGACCATCCACAGCACACTTTCGCGCCACCGCACACGGCCTGTCACTTGATCCACCAGCATCCTGCGAATGGTTTCGGGGTCTGATGTGGGTTTGGCGATCACATTGGCCACCAACGGAACACGGGGCGGGTTGAGGGTCACTGCCGCTAACGCCTCTGCCATCACGTCGGCCGCTGGTTGCATCAGCGGGCAGTGAAACGGTGCGCTTACCGGCAATGGCATAGCGCGTTTGGCACCCGCTGCTTTCGCGCGCTCAATCGCTGCCTCAACAGCCCCCTTCTCGCCAGAAATCACCACCTGCCCCGGCGCGTTGTCATTGGCGATGGTGCACATGCCTGCGTTTTCCATCATGGTGACTTTTTCATCCACCACAGAGATGTCGAGCCCAAGCAGCGCCGCCATGGCGCCTTCGCCAACAGGTACTGCTTTCTGCATAGCTTTGCCGCGCGTTTTGAGAAGTTTGGCAGTATCAGCAAGTCCAAGAGCCCCCGCCGCGGCAAGAGCGGAATACTCCCCAAGCGAGTGCCCCGCGACATAGGCTGCGTGTTTGCCAAGGTCGAGGCCGGCTTCCGTTTCCAAACACCGCATGGCCGCCATGCTGGCCGCCATCAACGCCGGTTGCGCATTTTCCGTCAGTGTCAATTCTTCCGACGGCCCCTCCCACATGAGCTGGGAAAGGTTTTGCCCCAAGGCCTCGTCGACTTCTTGATAAACTTCGCGAGCCGAGGCAAAGGCCTCTGCCATTGCTTTGCCCATACCGACGACCTGGGAGCCTTGCCCGGGAAACGTGAATGCCCTGCTCATGGATATGTCCTCAGCGTCACATAAATCGCGATCTCCTCAGCGTCACATAAATCGCGATCTTTGAGCCGGTTTGGCGGAGGGAACCCCAAATTGTCAAGGAAGATGGCATCATTGCATCAGATTCAGGGGTTTTTGGGGGTTTCCTCACATTGCGCAGG
>JAJFIK010000029.1 GCA_021775005.1 Rhodospirillales bacterium
ACTTAATATCAATTCAATAGAATTGAGAAGAAGAAAGAATAATCTGCAGGTAGAGCTATGGAAATTGGAAGACAGAATAAAGACGCTTCCTGACCAACCATCGGGAACAGCTGGCCAACCAACGCAGACTGATGTCGTCACTAAATCTGACCCAACAGTGTTCGACGAAATTGAAAAAGAAGCGGAGCGTATTGGAATAGAATTGGGGGAATTTCTTAACGAAATTATTGAGTTTTCCAATAAGGTGAAAAAGGTTCCCGAACCAGTGTCTGACGATGTGTATGAACTGACGGAGATCACGTAAAAAACTATCGATACTCAAAATAAACTAACAGAATTTGCATTAGCCAACCCCCAATTGCCAGTTTCGCAGCTTATATTAAAGAACTCCAACAAGGTGAACCAACCCCAAACACCAAAGATTGTTTCCACAAAAAAACTGGAGCCGGAGGACGCTGATGAGGCAAAAAAACGGCTTTCAAAAGGCCAACGGAAGAGAGTTGCTATCGCACGCGCGCTGCCGGAAAAACCGGCGCCAATTCTGCTTGACGAGCCTACCGGCAATCTCGAAGAACCTATCGGCAACGATGGTCCCGTATTTGGGCCAGTGCAGAACTTCGTTCCGTATCTGACCATATCAGGGGGCATTAACGCTCTGTTTGGTAACGAAATCGATCTGCCCGGGTTCAATCAATTTCTCAATACGGACCGTGGAAGCTATTTGGCCGTCGAAGTGGGCGTAGAAAAACGGATAACCGACAATATTTCTCTTAGGGGATCGTTAAGCTTTTCACGACTTGGAATTGGCCTGAATAGTCTCGGTAATAATCCACCGTTTACGCCGACATCCCCCAGATGGAATGTCATTTTCGATATCATTGCTCGATTTTGCCTGAAATCCAATCCCTCGCTCGAAAATATGCGGCGCAATCGCAAGGCCGAGGGTGTTTCCTGCCACAGATGCTCGGAAGGGTCTGCGTTTTGGCTGAATGATGGCGTGACAAATCACGGCGCGGCTGGCGCTACGTACATCGGCGATGTTGAATCGGCAGTTTGTATTCATGGCGAGCGAGCCCTTGCCTTGAGGCCAGCAATCGTTGCCAGCATCTCAGCCCATAGATCGCGAGGAACGACCACTTCGGCCAACTGCAGGGTGATCGAACGGGCATGGCGGATTGCCTTCGCGCCAATCTTGATCACCCGATCCCGCAGGCTGGTGAGAGACCAGTTAGCTATGGAGTTCGGCAACACCAACGTGCGCAGGAAGTTCGCCATATTGTAGGCCAGTGCATGAAGCTGAAGCCGGACTTCATTGGCTTTGAAGCTCTTGCAGGAAAGCCGCGTCCATTTGAGGGCGTATTTGCCTTCCTTGATGTACTGCTCTGCCGTTCCGCGGCCGTTGTAAAACTCGAACACCCGCTCGGTGGGAACCGTAAGGGTTGTCACCACAAACCCGACACGGGGAAACAGCTCACCCGGATGCCATTCCACCTTGGCCACAACCCGGCGTGGATTGCTCCAGCTCTTGGCCTGATAGGTGAAGTTGGCATAATGGCGTTCCACCGAAGTTGATGGGCGACCCGGGCGACGCTTGAGAAGATGAGCGATACGGCGCTCCAGAACCTTGTTGGCTCTCAGACGGATTGCGTAGCCAAACTCATTGGCTTCCAGATAGTCGAACAACTCAGGGATGGCGAAAGCAGCATCGCCTCGTAGATATTTGCGCCATAAGCCAGTCCAACGATAGCGCTTTACGACTGGATCAAGCACCGCTTGCCAATTGTGCGCACTGTGAACGTTGCCAGGACGCAAGGCACAATGCTCAAGGTCACCATGCTGGTTGAAGACGAAAAGCGGATGATAACAACTACGACCAAAATGGCCGTTATAAGCCGAGGCTTCCTGCTCTCCGTGCACTGGGCTTTCGGAGCTATCGATATCGAGGATCAGATTAGGCGATTTGCGCAATCGTTGAATCCGGCCCACCCACTTGCCGTTGAGATTTGACAGCGCAGTCAGGTTCTTACCGCTGGGGAGCGTGCCTGTCTCGAAACGCCCCATCTGACTTTCGGAAGCCGCTGGCCGGTCAAAGTCTTTTCTTCCCGTGATCGCCCGCATCACAGGATCACGGGCGAGCCGTCCGGCATCATTGACATCTTCATATCCGGCAATACGCCCAAACACCGATTGTCGGAACATCGCGAGCAGTTGGTGACGAGAGTTCTTGCCGGTGCGGTTATCGCGCAGTTCCCATGACGCCATCTGGGTCAGTCCCAGAGCATCGTCCAGTTCCCGAAACAGCAACAAGCCGCCATCCGAGCTAAGCTTCGTGCCGTAGAACTGGAGCTTCAATCGCCGGTCAAAAATGACCCTCAAATGCGCTGAAACTGATTCACCCGTTGCGCTGCCCCGAATAACCGACATCTCGACCACCTAATAGATTGATTTGCTTGAACAAACCAGAATCTATCAGTCCTATTATGTCAAGCCATCTGGGTTATGCGGGCTTAATGCTAGAATTGATATGCTTGTCCAAAAGCGACAGATTCCCAATTCGGTTGATGTGCTGGTTATGTGTGGTCCAGCGCTGCCCCGGTTCGGGCTTTTGGGGATAAATGTGCTCAACGTGGACCTTGTTGGGCTTGTTGATTTGAACCTCACCGGTTTGCCGCTTCGCCATTTCAAGGCAAAGGAGC